>NZ_CAMTIG010000059.1 GCF_947072515.1 uncultured Clostridium sp.
AGAGCTACCTTTTAAAAGGTAGCTCTTTTTACGTATAAAAATTATAGAAATAGATGTATTAAAAGAATCTTTTCTAAATAGATTTATTTTAAGAGCTTAATTTATAACGTATATAACGTTTATGCATATATTTAATTATAGAATAAAGGAGTGTGTTTTATGAAGTTAAGTGTATGTCTTATTGTAAAAAATGAAGAAGAAAACCTTCCTAGATGTCTAAATAGTATTAAAGGAGAGGTAGATGAAATAGTAGTAGTAGATACAGGATCTACTGACAAAACAAAGGAAATAGCATCTGATTTTAATTGTAAAATCATAGATTTTAAGTGGTGTAACGATTTTTCAAAGGCAAGGAATGTATCAATAGATAATGCTACTGGTGAGTGGATACTTTTTTTAGATGCAGATGAAGAAATCCCTAGAGAAGATTTATTAAGACTAAAAAATAGAATGAGAAAAGAAGAAAATGCTGAGGCTTATTTTTTTAAGCTGATAAATTTTATTAAGGGAAAAGATATAGGAAGTGCTGTAGTGTTAAGAGCATTTAAAAACAGACCAGAATATAGATTTAAGGGTGCATTACATGAACAAATTATAGATTCTATAGAAAATGCTAAAAAGGGAATTATAGTACCTACTGAGATTAGAATATTCCATTACGGTTATGATGAAGAAGCAGTTGATATTTCTATTAAGAGTAAAAGAAATTTAGAAATTTTACTTTCATATGATGAAAATAAAAAAGATGGATATTATTACTATGCTTTAGGAAATGAGTATGGACGAATAAATCAATATGAAGATGCAATAGAAATGTATGAAAAATCATTAGCGATTACAAACTATAAGAAGAGTAAACATATTTATTTTCCATATTTAGTGTTAAATACTATAAAAGCATATTCAGCAATAAAAAGGTTCAGTGAAGGAATTAGGATATTAGAATATTATAAGAAGGAGTTATCTGATTTTAAAGATATGTATTTCTTAGGAATGATTTGTTCTATTGAATGTGGGAGATATAGTAAAGCTAAAGAATATTTAAATTTTTATTTTATCAATAAAGATTCAAGCTATGGGTATCCAAATAATAGATATGACAAAATATATAATATAAGTCAGATATTAAAACAATTAGATGGTGGAATAGTAAATAAATCTAAGTTTTTAATAGGATGTGCATTTATAGTTGATAAAGTAGATAGGTATTTACTAGATTCTATAAAAAATATAGGAGAATTAGCGGAAGAAATTATAGTATTTAATATATCGAATAAAGAAAATGATATAGAAATTTTTAAAGAATGTTTAAATATAGGAGCTAAAATAATTAAATGTACTGAAGAGGATATAGAAGAAAATATTTTGAAGGAATTTAGTACAAAGTGGATTTTAATATTAAAAAATTCAGAAGTAATTCCATATAATCAACAAGAGTTTCTAGCTAGTATATTAGAAGATGAAAAGTGTATATTTAAAGTAGATATATTAGATAGAGTAAATAATAATGTGAAAATTGAAGAAAGAATTATTTATAAGAATTTATTAGAAGCTAAAATACAAAAAAATATTGAAAAATATCTAGTTAAAGAGATAGATATAACAATTTACGAGAATTTTTTTAGGAGGGATGTATGATAAATTTAGGATGTGAAAACTTTAAAAATAAGAAGATTTTAATTGGAAGTCCTATCTGTCAAAATAATTTAATATTAAAAGAATTTTTAATATCCTTAGAAGAAGTAGAAAAAGAAATGTTTGATGTAGGATATTGCTTTATAGATGATAATAAGGAGTTAGAATCTAAAAAACTTTTAGAAGAATTTCAAAATAAAATTAAAAATGTAACTATATTGAATATTGAAAATTGTAGTAGCGAAGAATATTTTTGTGATGATTATACCCATAGATGGAATAATGATTTAGTAGCTAAAGTAACAATGTTTAAAAATTCAATTATAAAATATTTTTTAGAAAATGAATATGATTATTTATTTTTTATAGATTCGGATATAGTACTTCATCCATTAGCGTTAAAATCATTAGTTTCAAAGGATAAAGATATTATATCGAATATATTCTGGACTAAGTGGAGTCCTGATGGAGATGAATTGCCTCAAGTATGGTTAAAGGATGCTTATACTATGCATGATGCAAAGATGAATGAGCCTAAAACTAGAAAAGAAATTGATGATGAAACTAAACAGTTCTTAATTATGCTAAAGAAACCAGGAGTTTATAGAGTTGGTGGTTTAGGGGCATGTACCTTAATAAAAAGGGAACCTTTATTAAAAGGAGTTAATTTTGATGAAATGTATAATCTTTCTTTCTGGGGTGAAGATAGGTTTTTCTGTGTACGAGCTGTAGCTTATGGATTTGAGTTATATGTAGATACAAACTATCCAGCATATCATATTTATAGAAAGGATAATTTAAAAGGAGTAGAAAAATTTAAAGAGGATGCTAAAAAAAGAAATTATGATATTTTAGGATATAAATTATCAGAAAAATTAACTGCTTTTTTAGATGAATATTATAAATTTTCTTATAAAGAGAGTATTTCTTATGATTGGATGAAATTTTTTTATAAAAGAGAAGGGGAAAGATTACAGAAGATTAGAGCTAGAGAAGAGATGTCTATAAAACAATTTAAAATAACTTCTATTTATAAAGTAGCTGACTGGAAAATAATGTTCTTTGAAGTAAAAGATAGAGTAGCTATTAAATATAAAATAATAATAAATGGTATTAAGAATAATTATAGTTTTAGCAAAGAAGACGAAAAGATTGCATTCTTTAAAAAGGAAAAGAGTGAATGGAAAATTGAATCTTTAGTTGAAGAAAAGAAAGAGAAGATATTAGAAACACCTTATATAAGAAAAGTAAAAGAAAAAAATAAATTAACGCTTTCAATGATTGTAAAGAATGAGGAAGGAAGATATTTAGAAAGAGTTTTAAATCAAAATAAAAAATATATAACGAATGCAGTTATTATAGATGATGGAAGTACAGATAGAACGAAAGAAATTATAAAAGATATATTAGGAGATATTGATTTAAAACTTATTGAAAATAATCAAAGTATGTTTTTAAATGAAGTAAATTTAAGAAAACGCCAATGGAATGAGACAATAAAAACAAGTCCTGATTGGATTTTAAGTTTAGATGCAGATGAAGTTTTTGAGGATGCTTTTGAAGAAAATATATTGGAGTTAATTGACTCTGATCCATGGTGTGATGCATATGCTTTTAGATTATATGATTTTTGGGATGAAAATAACTTTAGAGAAGATGCTAATTGGAAAGCTCATTTTACTTATAGAACATTTTTAACTAGATATCAAAAAGATTTTAATTATACATGGATTGAAAATCCAGTTCATTGTGGAAGATTACCTAATAATGTCTTAGAATTAAATACTTCAATATCTAAATATAGACTTAAGCATTATGGATGGATGAGACAAGAAGATAGATTAAAAAAGTATGCAAGATATAAGAAGCATGATCCACAAGGTATTTATGGAAATGTAAATCAATATGCATCTATATTAGATCCTAATCCTAGGCTTGTGAGGTGGAGTGAAAATGAATAAAACTATATCAGCATGTATTATTGCTAAGAATGAAGAAAAATCCTTAGAAAGGTGTTTAGAGAGTCTTGAGAATATAGTTGATGAAATAATTTTAGTAGATACAGGTTCAGCAGATAAAACAGTAGAAATAGCAAAACGGTTTGGAGTTAAAGTATACTTTGAAAAATGGGAAGATGACTTTTCAAAAGCAAGAAATAAAGCTTTAGATTATGCAACTAAAGAATATATATTATATATAGATTGTGATGAATATTTAGTAGGGAAAGAATGGAGAAATTTAAAAAAGCAATTAGATGATAGATATGAGGGATATAATATAGTATTAACTAATATTATTGATAAAAAAGAAACTTTAGAAAATCAGAGTTTTAGAATTTTCAAAAATAAAAGTCATTATAGATTTAATGGAAAGATTCACGAACAAATATTAGAGTGTATATTAAAAGAGAATACAGAAAGTGAAATTGGTAGTATGCCTCTTCAAATTTATCATTTAGGCTATGATGGGAATGAATGTAATATAGTAGAAAAACAAAAAAGAAATTTTAGAATCTATGAAAAATATGATGAAAACGAAAAAGATGGTTTTTTTTATTATAATTTAGCAAGTGAATATTTAAGAGCAAGAGATAATAAAAATGCAATTAAATATTATATATTAGCAATGAATACAGAAGGGACTAATAATGGATATAGGCAACATTTATCTATATATTTAACAAAGACTTTGATAGATGAAAAAAGGTTTAAGGATGCTATTATGATAAGTACGCTATTTTTAGATGAATATCCGAATTTTAGAGATTTACATTTTTTAAGAGGGAATGCTTTTTATAGTGCAGGTAAATATACAAAAGCTTTAAAGGATATTGAATATTATTATAGCAACAATAAAACTTTGAATTATCCAAATTTTAGATTAGATTCTCTGATTAATAGTAAAAAACTTTTAAGTGAGTTAACTACTAAATCAATAGAGTTTAATAAACAATTATTGTCTATAGTAATTAATTATGAAGAGGCTTTAAAGATAGAAAGTAATATTCCTAAAGTTAATGAGTTTTGTGAGAATATTATATTATTTTCACAAAATGATAAAATCTTAAAAGAAGGAGAGCAATATTTTTGTATTGGATGTAAAACAGAAGAAGAGGTTTTAGAAAATATAAAAGGAGGTATGTATACATTTTATTTTAAAGATTCAGAGTTTATGGAATTCTCTTGGTTTGTAAAAACTATAGAATTGATTAATAAAAATAATGATGATTTAATAAAATCAATTGCTTTAGATGAAGAGGAAAATATTTATGAAACTATTAGAGTAGCAAAAACAGAAATTGTATTAAAAGAGACTCTTTTGTTATTTGAAGAAAAATATAATTCTAAGTATAAGACATCTAGAGAAAACATTATAGTATTAAATGATTAAATATAATTTATGGGTAGAGGTTGATTTAATAGATTTAAATAAAGTTTTAAGATGAAATATAAAAAATTAAGTAAAACTAGTAGCAAAGTTTAAAAAAATTAATATTATATAGTATAAGTTTTAGATTAAATTAAAAACGGAGGATAAAAGAATGGCAAATTTAAATCAAAATTATTCAGTATTAGATGCAGATGTTGTTACTCAACTTTCAGGCTTAGGAGATAATATGGGAATCGATATAGCTATAGCAGCTCCAAATGGAAAAGCTATTACAGTAGTTAATGGTGCAACTATTGAATTAAGTTGGGTTGATGGAAATGGAGCTCAAACACTTGCACAAGTTTTAGTTGCAGGAACAATTGATGGAACATCTGGTCCTCTTCTTTTAGGAACTTATTATCCAGATGGACACGTTTTTGCTGATCAAGCTGCTGTTAATGCATTCTTTACTACACCTATTTCAGCTAAAATATATAAAGCAACTATAGCTTAAAAGAATAAGAACTAATATTAAAGTGAATATTAAGGATTCCTTAATATTAGTTCTTTTAAATTTGAATTGTTTTATAAATTAGCTAGAAGCAGTTAAATAAAAATATAATGATAAATGCAATAGTTGTAGAAATAAAATTATATTTTTATATTAAAGATATAGTTCTATTACACAAGGAGGCATGAAATTGGGAATAGAAATTAATTTGAATAAACAAAATACTATAATAAATTCTGGGGTAGTATCGTATAATTTAGAAGTGGTTGCTGATTTAAGTAGTCTAGAAAGTTATTTAGAAACTAATATTGGAAATAGAATTTTTATGGAAACTAATTTAGAAATTCCTGTATTCATAAATGCAACAGCTATGACAAGTAGTATTACTTTAATAAATTATTATAATATATCAGAAATTATTGATAATAGAATAATACAATACGGTTATTATGAAGGTGACTATGATGACAGCAGAAAAATCAACACAAGTAGCAATTTCTATGTATATTTCATTGGCAAATAATAAAATAATAATCTCAGATCAAGAAATTAATTATGAGAAACAAATTGAGGGCCTTGGAGAAGTATCTAATATTGAAACTATACAAATAGATACTAACAATATAATTGATAAAAATTCAAGTGGAAGTTTTAAGTTAGATATAATTTTAAAAATTAAAAGTAATAATTATAGCTATTCAAATATATATAAAATTTCTGAAATACCTAATAATAATATTATATTTCTTGGAAATATAGGATTAGTAGAAAATATAAAACAAGAGGATATAGAAATAATTGCAACTATTACTAATATTATTTAAAAGATAGGAGGAGAAGCATGGGGATGCAAGTAAATATAATTCCCAATATAGCAAATAATGGGAGTGGAATGCCAACAACATCAGTAGAGCTTGATGTTGACATATCAGGAATAATGGATATATTAAAAAAATATAATTTGTTACTAAAAACAAAGATGATTGTAAATTCAATAAATGTATTGACAGGGCTTCAAGAACAAAATATATATGAATTTGCAGAAATTTACAAAAATGTAGATACCATGACAATAAAGATATCGGCCATAGTATGGGGAGATATAAATGATGCAAGTGCTATAGAATGTGAAGCAGAAGGAATATTTATAAATAGGTGATAAAATGGAAAGTATTGATTTAAAGTGTACGAAAAATATTGTTTTTTCACATAAATGTCGGAAAGGAGAAGAATATCAAAATATTAAAATTGGTATTGAAAAATGTATTAGATATTGGAGCTATTTATATTTTGATATTTCGGAAATCGGAAGCGATAAAGAAGTTGTGAAAGCCAGTTTAATACTATTTAAAGTGCCTATAAGAATAGATACTGATGAAAATAGTAAATTTGTTTATAGTATTGTACCAACAATGGAGTATGTAGGAAAATATAGTTATTATTATACAAATACTATAGAACTAGAAGAGAAGATGTTGAAGGATTTTGAAGTTAAGAAAAATTTAGGATATGTAGAAATTGATATTACTGAGATAGTTAAAAAATGGAATGATGGGTGTTTAGAGAATAGAGGAATATTTATCAGAGGAAAAAGAAAAAGTAGTTATATAGAATTTAATGGAAATGGAGATAATGGCTTAGATTATCCATTTCTAAGAGTTGAATATAAAGAGGATAAAATAAATCCAAATTGTCCAGATATAATAAAACCAAGTATAAAATTACCAGTAAAAATAAAGCTTAAAGGAGAATGAGTTTAGTAACAGATTTTTCTTTAGGCTTTTTTCTATTTTAAATATAAAATTAAGATATTATATAAGTATTTTAAATATAAAAATATCACTTTATATTCATAAAAAAGCTTCTTCAGAAACAAAAATATTGTAAAAACTCTTTTCATTCACTATAATAAAAGTTATTAAATATAGATAAAGTGAGGAAATTTTAATGACAATTAAATTTAAAAAACCTGAACTATTAGCACCAGCTGGAAGTCTAGAAAAGTTAAAAATAGCATTTAAATATGGAGCAGATGCTGTATATTTTGGAGGGAAAGATTTTTCTTTAAGAGCAGCAGCACAAAATTTTACATTTGAAGAAATTAAAGAAGGAGCAGAACTTGCTCATAGTTTAGGAAAAAAAATATACTGTACTTTAAATGTAATGCCAAGAAATGAAGGATTGGATAAAATACCACCATTTTTAAAGGAACTAGAAGAAGCAGGAGTTGATGCAGTTTTAGTTTCAGATTTAGGTGTTCTAGGAATGGTGAAGAAGCATTCAAATTTAGCAATTCATATAAGTACACAAGCTAATACTTTAAATTATGAAGCTTGTAATATGTGGGAATCTTTAGGCGCTGAAAGAGTTGTTTTAGCAAGGGAAGTTTCTTTAGATGAAATAAAAACTATAAGAGAAAATATTAGTCCTGAACTTGAGTTAGAAACATTTGTACATGGTTCTATGTGTATAGCATATTCAGGAAGATGTCTTTTATCTAGTTATATGTCAGGAAGAAATTCTAATTTAGGCGCATGTAGTCAATCTTGTAGATGGAATTATGCACTAGTTGAAGAAAAAAGACCAAATGAATATTTTCCAATAGAAGAAGATCAAAACGGTACATATATAATGAATTCAAAAGATTTAGCTATGATAGAATATTTACCTGAACTTTTAAATGCAGGAATATCTTCCTTAAAGATAGAAGGAAGAAATAAAAGCGAATATTATGTTGCAATAGTTGTCAATGCATATAGACAAGCAATAGATCTTTATTATCAAGATCCAGAAAATTATAAATTACCTAAAGACTTAAAAGAAGAATTATATAAAGTTAATCATAGACAATATGGAACAGGATTCTTCTTTAATAAGCCACAATCAGAGGGAATAATATATGATAGTAATTTCCACATAAAAGATTATGACATGGTAGCTAGAGTTCTTTCTTATGATGAAAAAACAGGTATAGCAACATGCAAACAGAGAAATAAATTTGTAAAAGGTGAAACACTAGAAATACTATCACCAGGAACTTATAATCAAAGTTTTGTAGCAGAAGAAATCTTTGATGAGAATGGAAAAGAAATTGAAATGTGTCAACATCCAAATATGATTTTCAAAATAAAAACTCCGTTTAAATTAGAGGAAGATGATTTCTTTAGAGCAAAAGTAAAAAAATAGAATATAAAAAAATAAAAAAGTAATTTTATAGAAGAGTTGTTGAAAAACAACTCTTTTTTTATATGAGATAAAGTTATAATTAGATTAAAATATGTATATATATAAGTAAAGATAAGTATAAAGAATGTATAAAAATAGTTCAAATTGTTATAAATTTTATTTGAATTTAAGATGATTTTAGTATAAAATAAGGTAAAAGGTAGTTAAAAAAAAGTTAATTTTAAATATAAGAATTAGTTAAGTTTAGTTCTGAAAATAGTGAGAGGAGTAAAGAAAATTATGCAAAGAAGCGATATAAGACTTTATTACAAAAATCAATTAGAGCTCGGTTATGCTTTAAGAGATTATATAGATGCGTATTTTCAAAATAAAGTTCAAGATGCAGAATTAGAGGAAAAGATATTCTCAGTTATAGAAGCAAATAAAACAAAGTTTTATAAAGGCGATGAGATTGCACAAAAGCCAAAGCAAATATTAGGGAAAGCAAGATTAGACATTTTAAATAACATAATAAATAAAAATTCAAAGGGGGGAGAAAAATGAAGAAGATAGCAGTTCTGAATAACAAAGGTGGAGTTGGGAAAAGCACTGTTGCTGTTCAACTTTCTCATGGATTAGCTAAACTGGGTTTTAAAGTGATTTTAGTTGATTTAGATGGACAAAATGATTCAAGTCTTTTTTTAGGTATACAAGAAGCGGAGTATAAAAAGACTTTTTTTGATTTAGTAAACAGACGAGATAATGTTTCTATAGAAGATTGTATAATAGAAGCTAGAGAGGGCTTAGATCTTCTTCCTAATTCTCATATTGAAGAAATAAACTCGGAGTTTTATAGAGAAACTCGTATTGATTTAATTTTAACTGAAAAGTTAAAAGGACTTGAAAATATGGATTATGATTATGTTATAGTCGATTGTGGACCTCAAAGAACAAAAATAAATGATGCTGTACTTTGTTATGTTGATAGTATCATTATGCCAGTACAGGTAGAAGCTGCTGCAGTAAGAGCTTGCGGAAGTATCTATGAATATCTTTCAGATCTAAGATTAACACCTGATAAAATAGCACTTATAATTCCAAATATGTATGATAAAAGAACTAATGATGCTAAAGAAAATTTGAAATTTCTTCACGAATTTTTTGGTGAAGAAGGGGTTGTTACAGAACCAATAAATAGAAGAGTTAAGATAACTGAAGCAGGTAAAATGGGGAAAACAGTATTTGAATATGATCAAGAATCTGCAGAACAATTCTTCAAGGTTCTTGAAAGGTTGGTGGAACGCGTTGTCTAAAGCTAAAAAAGATATTAATCAAAACTTTGAGATGCTAAAAGCACAAATGCAAGCAAAAAGACAAAAAGCAGAAACGCAAAGTGATAAAGAGTCTAAGATTAATACCGAAGTTATAGATATCAAAGGCAATGCAAAAGAAGAAGAACTTTCTGAAGAAAAAAAGGAAGTTAAAAAAGAAAAAGAATCAGAAAAAAAGAAGAATGATATACCTATAACGGAGGCGAAAAACTCTAAAGTGAAAGAAGCTTCAGAACCAGTGGTTGTAAAAACAGAAAAAAAAGTTGAAGTACAATCAATTGTAGAAAATGAAGATGATTTTGAGGATGATCTTGAAGAAGAAATTGAAGAAGAAATTGAAGAAGAAATTGAAGAAGAAATTGAAGAAATAGTTGTAAAAAAACCACGAAAAAAAAGGAATACTCCAAAGAAAAAAGTCATTGAAGTTTATGAGGAAGATGAACTTGATGAAGAAGAAGAATTTGAAGATTTTATTCAAGATGATGAGTTAGTTACAACTAGTAATTCGGGTACAATAAAAATTAAAATAAAAAAGCAAGAAAAACCAGAAGCTCCTAGAAGAGCAACCTATTATCTTAAACAAGAAACAATACGTAAAATTGAAAAGGTATCTAAAATGTCTGGGATAGGAAAATCAAAATTGGTTCAATTGTTACTTGACCAAGCGTTAGATAACTTAGAGATAGAAAAATAATAGAATAATTTTATGCAATAATACAACTCCTTCTTAATAATAGACTGATATATCAGTAATTAAGAAGGAGTTATTATATTCTCAATAATTATTTGAGTTGTAGAAAAATATTTATGAAAACTAAGCTGTTTAGAATAAAAGCAAATTATTAATATTACTCCATAGAAGTAATATTTTCATTATATATGTAAAGCGAGTCGGATTTAGTGCTAAGTATAGCGTAAACTTGCTAAAAATATACTTGAATTTAATGTAACACAATAAATATTGTGTTACATTTGTGAAGACATCTAAGAAATGGCTTAAATACTAGCTTGAGAAGAGAAAAAACACTTTACAAAAAAACATAAATGTAACATAATATATATATAGGTTACATAAAAAGTAACATAAATTTAAGCGATAATTTAGTCATTTTCAAATAGGAAAAAATGACTATTATACAATATAAAAAGCTTATAGATATGAAAAGGCTTGAAAATAGTGAAAACAAGCCAATGTCGATTTTAAAAGAAAAAAATAAAAATAAATTAAAGAAAGTACTTTTTATAGTATGCAAAAAAACTTGAAAAAATTTTTTTGTTAAAATCGATTTGAATGTGAAAGAAAGATTTTTTACATTTTTTAATAATAAAAGGAGTGAAAAAATGAATTTTGTACAACCTATTAGAGATAGAGAAAAAATTGAAGGAATGAAAAGAGAACTTCTAAAAACTGGATTTAGAAATTATTTATTATTTACAACTGGAATAAATACTGGACTTAGAGTTTCAGATATTTTGAATTTAAGAGTAAGTGATGTGAAAAATAAAACACATATATCAATAGTAGAAAAGAAAACAAGAAAAAGTAAAAGGTTCTATATAAATCAAAATTTGAAAATGGATTTAGATAAATTTATATATGGGTTAAGTGAATATGATTTTTTATTTGCATCTAAAAAAGGAAATGGTCCAATTACAAGAATCCAAGCTTATCGTATTCTTACGGATGCAGCTAAAAAAGTTGGGATAGAAGAAGTTGGTACTCACACAATGAGAAAAACTTTTGGATATTTTCATTATAGTCAATTTAAAGATATTGCAATTCTTCAAGATATTTTTAATCATTCCTCCCCAAGTATCACTTTACGATATATTGGAATAAATGATGATATGAAAGATAAAACGATTCAGAATTTTTATCTTTAATATTAGTTATATTATATTTTTAATATACACTCATAGAAAAAGAACTATCAAATTTAGATAGTTCTTTTTTGGTTATAAATCAATATCGCCAGATACAAGATGTAATATAGAATTAAAATATTCTCTTTGAGTTTTATTTTCTCTATTTAAAGTTTTTTCAATTTTTCCATCTTTAATGTTAACTGTTTTTTTTGAATAACTAGCAGTTAATGGATCATGAGTAACCATTAAAATAGTAATCCCAAATTTTTCATTTAAGTCTCTAAAAAGCTTCAAAATATTTTTAGAGTTTTGGGAATCAAGATTTCCAGTTGGTTCATCTGCAATTATTATTTTAGGATTATTAATTAAAGCACGACCAATAGAACATCTTTGAATTTGTCCTCCAGAACATTCATTAGGATATTTTTCCAAGAGTTCAGATACATTCAATTTATTAGCAATTTCTATTACGCGATCATTAATTGATTCTTTACCTATGCCAGCAAGCTTCAAAGGAAGTGAAATATTTTCAAAAATAGTTAAATTATCTAAAAGATTAAATTCTTGAAATACAAAACCTATAGTTTCAAATCGTAGTTTGCTAATAGCATGTTCACTTAATGAAGTTGTTCTTTTTCCATTTATAAAGATTTTACCCTTTGATGGAGAATCAATAGTGGAAATCATATTTACAAAAGTAGATTTTCCTGATCCTGATGGACCCATAATAGAAATAAATTCACCTTCATAAATTTTGAAGTTTATATTATTTAAAGCTAAAGTTGTTTTTTTAGTAACTGAAGCAGATTCAGAAATATCTTTATTTAAATCATTCTTCTTTAAAGAATATATTCTTTCGTTAGATTTTCAACAACAATAATTTCTTTCATTTTAAAGCCTCCTTTATATAATAGTTTTTAATTTATCTTTATAAAGCAAATAACTTCCAAGAAAAGAAATTAAAATTGCTAAAATAATTATAAAGAAAATAAGAGATGCTATAGAAATAGTAATTTGATTCATTGATAATAATTTGAAGATATTAACGCATATTAAAAGAAATGGTATACAACAAAGTAAAATCGTATTTAATATTGATTCTTTTAATATAATTTTTTCTAAATCTTTTTTAGTAAATCCAAGAGAAAATAAAATCTTTAAATTTTTAAGTTTTAAATTTCCTAAGGAACTGAAAGAATATAAACTAGTTAATAGGAATAGTAAGACTAAAAGAAAAGAAATTCCTATTCCTGCAACAGAAAGATATTTATTTCTTGAGTATTCACCTAAAAAATATACTGTAAAAAGTGAAATAGTCAATACCGAAATTAGGGAAGCACGATTTTTTTTAATATTAACAACAAGATTTTTAAAAACAATTGTATCTATTTTACTTTGTGTGGTTTTACCTAGCTGCCCAAATAAAATTGGAAGTAGTTTAAATATAAAGAAAAATATTCCTACTGATGAGAAAATTGTTAAAACTTGTAATTCATCAATAGTGTTAGAAATCAATATTATACATAATGGCATAAATGCTAAACAAGTTATAAATATAGAAGAGAGAAGTTTAAAAATAGTACTTGTGCTTTCAGAAAAATCATATTTCAAATATTTTACTTTTTGAGCCGATGTTTCTTTTGAGCGAATTAAATTACAAATTTCAGTTCGATAACCTAATCCTACATTTAAAAGGCAAAGTAATAAGATATTTATAAATAGCATAGCACAGGTAGAGACTAACCCATCTTTAGTTATTAAAATTAAAGTAGATTCTAAATGGATAAAGGAATAGATAAATTTACTTAATATATAAGAAAAACTTGTCCCAATAATAAATGCACCTATTAATGATATTAAAGAAATAATAAGATTAAGAATGCCTATTGAAAAAGCTAGGCCGTTTAAACTAAGCCCACTTATAAGTTCAATTGCAAATTCCTTTTTTCTTTTTTTCATAAAAAAGGTATTTGAATAATATCCAACGGAAATTATCATAAACAAAACAACGCAACTTAATGTGGTAAGGATAATGTATTGTTCATCATTTAAAAGTGCTCTAAGATTTGGATCGAAAATGATAGTGAATATACTAAATAAAATACTAAAACTTAATATTGAGGATAGGAGATAAAAAAATAAATTTTTTTTATCACGATTTAATAGAAGTAGTGTTAGCTTGAAAGCTTCCATAAGAGTCCCCCTTTAGGTAAATATAGTTTTTAAAATAATATTACTTACTTAATTTTACCATTTTAAATAATAGAAGTAAATTAATGGAATTTAATTGAATGATTTTAAAAATAAAAATATATATTTAAATAAAGGATGATATTTATCTTTAGTAATACTGATTTTATAAAAGGTTTCAAATTATATACTAATCTATTTTGGAAAATAAATTTGAAATTAAATTTTAAGAAGTATAGATAATCTTATAAGAAATAATAATATTTATTAAAAAAATTTTTAAAAAAGCAAAAGCAACAACATTATTTTAAAATGTTGTTGCTTTACTTTTCAGTTGAAAGAATTGTAAAAGTTTCTCAGGCTCACAATTTCTTTATAAAAACTTAGTGTTTCATAACCGATATTTTATATTTAGATTATAAGTTTATTTTTAAAAATAGTCAAGAGATTTATATATTTTTTTGAAAAAGATATAAATTTGAAATTTAAATTTATATAACAGAAATATATAAAAATCATGAAAGGCTTGTATTTTCAGTAGGTGTACGAAAAAGCCTACATAAATATTTACGAATTTATAATCATAAATAATGATATTTTTGTTTACGACTAAAAATACATAAACAGAATTATATATGTAAGTAGTGATGTATGTATAAGTAGTTATGTAAACATAAATACTTACATAGAAGTAAGTGAAAATAAAAACAATTCTGCTTGTGTAAGAACCTATTGCAAGCGGCATAAACACTGGATTTGATGCGAAAATTTTTTTTGAAATTTCTGTTGCATATTAGAGAATTTTAATGTTATAATCTTATCTAAAGATAGCAAAAAAGTTTCTCAGGCTCTGAGCTATCTAAAATAAACTTAGTGTTTCAATATATTTTAATAATAATCTAAATTATAGATTTTAATTCCAAAGGTATTAAAGGGATATTTTATGTATAAAATAGCCTTATTATCTTATAAAAAATTAAAAATCTTAAATTTAGTATATTTAGTATATGTTGAAACACCCCTAAGTAATAGGAGGTGTCTTTTTTATGGAAGAAATTAAGACTTTAAGCCTTAATTCTATAAAAAATGCGTTAGTTTCTAATAGTACACCTTTAATTTCTTCAAGAAAAATTGAGGATGCAAAAATAGAAATTAATTGTATAAAAGAAAAAAAAGATGGTTATACAGCAATTGGAGTAAAGGATGAAAATTTAAAATTTACTCAATGGCATATAAGCAATTTTAAACTTCTAGAAAAAATTGAAAAGCTTATGGATTTTAAAGATGTTTACATATCAATAAATTCAATGCTTTCACCAATAAGACAAATTAAGAATATAAGGCATTTACATGCTTTTTGGGTAGATATAGATTATTATAAAATAAAAAAATATAAAGGGAAAAGTACAGAAGAAATGATTAAGATTATGAGACGAGAAGGTCATTTTGATACTGTAGAACCCTCATTATTTGTAGATAGTGGAAATGGAATGTATATATTTTATCTTATAGAATCAGCAACTAAAAATGCTTTACCAATTTGGCAAAGAATTCAAGATTCTTTAGTAAAAAAATTCCATAAATATGGAGCAGATCCATTAAGCTCAGATGCTGTTCATGTTTTAAGATTACCAGGAACTATTAATTCTAAAACAGGTAGAAGAGCACGAGTTGTTTTTAACTCTAATGAAAAATTTAAATTTGAAATAAATTTAGGTGAACATATAAAAAGATATAATATTCCTTATATGGCAGAAGTTTTTTTACCAAAGTTAAATACAAATAAAGATGAATGGAAAAATACACGAAATACTACTCAAAAGAAAAAAATTATAAAGACAAAAGAAATTTCTCTTTATAATTTACACACATTACATTATTCAAGAATGAATGACTTAATAAATCTTCAAAAAATTAGAAATGGACATTGTACTGGATCAAGAGAATTAATGACCTTTTTATATAGATACTATTCATGTCTTTTCATAAAAAATGAAAAAGAAGCACTTGAAAGTACTATGAATTTCAACTCTCAATTTCAAAATCCTCTTTCAGAGAGTGAAGTTATAAAAGCGACCAAATCAGCTGAGACTGCATATATACTTTGGGCAAAAACTTTTGATCAATACATTAGGCTAGAGGATAAGCCACCTATGAGTAAATTTTTTAAAGAAAATGGTTGTTACGTATATTCAAATAAAAAACTTATAAAACTTTTAGAAATAACTGAAAGTGAAATGACAACATTAAGTACAATAATTTCAGTTAAAGAAAAAAATAGACGTTCAAAAGATTATAGAAATGAGTGGAATAAAGAAAGAAGTAAAAAACTTTCTAGAAATTCTAATGGATTGACTAAAAGACAACAAGCTAAATTAGAAAACTTAATATCTGTTTTAAATCTTACTAAATCAGGAATGAAGCAAAGAGAAATAGCAAATATATTGAGTATAACTCAACAAGCAGTATCAAAATTATTAAATGAATGGAAAACTGGCCAAATTGACAATAATTTAATAAGAGAATACTTAAAATATCGAACTAAAGAAACTAAAATTACAAAAATACAAAAGCATAATATTAGTTAATGTACAACTGAAACTTAGTATCTATATATTAATGTTTGTGCAGGCGTCCTCGCCTTGCCCACTCTTATAAGTGATGGTTACTAGTGTTTATGATATTTTAAATATTTATTAATTATCTTTTTCGTTATCTTTTAGTAGAATTTTCTTTGTATAATTAGTTATGCCTTAAGCTATGCTTTAGTTATAGGGTTATAGAAAATTATGAAGGAGCAACGGAATGAAAAAAGGTAAATATTTAGTAGTGGTTTTAGTATTTATTATTTCTATTGGACTTATAATTGTGAACTTTCCATCAGAAACAATATTACCATCTAATACTGAATTAGTTCAAAATAGTTTAAAAGTAGGAGCTAAAACTCCTGAGTTTCCAAGCATTATAGGTAAATCTGCTATAACAATGGTTTTAGGAAGCAATGAAGTAATTTATTCTAAGGATGCAAATGCAAAAAGGTATCCAGCAAGTTTAACTAAGCTTATGACAGCCTATCTTTTCGCAAAAAATGCAACACCAGATAGTATCATTCCATATACTGAATCTGCCGAAGAACAACCAGCATTTTCACTTGGGAAAAATTTTGGACCAGTTTATGTTGGTGAAACAATGCTAGCGAAATATGTAATGGATGCATTACTTTTATATTCAGCAAATGATAGTGCATATATGATTGCAGATTATGTTGGTGGAAGTAAAGATAATTTTGTGAAGATGATGAATGATGAAGTTCAAAAATTAGGATTAAAAGGAACGCATTTTATGAATCCTAATGGATTACAAAATCCTGATCATTATACAACAGCATATGATTTAGCTATAATAGGTCAATTACCATATAGTATTCCATGGTCAAGAGAAACTATGGGAACAAAAACTGCCACAATTAATTTCCAAAATAGTGACAAGATGATAACTATAAATAATAGAAATAGTAATCTTGGAAAAGATGGAAATGTAGCAGGAAAGACTGGTTATACAGATCAAGCACATAGTTGTTTATTTAATATTGATGTTAGAAACGGGAAAACTATTGTTGGAGTAGTTATGGATTCGACTAATATTTTAAACAGCCCTGAAATGTATAGTGATATGAAAAAAATTATGGACTATAGCTATAATGTGGCAACTCAACAAGTATATGAAGAAGCAGGAACTCAAATTTTTGATCCAATTTTAACATATAAATTATTTGGATTCTTTGGACCAACAAGAACTATAAAGGTTCCTATGGTTTTAAAAGATAATATTATGTACTATAATAATCCTGAAAATAATAACTTTAGTAATGTTACTATGGATACTAATAAATTAAGTGCTTGGGATTGCATATTTAATAAGAGTAAGGTTAATGTTAAATTTAATGAATTAAAATATTCTAAAGATTATGCAGTTACACCACAAGTAAGTATAGGTCAATTAATAGGACCATTAATATTTGCATATGTGCTTTTAATAATAGCTATTATTGCTGCATTAGCATTTATATTAATGTTAATTAGAGATATTAATATATCAAGAAGAAAAAAGAAAAGAAAATTAAAAAAGAATAGTAATAACAAAAATAAAGGAAATAACCCTAATAAAAAAATGAATAGATAAAAAAATGCCTCCTATAAATTTAGGAGGCATTTCAGCTTGTAGACAAAGGACTTTTTCAAAATTGAAAAAGTCCTTTATTTTA
>NZ_CAMTIG010000060.1 GCF_947072515.1 uncultured Clostridium sp.
AAAATGGGGCTAAAGTAGAAATACTAGAAACAAAAAATGGATGGCATAAAATAAAATATGGAAGTTCATATGGATATGTAAGTGCAGACTATGTAAAAACAACAGGAAGCACATCACCATCAAATCCAGGAACAAGTACATCAAAAACAGGAACAGTAACTGCAAGTAGCTTAAATGTAAGAGAAAATGCAAGCACAGGAAGCAGAGTTATAGGATCACTTGCAAAAGGAAGTAAAGTTACAGTTACAGAAACAAAAAATGGATGGCACAAAATAAAATTTGGAAACAAAACAGGATACGTAAGTGCTGATTATATTAGATTCTAAATTTAAAAATATTAGAGGTTGTTACTGCAACCTCTTTTGCATATAAATAAAAGGAAAAGGGGAAAAGAAAATGGAAGTTTGGATAGAAGAAATAAAACGACTTATAAGAGTATTTTTCAAAAACTACGTAATATTTTGGGGTGTACTAGGAATATTCTTAGGATTCTCAATGGATAGCCTTGCTTTATTTATTCCACTATGTTTATGCCTTGGATATTATTTTGAAGCAAAATATAAGGAGAAAATTAATGGAGGGAAGAATAGGTAGGACAAGCACCCGTTGACAAGTATTTAGGGATAATATATACTAAATATAGAAAACCGAATAGCAAAATAAATAGCGTTTGCAAACATTATTTACCTAACATGGGGGCGTTTTGGCTTCGACGGGGGTAAGTGAGGTTTGGTAAGCGAGCCGAGGGACGCATGGAGCCTCGATAATAAAGTATGCAAAAAGATAAACGCAGAAGACAATAATTTTGCATTAGCAGCTTAATATAAGCGCTCATCAGTCCTGAATGCCCACGTTTGGGGTAGCTGGTGTCATAAAGTGGGAAACGAAGTCTAGCAAAGCTTTGAGCTAGAGGGGTATTTATGAAGCTAGTGAATGGGACGTTTGTCTATAGATGTACCCAGGAGCGAAATTTAAATTATAGACTACGCTCGTAGAAAGCTAGACGGATCTACTTTCGGACAGGGGTTCGATTCGTGAGACAGAGTCGCTTTATAAGGTAACTTATAAATGATAACTTGGCTTTATCGGTGAAACCTTAACAGATAACAATAGTTATGCTGATGGCAATACCGAGAGGTATGTGAAGAAATTCAACAGCCTTGTATCGACTTATAGATTCCTAAAGTTTTAAACTAAGGAATACTAGGATAAAGGATATAAACTATACTAAGCCTTTATAATACGCCAAGAATCCAGAATATGGATTAAGATATAGTCAGTGCCTATATGAAAAATAGGATGCACATGACCCCTCGCCTCCACCATTATAAATCACGATAGATATCGTGATTTTTTTAGTTTATAGAAAAATATTTGTATTTTTAAGAATTCATAAAATCTATATAAAATTGTTCTTTTAAAACTAAGAGTTCTTTAGTATAACGACCATTTCTAGGAGTTAATTTCTTATATTTAGTAATTATAAGATTAGCTCTTTTCTTTTTAGATTCAATAATTAAATAAGGAGAAATCTCCTTTAAAAAATCAATAGCATCATTTCGTCTTAAAACATAACTATAACAATCTTTATGTCTTTCTAAATTATAATTTTTCTTTTTTATAATAGTTCCCTTTCCATAAGCCTTTTTAATAAAATCAAATAATTCGAGAGTAGTAGATGCAATAGATACGCAAGGAGAAGGAAATTCATTCTTATGAATTCTTTGAAGCATAATACTTCCCTCTCCATCGATTATTCCTGCAATATAAGCTTTTTCTGTTTCAGTCATAAAATCACCTCTAATATTATTTTTTCCCAAAGAGAGAAAAGTATGTAATTTATAGAGTAATATTTTTTTATTAACTCTTATTATTTAAAAGATATTTTATTAGTATTATGGAATATACTTTATAGAGATTTAAATGTTTAAATTTCTATAAAGTATATCAAAGGGGGGAGTGTTTTGCGTAAAGATAAAAAAAGTTCTAATCGAAATCCAAAATGGAAATTTACTGAAGATGGCTATATTCATAATTCTGATGGTACAATAAGTGGATATACTATAGGAGATACTTATTATAAAAATAATGGAGATATTTTATATTTTAAATCAGGTGATACAATTTTAGATTCAAAGGGTAATACAATTGGATATAAACAAGGTGATATTTACTATGATTTTGATGGAAATGTAATTACTGTAGATCGCTAAATATAAAATTAACAGATGAACATATGATATTTTAAACTTCAAGTAAGGTAAAACTTTAGATTACTTGAAGTTTTTTTTGTTTTATTTTGATAGGTAAGCAGCTAAAACTAAAATCCAAACCCCGTGGCACGGAACAGCCTCTGAAGGAGGCTAGTCTGCTGCTCGGAGCTTGTGGAAAGACTAACCAAAAGTAAATGAGTCTAAAAAGGTAATGGAAGTTAAGATACAGAAATAAGATAGCTACTTAGTCTGTCTGTGCCCATGGTTTGTGCTGAACATTTTATGGTTAGCTTCATATAGCAAAAGGCAGAAAATGAAGTAGAAGTACCTTAAATGATAAATTAGAGAAAGGATAAAATAAAATTTATGTTAAAAAAAGAAAAAATAGTTAATTGTAGTTTTTGGATGGTGTAATATTTTAGGAGTAAAAGAAAATTTAAATTAATATTGATGAGCAAAATAGTAGGAGGAGAAAATGTGATGAAAAGAATAAAATTTCCTTTGGAAGTAGCCAATGGAGTTAGGGCGAGAGATTTAGATGAATTACGAGAAAATTTTGATATAGAATTAATAATGATATATTTTTATAATGGTAAGTTAATTACTTGGTTAGAGGATAGAGATTATAGTATTGAATTAGAAAAAATTAAAAGTCTAAAGGACTCACATAAAAACTTAGTAGAAAAATTATGTAAAATATTTGAGGTTAAATGTTCTAATTTGGAATTAGATGTTGATAGAATAATAGAAAAACATAAAAAAATAGCTTATTTAAAGCAGTTTACAGAAGATACATTAATACTTGAAAAAATAGAAAAAATAGCATTTGATGATGAAGAATTAATAAAATTAGTAAATGAGAGGAAAGTAACCAATGGGATAATAAATGACAAGGAAGCAAGTGATAGAGATGGGGTATTTGGTAAAATAGCGAATATGCTAATTGGATTTAAATTAATTAAAGAACCTATAGAAATACATGTATGTGGAGAGAAATTTGAAATTCCTTTAGAGGAGGAGAATATTACCTATATAGGTGTTAACAAAGCAGTAGCTTTAATTAATGCAGAGAAATTAATCGATTTTGAGAAACTTAACATTAAATTTATAAATATGGAGTTTAATAAAAAATATAAGGATATAATGAAGGAATATGATGTAGGAACAAGGAAAAATAAAAAAATAATAGAAAAACGATATCAACAAATTTTAAATAAAATAGAAGAAATCAACAGAAGAACAAGTATAGGAATTGAGCATAGTTTTGATGAAGAATTTAAATTACAAAAAGAATGTAGGGAATTACTATTAGATTTTAAAAAAGAGGCAATAAATGGAGAAAAAAATTTTGGGGAGATAGCATTTCAAATGGATTTAGAGCAAGTTGAAATTTTTTTAAGAAGTAGTATATATTTTGAACAGGCAAAATATATAATGGAAAGAAACTATTTTAAATATATTGAAAGTATGAATGAGGGGAAATAGAGATGAATGAAGTTAAAGAGAAAGTGTTACAGTACATAGAAGCTGGTTTTCCAATTATCTATATAGAAAGTTTTGAAGAAGAAAAAATTAATGGGATTTTAGGACAAGTCTTTAATAGAAGAGAAGTAGTTGAATGGAATGGATATAGAGGTGCGATAGACTTTAAATCTAATAAAAAGCTCTTAATGGAAGAAAGACAATCTTTAAATGATATGATTTTTGAATTAAGAAGGATTGGAGAGCTTGATAATAAAATTTTTATTATTAAAGATATTAAAAATTTTATAGAAGATAATGAAAGCATTTCTGTAATTAAGGGACTTGCTAATGAGATTAATAACGGACTAGAATCGACTATTATTGTTGTTACAAATGAAGTAATAATTCCTAAAGAAATTGAAAAATATGTTACGATAATGGAATTAGAGCCTCTTACAAGTGAAGATATCAAAGAGATAATTGGTAAATTTATTGAAGAACAAGGTACTAATAAACTTCAAGAGAAACTTTTAAGTGAAATGGCAAATGCATTTAAAGGATTAAGTGAACTTGAGATTAATAGTATTTTAGCACTTGCTTATGCTGAAAATGGAGAAATTACAAGACGGGATTTATCATTGATTTTTGAACAGAAAAAGCAGATGATAAGAAAAGATGGAACTCTTGATATGATTCCATTAAAAGAGTCTTTAGATGAAATTGGTGGACTTGAAAATTTGAAAATATGGCTTGAAAGAAAAGGAAAGGTATTTAAAGATATCGATAAGGCATTAGAATTTGGTGTTGATATGCCTAAAGGAGTTTTAATAGCAGGAGTACCTGGATGTGGAAAATCTTTAAATGCTAAAGCATGTGCTAAATTATTTGAAGTACCTTTACTAAGAATGGATATGGGAAGACTCATGGGAAAATATCTTGGGGAGTCTGAAAAAAATATGAGACGTGCCATAAAATTAGCAGAAGCAATATCACCTTGTGTGCTTTGGATAGATGAATTAGAAAAATCTTTTGCGGGAGTAGGAGGAGTAGGAGGAGCAGCTGAGGTTACAACTAGATTATTAGGAACTTTTTTAACATGGATGCAAGAAAAAGAAAGTCCAGTATTTGTTGTAGCAACAGCTAATGATATCTTGGGACTTCCACCAGAATTACTTAGAAAAGGTAGATTTGATGAAATATTTTATGTTGGATTACCTAAAAAGGAAGAAAGAAAAAAGATATTTGAAATTCACATAAAGAAAAGAAGAAGAGAAGATTTTCAAAAAATAGATTTAGATAAATTAGTTGAGAAAACAGATGGATATAGTGGATCAGATATAGAGGGAATAGTTAAGGAAAGTATCGAGAAAGTATTTACAGATGAAAAAAATGAATTAAATACTGAAGATATTATAGAAGTTATTTTTGAAACACATTCATTATCAGAGTTAATGAAAGAAAATTTAGAGAAGATGTCTAAGGAATATGAAAAGCGTAAATTTAAGAATGCTTCAATGTAGGTGAATGAGATGGAAAATATAAAAATAGATAATTTAACTATTGGAATGACTGAGGAAGAAGTAAAAGAGTTTTTGAAGATACAAAAAGAATTTTTAAAGAGTTATTCTAAAAATAAAGATAAAGTACCTTTAGAGATATGGTTAAACAATGAACTGAAAAAATATTTACCAGAAAAAACAACAGAAGAAGTAGAAAAGTTTACTAGAGAAATTCTAGATACTTTAGAATGCAATGAAAAAAATAAAATATCTTTGGAAAAAGCAGTTAATAATGGAATGAACAAAGAAGTTTGGTTTGCTAATGAATTAAAATATTCATTAAAAGATTTGTCTAATAATAAGATTATAGAATATTTAGATAATTTAGATATGGCAGTTAAAAAGACTAATGAAGCTATGTACTATACAGTTACAACTAAAAGTGGTGCTATAAATCAGAACTTTAATTTAGATGGATTTATTGCAGAACAGAAACATGTTAATAGTTTTAATTTAGATGCTACATCAAAAAATAGTGAATATATAGCAGAAGTATTAGTTCCAAAAGAGGGACAAACTTATGGAAAGAATTCAATAGATGTTGTTGTAAAAGATAAGGCTGGAAAAGTTGTTCAAAGATATCAAGCTAAGTATGGAAAAACAGCAAAGGATACAATAAGGCTTCTTAAAGATGGAAACTATAATAATCAAAGATTTTTAGTTCCTAAAGAACAAGTCGCCGAAGTTCAAAAGGCATTTCCTAAAAAAAGTGTACAATCAGAAATAGCTATTGATAATGTAAAGAGTAATGGTATTTCTAAATCAGAAGTGAAAAATTTGCAACAAGAAGTGCAAGAAGGGAATATAAAAACTGATGATTGGAATGTGCTTCAAACTAAACAAGTAGCAGTGGGAATTGCTCAAAGTGCAGCATATGCAGGAATCCAAGGAATGGCTATGGGAGCTGGAATTGAAATAGCTACAAAATTTTTAAATGGTGAAGAAATAGAAAGTGATGTGGTTATAGAAAGTGCTTTAAGAACTGGTGGGACAATGGGAGTAAATGCAGCAGCAACTGGAGCGTTAAAAGTAGGAGTAGAAAAAGGTTTAATAAAAATAATTCCAAAAGGAACTCCAGCAGGAATACTAACTAATATAGTTTATGTAGGAGTAGAAAATGCAAAAATACTTTATAAAGTAGCAAGAGGAAAATTAACATTAAAAGAAGGACTTGAAAAAATAGAAGAAACGACAGTAAGTATGGTATATGGAATGAGCTTTGCTGCTGAGGGAGCTGGAATAGGAGCTGCAGTTGGATCAATATTAGGTCCAATAGGAACTGGAGTAGGTGGACTAATAGGAGGAGCAGTTGGATATTTTGCAGGATCTAAAGTAGGAAAAGCTATAGTAAAGACAGGACGGGCGATTAGAGAGAAAGCTAAAGAGTTTGTTGGAGCAGTTGGAACTGTTGCAAAAGGAGCTTGGAATGGAATTAAAAGTGGAGTGTCAACGATAGGGAAAGGACTTACTTCAGTTGGAAATGGGATTGCAAGTTGCTTTAGATTTTAATCGAGATATATAATCTAGTGTATTAAAAATATTTAATATCACTAAATTATATTTTTTATGAATATTTGGACATATTGATAAATGTAATTTGATAAAATGGCAAGATTGGTAATAAATAAATCTTGCCATTATTTTTTGTGGATATCACTAGTTAGATCATAGGTTCTGAAGAGATTTTAACTATGATTAAGTAAAAGAGGATAACTCATAATAAGTAATAATCATTTAGCATGTAGTAGATAGTATTGTAAATATTATTAGGTAGTTGTACCTAGATATCGAAGATAGATAATTTATGAAAAAAATAAAATAAGATATCAGAATAAATTTAAGAAAAGTATGAGTTTAAAAGTAGGTGAAGTAATAGAAGCAAATACTTGCAAAGAGGATATCAATATGTTAACGAGTAGACTACTGGAATTAAGAAGAGCATAACTTATAGGAGATTTGCTTATGAATTTGATATATATGTAAATTAAAAATTATAAATAGAATTAATAGTATACAGATTGCTTGTTATACATAATTAATGTAAAATTATGTTTATAAATAAAATGTTTGGAGTGGTTATAATGAAGGAATTAGAGGTAGAAATGTTTTTAAAAAATATGGGACAAGGGGCAAGTAGACCTGCGTTAATAATTTGTGATGACTATCAGCACTATGTAATAAAAAATGAACGTGTTGAAATTGATGGACAAACCCATAAGAGTGATTGTATGTTTGTAAACGAACTACTTGCTTTTCAAATAGGAGAATTTTTAGATGTTCCAGTTCCAGAATCTGTGATTGCAATAGTTAATAAAGAAACGGTAGAAAGTGATCCAGAGGTTAGATTTCAATATAAATTTGAGGCAGGGCGATTTTTTGCAAGCAAAAATCTAGAACAAGTAGAAAACAATATATTAGATAATTTCATTAAGCTAAGAAGCATGAAAAAACCATTCATAAAGAAATCCTGGAATAAATTTTTTCAAGAAGTTAATAATAAAGAAGATATAGCTAAAATTTTAGCATTTGATATTCTAATTGCAAATTTTGATAGATATAATAATATGGGGAATATATTAATTAATTTAGAAGGAGCAAATAAAAAAATTTATGCGATAGATCATGGACATTCATTTTTTGGACTATTTTGGAATACTAATAAAATTGGATGCTTGAAAATAGAAACTATCACGCAGGAGTATATAATGTCGTATAGTAAGGGGATATTAGAGACAATTACTAAAAATAGCCCCTTTTCACAGTGGACTATTTTTGGAGCACTACAAGAACATATAGATATTGAAGACGAAAACAATCATTCATTTAAAGATATTGTAAATAGAATAAAAAGTTTAAATGAAACAATGATTGAAGAATGGCTAGATAATATTCCAGAAGAATGGTATGTTAATAAAACAAAGCAAAAGGCATATTATATTAACTTTTTAATGAAACAAAAAAATATTGTTGAGAATATAATACAAGTATTAGCTGAAAATGGAGCTTTTACAAATTATACAGGAGGTGTGCTAAGATATGAATGTACAAAAAAAGAAAATACTATATAGTGTTATAAGATATACTTCAGATATTGTAAAGGGAGAAATTCTAAATGTAGGCTTGATATTTCATAATGTAGGGGACTCAGAAGTAAAGTATTTTTTGTTGAATGAAAAAAGCCCAAAACTCAAATGTATATTTACTAGTGAAACAGAGATGAATATATATAGAACCAATAGAGAAGTTATAGAAGAATATTTAAAAAAGAATGCTAAGGATATGAGTGGAATTGTGGGAGCAATTTCAATTGATAGTTACTATAGTGAAAAATTTTTATATAAATTATGTGAGTATTCTAATGAAGAAAAAATGCTCTTTTCAGAGCCTAATATAGTATATACGAAAGATTGCAATAAATTGTTTACAGTAGTTTTAAATAAATATGTAGGTGAAAAATATATAAATAAAAAAGAACAGACAATAACAGCTAAAAAATATTTAAAAGAAGTATTCATAAAAAATGAAAATTTAAAGAAAAAAGTAAAAATAGATTTGAAAATCAAACCAATTTTAGAGTTAGAAGAATTAGATTTGAAAATAGATTTTACATTTAAAAATGACAAATGGAACTATATACAAACAGTACCTTTTGTTAAAAGTAAAATTGAAAATATTGAATGGTTTTCAGAAACAAAAATGTTACTGGATGCAAAGTCTGAGAATGCAAAAATACATTTAGTTTATAAAAATTCAGAACTTATTGAGGATGAAGCAACTCATAATTTATTGAAATATTTAAAAGATAAATACTGTAATTTAGTCCTTCATAATATAGAAGAGAAAAAAGAAATAATTGATTTATGTAATATTATTGAAAAAGAAGGTGTGAATTTTACTGAAAATAATGAGAATTTCGATGAAGTAGTATGATGATAAAAGTGTGGAGACAAATAGTCTCCACATAATGTCTAGATAAAGACAATTTCAATAGAGTAAAAGTAAAATATAACCTAGCTTTCTCAAAGAGTAGCTAGGTTGTATTTTTATGAAAAATATCGATTTATTTTAAAGTGAAAACTTATGTGCACAGTCCATAATGAAGGTTTTGATTTTTGAAGCTAATGTCCTTTTTTGTTTAAAAGATACTTTTAAAGATGAGTTTATATCTTTAGTATCAATCATTCCAGAAAACTCATATTCATCTACGTAATTTTTTATTTTTTCTTTATCTAGTCCAACTTCAGTTGATAAAGTTTGGATTTCTTCTTCTTTTTTAACTTCTTTAAATAGCTCTAAAGCTTCATCCATAGATTGAGTTGGATTCATTTCAGGAACAACTCTATTTAAGAATTCCCTTAATAAATCAACTTTATATCGAAGTTCTTCATTATCAGCTTTTTCAAGTTCCTTTAAGATGTATTCTATATCTTCTTTTTGTTTTTCTTTATTATCTCTGTCAATATTTCTAATTAGGTTTAAGATGTAATCAACATTAATTTTATCAGTTTGAACAAGCTCTATTACAAAGTCTATATCATTTAAGATAGATTCTTTTTGTTTTTCTTGTCTTTTGACAGTATCATAAATACCAAGATATTTACTTTTAAAGTCTTCGTAAGTTTGCTCATCAATTCCTATATTAGAGGTATCAAGTTCAAAGTCTATAAAGGTATTTAATTTAACTAGAATTTTACTAAGATCTCTAAAGGCTAAAATAAATTCTTTTTTTTGCTCTTCACTTTGAATATTATCTAAATCAGAAGGAGTTTTAGCAATACTATATAATCTATCTAGCTCTAATTTAAAGGCTGTTTCAAGATAATCTTTACTAGGTGTTAATACTGATTCTATATTATCTGAATCAGAAAAAAGCTTAAGAGCTTTATCAGTATTTTCTTTTAAGTTTCTATAACAAACTATATTTCCAAAAGGTTTAGTTGGTTTATAAACTCTATTTGTTCTTGAAAAGGCTTGTAGAAGTCCATGATATCTTAAGTTTTTATCTACATATAAAGTATTTAAAAGTTTACTATCAAAGCCTGTTAAAAACATATTTACTACAAGAACAATATCTATTTTTCCAGTCTTTAATTTCTTTTGAACATCAGAAGAATAAGCTTGGAATTTATCTGTATTATAATCACTACTATAAGTTTTATTATAATCAGCGATGATTCTTTCAAGACTTTCTCTTGAATGTTCATCTTTACCTTCAGAATCTTCATTTTGACCATAAGTAAAAATTCCAGTTATCTTTAAGTCAGAATTTAAGCTTTTAAAAATATCATAATACTTAATAAGCATAGGAATATCTTGTACTGCAAAAATCGCACAATATTCTTTATGACGTGTTTTATTATTATGAATACTTATTATATGCTTTGCAACTGACTCCAGTCTTTCTGAGTCCATGAAAGCTTCTTTAGTATCTATTCCAGCAACTTTTTCATTGTTATCTTCATAGACATAACCTTTTATAGTATTTATATAATCGATAGAAAACCCTAATACATTTCCATCAGCTATAGCATCTTTTATAAGGTAATTATGAAGCTTTTTATCAAAAAGACTTTTAGTTGATCTTCCATCAGCACCTATATTTTCTTGAAGTATTGGTGTTCCTGTAAATCCAAAGTATTGTGCATTAGCAAAATACTTCTTTATACTTTTGTGCATATCTCCAAACTGACTTCTATGACATTCATCTATAACAAAAATAACTTTTTCTTCTTTATATTTCTCTAAAACTTTTTCATATTTAGGACTATCTATAGCATTAGCTAACTTTTGTATAGTTGTAACAATAAATCGTTTATCAGCATTTTGAATATTATCTATAAGAGTGCGAGTGTTTTTAGTAAGATCAACAGAATCTTTCTCAAACTTATTAAATTCTTTTACAGTTTGACTGTCTAAATCTTTTCTATCTATTAAAAAGAATACTTTTTTTATATTCTTCTCATTGGCTAAGATTTGGCTACCTTTAAAAGAAGTTAGTGTTTTTCCTGAACCTGTAGTATGCCATATATATCCGTTGTTATTAGTCTCTAAAGTTCTTCTTTCTATTGATTCAACAGCATAGATTTGATAAGGTCTCATAACCATTAATAATTTTTCTGTATCATTAACAACCATATATCTTGCAATTATTTTAGCTATAAAGTTTCTTTCAAAAAAGCTCATTGTAAAGTCTTTTAGATTGGTTATTCTTTTATTTTTATCATCAGTCCAAAAGAACATGAACTCCTTATTAAGCTTTCCATCATTATTACAAAAATATTTAGTATCAACTCCATTAGAAACAACAAAGATTTGAATGAATCTATAAAGAGCTTTCATATAAGAATGACTTTTATATCTTACAATTTGATCAAAAGCAGCAGTCATATCAAGACCCCTTCTTTTTAGCTCAATTTGAACTAAAGGAAGTCCATTTATTAAAATAGTAATATCATATCTATTTTTATATGTTCCTTCTACACTTGTTTGATTTGTTACTTGAAATATATTATTACACCAGCGTTTATAATTAAAGAAATATAAATAAACTTTCTTACCATTATCCCTGACTAATGTATACTTATCTCTTAAAATTTTGGCACTATCAAAAACTCCTTTTCCTCCAATATAAAGCATTATCTTTTCAAATTCTTTATCAGTAAAAGGAATATCATTTAATTTCTCTTTATTTTGTAAAAAAAGTTGATGTCTAAAATTATTTATTAAAGATTCTTCATCTTTTATCTTTATTTTTTCAAAGCCTTGTCCTATGAGTTGTTCTATCATAAGATTTTCAAGCTCCCATTCTGGTTGATGACTCATATAATCCCTCCCTCAATTTATACCCTTCAAATTAAAGTGTACAATAAAAAACCTAAAATATTAACTATTTATGAATAAAATTAATAAAATATGTTTATTTTTTGTACAAAGTGTAATATAATTAAAATTAATAAAGAAAATTTACATATAAAGGGGAAAATAACCAATGGAAATGATGACTTATGAGAAACAACAAAGACAGCAAGGGGAGCTTCACAGTAAACTATGGACTATAGCAAATGATTTAAGAGGAACAATGGATCCTAATGAGTTTAAAAACTATATATTAGGACTTATATTCTATAGATATCTTTCAGAAAAAATAGAGCTTAGAGCAAAAAAACTTCTTGAAGAAGATATGATCACATTTGAAGAAGTTTGTGCAACAGAGGAAGATAGAGAAGAACTAAAAGAAATGTTAGTTGATGAAATAGGTTACTTCATAGAGCCAAAATACTTATTTTCTTCAATGATAAATAGAATAGAAATGGGAGATTTTGATGTAGAGTACTTACATCATGCTATAAATGAAGTTACAGAATCAACACTTGGACAAGCAAGTCAAGATGAATTTGATCATCTTTTTGATGATATGGACCTATCTTCAACAAAGCTTGGAAAAGATGTAAAGTCAAGAAGTTCATTATTAGCTAAGGTAATGGCAAATATAAATAACATTGACTTTATGTTAGAAGATAGTGAGATAGATATTTTAGGAGATGCTTACGAATATCTTATAGGCCAGTTTGCAGCAAATGCAGGAAAGAAAGCAGGAGAGTTCTATACACCTCAACAAGTATCTAAAATCTTAGCAAAACTTGTAACTATAAATAAACCAGATTTAAAAAATGTATATGACCCTACATGTGGTTCGGGTTCTTTACTTTTAAGAGTATCAAGAGAAGCTAATGTAAGAAAATTTTATGGACAAGAACTTACTTCAACAACATACAACTTAGCACGAATGAACATGCTTCTTCACGATGTAGAATATGAGCGTTTTAACATAAAGAATGATGATACATTAGAAACACCTTGTCATATGGATGAAAAGTTTGAAGCAATAGTTGCAAATCCACCATATTCAGCTAATTGGTCAGCAGATGCAAAATTTTTAGACGACGAAAGATTTTCAGCTTATGGAAAGTTAGCACCAAGGTCAAAGGCAGACTTTGCATTTATTCAACATATGATATACCAATTAGATGAGAATGGGACAATGGCAGTAGTACTTCCACATGGAGTTTTATTTAGAGGAGCTGGGGAAGGAATAATAAGAAAGTTCTTAATAGAAAATAAAAACTATCTTGATGCAGTAATAGGACTTCCAGCAAACATTTTCTTTGGAACATCTATCCCAACGGTAATCCTAGTATTTAAAAAGAAACGTGGAAATGAAAGAGATAACATATTCTTCATAGATGCTTCAAATGAGTTTGAAAAAGGTAAAAATCAAAATATGCTAAAAAATACTCATGTAGATAAAATTATTGAAACATATAAAAAGAGAGAAAGCATAGATAAATATGCATATAAAGCATCACTAGAAGAAGTAAAAGAAAATGACTATAATTTAAATATACCAAGATATGTAGATACATTTGAGGAAGAAGAAGAAATAGACATAAATGAAGTTAGAAATAGATTGAAAATGAGAGATGCAAAGCTAGAAGAACTTTACAAAGATTTAGAAAAAGATTTAAAAGAGTTAGGATTATAGGAGGTACAGAAATGGAAAAGAGAAAAAATGTACCTAAGTTAAGATTTAAAGGTTTTGATGATGAGTGGAAATTGGAACATTTATTTAAATATTTAAAAGAAAGTAGAATAGTTGGAAGTGAAGGCAGTAAAGCTAAAAAATTAACAGTAAAATTATGGGGTAAGGGTATTGTTCCTAAGCGTGAAATTTATGAAGGGAGTGATAACACTAAATACTTCACTAGACAAGAAGGACAATTAATGTATGGAAAGTTGGATTTTTTAAATTGTGCTTTTGGAATTGTTCCGAAGGAACTAGACGGATATGAATCTACAGTAGATGCGCCAGCGTTTGATATTAAAAATATAAATTCATATTTTCTTCTTAGTAAAATAATTCAAAAGAATTTTTATAAAAGAAATGGAGATATTGCTGATGGAAGTAGAAAAGCAAAGAGGATACATTCGGATGTGTTTTTAGATATGAAAATCAAAGTACCATCATTAGAAGAACAAGATAAAATAGCTGGCTTTTTAAGTAATGTAGATAAAATAATAGAAGAGCAAGAGGAAAAAGTAAAAGATTTAGAGCAATATAAAAAAGGAATGATGCAGAAAATCTTTAAAAGAGAAATAAGATTTAAAGATGAAAATGGGCAGGAATATCCTGAGTGGGAAAAATCTAAATTAGAAAAATATATTATTGAGTATACAGATAAAACGACTATAAATAATCAATATCCAGTATTAACATCTTCTAGAAAAGGAATCATATTACAAAGTGATTATTTTAAAGAGAGACAGATTACAACGGAAAATAATATAGGATATTATATTATTCCAAAAGGATATATTACATTTAGATCAAGAAGTGATGATGGAATTTTTGTTTTTAATGAAAATACTATATTAGATAAAGGAATAATAAGTTATTTCTATCCTGTGTTTAAATTAAAAGAAAATATAAATTCATATTATGCACGAATATATATGAATAATTATTTAAAAAAAGATATTTTAAGAGAGATAGTTGGAACCTCTCAATTAGTATTATCTATGAATAAGTTAAAACGATTGGAAATAAATCATCCATGCTTAGAAGAACAAAAAAAGATAGCTGATATTTTATCTAATATGGATAAAGTAATAGAAGAAGAAAATAAAAAGTTAGAAGATTCAAGATTATGGAAAAAAGGATTATTACAACAGATGTTTATATAGAAAGAGAAGTTTTAGGACTTCTTTTTGCTAAAATGATTTATTAAATATATAAAGGGGGTAAGTGTATGAAGGAGAATAAGTTAAAGAGTGGTTTAAAACATTGGGAATGTATGAAGTGTAAAGGTACTGGATATGTAAAATGGGATAGAGTTATTGAGAATGAACTTATTATATGTGTTACGGCAAATCAAAAACATAAAGATGGAACAATAAATAATAAAGTGGATATTGAAAGTGGAATAATTGAAACTTGTCTAAATGACATAGAATATATCAATAAGTTTTATGAAGCGAACAAAGATAAAGAGGTTACATTTTATATGAGAGAAAAATCAGGAGCATTATATGATGAATATAAGCTTTTAAGGTGGGAGAAGACAGCTAATTCAATACAGTTTATAGTAGATAAAACTTTTAGAAATATAGTTTGGTAAGTTAGTGGATAATTAGAGTATTGCAATTAAATAAAAAAAGATGACAGAAATAAAATTAATATTATAGAAAAATGAGCTATAGAGAACAAATAGCAATTATATAGATAAGATAGAGCGAAGAGAGGAAGAAGCATGGAGATAGAGTACATCGAAAGGTTGAGTAATTATATTAAATATGTTGAAGAGCTACCAAAGGAGTTTATAGTATCAAGAGGTCAAGGTAAAGACTTTCCTTTGATACCAAGTGCTTTACGAGTAGATGAAAATGGCAATAGGAAATATACTAGAAAATCAACAGCATATTTTTTGAATGAGTTTAAAATTAATGCCCATAATTATATGAAATATCCCTGGGATATTAAAGATGAGTGTGAATGGATGGTATATGGACAACATTATGGTATACCTACAAGATTGTTAGATTTTACATATTCACATATAGTATCTTTAATGTTTGCGGTGGAGTATGCATTTAAGGATGACCAACATGATTCAGTAGTCTGGTTTTTAAATCCAACAGCATTAAATAATAAATTTGCTAATAGATCTGAGATTATAAATGTAGCGAATGGAGAAAAAATGAACTATGGAAATTATGATGGACCAATAGCTATTAAAGCAAGAAAATTAAATGAGAGAATAAATGCTCAGGATGGGTTGTTTGTTCATTTTGAAGAAACAGACAAGGCATTAGAAGAGTGTGTTGAAGATGAAAATATTTTAAGAAAGGTTATAATTAGAGGAGAATGTAAAAAGCAGATTCTTGCATCGTTGTATTCTATGGGAATCGGATTTACTTCTATATATCCTGAATTAGATTCTGTTGCTAAAGATATAATAATGAAAAAAAATATTATAGATTTCATGAAAGGGGAAGAGTAGAAATGGAAGGAATGTATATAGTAAATCCTAAGTCACAAAATATACCAATTAATATTATTATTGATAAAATAGATAATGGATATAAGATTCAAAAATTAGATAGTATAGAAGATTTAGATAGTAGTGAAAGATTAAAACTTATAGATTCTATTATAATAGCTCCAGATTATCAAAGAGAATATAGAGCTTCGGTTATTGATGAAAGTTCACTTATAGAATCAGTATTAGTAGGAATACCTATTCCACCAGTATTTTTAGCAAATGATAGATATCAAAGTGTTCAGGTGATGAATGTTGTTGATGGACAACATAGACTACGTGCTTTTCATAGATTTATAAATAATAAATTTAAATTAACAGGATTAACATTACTGAAGGAGTTGAATGGAAATAATTTTGAAGCATGTGATTTTGGAATAAAAGAAAAATTATTAAGTTATGAATTACCGGCTATTGTATTTAAAGATTTTCCAGGGAAAGAGTTTGAATTGGAGATATTCAATAGATACAATAAAGGAACGAAGCCATTAACACAACAAGAAATTAGACATGCAGTGTATAATTCTAATGTAAATAGTTTTGTAAATAAATTTGCATATAATTTAATAGAAGAAAAATCGCCTTTGGAACTTTTTAATTCATATAATGCAACAAAAGATAGATTCCAAAAAAAGAAGTTACATGAGAGCATATTTGTAATTTTAAGTATACTTGAAAAAGGTATTAATAATAAATATGAAAAATCATCTATATATGCTGAAGAATATATGAAAGAAAAATCAGAGATGGAAAAGGCACAACCAGAACAAGCGTATGCTAATTATTTAGATATTATTAATAGATTTAATGAATTTAATAAAGTAGTTATTTTAATTAGCAAAAAAGTTGAATACCCATTTTCTAAGGAAATATACGGAGTATCTAGTAGAAATTATAAATTCCAAATTTCTATAGCAATGATTATTGCAGGTATTTTCAATAAAATATTAAATGAAGATGGATTGTTAGAAAGAATAAAGGAAGCGGATTTAATAGAAAAGCTTATAAATTTAATTGCAGGAACATTAGAAGATTCGTTTATAGAAGATCCAGAGTATAATGGTTCATCAACAAACTCTAAAGAACTTACTCTATTATTAGAGAAAGTTGATATAAAATCAGAAATTTTAAAGTAAATGACAAAATAGTAGAGACTATTGTCATATAGTATTTAGTTAAATAGAATTTATAATAAATTTTATACGATAATACATTAAAAATATGCTAAAAATTTTAGCATATTTTTTATTGTATGATGAATACCACAGGTTAGACCTGTGGTTCTAAAAGCTTTTAGCTATGAGTGAATAAAAAATTACCTCCTTTGGAAAAATAATTTAGGTTTGCCAACCAAATTGAAGTCCAAAGGAGGTATCGTTCAGAATGAACAACAATAGTTTAGCACATAGCAAATGGGATTGTAAATATCATTTAGTATTTGCACCTAAATATAGAAGGCAAATAATTTATGGAAAGATAAAATCGGATATCGGGATGATTTTGAGAAAATTATGTGAGCAAAAAAATGTTGAAATAATAGAAGCAAATGCATGTAAAGATCATATTCATATGCTTGTATGTATTCCACCGAAGCTAAGCGTAGCACAGTTTATGGGGTATTTAAAGGGTAAAAGCTCACTTATGATTTTCGATAGACATGCAAATTTGAAATATAAATATGGAAACAGAAAGTTTTGGTGCACTGGGTATTATGTTACGACTGTAGGTAGAAATAAAAAGGTAATTGAAGAATATATAAAAAATCAGTTACAAGAAGATCTAGCTGGAGAGCAATTAAGTATGATGGAATATATTGACCCGTTTACGGGTGAACCGGCATAGCCATCAATCTAATATTTCCTAAATTTGGATTAATGCTATAATGTAAAAGGTTTAAATAAAGAATAGGAAGTTGAAATATGCACGAAA
>NZ_CAMTIG010000061.1 GCF_947072515.1 uncultured Clostridium sp.
CTAGTGGATTACTTTTAAATGATTTTTTGGTCTACAAATTAAGTATAAAATACAAATGCTCAAAACATTCTCTTCTATCCCATTTTTCTAATTCAATAATAGTAAAATTCATACCCTTTTCTCCAAATCTTATTTACTTTAAACTCATTAAATATTTACGCTTTTCAACATCAACTTTTTCAAGTGCATATCTAAATGCAACTCTCGGCATATTTTTATAATTTTTTTCTAAATATTCTACGACTGTTTTTTCATCGACTGTTGCTAATATTTTTAGCATCCATCCATATCCTTTACGAACTAAATCATGCTCATCCTTTAATAATTTATCTGCAATTTCAAGTGGTTTAATTCCATTATAATCATTTTTAGATATAGCCGGTATTAATATTACCGCTGCTGCACGTCTTACCCAAAAACCTTCATCTTCTGTCCATTCCAAAATATAAGAAAATATCTCTTTATATTTCAAAAGAAGTTGTCCAAACGCATGCGTACAAAAATCATCACAATCACCCCAGCCTCTTATATATTTTTTTAGCCAAGAATAAAATACATCATATGTTTCCTTTGTATATTGTTTATGCACTCGATTTGCCCAGTCATAGGCAATAACACCTAATTCCCAATTATGTTCCTCTAATAAGCTTTCACATATATCTAAAACATTCTTAATATTTTTATCAGATATACTTTTAAATATTTTAGAAGATATTTTTCTAATATCCCCAGTTTTTATACTTTTTTCTTCTACGTTACTCCCCCTTAAAATAGCTATTTCCTCTTTAACTAATTTAACCATGTCTTTATCCATTGTTTCTCCCTTCTTTAAGTCCTTTTTAATATTATTTTATATTTTCGTTTTACAATAAACCTTTTTTATCCTTTATTGTAATTATTATCATTTTAATTATAACTCTAATTTTATTTTTTAAATACTTTTAAATTACTATTTCTAAATAATCTTCTATAAAATTTTCCTATGCGAAAGTTGATTTTTTTCTATTTTTCTTTTACACTAAAATAAATTTATTTTTAGAAAGGAATCCTATCTATGGACATAATGATTGATGAGAAAGCTATTGAAGAGATAAAATCTCTTTTACTAGAGAATAATAAAACTGCTATTCGTCTAGCTCCTATTGGCTATGCCTGATGTGGTCCAATTTTAGCACCTGTTCTGGATGAACAGAAAGATGGAGATATAGTAGAAATTATAAATGGAATTTCTATTGTTGCTAAAGCTGAATTTGTAGATAATATATCTGAAGGTTTTTTACGAATTGAATACATAGATGGTCAAAAAAGACTAGCCCTATTATAAAAAAGAGTTGGAACCTAAAATTTAGTTTCCAACTCTTTTAAAATTATTCTTCTCTTCTTTTATCATCTTGGCTAATATGTTGTATTCCTTCAAAAATAAGATTTATTAAATCTCTTATATTTTTCCACTCCGATTCATTTGAATCAAGATAATAGTAGTTTTTAGTGCCTTCTTTTCGTAAATTTATAATTCCTGCTCTTTTTAATATTTGCAAATGATGCGACACAGCAGGTCTCGATAAATGTGTTTTCTTTGATATCTCTCCTACTCTCACTCCATTAAAATCACTTTCTAAAAGAGTTAATAAAATTAACTGCCTTGTCTCGTCTCCCATAGCCGAAATAGCTTTTCCACACTGTTTAAACTTTGAAGCAACTTCTTTTAATCTTTCAGTACATTCCTTCTCCATCTTATTTTCTCCTAACTCTATTTTTAATTTACTTAAATCAAGTTTTATCTTATAAGTATTTTACAACAGCTTTTTTCCTTTGTGCAGTTCTTCTATATTTTACATTTGGATATCCAATTACTAGGGTTGCTACAACTTCTCTTCCCCCTTTTAATCCTAAAAGTTTTTTTATTTTTCTAGAATGCTTAGCAACCTCTGAAAAGAAACCACTATAAAGAACACCCAGTCCATGTGATTCAGCCATTAAGGCCATATTACTAGCTGCAAGTGATGCACTAATTTTATCTTTATCTATTACTAAAATTATAATTGGTGCTTTCTTAAAAAAGAAATTATCATCTATTATAACTTCTCTAGCGCTTTTATCAAAATATTTTGCAACCTTTTGAAACCGTCTAAAGAATTTTACTGCAATCTTTTCATATATCTCCTTATCCTTATCTAAAACAATAAATGATACCCCTTGTGCATTTTTAGCTGTTGGTGTAAATCTTCCTGCTTGAATAATCTCTTCAATAATTTCTGAATGGATTTCTTCATCCTTAAATTTACGAATAGTTCTTCTACTCTTAAGTGCCATTAGTAATTCTTTAGAATCTAATGTGCTCTGCTCTTTAATATCAATTGTTTCTTCATTAAATTCTGTTAAAGTAACAGCATTCTTCGGACAAATCGCCTCACAATGCCCACATTTAATACAATCCTGACTTTTAATTACGGCCTTTTTATTTTCTATCTTAATATTATTTACAGGACAATCATTTTTACATAATGCACATCCTATACATAAATTTTTATCTACTCTAATAATATGGTTTTCCATAAATATTTCATTCCCTCCGTTCATTTGTTTAAACCATTATATCAAATAGATTTTGGTTTAGTTTATTCGTAAAGCAAATGACTACCATTAGTTATAAATTCATTTGTTTTTTTCTTTCACAAAAGTCAGAATTTTCAGGGATTTTTCTCATTTTAAATTTAATTTCCAAAATTCATTTTCTATATTTAAATTTTATTTTATCATTAATAAAACCTTTAAATTATTAATTTAATATTTTAACAAATTATTTTTTCAAATTTATCAGTTTAAAAGTTTTAGAACTTATGTTATGTTTACAAACATTTGTTTGACTCTATTTATGATAAAGTTTACAATCCTCTATGAAAAGGGGGATTTTTAAAATGAAATTTTTTGCATTTCTTAAACCTGCAGCAATACCTACAGAAAAAGTACCAGATGAAAAAATTAAAAGCTCATACACTAAACATAGAGCCTCTGTTTTCATAAGTATATACATAGCTTATGCTGCTTATTATATTATTCGAGATAATTTTACTATTAGTTCACCATATCTTATGAGGTATTATCATTTTGATAAAGCTACTATTGGATTAATTCTTTCTTGTTTAGCAATTTCATATGGAATTTCTAAGTTTATAATGGGATCTTTAGCTGATAAGTGTAATCCTAAATATTATATAGCCACAGGATTAATCTGCTCATCTATCCTTAATTTTCTTTTCGGTACTACCGGTAACGAATACATTATGATAATTTTAATAATTCTTATGGGAATTTTCCAAGGGATGGGTGCTCCAGCAGCTCATAAAACATTAGCAGTTTGGTTTTCTAATAAAGAACGTGGATTATACGTCTCTGCTTGGAATACTTCACATAATGTTGGTGGTGGAATAATTCCATTACTTGTTACTTTTGCTCTTGCTATTTTTGGATTACATCATTGGAAATCTATTTTCTTCTTTCCATCAGTAGTATCTATTATACTAGCAATTATTGTTATTTTAGCTGGAGCTGATACTCCAGAAAGTGTAGGTTTACCACCTATTGAAGAATTTAAAAGACAAGACTATGTTAATGAAAATGGTGATGTCAAAGTTGTGGATGCCCATAATACAATCCCATTAATAAATATAATTCAAGAGTGTATCTTAAAGAGACCTATTATATGGATACTTGCTATTTCAAACGCCTCTGTATATGTTATTAGATACGGAATTGAAAATTGGATTCCTATTTACTTGCATGCAACAAAAGGATTTACTTTAATACAGGCAAGAAACTGTTTTTCAATTTATGAATTTGCAGCTATCCCAGGAACTATATTAATCGGTCTTATGAGTGATAAACTTTTTAAAGGTAAACGTTCTGGATTAGCCGCAGTACTTGTATTTCTACTTGCATTAACATTTATGGCTTATTGGGTAACTGATTCTAGTGGTCTTATATTCTTTGAAGTTGGACTAATGGGGATTTTAGTTTATGGTCCTCAAATGTTAATCACAGTTTTAACAATGGATTTAGTTCCTAAATTTGCCGTTGGTGGTACTGATGGATTTGTTGGACTATTTGGTTATGTATTTGGTGAAGTAATTGCTTCTTATATAATTGGTCTACTAGTAGATCAATTAGGTTGGAAAGCTTCATTCTTCACAATTATAATTGCTGCTATAGTAAGTATAATCTGCTTTATTATACTATTTAAAGCTGAAAATCATATAACTGAAAGTCTTGATAAAATCTATCAACGTTTTGGTATGCAGGATAATTAATTAAATATCCAAAATACATTTATAAACCCTGAAATCATATAAAATTATATGATTTCAGGGTTTATTATTGAATTTTACTCAATGTCAATCTCCATATTTTTATGATAGTATTTCAAATCATTTTCATCGATTTCTCTTAAAACTTTACAAGGATTTCCTACTGCTATAACATTAGCTGGAATATCTTTAGTTACAATGCTTCCAGCTCCAATCACAGTATTCTCTCCAATATTAATTCCAGGCATTATGACAGCTCCAGCTCCAATCCATACATTCTTACCAATATGTACAGGCAAGTTATATTGTGCTTGTTTTCTTCTCAATTCTGGATGTATTGGATGTGTTCCAGAGGTTACTGTAACATTTGGTGCAAACATAACATTATCTCCAACAAATATATCACAATCATCAACTAATGTAAGATTAAAATTTGCATAAACCCCTTTACCAAAATGAACATTTTTTCCACCCCAATTTGCATGAAGTGGAGGTTCTATATAACAATCACTTCCTATTTCCGCAAACATCTCTTTTAATAATTCTTCTCTTTTATTTCCTTCTAAAGGTCTAGTCCCATTAAAATCATATAAAAGTTCTAAACATTTCAACTGTTCCTTAGCTAACTCTTCATCATTGCAGTAATATAATTTTTTATTTTCCATTCTTTCTTTTATCTCTCTTAAATTCATAATTCTTCTCCTTTTATTTATATAAAATCCATTTTATACCTCTATACTAATTATATACTTTCCTCTTACATTTTCCTACTTTTATGTTTTATTAATATCTAAAGTCAAAAGTACATTTTATAATTTAATCTTAGATGAATTATTATTTTTCATCCCATTATATGGTAAAATATTATTGAGTACTTTTAAGGGGGACATCTATGGAAACTTCAGTTATATCAATTTTACCTATATTCTCAATAATTTTTGTTTTAGGTATATGGGGCATAGGAATTTATACTTTGGTTCTATTAATTAAAGCATTAAAAATTTATATTAAAAAGAACTCATAAAAAATTTTACCACTTACTAATGGTGGACTTATATCTAGTCCACCTACATACTCTTTCTTAATATTAAAAGTTCTTATACTTTTTCATTTACAACCAAATTTTAGCACTCAAATAAAGAAGTCCTAATGTTACAAATGTAAATAATACTTTTGTAATAATCTTGTTTTCTTCATCTCTCCATTATTGCCATATATCTACTATAGAACCTATAAAATCCAAAATAAAATTAAACATATTTTCCTCTCTCTCCTTTTATCTCATCTCTCTTAATTCCATTAGTTTCTTAAATTTATTCTAATATGTTCTTTCTATTTTTATATCGTAATTTTATATTATTTCTATACTTTTTTTATATGTTTTGTGCCTCAAGAACTTATTCTTCTACACAATATAAAAGGAAGAAATTAACCCCCGTTAATTTCTTCCTTACTTAATTATCTAACTATTACAGATACACCATCTGGAATTAATGTGATAGTAGCATTTTCACCTTTTATTTCAAAAGCTTTCTTTAATGCCTCATCAAATGTTTTTGCATGATTCATATGCATTTTTTCTATATACTTAGCTTCCCACATATCTGTAACTACAATTACTGTAAATTTATCTAAGATTCTAGCTAAGATTTGGAATTCCCACTGATCAGGAACTGTTTCATTTCTTGGTACTTTTGAGATTCTATCTAATACTTCTCTTGGAGATTTTGCATTTGCTATATTATCATAAAATGATTGTCCTCCATGACCATCTGCACATGAAGCTATCATTATAATAATTCCATCTTCTTTGCAGTTTGCTTCTGCCGCTGTCATTCCTTTAACTGCTTGATACATGTTTTGATCTAATGGATATCCTCCGTTTGTAACCACAACTATATCTGATGGTTTTTTATCTACTTTAGCTAAATCCATAACAAATTCACAGCCCTTTAAATGAGCCTTTTCACTATCTCCTGCTACAGCATGAATAACTTTCTTTTCACTATCTATTACTACATTTAATATAAATGCAAGTTTTGAGTGTTTTGCTGCATAAAGCATATCTTTATGAATTGGATTATTCATTAATATTCCAGTTCTCGCATTTGGACTAGCTATGAATTCACCACAATGATTTGCCATTATAGTTTTAGCTGATGCAACTCCTGGAAGTACACTTTTTCTTCCTCCTGAAAATCCTGCAAAGAAATGAGATTCTATAAATCCTTCTGATATTAAAACATCAGCTTCTACAGCTATTTTATTTATTATTAAATCTCCACCTGAAGGAAGTTTTCCTAAGTTCACCATCATACTATCATCAGTTGAAATATGATTTATTAGTTTTTCATTTTCCACTATTTCAATTCCGAACTTATCTATCATTTCTTCCTTTGTAGTTGGTCTATGGAATCCTGTAGCTATTAATATTGTTATATCAATATCAGGATTTGCCTTTCTTATTCTCTTTAGTAATATAGGTAAAGTCACTTTACTTGGAACTGGTCTAGTGTGGTCACTAGTTATTAAAGTTAAAGTCTTTTTACCTTTCACTATTTCTTCTAATCTTCTACTTTCAATAGGATTATCTAAAGCTTCCTCAACTATTTCTTGCTGAGTTTTTTCTACTCTATAGCTATCTGCTTTTGATTCTAACACCCCAATTAGATTTTTCTCTGGAATGTCGATTTCCATAGTTCCTTTGTAGTATGGTACTTTCATCTTTGTCATTTGTATCACTCTCTTCTTATAGTTTATTTATCATGCTTGCACTATAGGCTGCTCCAAATCCGTTATCTATATTTACTACTGTAATTCCACTTGCACAGCTATTTAACATAGTTAAAAGTGGTGTTAATCCATTAAAATTAGTTCCATATCCCACACTGGTTGGAACTGCTATAACTGGTTTATCAACAAGACCTCCAACAACACTTGCTAAAGCTCCCTCCATTCCAGCAATTACAATAATAACTTTTGCTTTTCTTATTACATCTAATCTATTAAACAGTCTATGTATTCCTGCTACACCAACATCATAAATGCGTTCTACTTTATTCCCAAACACTTCTGCTGTTATAGCTGCTTCCTCTGCTACAGGTATGTCAGAAGTTCCTGCTGTTACTACAGCTATAAAACTTTCTGTTTTCTCATTTTTTCTAATCACTGTTATAGTCTTAGATAGTTCGTCATATTTAGCTTCAGAACAGACTTTTAAAACTTCTTCATAGTCTTCTCTTTCGGCTCTAGTTCCAAGGATATTAAAATCATCATCCTTTTCTATCATATTTTTTACAATTTCTCTTATTTGAATGCTTGTCTTTCCTTGGCAATAAATAACCTCTGGATATCCAACTCTCTTCTCTCTACTATAATCAACCTTTGCAAACCCTAAATCTTCAAAACCATCATCTTTTGCTAAAGCTAAACTTATTCCCTCTTCAATAGATAAACTATTATCTTTAACCTTACCTAAAATTTCTTCTAATACTTTTCTATCCATTACTGTTTCACCTCAATTTTATTGAAGCTTCCCATATTGTATCCATCCATATCAAGTGAAACAAATTTATATCCAACATTTTTTATCTTATCTGAAATTTCTTTTAATAAATCTCTATTTAAAATTCTTTCTAAATCTTCTTTATTAACTTCAATTCTAGCTAAATCTCCATGATTTCTAACCCTAACAGCTTTAAATCCATAACTATGAAGTATAAGTTCTGCTTCTTCTGTTCTTCTTAATTTGTCCTCTGTAACTTCTATTCCTGATTCTAATCTAGTTAATAAACATGAATAAGATGGTTTATTAAAAGTTGGTAATTTAAGTTCCTTTGAAAAATCTCTTATTTCCTGTTTTGTTATAGATAATTCCTTCAGTGGACTCTTTATAGAAAGTTCTTCTAACGCTTTTAATCCTGGTCTATAATCTTTTGTGTCATCTATATTAGTTCCATCTATCACATATTTTATATTTAAATTTCTAGCCTCTTCTAATATAGCTTTAAATAATTTCTTTTTACATAAATAGCACCTATTTGGTGCATTAAATTTAACTTCTTCTAATATCTCATCAAACTTAATTATCTTATGTGTACAGCCAAATTCTTTAGCAAGTTGTTTTGCTTCTCTTATTTCCCACTTTGGAATATATGGCGATTCTATAGTTATAGCAACCGCATTCTTTCCTAAAACTTCACTAGCTACTTTTAATACAAATGTACTGTCTACTCCACCTGAAAATGCTATAGCTACTTTTTCTAAAGATTTTATATAATTTTTTAACTCTTCTAATTTATTCATTTTCTACCTCATCTTATAGTTAAATAATACTTCATTATAAACATCATTTATGGATATATTCTCTTTATAAGCTATTTCTTTGCAATTATCATATTCAGGTTTAACATTTAAAATTTCACCTTTATAGTAAGAAACTTTAACCGGTACTTTTCCATACTTTGAATTTACAACTTCTTCTTTTCTTTCTAATTTAGTTCTAGTTATTTCTATCTCTCTTATACCTATGGTAGTTGAGTTTCTAAATATAACATCTTTTATCTTTTCTTTATCCTCATCTCTCGCTATTACAGATAATTTAATACCAAGTCGTTGCTTCTTCATAAAGATAGGATTGTAGAAAACATCTAAAGCTCTTTCTTTAAATATTCTCTCCATAAGAATTTCTTGTTCTTCTGGCCTCATATCATCTATATTGCATTCTAATAATACTTCTCTTTGAAAGTTTTCATCTATTTCACCTAATATAATTCTTAATGCATTTGCCATATTAGGATTTTCTTTTTCTCCAATTCCATAGCCTATTTTCTTTATATTAAAATTTTTCTTATAAGTTATATTTTCTGCATATCCTTTAATAATAGCTGCTCCTGTAGGAGTGGTAGCCTCAAAAGGAACGTTTTCACTCTTTATAGTAATATCTTTTAATATCTCTGTTGTCGCTGGAGCTGGGACTGGCATTATTCCATGTGCACATTTTAATGTTCCATATCCAACTTCAATAGGTGATGAAATAACTTTATCAATCTTTAAATAGTGGATTCCTATAGCACATCCTACGATATCAACTATAGAATCAATAGCTCCCACTTCATGAAAATGCACTTCTTCTAAAGGCTTATTGTGAATTTTCCCTTCTGCTTTTGCAACTATATAAAAAATATCTATAGCTTTCTTTATAACCTCTTGGCTTAAAGTAGAAGATTTTATAATCTCTTTTATTTGAGCATAATTTCTTGAATGTCCATGATGATGCTCATGTATCATATGCCCATCTTGTTCATGTAAATGACTTCCTTCATGAGTATGCTCATGTAAATGCTTATGACTGTGATTTTTCCCATGATGATGATGATGTTGTTCTTCTATTTTATGAGAATGTCCGAAATTCTCATGCTTTCCTCTTTTCATATTTAATTTATATAAATTTTCATTGTTTAAATCTATTACTTTTACTTTTGTTCCATAAATTCCATTTTTAATTTCTTTATTTTCTATTATCTTAAATTCATTATCTAAATTTAATTTACTTAATTCCTTTTTTAAATATTCAAAGGGAACTCCTACATCTACCAATGCACCTAAGTTCATATCTCCACTTATTCCTGAAAAACAATCATAATATAAAATCTTCATTTCTTTCCACCTCTAATTTATAAAAGGTATTATCTCACAACAATATTTTTTCTAAAGTGCAGGACAATATCTTTTATTAAAATATTTTTCCTGGATTCATAATTCCGTTAACATCATGAATTCCTTTAGTAATTTTCATATATTCTAAAACTTCTTTTTCTTCTAAATCTATTAAATATTCTCTCTTTGCTACACCAATAGCATGTTCTCCTGAAACTTTTCCACCAATTTCTTTAGCTCTCTTATACATAAGATCCATTACAGTTTTTAATTTTTCTTCAAATATATCTTTTTCTAAATCATCTCTTAAAATATAGATATGAAGATTTCCATCTCCTGCATGTCCAAAACTTTTAATTCTTATCTTATGCTCTTCTCTAAGTTTATGAGTATATTTTACGAAATCTGCTATTCTGTTTCTTGGTACAACTATATCTACCTCATCCATTTCTGTAGTTGATGCTTTAATAGCTTTTAAGAAGTCTCCTCTTGTTTTCCAAAGAACATCTTGTCTTTCTTTAGTATCAGCTATTAATACTTTTTTAGCTCCTGCATCTATAGCGGCTTGTGCAACTTTTCTTAATTCAGACTTTATAGTTTCCTTTGAGTTTCCATCAACCTTTAGTATAAGGTAAGCTTCTCCAGTTTTATCTGGGAACTTATTTCCTAAGAATTCTTCTGAATCTTGAATAATTTCTCTTTCAGCAAACTCTATTGCAGTTGGTGCTATTTTAGATTTAATGATTTTAGGAACTGCTCCTATAGCATTTTCTAAATTATCAAATGAAGCAACTAAACTCATAACTTCTTTTGGTAATGGTATAAGTTTTAATATAGCTCTAGTTACTACTCCTAAAGTTCCTTCTGATCCAACAAAAAGATTACTTAATGAATATCCTGAACTATTTTTAACAACTTTACCACCTACAGTTAGTACTTCACCTTTTGCATCTACAAATTCAAGACCTCTTACATAGTCTCTAGTAACACCATACTTAACACATCTCATTCCACCTGCATTAGTTGCAATATTACCACCAATTGTCGCAGTTTTTTCTCCTGGATCTGGTGGGTAGAAAAAGCCTCTTTCTTCTACATATTTATATATTTCATTTAATCTAACTCCTGGTTCAACAGTTAAAGTTAAATTTTCATCATCTAATTCTATAATATTATTCATTAAAGTCATATCAATAACTATGCCACCATAAATTGCAATAGCTCCACCAACTAGCCCTGTTCCAGCTCCTCTTGGTGTAACAGCTATGTTATTAGCATTTGCATAACTTATTAATTTTGAAACCTCATCTGCTGATTTTACTTTAACAACAATACTTGGTTTTCCTTTAATTCTATTTAGTTCATCTATACAATACTCTTCTGTTATTTTATCACCAAATAATAGTCTACTTTCATCTTTTATTATAAGTTTAATAATTTTATAATTTTCTTCATTAAATTCATTAAAATTCTTCATTTCAAATTTCCTCCTATTTTAATAATTCAGGAACTATTTCATAAATATCTCCAACTAGTCCATAATGTGCAACATCAAATATAGGAGCATCTTTATCATTGTTTACAGCTACTATATAATCTGATTTATCCATACCTAATACAAATTGAACCGCACCTGATACACCTAAAGTAATTATTAATCTTGGTTTAACTATAGTTCCACTGATTCCTACTTGTTGTGTATGTTTTGCCCATCCCATTTCTACTAATGGTCTAGTTGTTGCAAATTCTCCATTAAGCTTTTTAGCTAATTTTTTAGCAAGCTCTAAGTCCTCTTTATTTTTAAATCCTCTTCCTGCAACTACTAAAACTTCTGCCTCTCCAATAGGTAAAGTTATTTCTCTTTTTATCTTTTCCATTATTGTCATATCAGAAGATAAATCTATATTTTTAAATCTTCCTTTTATTACCTCTGCTTTAGATACTTCTACTTTTTTAGCTAATTCCATTACAGATTTTTTAACTGTTAAAATTTGTGGCTTCGCTTCTTTACATATCATTTCTGCCATTAATCCACCTGATATTGGCTTTCTTTGAACTAATTTACCAAAGTCATTTATATCTAAATCTACACATCCAACTGTTAATCCTGAATTAAACCTAACAGCTATTTTTGTAGCTATAGCTTTTCCAAAATCATTATCTCCAATTAAAAGAGTATCTGTATTTGTTTCTTTTATAAATTCTTCAACTATATTCCCATAAACATTAGCACTAGCATTTTTATATACTCCTTCATAAGAATATATATAATCTATATCATACTTTAAAAGTTCTTCTTCAAACTCTTCAACTCTATCTCCAATTAAAATAGCAGCAAGGGCTTTATCCATTTTTTTAGCTAAATCTCTTCCTTTTCCTAAAAGTTCTAAAGATAAAGAAGATACTCTATTATTTTTAATTTCTACTAAAACTGCAATATTATCTTTAATTTCCATTTTCATACCTCCTAAAGAAACTTAATTTCTTTTAATTTATTTTCTAATTTTCCAGCAAGTTCAACTGCTGTACCTGTCCACTTTTCATTTGAACCCTTATTTGAACTAACATTAAAATCTATTGTATTTTCTTTTTCATCTTTATAAACTCTAGTAACAATACTTTCTGAACCTGATAATCCATAATGATTTTCATCTTTATCACTAAAATCATCTAAAGTTAAAATCTTTATTTCAGTATTTTCACCTCTTAATAATTGAACGTAATCAGGAAATCTTGGTTCATTAGCTCCATCTAAAACACTCATTGCAACTGGTAATTTCACTTTTATTCTTACCTTATTTTCATCTTCAACTGTTAATGCTTCTATAACATCATTTTTTATATCTATAATTTCTGAAACATTATGTAAAGTAGGTATACTTAATCTTTCTCCTAATTCACCTAAAAGTATTCCAGTACTTCCATCTACTGATTCTCTTCCAGAAAGAACAACATCAAAATCTCCTAATACTTCTATTCCACTTTTTAAAGTTCTACTAGTTGCTAATACATCCGATGCTGCAAATCTTCTATCAGATAAAATCACCCCATTATCAACACCTAAGCTAATAGCTTCTACTATTATATCTTTAGAAGATTCTGGTCCCATTGTCATAACTAAAACCTCTCCTCCAAATCTATCTTTTAAAGCTAATCCCTCTTCTATTGCATATAAATCCAATGGATTTATTCTCATTTCATTATTTTTTCTTATAATTCTTCCAGTCTTTTGATCAAATTCTATATTATTATCAGCAGGAACCTGCTTTATACACACTAATATCTTCATTTTCTTCCTCCACTTTTTATTATTTAATAATAATTATTAGTTACAAAACAATATTATCACCTTTTCAAAATTTATCTACCCCTTTTACAGAATATTAATATTTTTATTTTTTCTACATTATATAGCTCTATTTTTTATTTTTATTAACTTTACTTTCATTTTTATTTTTTATATCTATAATTATCTTTTAATACTTTCTCATCCATTAAACGGACCATCTTTTATCTTTTTCTTAATTTTAATTCTATTTTACAGTATTTATTTTATTAAAAAGACTATTTTTATATCAATTAAATAAAAAACTACTATTTCATTAAAAAGTGCAGACAGCGGATAATTATTATTATATAATAACCACCATAGGACTAACGGATAATTATTATTAATTACTACAAAGTCAGAAGGAGATACATAATGAAAAAATCAGAACAAATTTTAATTTTAGTCGGAGCAGTTATAACACAATTGGGGTTAGGAACCTTCTATACTTGGAGTTTAGCTAACAAACCATTAGCTTTAGCCCATGGTTGGGATATAAAACAAGTGGTTATAAGCTTTTCAATCGCTTCTTTATTTTTAGCAATAGGTACTCTATTTGCAAAAAAACTTCAATTTACATTTGGTTTAAAGAAAGTAATTATTGCATGTGGTATTATCTTTTGCATAACACTTATTATTGCACCTTTAATGAATTCATTACCGCTATTATATATTTTTGCAGGTGTAATATTAGGATTATGTGATGGTATTGCATACGTTTTAACAGTCTCTAACGTAATCAAATGGTTTCCTAAACATAAAGGACTTGTTTCAGGAATCTCAGTAGGTGCCTATGGAATAGGAAGTTTAATCTTCACTAGCGTAAATTCATATCTCTTCAAACATTTTGAAGTGCATATAGCTTTTGCAATTTGGGGAATACTTGCTGGAATTTTAATAGTTATAGGTGCTTTTGTAACTAAAGAAGCAATTTTATCAATATTACCTGATAAAAATCATAAACAAACTAAAGTTTATACAGTAAAAGATTTATTTAAAACAAAACAAACTTATTTCTTATTTATAGCATTCTTTGGATCTTGTGCAACAGGATTATACTTAATAGGTTCAGCTACAACTATAGCTATAAACCTTGGACATATGACTGTTGCTACTGCCGCTTTAGCTGTATCTATAATTGCTATCTTTAATACTTTAGGTAGATTAATATATGGATTTATTTCAGATAAATTAGGAATAAATATTGCTGCAACTATTCTTTTTATCTTAATGATTATAGCTTTATTAATACTTTTATTTGCTAAAATAACATTCCCAGTATTCTTAATAGCTTTAATATTAATTGCAGCTTGCTTTGGAGGAGGTTTCACAATCTATCCTTCAATAGTTGGTGAATATTATGGTTTAAGAAATCACAGTATGAACTACGGTATAATATATCAATGTTTTGGTATTGCTGGTATTTTTACAGGAGTTGTAGGCGGACTAGTTCCTTCTTACAAATATATGTTTGGAATACTTTTAGCATTCTGTATTCTATCCCTTATAATTATGATATTTATAAGAGAACCAAAGAAAAATACTTTACAAAATAAATAATCTAAAAAGGCTAAGCATACGATTGCTTAGCCTTTTTAAATATTATATTCTATTTATAAATATTCTCTTTTTATATAATATTAAACTTATCACATAACTTAATATTATTAATCCAAATATTATTATTATAATTATTAAACTATTCGCTATTATTCGGTTTATTATTTTATAAGCCTCATTAGTTTTTAAAAATATTGAACCTATAACTGAAAGCATCAGCATAGTTCCTGAAATAATACTATTACAATATTTCAAAATTACACCTATAGAAAATATTATTGTTCCATAAAGTATACTTTGTAATATTTCCCCTTTAAAAAAGAGAAATAATACTATAGAAGTTATACTTATAGCTAAATAATATACAATAAAATCCACAAGTAATATTCTACTTTTTTTTACAGGTAATAGTTTATTGAATTTTGTAGTTTGTGCATATAGAGTTTCTATCCCAATAACTAGAAATGCTATCGCTGGATATACACACATATTGCTCCCACTTATTCCACCTATACCTAAAATAGCCCATGTAAAGAAATTTATCCTTCTTGTTTTATTCCAAGCTATAAGTTGCCATTTTACAATTAATATATCTAAAAAATTCATTTTTCACCTCTGATAATTTCTTTTAATCATCTATAAATTTTATACTGAGAAAGTTTTCATATTATATTTTATTTCTACAGTTATCTCTTTTATATAAAACTAAGCTAGTAAAATAACTAACTACTATTAACCCCCCCATATATATTAAAAGCCTACTATCATTGAATTTTAACTTGAGTATAAAGTGGTTTATTTCTTTATTTGAAAATACTGCACCAACTGAAATCGCTAATAATATCAAGCCTGCTACAACTCCGTTCAAATATCTTAAAATAATACTAATAGAAAATATAATCGTTGCAAAAAACAAACTATAAATTATATTACTGTTTACTATATAATTTGATATAGCACTCATTATAATTGCAAGACTATAAAATATAATAAAATCCGCTAATACAATTTTACTCTTTTTTATAGGAATCATTTTTCTAAACTTACTTTTAGATGCATACATCCCTTCAAGTCCAATTATTAAAAAAGTTAATGCGGAATATCTTGTAATTATATTATTACTCAATGTAATTGCTATCATCGTCCATGTAAAGAAATTCCATCGTTTAACTTTATCTAAAAACATATATTCAAATTTCACTACACCTATATCTAAGATTCCCATCTATCTTTCCTCCATTAATGCTATCATTAACTTTTCAAAACTAGGTTTCTCATATATTACTTCGTTTCCTAAAAGCTCAAATATCTTTTCATAATTATCAGTTATAGCTTCAAATCCATAGGAATTAGTTTTTATATCTATGAACAAATCTCTAACTTCATCTATAAGAAAACTTAATTCCCCTTTAACTAAAATTTTATTACTAACAATATTGTCCTTATAATCTCCTAAGGAAACTTGTCCATCTTTTAAAACATAAAGATAATCTGCTATCATTTCTATGTCACTCATTATGTGAGATACAATAAGTAGTGTTTTTTCATTATCATATACATAGGATTTTAACTCTTTCAATATTTCTTCTCGCATTACTGGATCTAGATGTACTGTAGGTTCATCTAATATTATAAGTTCTGGTCTTTTACTTAACTCTAATATAATTTCTACAAGTTTTCTTGTTCCTTGAGACATTTTTCTCAAACTTTGACTTTCATCTAAATTAAACTTCTCTAACAATTCTCTATAATATTTTTCATCCCATGATTTATAACATCTTTTTACTATCTTCACCATGTTCTTCAACTTAATTTCTAAAGATATCGTATTATAATTTACCCCAATTCTTTCTCTAATATATATTTCGTCTTTCTCATAACTCTTCCCAAAAACAAGAACTTTTCCTTCATCAAATTTTATTAAATCTAGCAGTGCATTTATTAACGTCGTTTTTCCCTTTGCATTCTTTCCAATTAAGCCTGTAATAATTCCTTGTTCTAAATTAAATTCATCTATATCCAACATAAAATTTTTATTTTCACTTTTATATTTTACCTTTATATTCTTCATCTCTACTATGTTCATCTATGTTTCCTCCCTATAAAGCTTTTCCAATTTCCTTATTAAATCTTCTTTTGATAAGTTAATTGTATTACCAAGTTTAATTCCTTCTCTTAAATACTCATTTATTTTTTTATCGATAGTCTCACCTAAAATATTTGAGTTTTCACCTCCAACAAAAAAACCTTTTCCTACCTTACTTTCTATTAATTTCTTTTCAACTAATATTTCATAAGCTTTTTTTACTGTAATAACACTAATTTCTAATTCTTTTGCAAAGTTTCTAATAGAAGGTAGGTTGTATCCATTCTCTAAAGTTCCATCTAAAATTTGCTTCTCAACTTGATTACTTAGTTGTTTATACAAGGGTGTCAGTAATTTATTATCAAAAATTATTTTCAAATCTTTATTCACCTTCTTTGAATCTTCATTTCACTCCACATACTGTATATATATTTTATATACAGTGTATATTTACTTATTTGATATGTAAATTTTTTATTTTATTTAAACTTTTACTTCATTTCATTTTCAACTAACATTTTCTTTTATATTTCTAACTTTTTTTACTATTCATTTTATATTGTTATTTTTTTCTAACAATTTCATAAATATATATACAGTTTTAATCTGTATATATCAATTTACTATAAAAGCTAAATTTGATATAAAAAAATAACCTTCAAAATATTAATTAACTTAATTTCACTAATATTTCAAAGGCTATTATTCTAGAATTTTATTATCTACTGTTTTTCAGTACCTTTTTGTGTTTTTTCTTTTTGTTTAAAGCAAATAAACTTGCAATTGCTCCAAGTATTGCAGCTACAAAAGGTATATTAGCTTCATCTCCTGTTTTTGGATTTGCCGAAGCTTTAGTAATAACTTTCCCACTGTTCTCATTATTACTTACTACTCCAATTCCTTGATTACCAGCTTCTTTTTCTTGCTTTACTGTCTGATCAGTAACGCTTATCTTCTTCGTATTATTAATATGTTCTATATTAATATTTTTATCTATATGCTTAACTGATTTTTCTGGTATTACTTGCTTCTTTGCAGCTCCTGGTTTATCTACATTTACCGATTTTTCTGGACTTACCGGTTTAACTAGATTTACTCGATTTACTGGTTTAACTGGACTTGCCGGTTTTTCTGGCTTAACTGGCTTTTCTGGTACCACCGGTTTATCAGCATTCTT
>NZ_CAMTIG010000062.1 GCF_947072515.1 uncultured Clostridium sp.
AGGACATTCTAAACATTTTGGTCTTTGTGATGAACAACATCTTCTTCCATGAAAAATTAAAAGATGATGTGTAAGTGACCACTCTCTTTTTGGTAATTCCTTTTGAAGTTGCTTTTCTACTTCTAGTACATTTTCTGAATTTGCAAGTCCTAATCTATTACCTACTCTAAATACATGTGTATCTACAGCAATTGATGGTACTCCAAATGCATTTGATAACACTACATTTGCAGTCTTTCTTCCTGCACCTGCAAGTGAAGTTATTTCTTCCATAGTCTTTGGAACTTCACCATTAAAATTTTCTTTTAACTGTCTACACATAAGCACTAAATTTTTAGCTTTATTTCTATAAAGACCTATAGACTTTATTCTTTCTTCTATTTGCTCATTATTTAAAGTTAAAAAAGCATCTACATCTGGATAATCTTTAAAAAGTGTTTCTGTAACTTGATTAACCTTAACATCTGTAGTTTGTGCCGAAAGGCATGTTGCAACTAAAAGTTGAAATGGTGTTTCATAATTTAATTCACACTTAGCATCCGGATATGTTTCTTTTAATATATCTAAAATTTCTTTAGTTCTTTTCTTCATAATAACACCTCTTTATTAAAGGCTTACTTATATACTCCTCTATAACTTTCTGGTAAAAGATTAGCAATACCCCTCATCATAGTCTCCATACATCTATCATCATAAGCATGCTTTTCTTCTTCTTTACCTTTTTTCTCTAAAACTATAGGTTTTCCAATTTTTATTTCTACATCTGCATTTTGCCATTTTTCTGCACCCATATCACCTGTTTTAGAAATTGGTACTAATTTATCTGTTCCAGCCATTCCTATAGGGACTATTGTTGCCTTTGTCATTCTTGTAAGAAGCAGAATTCCTTTTTTGCCCTCTATCATAGCTCCAGTTCTACTTCTTGTTCCCTCTGGGAATATCAATATATTTTCTCCATTTTTAAGAGTCTTAACCATTTTAGTCATAGCTTCTTTGTCTGCACTATTAGGACTTATAGGAATATTTTTAACCATCTTAGTTCCTATTTTTGTTATAGGATCATCTGATAATTTTTTTCCTGCTATAAAATATGGATCAAAATCTTTCTTTAATAATCTATTTAATACTAGTCCATCTGCATTACTTAAATGATTGCATATAAATAATATCGGCCCTTGTATATTTTTTATTTCTTCGTATCCCTCAACTTTTAAATTAGCATATTTTTTTATATATCCATCGGTTATTTTTTTCCCTAAAAACACCATTAAACCTTCTGGTAAATTTGTTATTATTTTTTTAGCAAACGGCGATAACATCCGCTCCCCCACCTCTTCCTCTGAAATTTCTCTTTCTCTTCATTATATGATAGAAAATTACAAAAGTCTATTAATGTAATCTTTTATATATGGAGATTCTGTTTTTATTCCTTTTATATCCTCTTTTTTATATAGTTTTTTTCTTATAATTCCATTTCTTATTAAAGTATTCTTTCCTCTCCATCCACAGGATGTATTTTTAAATGTTTCTTTAAACTCTCCATTAGTCATATTTATTAAAAACTCTAAATTTTCTTTTTCCATAAATTCATATGGATTAAATTCTTTTATCTTTCCTTTTTCTATTCCTTCATTATATATGCATTTTTTTTGGCAACTATCACAACCAAAAACTCTACCATTTAAAAGTTTCATTTCTTTATCACTTAAATCTTTTTTTTGTGTTAAATAAGATATGCATATATTAGTATTTCGCTTAAATTTATTTATAGCTTTTGTAGGACATTCTTTAAAACATATATTACATTTACCACATTCTTTATATTCTTTAAGTTCTAAAATTTTATTTTTTTCTTTAATATCTAATTCTAGGTCTGTTATTATTTCACCTAAAAATACATATGACCCATACTTCTCTGTTATGAGCATATTATTTTTCCCAATAAATCCTATACCAGCTAAATAAGCAATATATCTTTCTGGTAGTGTATTACTATCTACTAAAGCCTTTGTCTTATATCCTCTTTCCTTTAACTTATCACATATTTTTTCTAGATAAGATAAAACTACTTTATGATAGTCCATTCCTTTTGTATATACAGAGAATCCATTATCTTCACATTCTTTAAACGTGGAATAAGGGAAGGCTATAGAAATTATAGTCTTCCCCTCTTCCATGTAGCTAAATGGATTTATTCTCTTATCTATATCTTTTTCTTCAAATTCATTTTCACTTTTCTCTTCTTTTCTTTTTAAATATAGTTCCTTAAGTTCTGTGAATTTTCTCATTTTCACAAATCCAACTACATCTAAATTTAAAATTTTACAAAACTCTTCTATTTCTCTTCTATCCATAAACATCCTCGTAATAAATTATATAATCATATTATTGTATAATGTTTTCTTTTCGCCTTTAAAATTTTCAATCTCAATAATATTATTTTTAGCTTTACTTATTATTTTTGCTGGAATTCCAACTGCTGTTTGATTATCCTCAATGTCCTTAAGGACAACTGAGTTAGCTCCTATTTTCACATTATTTCCAATATTAATTGGGCCAAGTACCTTAGCACCACTTCCTATTATAACATTATCTCCAACTGTAGGATGTCTTTTCCCACTATCTTTTCCTGTCCCACCTAGTGTTACTCCATGATAAATAGTTACGTTATTTCCAACTTCAGCTGTTTCTCCTATAACTACTCCCATTCCATGGTCTATAAATAAACCCTTTCCTATAGTAGCTCCAGGATGAATTTCAATTCCTGTTAAAAATCTTCCTATTTGCGATATAAATCTTGCAAGAAAAAATCTTTTTCTCTTATATAATTTATTTCCTAATCTATGCAAAATCATTACATGGATACATGGATATAAAATAAACACTTCTAATTTACTTCTAGCGGCGGGATCTTCTTTTAAAATTCTTTCTAAATCATATTTTAAATTATTGAACACCGCTTTATCCTCCTGTTTTTTTAAAATTTATTAGTTATATAGTCCTGCTGAAAGATATTTTTCTCCTCCATCTGGTGCTATTGCTAATATTTTTTTACCTTTACCAATTTCTTTTGCTAAGTCTAACGCAACTTTAATAGCTGCACCTGCTGATACTCCTACTAAAACTCCTTCTTCACTTCCAAATCTCCTTGCAATATCATATGCATCTTCATTACTTACAGTTCTTATCTCATCAACATAATCTCCATTATAATTTCCTGGGATAAATCCTGCTCCTAAACCTTGTAATTTATGTGGTCCTGGTTTTCCACCACTTAATACTGCTGAATCTTTTGGTTCTACTGCAACACTTTTTAAATTAGGTAGTTTTTTCTTTAAATTTTTAGAAACTCCTGTAATAGTTCCTCCTGTTCCAACACCTGCAACAAAATAATCTAAATCATTTATATCATTAAATATCTCTTCTGCTGTAGTTTCATAATGCTTTTCAGGATTAGCTAAATTTTCAAATTGTTGTGGAATAAAGTACCCATCTTGTTTTCCAAGCTCATTAGCCTTTTCAATAGCTCCCTTCATTCCCTTTGCACCTTCTGTTAAAATGAGTTCTGCCCCATAAGCTTTTATTAAACTTCTTCTCTCTTCAGTCATTGTTTCTGGCATAACTATTATTACTTTATACCCCTTTAGTTTTCCTATCATTGCTATTGCAATTCCTGTATTTCCGCTTGTTGGTTCAACTATTACAGATCCTTTTTTTAAAAGCCCTAATGCTTCTGCTTTTTCTATCATACCAAGTGCTGCTCTATCCTTAACACTTCCACCAGCACTATATTTTTCTAATTTCACATAAACTTCTGCACTATTTTCATCATTTAAATTTTTCACCTTTAAAATTGGTGTGTTCCCTATCATTTCTAAAACGCTATTATAAATCATTTTTTTCCCTCCTAAAATTCATATTTATTATATTTTTTTCTATAATTTTTTAATAAAAAAACCCCGCCTCTTATATAACTATATAAGAGACGAAGTATACTATTCTCCGTGGTTCCACTCTAATTGGATTAAAACTTAATCCCTCTCTTCAAGCACTACTATGCTCTATTACTATAACGGGTAATACCGTAAACTCATACTTTCCTTTCTGAGTTTAAGCTCTAAAGGGCACTTCATTTAACTTATAATTAAAGACTCTCAACAACTGTCCTTTTCTCTGTAAATCTTCTGCTAAATTACTCTTCTTTTTCATCGCTTTTATTTCTGACTATTTTGATATGTTTTATTTACTTTTATTATATTCTTTTGAATATTTTTGTCAACAACTTTTTTTCAAATTAATTCTAATATTTTTTTAGATTTTCCTTCTATATCCTTACAGCCTAATATATCGCTAATTATTGCATATCCTTCCACTTTCTCAATTTCTCTTATATTCTCCTCTTTAATTCCACCAATTGCTACTATAGGAATTTCTACTTTTCCCTTTATCTCTTTTAATAATTCTAAACCTGTATTTTTAGCATCCTTTTTTGTATTTGTTTTAAATACTGCTCCTACACCAATATAGTCTGCACCCTCTTCTTTTGCTACTATAGCTTCTTCTAAAGTTGTAGCTGATACTCCAATTATCATTTCCTTTGGCACTATCTTTCTTACTTCTTTTAAAGGAATATCATCTTGTCCTATATGAATACCATTTGCCTTTGATAATATTCCTATATCCACTCTATCATTAACTATAAAAAGAGCATTATATTTTTTAGTTAATTCTCTAAGCATTAAAGCTTTTTCTAAAAACTCTTTTCCTAAAGTATCTTTTTCTCTAAGTTGAACTGTTCTTACTCCCCCTTTTAGTGCTTGTTCAATTTCTCCATAGAAATCTCTCCCTTTTAAAATTTCCTTATCTGTTACTAAATATAATTTAAGCTTGTTTAAATCTTCTTTGTTCATCTTTCCCCAACCTTTCTTTTAACATTTTTAATGGTACAAACATCATTATTACACTAGTTAAAAGTGTTTCTACTCCTGCACTTGAAAAATTATATATACTTGAATAAATCCATGGATTCATTCCTACAGGTGCATACTGACTAAAATATAAAACTCCTGAAACAGTACTCAATAAAGTTCCTAAAAGTCCTACAAACATACACCCTAAAAACACTTTCCACTTTTTATCCCATCCAAATATCCCTGATAATCCTAATGCCATACAAGGAAGTATATAATCTAATAAAAACTGTGCTGGGTTTATTATCATTCCTCCATTTAAAAGTTTCATTACACCAAATAAAACTCCACATGTTATAGCTTCACGTCTTCCATAAATCATTCCTAATATCATTATGGGCATCATAGAAAATAATGTTATACCTCCGCCTTGAGGATATTTTATAAATTGAATGATATATAAAATAAGTGAAATACTTGCAAATAATCCTATTATAATTATTCTTTTAGATCCAAATTTGATTTTTCTAATATCAAAAAAATGTGCTAATACTAATCCTATGCCTACTACACCAATGGATAAACTCATACAAGTGCACCTACTTTATTTTTTCTTAATGACATATCCCAAAATTCTAACTCATATAAGCTACATTGCTTAAAAATTTCTATATATCTTCTTTCTTCCTTTTTAGAGATATTCTTACATATATCATTAATATACTTTAACCAGCTATGCATAAATTCTTTATAACTTCCATCACCATAAAGCGCTATCCATTCCTTATAGTAATTTCCTTCAAGTTTAGCTTCTTCTAGTAAATGTTCTCCAATAAATCCATAACTCCAACTACATACTAAAGTAGCTATTGCAATTTCTTTTATATCACCTTGTAAAGAAACATTAATCATGTAATTTGTATAATTTACATTTTCATTTTCTGCTTTCATACTTTCCGCTTCTTTTTCTGTAATTCCCAGTTCCTCCATATACCTTATATGAGATGCTCCTTCCTCCATAGTTCCTGAAATAGATTTATATAAAAATCTCATTTCTTCCATATCCTTTGATTTGATAATCCCCATACAGAATACCTTTGCATATTCTTTTAAATATAAATAATCTTGTACTAGATAATCTCTAAATAACTCCTTATCTAAAGTTCCATCTTTCATTCCAAGGATAAATGGATGCTCTAAATATCCATTCCAAATCTCTTTCACTTCACTGTATAGCTTGTCTGTAAATTTCATATTATCCCCCTATTAAATTTAATATTTATATATATTTTTTTAATATCTCATCATTAAATTTTGATACGTTATCCATTAAATTAACTTTAAATGTTCCAAGTCCAATATCTTCTTCATCACTTAATTGTCCACAAATTCCCATTGTAGCTACACCAAGTTTAGCTCCTTCAAAACTATCTACTCCTGCTCCTAAGTATGAACCTATTAAAGATGCAGTCATACACCCTGTTCCTGTTATTCCTTTTAATCTAGATGTTCCATTATAAAGTTTAACAACCTTTTCCTTATTTGCTATATAATCAATCTTCCCTGTTAAAGCTATTGTAGTGTTTAATTCTCTACCAATATTTCTTAAATTTTCTTCGTCTATTTCTCCATCTTCTGAATCTACACCTTGTCCATTGAACTCCAATCCACTAATACTTTTGATCTCAGCTAAATTTCCTTTAATTACAGTAAAATTTATTTCCTCTAAAAGCCTTTTCGTAAATTCCATCCTAGTTTTAGTTGCAAAACATCCCACTGGATCTAATATAACTGGCTTATTATATTTATTAGCAAATTTTCCTGCTTGTAGAAAAAGTTCTAATCGCTCTGAATTCATAGTTCCAATATTTATTACTACTGCACTACTTATTTTTATTATCTCTTCCGCTTCTTCTTTTGAGTAACTCATAAGAGGGCTTCCCCCTATTGCTAAAGTTATATTTGCACAGTCATTAATTGTTACTTCATTTGTATAATGTAATACTAATGGATTTTTCTCTCTTACCAACTTAACTTCCATGTTACTCCTCCTCTATTTTATAAAAATGATTTACTGGCCCTACACCTTTTCCTAAGGGAAAACTATTTCTTATTGCTTCTGTTATATAGTCTTTTCCTCTTTGTACAGCCTCTTCTATTCCATATCCTAATGCTAAATTTGAAGTTATTGCTGATGATAATGTACATCCTGTTCCATGTGTATTATTTCTATTTAGCCTTTCACTTTTGTATTCTCTAATCATGTTTTCACCTAAGAGTATATCGATTGCTTCACCATCTAAATGTCCCCCTTTTATAAGGACATATTTAGGTCCAAAATTTAATATTTTTTTACCTGCTTCAATCATCTCTTCAACAGAATTTATTTTTATTCCTGTAAGTTCTTCTGCTTCCGGTACATTTGGTGTTACTAAATATGCCAAAGGTATTAATACTTCCCTTAATGCATCCTTTGCCCCTGGTTTTAAAAGAGAAAATCCACTTTTTGAAATCATAACTGGATCTAAAACTATCTTAGTTGGTCTATACTTTTTTAACCCTTCTCCTATAGCTTTTATAATTTTTTCTTCTGAAACCATTCCTATTTTCACACCATGAACTTCTATATCTTCAAATACAGCCTCTATTTGCCCTCTTATAATTTCCTCATTTAAGTTTTCTACTGCAAAAACTCCCATTGTGTTTTGTGCTGTTATTGCAGTTATAACACTCATTCCATAAGTTCCATTTGCACTAAAACTTTTTAAATCAGCCTGTATTCCTGCTCCCCCCGAGCAATCTGATCCTGCAATAGTTAATGTATTCTTTCTGTATTTTTTCATTTTAATTCCCCCTAGTTTTAATTTTTTATATAAAAAAAAGCCATATTCCAACTAAGGAATATAGCTTATAACTATCTAAAAAATATATTATTAATCTATCTTTACGCTTCCCTTCGCTGGTATTATCCATATCAGGTTCTTAGGGTTAATACATTTGTATCTCTCAGCCTTACGGCACCCCTAGCCTCTATTCGATTTTATTTCATTATGAACTTTAAGTTAATACTTGTCAATAATTAATCTTTTAATTTTCTACTTTTCTTTTTCCATATAGGATAAAAGTATTCGTCTATAATATCATGAATTAATATAATACCTACTAATTTTTCTTTTTCATCAACCACTGGTACTGATAAAAGATCGTACTTACTTGAAAGCTCTACCGCTTCTTCTATGTGGTCCTCATGATGTAATTTTTTAAAGTCTGTTATCATTATATTTTTTAATTTCTCTACTCCTGGACTTAAAATTAAATCTCTTAAAGAAATTACACCCTGTATCTTCTCATTTACATCTGTTATATAAATATAATACATTTCTTCTTCATCTGGCATAGTTTCTTTTAAAATTTCAACTGTCTCTTTAACCGTTATATCTAAGTTTAAAGAAATAAAATCTTTCGTCATAACACTTCCTACAGTTTCATCACCATATTCTAAAAGCTCTTTTACTTCTTTTGCATCTTCACTTTCAAGATTACCTAATATTTTTTCTCGTTCTTCTTCATCTAGGTCATCTAATATATCTGCAATTTCATCACTTGGCATATTTTCTAAAAGCTCTGTTGTTTTTGTCTCAGAAAGTTCTTTTATTACTTGTCCTTTATATTCTTGTTCAAGTTCTTCTAAAGTTTCTGCTGCTAAATCCTCATCTAGTGATTCAAAAACTCTTCTTCTTGATTTTGTATCTAATTCTTCTATAATATCAGCTAAGTCTGCTGGGTGAAGTTTTGATAATTTCTTATATGGAACTTGCAATTTCAAGTTATTATCAACCATTTCTAAGGATTCAACATCATCCCATCTTAATACAGTTCCCTCTGTGTTTTTTCCTAAAACCTTAAGTATAAACTTTATAATTTTTTCTAATCCAAACTTCTTATACTTTCTCAAGTTCCCTGTTTCAACTGCAACAACTCTATATTCACCAGCTATTTCAGCTATTCTTAAATCATCTACTCTAACTACTTGTTTTCCATTTATATCTACTATCTTTTTATCTAAAAGATTCCTTGATAAAAGATACGTATATGTCCTTGGAAGAATTTCTTTACTTCCTCTTGTCTTTATTAAAATTTTTCCGTCTTTTGAAAAATATTGGATACTTCTAAACTCAAAATGATAAGTAACTCCGTCTCTCTTTACTTTATACCCTATAATTCTTGGATACCCCTCTACTGTAGTTACATATATATCACGTAAAATTCCTAAAACATCTCCAAATTCATCATAAATTTTCTTTCCTAAAATTTCAGTGAAAGAAAATACAGATAGTCTTTTCATTCTCGTTCCCCCTTCTATCCACCTAGAGAAACCTTTGGTTTTTAAAATTCAAACAGAGGGCTTTCTCTAAGCTTTTTTTTGAGTTTTGGCTTTTCTTTATTTATAAGAGGTCCATCCTCCATTTCAATTCACCACCTTCTAAACTTTCATATACGTTAAAAAATGGTTTTGCATGGGCAAAACCATATTTCACTATATTTCTATACTTTAATTATATTATATATACATATATTTGAAAAGGTACTTATCTCATTTTGCTATTTATTTATCTATGTTTAGCCTAGTTTTACCAAAGTTTTTAATAGCCTTTTCAATTACTATTAAGAAAATAACTTCACTAATTATCATATATGGTAATACACTACATTTTATAAGTATTAATATATTTTCTATAAGTACTATTACAAGAATTAAAATTAGACTGCCAATTCCTTTTTTATCTATATTAGGTTTATCTATAAATATAACACTAATTATAAGAAATACAGCTAACATTAATACTATAATAGACGTTATAAACTCTCCATATTTAAGCTGTATTATATATCCAAAATTTATGTCTAATCTCACTATTCCACTACTAAATTTCATAAATATTAAATATAAAACACCTACTATTCCACTTGCTATATATACAATATTAAAAGATATTTTCTCAAATCTTAAATATATAAAAAATAAAGCAAGCACTACTAATGGGATTACTAAATAATTTAAATATACTAAATTTTTAAAAATATATACCCTTTCCACATTTTTCAAAAGACAAATTAATAGCAAAGTTAAATATCTAATTAAAAATAGAAATAGAGATATTCTAAAATAGATTCTTAGTTTTTTAGGTGAGTTTTCCTCATTTTTCTTTAGCAAAGATAGCACAAAAAAAAGTATAAATATCAATACAGTATAATAGATAAAGCTCAAGTCTTTTACCTCCCTATTACATAATTGTTATTTATACTTATTACTAAACTATTTAATTTATTCCTAAAATTTCAAGTCCGCCCTTTACACATTTAACTCTTAATGGAAATTCCGGTCCTTTTTCTCCATCAATATCTGTTCCGATGCCTTCATCACATTCTACTGTTAAGTCATCTGTCTTAAAATAAAGAACTTTATTAGAATCTAGATGTTCTCCTCTTAATACCTTAAGAAATAATGGAAATATCTCAATTATAGGTACTGGTTTAAATAAAACCACATCTAATTTTCCATCTTCAATACTAGCCCTATTTGCAATATTTAGATTTCCAGCAGTTTTTCCGTTAAACATAAGCATTAAATACATATGCCCTTCATAATTATATTCTTTTGATGAAAGTTTTACTTTTATTTTTCTAAAGTTCTTTATTTCATCTATTCCTTTAATATAATATGCAAGCTTTCCTAATGTATTTTTTAAGTTTATATTTATTTTTTGAGAAACATCTGTAAAAAGACCTGTACTTGCTACATTAACAAAATATTTATCGTTTATAGTTCCAATATCAATTTTCTTTGGCTCAATAGTCCCAACTATTTTATTACATGCTTCTTCAATGTCATTTGGTATTCCTAAAAGTTTACCAAAATCATTTGCTGTTCCAACTGGTAATATTCCAACTGGCAAATGGATGTCTTTTTTCATCATTTCATTGACTACAGAATCTACTGTCCCATCCCCTCCAGCTATAAGTATATACTCATATCCTTCAGCCATGTCCTCAAAAGCAACCTCTATATGTTCTCCCTTTTGTATTCTGTATGGACAAATAGAGTATCCAGCCTTTTGATGTATCTGTATTACCTTATCTAAATTTTGTAGTATTGCATTTTCTCCTGAATAAGGATTATAAATAAATTTTACCTTCCTCATCTTTTTCCTCCCTTAAAAAAACAGCACTATTGTAGAATTATATCATTATTAAAATTCCTTGTCGAGTTTTATAATTACTTGTAATTGCCTATATTTATCCGCATTTTTTAATCTCTCTATAATATAACATATACTTACCTAAAGATTTTCTTAAACTCTAACAATTCTCTTATATTATATCTTTAACTATGCTATAATTAATCATTGTAAGTTATATCTAAATTTTAGGAGTGATTATATGAAGAAAAGTTGTATTCCTAATATATTTACATTTATTAATTTATCTTGTGGGGTATTATCTTTATTATCTACTTTTAACCACAGATATCTTTATGCTGCTTTATTAATCCTTTTAGCTGGATTAGTAGACAGATATGATGGACGAGTAGCAAGATATCTAAATGTATCTAGTGAATTAGGAAAAGAGTTAGATTCCTTAGCGGATCTTGTTTCTTTTGGTGTAGCCCCATCAGTACTAATTTTTATACTATGTGATTTTAATAAATTAGGTCCTGTTGGTATATTAGGTTACGCTGTATTAATAGCTTTCCCTATTTGTGGTGCATTCAGACTTGCAAGGTATAATGTATCTACATTTGATGGAAATTTTAGAGGTATTCCAATAACTATAGCTGGTTGCTTTATGGCATTTTACGCTATTATATGCCTCTACTTAAAATTACCTATCATTATAGCTTTCGTCTTAATGATTATAGGTTCTTATTTAATGGTTAGTAATATAAAACTTAAAAAGCTATAAATAAAACAGGGAGATTTGGCTCTCTGTTTTTTATTCTTCTGTCGGTCTTTGATTCGGAGGATTATTTTGAAAATTTAATTCATGTTGTATTTCTGTCTGTATCATATTATTTATATCTGTCACCATATATTTCTTTTCATATTTTTCACTAACTGTCTTTCCTTTTACTTCTATAAATTCTAAATATTTTTCTGCATGTAAATCAAGTATTTTTATTACATGATCTATTATATCTCCAAGTGCTTCTACTCTATCTAATCCATCTTCAACACCTGATTTTTTTCTATGATACACAGTATTGAGTTCTGCAACACCACCTATTAGTAATCTATAGGAATCAACAAGTCTTTTTAAAAGTTCAGTTAAATTCATTAAATCATCATAATGAACATCCATTATATGTTTTGACATCTCTTTTCCCCCTTTATAAAAATTAAGTGAACAGTTTATTTAAATAAAATTTTAACTGCTCACTCATAATTTCTATTTTTTATTGCATTTACATTTACACTTCTGGTCTTTTTTTATATTTCCTGAATATTCTTCATCACAGATTTCAAAAAACTTATTTTCGCACTTACATTTATTTTTATAAGTAGATTCGTCCTTATGTTTATCTTCTTTCTCATTTTTATTCCAATTTACTTCCATGCAACATCCCTTTTTCAAATCTTTTTCTTCTGCACCCCAAGAAAATTCAAATATCTCTTCTATACTACTTTCATATTTTCCTTCATACTTTTCTTCATTTTTTTCTTCTCTGAATACTTCAGTCATATTATCAAATTCTATTAAATCTTTTAGTTCTTCTACTTCAAAAAAATATTTTTTTGGAAATTTACAATACATACCATCACCCTTTACAATTTTTTGTTTCATAATCTGGTTTAAAATATTGTTTTTCATATTTACATAAAGGGCATACTTTTGGTGGCTCATACCCTTCATGGATATATCCACAGTTTAGGCAGTGCCATTGGATTTTAGAATCCCATTTAAACATTTTTTTATTTTTTAATAGTTCAGATAAAAATATAAATTTTTCTCTATGTGATTCCTCAACTTCTCTGAGTTCTTTATAAAATGTTTCTACTTCTGAAAATCCTTCTTTTTTTGCTTTTTCCTCAAACTCTTTATAAATTATTTCTGTTTCTTCATTTTCACTACAAGCAGCTTTTAATAAATTCTCCTCTGTCGTTCCTATATTATCTAAAAATCGCTTAAAAGCTTCTCTTGAGTGTGCATATTCATTTTCAGCAATCTCATCAAATACATGCGATATCCATATATATCCTTCAGTCTTTGCTTTTTCTGCATATAAATTATATTTTCCTCTAGCTCTTGATTCCCCTGCAAAAGTTTTATAAAGATTTTTTTCTGTTTCACTTCCTGAAATCTTCAAATTTTTGCCTCCTATATATTACTTACTATATATATTTATTCCTGCTTGCTCCTTTTGTTACTATCAGTAATAAGTACTTTCAAATCCTCATTACATTCAAAAGTGAATTTTTCCCCTTCTTTATTTCTTGTCTCTAAATTTACTTTATAGCCCCAAAGTTTTGCAATATATCTTAGGGTTTCTTTTGCATAAGACATTTCAAGCTCTCTACCATCAAAAATATGCTCTAATGTAAGAGTATAATTTTTCTTATTTAAATCAATTACTCTTATATGTGGAATACCTTGCACTCCCATACTATTAGCTAAAGAATCTCTAATCTTTTTCCATCCATCTTCATCTGAAACTTCCTCAATTACAAACTCAAAAGTTTTCCTTCCATATTGGAAAAGATTTAATTCCTCGCATAATTCTCTTGTTAAATATTTTCTTATAAATGAAGAATCTCTTTCTAAATTTCTAACTTCAAAAACTTTCTCCATTCCATACTTTTCATAAAGATCCATAAATATTTTAAATCCAACATAATAAGGATTTAATCCACCTACCATAGGTGCTACTACATCATTGTGCCTCTTTAAAAACTCTAAATGAAGTTCTGTGTCTAAGTTAAGATTTTTTAAAATATTATAATGACAGAAACAGGCCCAGCCTTCATTTATAGTCTTAGTCTCTATTTGTGGTAAGAAATATTCTGACTCTCTTTTTACTATTCTTAAAATATTTTTTTCCCACTCTTCAAGATTTCCATATTGAATAATAAATCCTATTACATCATCTCTTGGCTCAAGAGGAATCTTATCTATCTCTGGTGGTTCTATCTGTTCATCCATATCAAGTATTCCTCTATCACTAATCTGCTTCTTAAAATCTTTAATTCTTCTTTCTCTTATTTCCTCGTCTGTTATTTCTTTTACTCCTACAGTTCTAGAAATACTATAACGAATTGAATGTGCTGCATCTAATACTTTTTCTACTTTTTCATATCCAATATTAGGATTATTTATATACCCTCTTATTATTTCTGCATCTAATTTAAATATTTCTAATGTTCTATCTGCATTAGTTCCTTCTTTAAAAAGTCTGTTATTCTTAAAGAAATCATTATGCCCATAAACGTGTGCTATTGTTAATATCTGCAAAAGAAGTGTATTTTCATTCATTAAATAGGCTAAACAAGGATTTGAATTTATAACCATTTCATATGGAAGTCCTGTCATATTTAATGAGTATAAAGTTTTATTTTTTTCATATGCCTTTCCATAACTCCAATGAGGATATTTAGAGGGCATACCAACGTATGCCTCATATCCTATCATTTCATTAAATCCTATAATTTCAAACTCTTGGGGATAATAATTTAATCCAAATTCCTTTGCTGCCTTTTCAATTTTTTCATTCCATTTTTCTAAATCTTTCAAATTGTACTCCACAGCCTACTCCTCCCCTAATTCTTTATTTAATATGGTTTTTAATGCATCCCATAAATCCTTTTTCTCTCTTACAATTACAGGGATAAATTTTTCATCTTCTATCTCTTTTGTAAATCTATAATACATAGTTGTAGAATAGGTTGATGGTAAAAGCTCACAGTATGCAAACATATTACTTATTTCGCATATTTTTTTCACACTTTTTATTGCTTTTTCATTATCCTCTGTCCAGTTGTCTCCATCACTAGCATAAACAGGATAAATATTCCACATTTCACTTGGATATTTTTCCTCTATCGTTTCAAGTGCTTTATCTATTCCACTTGAAATATAAGTTCCTCCTGACTCTGCTTTATGGAAAAACTCAAATTCATTTACATTCTTAGCTGTAGTTGTATGAGATACAAATTCAAATGCTATATTATTGTATTTTTTCTTAATAAATCTTGATAATACAAAGAAGAAAGATCTAGCTAAATATTTCTTTGTACTATCCATTGAACCAGATACATCCATTATAAAAATCATTACAGCATTACTTTCTCTTCTAGGCTTTTTCTTTACTCTATAATATCTTAAATCATCTTCTCTAAATGGAAATCTTTCTTCCGTATCTGTACTTTCTTCTACTTCTAATAATGCTCTCTTTTTCCCTTGTTTCCTTGCAATCTTAGACATTACAGTTTTCTTTTTTGCAAGTCTTGGTCTTATTCCATATTTTTGATAACCACACCTTCTTCCTGCACTCTCTACAAGAATTTCAGAATATTTTTTTCTATCTAAGTTTGGTAAATCTAAATCTTCAACTATATAATCTAATAATTCTTCTAAAGTCACTTCTGTTTCATAAACATCTTCACCTTCTGAATTACCAGCACCCTTTCCTTTTCCCTTACCATTTTTAGGAGAACCATTTCCAAGCTTATCGCCTCTCTTTTCTTCTCCATTACCTGTAGCTACTCCTCCTGTGTTTTTCCCATAAACAAATTGATATTCTTTTATTCCTCTAATAGGTATTTTAAATTTTTTATTTTTCCCTTCACCTATAATGCTTTCTTCTGATAAAATATCACCTAAATTTTCTTTTATAGACTTCTCTACAAGCTGTCTATGCCTTCTTCTATCTTCAATTGATCTATCATGATCAACAGGGGTTATTGTATTATCTCTAAAAATTGCCATCTTTAATCCTTCCAAAGATTATTAGCTGCATATTTTAAGATTACATCACAACAATGTAGGCAATATCCATTGTCTTGCATTTCTGCTACCATAGCATTATATTTTTCTGCTTGTTCTTTATTTCTAACTCTTGATTTAGTTACAATTCTTGAAAGATCCTTAACAGATGCCATAAGTTTCTTTTCTATAGCTTCTTTTAATGGTTCATATGAAGTATAATCTATATTTGCTCCATTTCTAATTAGATAGAACATATATGATGTAACATCTGCTCTAAATCCTTTTGCTGAAGATTCAGATACTCCAATATATTCTTCTATACTTCTCATGAATTCTTCATCTGGATTTAATTCTTCTCCAGTTGAAACATCTTTTATCTTGCTCTTATTTACAAATGCCTCTGAATTATCTATATAATTATTGAAAAGACTTTCTGCTTGCTCTCTAAATGAATGAATAAAAGCTTTTGTAATTTCTTTTTCAAGAATTTTATTATATTCTTTTCTAATAGTATCCTGAATAAATCCAAGATATCTCTTCTTATCATCACTAGCAATATCCATCTCTTTTACTGCTTTTATAATACTTTCCATAATACTTAATGGATTTATACAGTTATGCTCTGAAGTTGAAAGTGCATTATCTATTACTTTAACTATAAATCTAGTAGAAATTCCTTTCATTCCTTCATAAGGCCCAGCCTCATCTCTAAGCTCTCCAATATCAAGTCTCTTAGTTGAACCTTTTTCAACAATTTCTTCACCATTATAAATTTTAAGCTTAGTTATAGGATCTACTTTATTAGAACCCATAAGTCTTGAAAGTATTGCAAACATTGCTGCTATCTCAATAGTATGAGGTGCTATGTGTGCATCAAAAGCACTCTTTTTCAATATCTTTTCATAAATTTTTATTTCTTCATCAAGTTCTAAACAGTATGGAACTTCAATTTTAACTATTCTATCTAAAATAGCTTCATTAGTATGATCTGATTTAAACTTATTCCATTCTGCTTCATTTGAATGAGCTACAATAACTCCATCAAAATAAATCATAGATCCTTTACCAGGTGATGGTATAGATTTCTCTTGAGTAGCTGTAATTATAGTATGAAGATACTCAACATCATTTTTAAATACTTCTATAAACTCAACCATCCCTCTATTTCCAACGTTAAATCCTCCATTTAACGAGAAAATTCTTGGATCATCTTCTGCATACATATCCATTTTAGAAATATCAATTGATCCTGTTAATATTGATGTATCTTGATT
>NZ_CAMTIG010000063.1 GCF_947072515.1 uncultured Clostridium sp.
GCACCTGCCTTGCACGCAGGGGGTCAGGAGTTCGAATCTCCTTACCTCCACCAAATAGGTGGAAAAGTCATGAACTTAGGTTCATGACTTTTTTTTGTTTTATAAAGAAATTGATATGAAATTTGTATAATGGTATTATAGAGATAATGAAAAAAATAGGAGTGTCTTTATGTATAGAGTAAAACAATTTGTTTGGGCATTAACAGGTAGCTTTAAAAAAATTGATATGAGTTTTTTAAAAAGATATTTAAATGAAGATGAAATAAATATATTCAAGAAACTTAAACTTTCAGAGCAACATCATTGCATCAGAGTATGTATGGATTCAATAAATATAGCTAAATCTAGGTTTAAAGACAAAGAGATAAATTATTATAGACTAGGAAAAGCAGCATTACTTCATGATGTAGGTAAAATAGAATGCCCGTTAAATGTAATAGAGAAATCTATAATTGTAGTTTTAGATAGAATTAGTAGCGGAAGTTTAAATACATACACAAAATTTAGAAAAGTAGATTCTTATTATAATCATCCTAAGAATAGTGTTAAGATATTAAGTGAATTAAAAAAGTATGATAAAGAATTTTTAGATACTATAAAGTTTCATCATTCTAAAAAAATAGATGATGAAAATATTTATTTAAATATAATAAAGCATTGTGATGATTTAAATTAAATATAGTAAAGTATGAGATAATTTAAAAAATAGAATAAAGCATTATGAAGATTTAAATATAAGAGAAGATTTAGGATATAGAATTTTAGGAGGAGTTTAGAGTGGATTATGATGTTTTAATATTAGGTGGCGGAATAGTTGGATGTGCTGTAGGCTATGAACTATCTAAATATAATTTGAATATAGCTATTATTGAAAAAGACTATGATGTAGCAGATGATATTGCAGTAGTGAATACTGCAATTGTTTATGATGGATCAGAAACATCTAATGCATTAATGGCTGGACTTGAGAATATAGGAAGTGAACTTATAAAGGAAAGTTGTAAAAAGTTTAATATCCCATATAAAACTATAGGGTCTTTAAGATTATCATTAGATGAAAAAGAAGGTAATAAGATAAAAGATATGTATAAGATTGCTAAAAGCAGAGGAATCTTAAATGTTGAACTTATAGGAAAAGAACAGATTAGAAAAATAGAACCAGAATTAGTTGGAGACTATCAAAATGCATTATATTCTAAAAATACTGCTATAATTGCTCCATATGATCTTGCTATTGCATATGCAGAGGTTGCTTCAGATAATGGAGTTAACTTTAGATTTGAGGAAAAGGTATTAAGTATTAGTAAGATTAATAAGGGGTTTGATGTAACTACTAATAAGAATAAATTTAAGTGTAAATTTGTTATAAATACGATTCCAGATGAAATTTATATAGCTGAAGATAGTGAAGTTAAAGCAGTTATAAAAGAAGATAATGGAATAAGAAAAAGCATGAATTATTTATTTACAGAAGGTAAAGTTGAAAAGAATTTAAGTAAAATAATTACTAAGGTTCTTGATGATGATACATTTATTATTAGTTCACCTATGATAAATGGAGATACTATGATTGGTATTAAGTATAAAGAGAAGCTTAATATTGCTAGAGGAATTGAGATAACTAATATGATATTACCTAATTTAAAAAAGTGTAATGTAAGTGATATGGTTAGAGAAGTTTATAAAAAAGATGAAGTATTAATAGATGATACGGATTTAGAAAACGGATATATTAGAGTTACAGGAAAGCATTATGGAAAACTTACAATAACGCCAGCAATAGCATTAAGTATTAGAGATAGAATTGTTTTAAGTTTAAATGCAACTTTAAAGAAAAATTTTATTGATAAAAAAAGAGAATCCTATAGGATAAGAGAATTATCTAAAGAAGAGGCTAATGAAATAATTAAATTAGATAAGCGATACGGAAATATAATTTGTGCTTGTAATTATATTAGTGAAGGAGAAATTGTAGACTGTATCAGAAGACCTTTAGGAGCAAGAACATTAGAAGGTGTTAAAAAGAGAACAGGTGCTGGATTTGGAAGCTGTCATGGTTCATATTGTACAAGAAAGATAATGAATATTTTAGCGAGAGAAATGGATAAAAACTTTATAGATATAGTAAAAGATTCAAAGCATTCTAGAATTGTTTGGGGAAGAATAAAAGAATTTGATGAAGTTTAGAGGTGTGTAGAGTATGAGAAAAGAAGTATTTACTAGTATAGTTAGGGTTAAAGGTAACAGTAAGTATAAAGTTGTATCTGTTAAAAGTACAGAGCCTATAGATATTTCTTTATGGAAAGAGCTATCTAAAGTTATAAGTAGACTTTATGCAAGTATACCCATTGATATAGGAGATACTATATGTAAAAATATATTGAATACAGGAATTGATATAGTATGTACTAAAAGAATAGAAAAATGATATTAAGGTTATTTTATTGAGTAAAGTAATTCATTATTAAAATAATCTATGTTGTTTAAGGCAGTCTATATAATTTAAGATGGATTTATATAAATTAAAGTAAAGAATATCTAATTCAAAGTAGAAAATATGTAATTCAAAGTAGAAAATATGTAATTCAAAGTAGAAAATATGTAATTCAAAGTAAAAATATAGGTTTAAGATGAATTTGAAAATATTATAAAAATATATTTATGGTAAAAAATATGGCAAAATATTGACAAAGTTATTTATTTTGTAATATATTAGAGGTATATTTAAATATGAAAACCTGTGAAGAGACCAAGTAATTATAATTAGGCTTTTAGAGAGTCAGTGGAAGGTGTAAACTGATAGTTTTAATTATGACGAATCAACCTTGGAGGGACTGTGATTAAAGCAGTACGGGAAACCGTTAATTTATTAAGTGGATAAGATAAATTTATTTATTTTATCAATTAGGGTGGCAACGCGGAGTCTTTCGTCCCTTTTATAGGGAGAAGGCTCTTTTTTAGTGCATAAAAATTTATTTTAATTTTAAAAAATGTAATTATAAATAAAATAATTAATGGTTAGAATTAAGATTTATAACTTTAATTAAGTAGGCTTTAAAAGTTAAAGAAAGATTTAAGGAGGATTTAAAATGTTAGATTTAAAAAGAATTAGAAGTAATGCTGAAGAAATAAAAACTGCTCTTACAAATAGGGGAGAAGATTTTGATGTAACTGTTATTGATGAGTTAGTAAAGTTAGATGAGGAAAGAAGAAACATATTAGTTGAGGTTGAAGTTTTAAAAAGTAAAAGAAATCAAGTTTCTGCAGAAATACCAAAATTAAAAAAAGCAGGAGAAGATGTTGCTCCAATCATGGCTGAAATGAAGGAATTAGGAAATGAAATAAAAGAACATGATACTAAACTTTCAGAAGTTAATGAAAAAATAGATTATATTATGTTAAGAATCCCTAATATACCAAATCCACAAGTTCCAGAAGGAGCAACAGATGAGGATAATGTAGAGATTAAAAGATGGGGAGAAACTCCAACATTTGAAGGAGAGCCAAAAGCTCACTGGGATTTAGGAACAGATTTAAATATTATAGATGCTGAAAGAGGCGGAAAAGTTGCTGGATCAAGATTTACTTTCTACAAAGGTATGGGAGCTAGACTTGAAAGAGCTGTATTAAACTATTTTATGGATAAACATTCAGATGAACATGGATATGTAGAAATATTACCTCCATATATGGTAAACAGAACAAGTATGACAGGAACAGGACAATTACCTAAGTTTGAAGAGGATGCATTTAAAGTTGAAAACAATGGTTTCTTCTTAATCCCTACAGCAGAAGTACCTGTAACTAATATGTATAGAGATGAAGTATTAGTAGGAGCAGAACTTCCTATAAAACATGTTGCATATTCAGCTTGTTTTAGAGCAGAAGCAGGATCAGCAGGTAGAGATACTAGAGGACTTATAAGACAACATCAATTTAATAAAGTTGAATTAGTTAAGTTCTGTAAGCCAGAAGATTCATATGATGAGTTAGATAAGCTTGTAAGAGATGCTGAAAGTGTGTTAGAAGAACTTGGATTACCATATAGAAAAGTTAGAATCTGTAAAGGTGATTTAGGATTTACAGCAGCATTAAAATTTGATTTAGAAGTTTGGATGCCAAGTTATAATAGATATGTTGAAATTTCAAGTTGTTCAAACTTTGAAGATTTCCAAGCTAGAAGAGCAAATATTAAATATAAAGAAGATCCAAAAGCTAAACCTCAATTTGTGCATACATTAAATGGTTCAGGATTAGCTATAGGAAGAACTGTAGCAGCTATTTTAGAAAACTATCAAAATGAAGATGGAACTGTAAGAGTACCAGATGCATTAAAGAGATACATGGGAATAGATGTTATAAAATAGTATATAAGAAAAAGATAAGGTAACAAGCCTTATCTTTTTTTATTCTAATAAAATTTAAAGTTTTAATAAGAGGATAAATTTTATTAAAAAAATTTTAAATATGAAGTAAATAGAATTATTTTTTAAACTCTTCTAAAAGATAACTTACTACACCATTATCATTATTAGAAGAAATGACTTTAGTAGACATCTCTTTTAATTTTTGAACTGCATTTTTTACTGCAATTTTATTTTCAGCAAGTTCAAACATTGGAATATCATTAAAGTTATCTCCAAAAACAGTAAGGTTAGTAAAGTGATATTGTTTTTTTAAATCTTTTATTGCATTTGCCTTAGATGATTTTTCACTGAATATTTCTAATATATAAGAACTTCTATCATAAATGTCCTCATAAGCATATGCAGCGATTTTAGAAACAGCATTTATTTCATCAAAGACAGAAAGAATTTTATCTTTATTTTCCATTATAAAGAAGTAAAGTATTTCTGAGGCTTCAGGAATAGCTCCTTTAATAAAGCTTTTTAATGGTGAGCCTTTTCTTTCATCCATAAACTTTTGTTGAGGAATGCTTGGCTCATTTTCAAAGTATACATTTATATGCTCATTTTTTAAAGTGTAAGTAAAAAATGATAGATTTTCACGTTTTAAGATATTCATGATTTCAGTAACTGAACTAGAATCAATTGCATTGTAGTGTGTATATCTTGCCTCTTTTAAGCTGTATGTAGCAGCACCATTCATAACTACTAAAGGTAGTTTTAAATGGAGATCCTTAAGAAGAGGAACTACCGTTGCAGGTGTTCTAGCAGTTGCTATTGAAAAATTAATATCTGTAGTGTCTAATAGAGAGTTTAAGTTATTTATTGTATAAGTAGATAGAACAGCATCAGAATTTAATAACGTTCCATCTAGATCTGACATGTAAAGATTCATAAAAGTTCTCCTTATAAAAAATAAATTTTGATAATTATTAAGCTATTATTATAATATTTATTTCTATTACTATATAACATTTAATTGCCATAATATTAATTATATAAAATAAATGCATTTAAATGACTAAAAATTACTTTAAACTTAAAACATATAGTAAGTAGTTCAAGAAAGAAAATATATTATAGCATTTTTAAAATATAGTTTAATTATAAAGTGAAAATAGGAAAAAAGAAAATTAACTTAATTTAAAATAAAAATATAGAGAGAATTGATAAAAAATATATAAAGAGATTCATTATTCATAAGCAGATTTAGAATTAAATTAATTAGAAATTGGAACATTTCCAATTAATTTATTAAAAAATAAAAAAAAGAAAAAAAATATAAGTATTTTGTTGACATAAATAAAGAGAGTTGATATAATAACTACTGTAGTAATGCGGAGAGATGGTCGAGTTTGGTTTAAGGCACCGGTCTTGAAAACCGGCGTACCTTCACGGGTACCTAGGGTTCGAATCCCTATCTCTCCGCCATTTTTTTATTTAAAAATGTAAACGAGAGCATATATGTTAGCTATGGAGAATTACTCAAGTGGCTGAAGAGGCGCCCCTGCTAAGGGCGTAGGTCGGGCAACTGGCGCCCGGGTTCAAATCCCGGATTCTCCGCCAAAAAACATCTAATTATTTAGATGTTTTTTTATTTTATATAAGTATTTAGAATATAATAAAAGCTCGCTATATTTAATATAGCGAGCTTTTATTATGTATATTTTTAATTGATGAAGTTATTAAACAAGTTCAGTAACTTTATCATATGCAAACTCTATTATATCGTCACAAGAAACTCCACTTTTCTTTAAATCGATACATTTTATAGTTCCATATTTTTCAATAACAGCATCTACTAGCTGTTTAGTAACTATTCTAGCATTATTTTTTTCATCACTAGATTCTCTTCCTTTTTCAGCTCCGATAACCATAAGAGCACTAACTATAGCTCCACAGGTATTACCAGTAGACATACCAGTTCCAAATGGTGTACCTAGTGCAACAGGTATATTAAGACCTTTCTCTTCGTTAACAGTCTTTATAATTGATTCTGCACAGTTATATCCTTGATCATGAAATTCTAATACTTTACTCATAATTTTTATCTCCTTTAGTATAAAATAATTGATATCTACATATTAGCTTAAATCTAATTATTTGGATAGGATAGGATAAAACTTTAAGCTAATGGAATTAAGCTTTAAATTTACCTAAATAAGAACCATAGCCACCAGCTACGTTAACTATATCAAATCCTAATTTACTTAATTTAGATGAAGCCATTTTACTTCTACCACCTGATTGGCACATTATATAATATTTCTTATCTTTCTTTAAAAATTTATCAGGGGAATCTAATAAATTTCCCATAGGTATATTTTTAGTATGTTTTATATGGCCTCTCTTATATTCAGATATTTCACGAATATCTATTAAATCAATATTAGATAGAATTGAATCTATATCATTTACGTTAATTACATCAAAATTACTTTTTAAAAATGAAAACATATTTATCACCTCAAAATTTAATATCACTATATCGTAATAATACGATATATATAAACTTTTGTCAAGAGAGAAAAGAAAAATGAAGCTAAGGGGATTAGCTTCATTTTATTATTAATGACAAACAATGTTTATATTAATTTTGAGGGTTTTAAATATCTTTTGGGATTTAATTAATTTTTATAAAGCTTGTAATGCAACTGCATTTAATAAGCCCCAAGGTTTATTATAATGTGGTTGGAAGAAGAAATCAGTCATAGCTAATTCTTCTACAGTCATATCATTTTGTATAACTACAGATAATGTGTTCATAAGTTCAGTTAAATCATAATCTGAAATTATTTGACCACCTAAAATTCTTCTAGTATCTGCATCAAATACAAGTTTAACTAAAGCTTCAGCGTTAGTTGGCATGAATTCAGGTCTAAAGTTATCTTTATAAGTTACAGATGCAACATTATATTTTGTAGTTGCTTTAGCGATAGTTTCAGTCATACCAGTTGAAGCAATATTATGCTCATAAATTTTTATTCCTGAAGTTCCTTGAGTTCCCATGTATTTTAGTTTTGGTTCAACTAAATTTCTAGCAACTAAAGTACCCATTCTAACTGCATTTGTAGCTAGAGGAATATATCTTTCTTCTTTAGCTGGATTGTATCTAACAACACAACAATCTCCAGCAGCCATTACGTCAGGATTGCTAGTTCTCATATATTCATCTATGATTATAGCTCCATTTGGAAGTGTATCAAGTTGTCCGTGTACTAATTCAGTACTTGGTCTGAATCCGATACAAAGAATAACTAAATCACCTTCGTGAGTTCCTTTATTAGTAACTACTTTAGTAACTTTTCCATTTTCACCTTCAAATTTTTGAACTAATTCTCCAGTTGCAAGTTTTATTCCATGAGATGTGAAAGCTTCTTCAGCTTGTGAAGTAAACTCTTCATCTAAATATTTGCTCATTATTCTTTCTTCAGCATCTATTAAAGTAACATTTTTACCTAATATTTCGAATGCTTCAGCAAGTTCAACTCCGATGTAACCAGCTCCGATAACAACAATATTTTTAGCAGTTTTAGCTTTTTCAATTATTGTTTGAGAGTGGTTATAGTTCTTTGACAGTAGAATATTTTCTAATTCTAACCCTTCAAATTTTGGAACTATTGGCCATGAACCTGGAGTTAAAACTAATTTGTCATATGAATCTTCAAACTCTTCACCAGTTAAAAGATTTTTAACTGTAAGTTTTTTATTAGCGATATCAATATTAGTAACTTCGTGTTGCATTTTTGTTTGAACACCTAATTCAGCTAATTTAGCTGGTGAGCTATAAAATAATCCTTGAGGATCTTTTACAACATCAGCTACATGAAGTGCAATACCACATGATAAGAATGAAATATTATCATTTCTTTCATATACTGTTACTTCACAATCCTTATAAAGTGATGTGATACCATTTATTGCTGCTGTTCCAGCATGAGTACAACCAACAACTACTACTTTCATAATTAAAATCTCCTTTTTAGACTGTTATATCAACCTGCGATTTATATTAACGTAACGTTAATGTTGATATAAACAGTCTGATTTATTTGTTAATAATATAACATAATAAAAAATATTAATCAACATTAATTATTAGAAGGAATATAATTTTATATAAGTATTTTTATTAAAGAGTTAAGATAAAATGTTATTTACTAATTAATTAATAAAATTTAAAAGTATATAATTTAAAATGCACCAAAAAGGTATACTTTATAAAATTTTTTCTGAAAGAATAGAAATAAAAAAAAATTATAAAAAGTGTTGACAAGAAAAAGTAGGGTTGTTATAATAGTAAATGTATTTGACACGGAGAGATGGTCGAGTTTGGTTTAAGGCACCGGTCTTGAAAACCGGCGTACCTTCACGGGTACCTAGGGTTCGAATCCCTATCTCTCCGCCATAAAAATATTTTTAGAGGACACATGGAGAATTACTCAAGTGGCTGAAGAGGCGCCCCTGCTAAGGGCGTAGGTCGGGCAACTGGCGCCCGGGTTCAAATCCCGGATTCTCCGCCAAACACTTAACAAATGTTAAGTGTTTTTTTTTATAAAAAAATATTATGTGAGGTATAAAATATGAGACGTGTAGACTTTGAGTTAGAAAGAGTAATGAATGAAGCGATTGATTTATTAGCAAGAACTTTAAATGAAGATAGAAAAATTAGAAAAACTTTTTGGAATAGAGAGAGAAGCGGTTTGGAAAAGGTTAGGCAAGAGATATAATGAATTAATAGATAAATAAAGTATATTTTTATAAAAAGGGAAGTTGAAATTTTTAACTTCTCTTTTTGGTTTATAGAGATTTAAAAATTAGAAGAAAAATTAATGCGATAGAGTAAATTAAAGCATTTGCGAAGATAATTTATAGAATCTAGGATATAATTAAAATAAGTTTAAGTTTAGTAAAGGAGTTTTATTATGGGCATTAGATTTATATATGGGAGAGCAGGAAGTGGGAAGAGCACTTATTGTTTGAAGAAAATACAAGAGAAGATAAAAAATAAAAAAAACAATAAGCTAATTGTGATAGTTCCAGAACAATATACATTCCAAAGAGAGAAAGATTTATTAAATAATGTAGGATTAGAGTCGCTTTTAAGAGCAGAAGTTTTAAGCTTTAAAAGAATGGCAAGAAGAGTTTTTGAGGAATGTGGTGGAAGATCACACAGACTTATAAAAGATGAAGGAAAAAACATGCTTATATATAAAATTCTACAGGAGAAGGGTGAAGACCTTAGATATTTTAGTAGAATTTCTAAGAAGCAAGGTTTTGTAGATATTGTTTCTAAAACTATAACTGAATTTAAAAAATATAATATTTCCAAGGAAATATTATTAGAAGGCGTAGAAAAGGCTGAAGATATAGATTTAAAGGATAAACTTAAAGATTTAGCCAATATTTTTGATGAATATAATAGAAAAATTGAAAATAGAGTTATTGATGGTGATGATGAGCTTACAACTTTAAGTTATAAACTTAAAGATTGTGATATATATGAAGGTGCAGAAATTTGGATTGATGAATTTACAACTTTTACTCCTCAACAGATGGAGGTTATAAAGGTACTTGCTAAAACGGCAGCAGAGGTAAATATAACTTTATGTATGAATTATGATCCTACTGCTACAAATGATGTAACGAATATATTTAATGCAATAAAAAATACTGAACGTAGAATATTAAAGATGATGGAAGAAGAAAATATTGCTTATTTAGAGCCTGTAGATTTAAATAGGGAGACTTCTTTTAGGTTTGAAAAATCTAAGGAGTTAGATCATTTAGAAAAACATTTTTTCACATATCCATTTAATGAATATAGAGAAAAATTAGAAGATGTAAGATTATATAGAGCAAATAACACTTATGATGAAATGGAATTTGTGGCAAAGGACATATTAGCATCGGTAAGAGATAGAGGAATTAGATATAAAGATATAGCAGTAATATGTAGGAATATTGGAGACTATGAAAAAATATCATCAGTAATATTTAATCAATATAATATTCCATATTTTTTAGATAAAAAAATACAGGTATTAAGTAATCCTATAGTTATTTTAATAATGTCTGCTATGGAAATATTAATTAGAAATTGGTCTTATGAAAGTGTATTTAAATATTTAAAAAGTGGTCTTGTAGCAAGTGAAAAAAGTTCTATAGATAAGCTAGAAAATTTTGTTCTTGCACAAGGAATAAAAGGAAGTAAATGGACTGGTGAAAGTCTTAATAATGGATATTTTGATGATGGAAAAGAGTTAACATTAGAAGAGTTAGAAGTTAAAGATATGATGGAGATTGTAAGAGAACCACTAATGACTTTCCATAACAAGATTAAAGGAAAGAAAAAGGTAGTTGATATATGTACAGCTATTTATGAATTTCTTTTAGATCTAAATGTTTTTGAAAAAGCAGAAGCATGGCTTAAGGCATTTGAAGAACATGGACTAGAAGGAAAAATGAAAGAGTATGAGCAAGTTCCTAAAATAATTATGGAAATTCTAGATCAAGCAGTTGAAGTTATGGGGGAGGATGTTGTAACACCACAAGAGTTTTATAAAGTATTAGATTCTGGTTTTGAAAGTAAAGAGATCGGTGTTATTCCTGTAGCTGTTGATCAAGTTAATATAGGAGATATTGCAAGGGTAAAAGGGCGTGAAGTTAAAGTTTTATATATTATAGGCGTTAATGATGGAGTATTACCGGCAGCAAGTAAGGAAGAAGGAATTATATCAGATAGAGATAGAGATATATTAAAAGAAATGGATATAGAGCTTGCTTCAACTACAAAAGCTAGGGCTTTTGAAGAACAGTATATGGTTTATACAGCACTTACAATATCTAGTGAAAAGATGATTATAACTTATCCTATGGCAGATTTTGAAGGGAAAGCTTTAAGACCATCTATAATAATTCCGAGACTTAAAAAGGTTTTATCAAAATTAAAAGAAGAAAGTAATATTCTAGAGGAGCTAGATGGTGGTTATGAAAAAATAACTACACCTACATCAACTTTTAATGAACTTGTGTTAGCACTTAGAAAACAAGTCGATGATGGAAATATAGAGGATTATTGGGAGCAGGTATATGCTTGGTTTTTAGAGAAGGAAGAATTTGAAGATAAAGCTAAAAGTGTTTTAGATGGAATAAATTATACGAACTTAGAAAATGAAGTTTCAAGAGAAAAACTTATTTCTCTTTATGAAAATAAATATGGTGAGCTTAGATTTAATGTTTCAAGACTTGAACTATATGCAGGGTGTCCATTCTCATATTTTATAAAGTATGGATTAAAGGCGAGAGATAGAAAGATATACGAATTTTCAGCACCAGACTTGGGAAGTTTTATGCATGAAATTATAGATAACTTTACAACACAAGTAAAAACAAAACAAATATCATGGGCAGATTTAGACAGAAATAAGTGTAGAAAAATAGTTGATGAGTTAGTAAAAGTAAAGCTTTCAGAGGATTATAATAGTATTTTAAATAGTAGTAATAGATATAAATATTTTACTAATAGATTTAAAAGAGTAATTACTAAATCAGTTTCAATAATTGCAGAACAGATTAAACGTGGTGAGTTTGAAGTATTTAGTAATGAGTTTTCTTTTGGAGAAAAGGGCGGACCTCCTATAAATATTGATTTACCTACAGGGGAGAGAGTTTATTTAACAGGAAGAATAGATAGAATAGATAAGTTAGAATTAGATGGAGAAACTTATTTAAGAGTAATTGATTATAAGTCTAGTAGTAGAGATTTTCAAATTTCTGAGTTATTTACAGGACTTCAAATGCAGTTACTTGTTTATATAGATGCGTTAATTAAAAATTCTAATTATATTTTAGGAACTGGAGCAGTACCAGGAGCAATACTTTATTTTAAAATAGATGATCCTATTTTAGAGGGAGAAGATTTTGCAGATGAAGAGGCCATAAAGGAAAAACTGTTAAAAAGCTTAAAGATGAAAGGGCTTTTATTAAAGAATGCGGAAGTTGTAAAAGCAATGGATTCTGGTATGGAAAAATATTCGTTAGTTATTCCTGCATCATTTAAAAAAGATGGGAATTTTGATAGTAAAAGTTCTGTAGCAACAGAAGAGGAATTTGATCTTTTAAGAGAATATGTAAATATAAAAATGACAGAGCTTTGCAGCGAAATGCTTAGTGGAAAAATAAAGCTTGAACCTATAAAATATGAAAAGAAAAATGGATGCACTTACTGTGAATACTCAGCAGTATGTCAGTTTGATACAAGTATAGAGGATAATAATTTCAAGTTCATATCTAAAAAAAGTGATGATTATATATGGAATGAAATAAAGAAAAAAGTAAAGGGAGATGAATCTGATGACGGAGATAAAGCAGAAGGAAACTAAATGGACAGAAGAACAGCAACTTGCAATAAAAACTAGAAAATGTAATCTGCTTGTAGCAGCGGCAGCAGGTTCAGGAAAAACAGCTGTATTAGTAGAGAGAATTATAAAAATAGTAACTAATGAAGAAAATCCAATAGATGTAGATAGATTATTAGTTGTTACATTTACAAAAGCAGCAGCTGCTGAAATGAGAGAGAGAATAGCAACAGCAATAACTAAAGAGTTAGAAAAAAGACCAAATTCGAAAATTCTTCAAAAGCAGTTAACTCTCCTTAGTAGAGCAAATATAACAACTATGCACTCCTTTTGTTTAGATGTTATAAAAAATAATTTTCATACTATAGATTTAGATCCATCTTTTAGAATTTCAGATGAAACTGAGGGATTGCTTTTAAAAAATGAAATCATAGATGATTTATTTGAAGATTTATATGATGAAGGAAAAGGAGAATTTTTAGATTTAGTTGAGATATATTCAAATAGTAAGGATGATGAGTCTTTAAAGGAAATAGTAAAAAACTTATATAGATTTGTAATGAGTGGACCAAACCCAGAAAAGTGGTTAATAGAAAAAGCTGAAGAGTTTAAACTTCAAGATGAAAGAAATAATCCATGGATAGATATAATTAGTGATGAAGTAAAAATTGAAACTAATACATTTATAAATCTTTATGAAAAAGCCTTAGATGTAATAGATTCAGATGCTGGATTAGAAGCTTACAGAGAAACTTTCTTAAACGAGCTAGAGGATATTAAAAGGCTTAGAGAAGCAGTAGAAGAAGATATAAAAGAAGTATGTAATATTTTAATGGATATAAGTTTTGGACGATTAAAAGCTGTTAAAACAGCTGAAAAAGAAAATAAAGAGTTTGCTACAGAAATAAGGGATATGTGGAAAAAGAAAATAAGAAAAATGATTGAAAATCCTGTTTTCTGTAATATTGAAGATGCTTTTGAGAAAGTAAAACTTTGTTATCCATATATAAAAGAATTAACTAATATAACTTTAGAGTTTGGGAAAAGATTTAGTGAAAGAAAAAAAGAGAAAAATATTTTAGACTTTAATGACTTAGAACATCTATGTTTAAAAATATTAACTGATGAAGACGGGAATCCATCACCAATTGCATTAAACTTTAGAGAGTTTTTTGATGAAGTTTTAGTAGATGAATATCAAGATTCTAATAATGTTCAAGAAGCTATAATAAATTTAGTATCTAGAAAAAATACGGATAATCCTAATGTGTTTATGGTTGGAGATGTTAAACAGAGTATATATAGGTTTAGGCAAGCAAAACCTGAACTATTTTTAAATAAATATAATACTTATTCTAGAGAAGAAGGCGAAAAGACTAGAGTTATTCAATTATACAAGAACTTTAGAAGTAGAGAAGAGGTTATAAATGGAGTTAACTTTACTTTTAAAAAGTTAATGTCAGAGACTGTAGGGGAACTTGAATATACAGATGAAGAAGCATTAAATTTAGGAGCTAGCTTTGATGAGCCAGAAGAAGGGGTAGAAGTTGGAGGAGCTGTAGAGGTAAATATATATGATAAAGCTGATGATGGGTTAAAGATTAAGGAATCTGATGATGAAAGTGAAGAAGAGGAAGAAGATATTGAGGCTATAAACTTAGAAGCTAGAATAGTTTGTAGAAGAATAAAAGAACTTATGTCAGAAGATAATCCTTTTAAAGTTGAACAAAAGACTAAAGATAAGTTTGGTAAAGATATAACTATTTATAGAAAGCCAACATTTAAAGATATAGTTATTTTGTTAAGAGCAACTAAAAACTGGTCAGATACTTTTGTTGAAGAACTTAATGCAGAGGGAATACCAGCTTATGCAGATACAGGTTCAGGATACTTTGAATCTATAGAGGTTAGAACTATAATGTCACTTCTAAAAATAATAGATAATCCAATGCAGGATGTGCCTATATTATCAGCTTTAAGATCACCTATTTTCGGATTTAGTGCAGAAGACCTTACAGATATAAGAATGGTAGATAAAGATAAGTATTTTTATGAAAATATTTTAACTTTAGCAGAAAGAGAAGACGAGTTAAGTATAAAATGTAGAGTTTTTAATGAAAGATTGGAAAAGTGGAGAAATAGAGCTGTGTATACAGCAATAGATGAATTCATTTGGTATTTATATATGGATACTGCTTATTATGGATATGTTGGAGCTATGCCAAATGGAAAGCTTAGACAGGCAAATTTAAAAATACTTTTCCAAAGAGCAAAAGTTTATGAAGAAACTAGTTTTAAAGGATTATTTAATTTTATAAACTTTATAAATAAGCTTAGAAAGTCTTCAGGAGATATGGAAAGTGCTAAGATTCTTGGTGAAAATGAAGATGTTGTTAGAATTATGAGTATTCATAAAAGTAAGGGGTTAGAATTTCCTATAGTCTTTTTATCAGGTGCAGGAAAAAACTTTAATTTAATGGATAGAAATAAAAGTATTCTTTTCCATGATGAATTAGGATTTGGACCGAACTATGTAGATTTAGAGTCTAGACTTAAATATCCTACGTTACCTAAAGAAGCAATTAAAAAGAAATTTACTTTAGAGACTCTATCAGAGGAAATGAGAATTCTTTATGTTGCATTTACGAGAGCAAAAGAAAAATTAATAGTTACGGGAACTATTAAAGACATTGAAAAAATGTCTAAGAGATGGTGCAAGGCAGCTGGAATAGAAAAAGATAAAATATCAGAGGCGGAAGTTTTAAAAGGAAAATCATATTTAGATTGGATTGGTATGGCTCTTTGTCAACATGAGGATGGAGAAATCTTAAGAGAAGAAGGAAATGGGGATAACAATATGGTTTCAGGTGACTTATCCACATGGAAAGTTAACCTATGGAAAAAAAGAGACCTAATTGTGGAAAAAAAATCTGAGGCTGTGGATGAAAATGAAGAGAAAAAATTGTTTATAAATACAGAAGAAGTAGTTGTGGATAAAGAAATTTTGAGAAGATTAAATTTTAAATATCCATACGAAGAGCTTACAACATTAAAAAGTAACTTCTCAGTTTCGGATTTAAAAAAAGCAAATTATGAGGAAGTTGAAGCTGAATACGAAGGCGAAGCTTTATTTAAAGAAAAAGTTATAGTAAAACCAAGATTCCTTCAAGAAAAGAAAGGTTTATCAGGAGCAGAAAGAGGGACAGCAGTTCATTTTGTAATGCAAAAAATTGATTATGATAGGATTAATTCTGCTATGGATAGTGATAAGGACCTTATTATAGAAATAAAAACTCAACTTATAGAAATGAAAGAAAATGAATTATTAACTGAGGAAGAGTTTGAAGTAATAAATCCTTGGAAGATAAAAGCTTTCTTTAGAAGTAATATAGGTAAAAGGGTTATGAAAGCTTATATAGATGGAAAAACTGTAAGAAGAGAATTCCCATTTTTCTTAGAGGTAAGTGTAGATACTATAAAAGAAGAGCTACAAGATAAAAACTTTGAAGAAACTATAAGAATACAGGGAATTATAGATTTATTTTTTGAAGAGGATGGAAAAATAATATTAGTAGATTATAAAACTGATTTTATTAAAGAAGATGCAGAAAAAGAAATGTTTGATAAGTATGCAATTCAAATGAAATACTATAAAGAAGCCCTTGAAGAAATAACAAAGATACCAGTAGGAAATCCTGTGCTATTCTTATTTTATAATGAGGAAGAAATAGAGATAAAAAATTAATTAAAGATAAAATATTAAAAACAATCTACAAGAGAATATCTTATAGATTGTTTTTGTATATAGAATGATTAAATTATGGTACCATCTTTAATTTTCAAGATTCTCTTACAATGGTTAGCTATTTTATTATCATGTGTTATGATTATTATAGTTTTTCCAGTAGAGTTTAAATCTATCAAAAGTTTTAGTATTTCAGTACTAGTTTTTTCATCTAAATTACCAGTGGGTTCATCTGCCAAAATAACATCTGCTTCTTGAGCTAAAGTCCTAGCTATTGCAACTCTTTGTTGTTGGCCCCCTGATAGTTCATAAGGATATTTTTTCTCTAGTCCTTCTAATCCAACTTTTTTTAAATATTCTTTTCCAATACGTTTCTTTTCTTTATCACTTATTTTGCGAATATTTAGCGGAACAATTACATTATCTAGTAAATTTAATTCGTTAATTAAGGCGAAGTGTTGATAAATAAATCCAATTTCTGGATTTATGTCAATATCCTGGACACTAAAATTCGAACTATACTAAGCTGTAGC
>NZ_CAMTIG010000064.1 GCF_947072515.1 uncultured Clostridium sp.
CTATTAATTCAACTTCTTCTGGAATAGTTTTTTCAAATTTCTCCTGAAGTGTTGGTTCTCTAAGTAATTCTTCTAATTCTACTTTTTTCAACTGACTATAACCTTTTAAACCTCTTTCTTTAGCTAATTCTCTAAGCTCTTTTACCGTCATATGGATGACCTCCTTTTTAGTTTTTAATAACATACTTAACAGTTGTTAGGGGAAACAACTTTTTTCACTTTGGGGGTTAGTGAGTTAAGTATGTAATTAAACACTAAAGTCTTAGTGAGCCTATTTTACGAGGCTCACAACATACTTAGTACCTTCTTTATCATATTCTTCTATTTCTTCTTTAAAACATTTATCGCAAAGATTATTGTGCCAATCTTTCATGTATTCATCTTTTACAATATATTTTGCTTCTTTTTCTCCACATTCGCAAATTACTGACATAGTATACCTCCTACAAGTGCTGACCAAACTACCATCCAACCTAAACATATATAGATTACATTAAGCATAAATTCTCACTTCCTCATTCACTTTATCCCAAGTACCTACAATTGTTTTTCCTTTGAACTCAACTTTCCAGAAGTTGTTAGATAATCTTTTAAATTTCATATGTCCTCCACTATTTACAAGGACCACTAAATATGTTACACTCTGACTGTCATGTTTTACAGGTGTTCACATTTTTGTGGATGCCTTTTTTTATTTTTTGTATCTCTCGCTTACAAGAATATAATATCATATATTTTATAAAAAGTAAATAGTTTTTTGAAATATTGTTTTAATTTTTTTAATATAGTTTATAAAAGAATTGTAATATTAAATTAAATATGATATAATTTAATTATAAAAACTAAGGAGGATCATTATGAATAGATTAGAGGAACTTTTATATCACTTAAAAAAAGATATGAAAAATAAAAAAATAAAATCTATTGTTATGGCTAAAGATTTAGGAATATCTAATGTTACTATAACAAATACATTTAAAGGTAAAATAGGAAGTTTTGAAACATTGAATAAAATAATAGATTATATAGATAATAAATAAAGGAGGCGCGATATGGATTTATTAAAAAAAATACACGAATTAAAATGTAAAATGTTTGGACACGCATATATTTATACTGGAATTTTGGAAAGAGAAGTTGATGAAGATATAAACGACGAATATCAAAGAGTGGCTATATATAGTACAAGAAGATGTATTGTGTGTGGTGAAGCGCTTAGAGAAACACCGACGTATCAAATAAGAAAAAAACCTAAAATGTGCACTTGCATTAAAGAAGTTTATAATTTCAAAGAAAATAAGATGTATGAGATTTTTGGGAATGGAGAAGATAGGAAACAAACAGTACTTGTAGACGAATTAGGGATTATAGCTTATTTTGAACAAGATATTTTTAATCATTTTTTTAAGGAGGATTAATATGAAAAAATTATTATTAGGAATTTTTATTTCTCTATCTTTAGGAGTTGCAGCATGTGAATTTGATGATATGACAAGATATTTTACTTCTGGATCTGGATTAGTTGAAGTAAAAGAAAATGTGATTTATGTAAATAATATGAAATGGTGGAATAATATGACTGTTGAACAAAAAGAAAAACTAGCAAATGTATTTAGAACAGTTAGTAAAAACCATGATAAAGTTTTAATAAATGAAGTTAGGGATAATAAAACAAATATATTATTAGCTCAATTCAAAGTTTGGGATAATGAAATAAAAGTTATTGAAAAATAGTTAAAATTGTGTTAATATATATGTATATTCCAATTAAATTTTTAATTTTCGTAAGATACGTGAAAAGGCATGAATAAAAGTAGAGTATCTCATTTGAGTATATTATAAGTTCGTTCCGACCAAGAAAAGAAACTTATAATATAATTTGGTTGATACTCTCTTTTTTTTATTTGACAAATACATATTAATGAGGTAAACTTATGTTAATAAAATACTCAGGGTAAAGTTTTGGTGGGAAACTAGGGATTAATAAAAAATTAAATAACCTCCTATGTTCATGGCATTGTCGTAAAGATGATGCCTTTTTTTATTTGTTACAATTTGTAGTAAGTTGCTTGACAATGTGGCAACGTATATTGTATAATAGTGGTAACAATTAATGGAGGTGTTGAAGTTGGATATATTTATGAAACTTAGAGTTACATTAGAATTTAGAAACAAAATTAGAAGGTTGTGCGAAATTAAAGAAAAAAGTTTTTCTGAGATAGTTAGAGAATATTTAGAAAAAGAATTTAAAAAAAATAATATCTAGGAGCGAGAAATGAGAGCAATAAAAAAAGTAGATTTAGAAAATATAAATTATTATCAAACTCCAAAGTGGTTGTTTGATTTATTGTTAGAAGGAAAAATAACTCCTGGAGCATATTCTACTTATATTTTAATGTACGATAGAATTAGATTGTCCTCTAAAAACGGTTGGATAGACAAAGATGGAGATGTCTATATAAAGTATTCTTATGAAGAAATGTTAAGTGATTTAAAATTAAATAGTAAGACACAGATTCAAAGAAACTTATCTAAATTATTAGAGCTTGGACTTATAGAAAAGAAGAGGAATTTCAGCTCCAGCACTACGTATTATCTTAATATTTACAGTAGTACACAAAATGTGGTAGACAGTAGTACACAAAATGTGGTAGACAGTAGTACACAAAATGTGGTAGACAGTAGTACACAAAATGTGGAGACTAGTAAGAATAATATTAATAAGAATAATATTAATAAGAATAATATTAGTAATAGCGCTACTGATAAACAGAAAAAATTTAATGAAGAATTGCAAACATTTAAATCTGAGTTATCGATGATGATACGAGAAAAGAATTTCAAGATAACTGCTGAAGAATTATTAAAAATATCTGGTGGAGATTTTGAGATAATAAAAAAGCAATTTAAAAACTTTGGAGATAAAGGACTTAGATATTTAATATCTTCTATAAAAAATAATTATGAAACTCCAATAGATACTAAAAAAACAAAAATAGAAAATCATGACAAAGGATGGTGGTAGTATATGAAAACCAATATAGAATACTGTAAAACTTGTGGAGAGATAATATTTTATACAGAAGATAAATACGATATATATGCATATTGTGATTGTGTAAGAAGAGAAAGAACAAAATTAAAGATAGCTAAATATAAAAAATTATCAATAACAGATAGAGAATTTGGAAATAATATATTTGAAAATTGTGAAACTACAAATGATAAAGAAAAGGCTCATTTGGAAAAATTTAAAAAATATTCCGAAAGATTTAAAAAAGCGCTAAATGAGAATATCGGGATATTAATGGCTGGGCTTCCAGGAACAGGAAAAACATTTTATGCAAATTGTATAGCTAATGAAATTCAATCAAAGGGATATACAGTTTTAAGTTTTAATTTATCTGGATATTTAAGAAAAATTCAAGAAGATTATAGCAATAAAAGAGATTTTGTGTCAGAGGAAGAAAAACTACTACATGCAGTAAAAGAAGTTGATTTGTTAATAATAGATGATTTAGGAAGTGAAAAATTAACAGATTGGGGAATAGAAAAGGTTTATAATTTAATTGATGAAAGATACAAAATAAAAAAACCAATTATAATAACTACCAATTTAAATAAAGAGTGTCTGGAAGAACATTTATTGTTAAATGGAAGTGATAAATTACTGGATAGAATAAAAAGCATGACAACTCCATTTATATTCGATTGGGAAAGCAGAAGAAAACCTAAAAAAACTGATATTTGGGATTAAAAAGAATTGAATCAAAAGCAAATATAATGTATAATTTAATTAAGAAATATATATAAAAAGGTGATTATTTGAAACCAATAATAATATCTAATAAAGAACTAGAAAATATTGCAAATTTAAAATTAAGTCAAAAATATGAAGAATATTTATTAGAAAATGATTTACATGATACACTAGAAAATGCTAAAGATTTTATTTTAAGTTTTTTAACTAAAAAATCTTAGGAGGGAATAATGAGAACTAGGAACAAAGAACCTACATACAAAGGAAGTGGTTAAATGAATGGATTAGATATTAAAATTAATAAACTCATATTAGCACTTCGTATGAAAAATAGAATAGTAACTCTAAGTAAACCAGAATTTTATTCTTATAAACTAGAAAAAGTTATGAAAAAATATGAGTTTAAAGAAATGACCAGATTGGAAGTAGAATTAAGAAAACAATTGAGAATTGAAAAAAATAAAGATAAAATAAAATCTTTGAAAGCTGAAATAAAAGAAATTAAATTAGAATCAGTAGAATTTCTAAATAAAAAAGATTTAATATTATTTCTAGTTGATACTCTAAAAAATGGTGATCCTAATGAATAAAATTGGTAAAATGAGTGAGAAAATGAAATTATTTGCTGATTATTACTTAGAACACCTAAATGGTACTAAAGCCTATATGGATGCTTATAATTGTAAGAATGAAATAACAGCAAGAACTAATGCCTATAAAAACCTACAAAAGCCTATTATAAAGGATTACGTCGAATCTAGGTTGAAAGAGATAGAATCAAAACGAATAGCTTCTATAACTGAAATTATGGAGTTTTACACTGATGTTTTAAGAGGTAATGAAACTGATGCCTTTGGATTAGATGTTGGAATTGATTCTAGATTAAAAGCAGCAGAGCAATTAGGAAAAAGGTTAGGTATGGGTGTTACATCTAAGGAACAAGAATATAAATTAAAATCTTTAGAATTAGAAATAGAAAAAAAGAAATTAGAGATTGAAAAAATAAAAATTGGCGATGATGTAGATAGCAACAAAACAATGGAAGCTATTGATAAATTATCTAAAAAATTAGAGAGTGATTTTAATGAAGGATAATGAAAGATTAGCAATACATAATTTATTATCAAAATATAAAGATGATCCGATAAAATTTTGTAAATCTATATTAGAAGCACATTTGATATATGATGGTCAAAAAAGAATATTAGAATCAATAAAAGAATATCCAATAACTGTTGTTCCTTCTGGACATAGTACAGGTAAATCTTCAAGCGCTGCATTTATAACATTATGGTGGATAACTACAAGATTTAAATCAAGAGTTATAGTAACTGCTCCAACATGGCGGCAATTACAAACAGTATTTTATGCCGAGGTAAATAAATGGTATAATAAATCATTATTAAAAGATTTTGATATGTTTTTATTGAAACAAAATATAATGCAATTTAACCATTTAGATTATAAAAAAGAATGGTATATGCTGCCAATATCTCCTAAGAACCCGGATAAATAAACCTGTCCCTTTACACAGCGATGTGTATCGAAAATCGCGTGAACCTCGAAAGAGGGTGTGCCTTCAAGGTGCTAACGGAGAAACCCTAACGTATAAAGTCGAGGGCAATTCCGTGCTAAGTTTTTCAAATGTATATTGTACAAGGTCAACAAATGTGTTATAATATATCAGAGGTGATGATATGGAAATATTTGTTGATGTAAAAGGCTACGAAGGTCTTTATAAGGTAAGTAACTATGGTAAAGTTTTGAGTGTTAAAAGTGGTAAAGTTAGAAAGAATTGCAAAAAAACAAGAAAGTGTGGGAAAATAGATTTCTATGTAAACTTGCATAAAAATAACCAGGAAAAAAGATTCGCGATACATAGGCTTGTAGGCGAAGCGTTTGTTCCTAATCCCGAAAGAAAAACTCAAATAAATCATATAGATGGAAACCCGAGCAATAATCATTATTCTAATTTGGAATGGGTTACTCCTTATGAAAATATAAGACATGCCATAGAAAACAAACTTCAAAGAGACAGAAGAACCTATGAAGCTGGATCTAAGCCTAAGGGAATTTTAATTTATAACCAAAATGAAAGAATAGAGTTTAAAAGTATAGGTGAGTGTGCAGAGTATTTAGATAAAGAAAATAAAAAATCTGTAAAAAATTGCTTATCTAGAGCTGTTAAAAAAGGTTATAAAGTAAAAGGATATACAGTTGAATTAAAAGTGTAGAGACTATCCTATATGGAGTAGGGGAAGGGTGAAAATCCCTTTCTCGAAGTGCGTGACACCTTACGAGGTGATGATATAGTCCGACACCATTGGAAACAATGGATAAAACAGTTTGGGGTTACAAGGTCAGCATGGAGATAAAAGCCAATTAGTTGAAGAAATAATGAAAGAGTTAGGTATAGTTAGCATTGATACTGATGACCAAATATCTGATGTTATATCTAAACTAAGAGAAGTTGATGAAGCTGGAAATAAAAGAGAAGATAATATTTTAGTAATTATTGATGAAGCTTCTGGAGTAGATGATAAAATACCTGAAGTTCTTGAAGGAGTAGACCCAACAAGAATGGTTGTATTTGGTAACATGACTAGAACAGATGGTTTTTTCTATGAATGGGCTTACAATATGCAAGATGAATCTTTGAATGTTATTACTTTATCAAGTTATGATAGTCCTTATATGTCTAAATCTCAAATTGAATCAATGGAAAGAAGATATGGTAAAGATTCTGATGTTATAAAAGTTAGATTAAAAGGATTGCCACCTTCTGGAAATGCTAATTCATGTATAGCTAGAAGTTTATGTGAAAGCAACATAGATGTAGAGCCTAGATATAGATTTAATGATTTTGAAGTTATGGGACTTGACCCAGCTCGTTTTGGTGGAGATTATACTGTTGGATATAGTTCTACTGGAAGTAATTTTAAATTAGAATTTTATTTTAATAAAGAATCTACAATGCAATGTGTTGGTGAAGTTGCTAGATGGTGTAGAAGAAGTCCAAATAAAAAACATTTTTTATTTATGGATGCCACAGGACTTGGAGGACCAATAGCAGATAGATTAAATGAACTTATTGATGAAGATTATTATAATAGAAATACAGATGATTATAATCCAATAGTTCCTAATTTAGAAATAATTGAAGTTCACTTTGGTGGTAAACCAAGAGATACCGAGGAGTATTCTAATGCTATAACTGAAATGTTTTTTGTATGTAAAGAAAGATTAGAAAAAAAAGATATAGTAATGCCAAATGATAAAGAACTAATTCAAGATTTAAGTGGAAGATTGTATAATTTCGATAGTTATGGTAGAGTTATAGTAGAGAAAAAAGAAAAATTTAAAGAAAGAATTAAAAGATCTCCTGGTAAAGGTGATGCTTTTCTTCTATGTGTTTATGGTGTAGATTATGAAGCATCTGATATTATTGGTGGATTTGAAGTTATTGACATGGATTAAGGAGGTGATTAAAAATAAACATATTAAAAGCAGCTAAGAATTTTATTAAAAGTATTCCTATGCCTTGGGGATATTCTACATATGATTCTTATAATGTAAACTATGATGTTTTTGTTAAACAAGCATATGAAAATCCATTTATTCAAGCTCCATTCCATGAATTTGTAACTGATTTAAAAGCTTTAAAGTTTGAAGTCTATAAAGATGATAAACTATCTGAAAGTATGGGAGCTAAATTTGTAATGGCTTCACTTGATAGACCTAATAAAGAACTTGCATTTAGTGATTTTATTGAAGCGATAGCAACTTATTTAATATTTGGTGGTAGATGTTTGTTATACAAAACACAAGGAATATTAAGTAGAGATATTTATATTTATTCTCCAGATTCATTTCAAATTTATAGAAATGAAAGTAATTTACAAATAGATAGAATAGAACTAGGAAATACTTCTATTACTGGAAAAGAATTAGATAATTATCATATTATAAAAACATTTGATCCAGGAGATAAAATAGCTGGTAAAGGAAATGGATATTCAAAAATTAAGCCATTAGCAATGGTTGGAGATATGTTAAATTTCTTATTAATACATAACTGCACACTATTAAAAAATGGAGGGAGAACATCAGGAATTTATACATTACCACAAGATACAACTAAAACACAAATTGATGAAATTAAAAGAGTTTTTTCTTCTCAAAATGGAGCAAGAGAAGCTGGAAAAGTTGCATTTGTTAAAAGTGGAAGTGGAACATTTACTCCATTCTCTACCAATCCAAAAGACCTTGACTGGGTAAATGGAATGATAGAACTACAAAAGATTATTTGTAGAGTTATGGGAGTTCCAGAAGCTTTAGTAATGAATGAAAATTCTACTTATAACAATTTAGAAGGATTCAAGAAAAAGGTGTATGAAGACACGATAATTCCATTTGCTAATAAATTATGTGAAGAACTCACATATTTCTTTAAAAATGATTTAGAAGCTGGAGAAAAAATATCAATTAATACATCCAATATAAAAGCCTTACAAGTTGATTTGTGGGATAAAATTAAAAAATGTGCTGAATCTCTTGAAGGTAAAGTTACAATAAATAATTTTATAGTAATTATAAATACAACTTTTGACCTTGCTATACCTACTTTAAAAGGCGAGGAAGGTAATAAGGTGTTAATTAGTTCTAACATGATGTTCTTGGATGAATTAGGGGTAAGCTATGAACCTAAAACATAAAAAGTTATTAGCTAATAGAGTTAGAGTTTTAAGAAGTAGATTAGAAAATGAAAATGAAAAAATAATTTCAGAAATTTTTATAGAATTTGCAAATGAAATTGATAGTAAAATTAATAAATTTGATTTATTTGAAATAGATTTTACAAATTTTATAAGAAATATTAGAAGATCTCTTTTAAATATGCTGACTAAAAACTCTAATAGAACAGTACAATGGTGTAAAACATTATTTGGATGGAAATTAGAAGGTAGTGCAATAAATAATATCACTAGCAAAGTTATAAATAATTATAATAAAAATATAGCAGCTTCTAAAATCAAAGGAATAGAAGAAACTACAAGAGAAATAATAAATAATATAATTACAAAAGGACAGGCAAGTGGTAGAAATACAAAAGATATAGCCAATGATATAGTGAGTTCTGTAAAAGATATGTCAGTATCAAGGGCAAGAATAATAGCAACAACAGAAACAGCAAACGCAGTAAATGAAACAACACATGAAACAGCAGTAGAAGCTGGAATGTCTAAAAAAACGTGGTTGCATGTAGGTGGCGGATTTGAAGATAGAGAATCACATTTGGCTTTAGACGGGAAAACTATAAAAGTTAACGAATACTTTGTAATTAATGGGAATAGAGCTTTGCACCCTCACGACCAATCTTTGCCAGTTGGTGAAATAGTTAATTGCCACTGCATTTGTATATATGAGTAAAGGAGAGAGAATGAAAAAAGAAATTTCAATTTTAAAGGTTAGTTTATTGCACTTAGATGTATGCGGTGCAGTTGCGAAAGAAGAATTTAATATGTATGAAATAGAAAATAATAAAATACCTAATGAATTAGTTAAAAAATTCATAAAAAATAGAAAAATTAAAACTGAAAGAATATTTGGGAAATTGACAACAATTTTAGAGTATGAATTAAAAAATGGATTTACTGGAATAGAAAGCACTTCATGTGTGGATGAAAAAAATTATTCTGAAGAAATAGGAACTCAAATTTTAATGAAAAAATTAGAAGAGAAAATTTGGTTTGGACTAGGATTTGCTTTAGGAATGGCACAAAATAAAGACTAGTTTAAAGGAGGTGCTTTAAGTGGCATTACTTAAAGAAGTTAAGATTGACTTTATTTCGCTAGTAACGAAAGCAGCAAATAAAAAAAGATTTGCTATTGTTAAAAGTGAAGATGGAAATTTAGAATTAGATAGTTTTATCTTAAAACAAGATGAAGATAAAAGATTAGTAACTTGTGTAGTGTATGAACCATTTGTTAAAGATGCTCACGGGGATTATATGCTACCTGAGGATATAGAAAAAGCAGCACATAATTTTCTAGTGAATGGTAAAGGTTCAGATATTCAACATGATAATAAAAAAGCTAATGTTGATATAGTAGAAAGCTGGGTAGCTAAAACAGATACAATGGTTGGAGGACAAGAAATAAAGGCTGGTACTTGGATGGCAACAGCAAAAGTCAATGACGATTTAATCTGGAAGGCAATAAAAGAAGGAACATTAACAGGGTTTTCAATGGGTGGAACAGCACAAAAAATAAATAAAAATGATGATACGGAGGATAAATCAATGGATGAAATTAAAAAAATGATAGCAGAGTTAATTGAAAAAGGTGTGTCAGCAGAGGCAATAAAAGCATTAACTGAAAGAATTGAAAAAATGGAAAAAACTATAAAAGAAGGTCCACAAGAAACTGAGATTCAAAAAGCTGAAAGAATAAAAAAAGAAGAAGAAATAACTACTTTAAAATCTACAATTGAAAAAATGGATGAAGCAATAAAAAATATGACAGCTCCAGGAGCTACAACTGATTCAATAGCTAAAGCAGAAGAAGAATATTCTGAAGCATTAAGAAAAGCTACTCTAGTTAGTGGTGCTTCATTAGTTCCAAAACCTTTATCTAATCAAATGGTTAAGGATATGAAAGAAATAGCTCCATTCTTTAATGAAGGTCAAATGATAACTGCAACTGGAACAACTATTAGAGTTCCTATTAGAAAGCCTAGTGCTACAAATACGGCTAAATCTAAAAAAGAAGGTCAAGAAACTGCAAAAGGAGAAACTAATTTCACAGAAATTGAAATTTCGAAAGGTGTTATCCAATCTATAATTCCAATAACTGACGAACTTAGAAGAGATAGTCAATTTAATGTAGCTGCATTAGTTAGAGAGTATGGAGTGGAAGATATAGCTGAAGAAATAGCTTTAAGAACATTTAAAGGTGTAATTGATACTGATAATAAAATTGAAGGATTCAGTAAAAATACAGATTTTGCTGCAAGATCTAAAGAAGAAACTACTGCCGGAAAATTAACTTGGGATGAATTAATGGTTATAAAATCAGAAGTAAAACCTCAGTATTATGCTGGTGCTAAATGGTATGTTTCTAAAGCTGCTATGTTAGAAATGAAAACTTTAAAAGACTTACAAGGTAGACCTTTATGGATTGAATCTTTAATACCTGGACAACCTTCTACATTTGATGGACATCCTGTTGTATTATGTTGGCAAATGGATGATACATTCCCAGTTCTATTTGCAAATTTCAAAAGATTATACGTGTATTTTGTAGATTATCAAATGGAATCTGAAATGGAAAGAAACGGAAAAGCTGGTATAAATGATGAAATTTTAAGAGCTAGATTAGGTGGAAAAGTTGTTAATATTGAAGCTGGTTACATGTTAAAAAAAAAGACAGTATAGCATTATCAAGTAGGTCAAGAAGAACAAACACAAGTAAAGGCATAGATGAAGGGTTATAATACCCTTCATTCTTTGGAAAAGGTGGTATATGGAAACTAATCCTTTATTAAATGCAGAAACTAAAAAAATAATAGAAAATGAACTAGATTTAGAATCTGGGGAACTATCAGATTTTATGTTAAATGCTATTTGGGAATATATAATAAATTATATTGGATATGATCCAATGCTAAAAGAAAGAAAAGATGTTTTAAAAGGTACTGGAAACGAATTTATTTATTTAAATTGTAGACCCATAAAATCAGTAATTTCATTAAAATTAAATGGTAATATTGTAGAAAATCCAATTTTTTCAGATGAATTTATTAATATTTATACTAGAAAAGGATTTGAAAGATATGATTTACCATTACTACATGATGGATATACTGTTACTGATGATATAGAAGTTATATATAATGCTGGGTATGAAAAAATACCAAACTTATTAATACTAGCTGCAATATCATTTTTAAGTTATATAAAAACTGGATTAGGAGAAGAAGGAAATTTAAAATCTTATAAGATTAATACAATTTCTTATACTTTTAAAGATTTTTCTGAAAAAAGCAATGAATTTAAAGACCTTATGAATCAGTTTAAGAGTTGGTAATTATGAAAATAACTACAACATTAACAGAAACTAAAAGGATTAATAGAGAACTTGAATTTATGAGGAAAAATAAAATTAGAGTAGGAGTTTTAGGAGAGGGTGCAAATGATGTACAAGAAGGTGGAAAAACCATAAAGGAATATGCAGAACTAAATGAGTATGGAACAAGTAATATTCCAGCAAGACCTTTTTTCAGGGAAGCAACTGAATTTGGAGAATCACCTTCTTTAATCTCCAATAGAATAACAAGTGAAATAAAAAAAGTTATAAATAATAATAAAACTGGAGAAAAAGCTATGCAGTCAATTGGATTGTTTGTTAAAGGCAGAATACAACGGAGTATTAAAGCTGGAAACTGGACTCCAAATTCTCCAAGTACAATAAAAAGAAAAAGAAAAAAAGTAGGTATAAAACCTCCTTTAATAGAAACCGGAAGCCTTATAAGAGCAATAGATTATGAGATAAAGAGTAGGTGATTAAAATTGATAAAGTAATTTTATTGAAAAAACATTTAAAACAATTTAAATATAAATATACTGAAGATGATAAATATGTAAATGGTGTTTTAGTTACAGGAAAAGAAACTACAATTGATTTTAAAGCAGCTCCTTTTCCAGTAGATGCAAATACATTAAAATTATATCCACAAGGAACTGTAAATGTAGATGATATTCTACTTTATACTAAAAAAGTTCTAAATAATGTTAATGGTGAAGTAGTTAGAGTATCAACACAAGAAAATTATCGTATATTCGATATAGTTAAATATTTAGAGGTAGCAGATTTAAAGGTGTATTTAGTCAAGAGAGTTGATTCAAATGGATAAAATACATAAATTAATTGAAATTATCAATAATAATTTAGGTATAGAAACTATATTCGCATTTCAAGGTGGAAAACAACCTGAAAAACCATATATTTCAGTTCAGATTTTAGATATTGGACAAAAAAATAGAAAAGGATCTAAAAAAGTTTTGCCAGAAATGATGGCTGAAATAAAAAGGACAACACATGTAAATGCTATTTTACAATTTAATTGTATAGGAAATAATTTATTTGAATCAAAACAAACAGCATTATCTTTATTTGACTTTATAAATTTTAAATCAAGAGAAGTTTTTTGGGAAAATAAAATAGGTATAGTAAAAATAGGAAATATTATAGAAAGAACTGTTCCAATGGAAAATACAAAATATGAATACATAAATAATTTAGATGTAACTATTGAGTATGAAAGAACAGCACAATATAACATAGAAAACCTAGATTCTATTGTAATAGATGAAGGTACAAAGGTACAAAGGAGGAAATGATGGGTTTATTTTTTGGAAATAATGACGTAAAAGTCTTAATAGAAGCAGCTGGAAAATTAACATTAGGCAAGCTTGATAAAATGCTTATTATAACTAATGAGGAAGATATACCAGCAACGGCTTTAAGTGGGAGTGATGCAATAGCAGAACTTGAAGCAATATTAGTAGATAAACAAGCTCCAAAGCTTATTGAAGCATTAAGAGTAGCATTAGGACAAGAAGATAATAGTGGAAATAAATTAACTACAAGTTATATATTTGTTCTTGGTAAAAAAATAACTGCTGCAGATAATACAGCTTTATATGAAGCAGTAGAAGCATTTGATAAAACTAGAGAAGCTGACTTCTTTGGAATTGCTCCAGTATTTGAAGATGTTAAATTTGAGGAATGGGCGCAAACCTATGCTCCTAATCATATATTTTCAACATTCACAATAACAGCAAGAGCTTTAGAAGATAAAAGTAAAAGTGGTAGAATCTTTGGACAGAAAATGAAAGCACAAGGATATAATCATATAGCTTGGATGGCAAGAATATTATTTGCTAATAAATTTGTTGGACCTAAATTTAAAACATTGAACGGTTGTGTTACTGACCCTTTAACAGATGGAGAAGTAGAATTAATGACTAAAGCTGGATGGAATGAATATAGAAGTGTAAGAGGTAAAGGGCAAACCACTGGCTCTATATGTACAGATGCTAAAACTCATATAGATGAAACTATATTAAGAGATACTATTGTGTATAATGTTGCTAATAGCTTAATGGACATGTTTGTTAATGAAGAAATTGTTCCTATGGGTTATGATGGTAAAAAATTAATAACCGGATATATAGAAAGTGCTTTAATGTATTGTGGAAATTTAGGATTAATAGAAGTTGGACAAGATGGAGGGTATTTATTTAGTGTAAATGTTCCTGATTTTACAAAAGAAATGAAATCTTTAAGAGAATTATCTAGTAAAGACCCATTATTTACATATTCACCTAATATACCATTAGAGAAAATAACAGTAACAGGAAAAGAAATATTAGATTGGGCTGGAGGTGCTGCATAATGGCTATGGAAATGGAAAGATTATCTTTAATAGTAATACATCCAATTGTTGGAAGTACTGCTAGTTTAGAAGGCTTGGTAAATATAGAAACAGCACATTTAGAAGATAAAGAAACTTGGAGTGGAAAATCAGTAGAAGGGAAAAGAATATTAAAAAAATATAAAGACCCAAATATGAATATAACTGTAACAGTTCTTAGAGGTTCTGATATGGAAGTGGCTTTAAGTAGAGCATTATTATATCCTAAAGCAAAAGGTAGTGCTAGTTGGCTTGACGAAAGAATAGATGGAGTTATAAAAGGTGGAACTGGAGTATTAGAAGCAATTTCTCAAACTACTGATAACTTAACAGATGAAAATGCACAATTTATTTTAAGAATGTCAAAATATGTTTCAAGATAGGAGTGTTATAAATGGAAAATAAAAAAGTACAAATAGAAATGTATAATTCAGCAGATGAAAAAGTAAAAGTATTATTTGAAATAAGTCCTATGAAAAATAGATGGAAATATACAGAAATAATTTCTGAAGCTAAAGCTAAAACTGGTAATGATGAATTTAAATTGGCTCAAGAAATAGCTAAAGGATTATTCCCGGAAATGGTTAAATCTCCAAAATTTGAGTTGATTAAAAAAGTTAGCGAAGATGTATCAATGACAATAGACCAACAAATAAAAGAATATTTTATTAATGATCCTCAGAAATTAATACAAGTAGTTCAAGTGTTAATGGGTTTCATGAAAAGGGACTAAAAAGTATAAAATCAAAAGCAAAAACAAGATATGATTTAAGGAAAGGTAGGTGGGAAACTTACCTTTCTTTAATAAATAATGGTATTAATGCTGATATAAATTTTATATTAAATAGTTCAGACTTAGATTATGAAGAATTTTTAATGGCTGTTAAAAATTTTAAATTTAAAAAAGGTGGGTAAATCATGGCTGATACAATGATTTTAGAGATAGAAACTCTAATAAATAAAAGCTTATTAGAACAAACTGATAAAATAATTGGAGCAGTTGGGAAACAAGCACAAAAAACTGAGGATGCTATATCCAAAATGGGTGGAGCATTTAAAGGTGTAGCAGCTATGGCAGCGACATATTTATCAGTTGGACAAATTATAAAAGGAATAGATTTAGCAAGTGATTTTACAGAGAATAGAAACAAATTAGAAGCTGTATTTGTAGGGCAAGTTGAAGATGCTGATAAATTTATCAATGAAATGGCAGATAGCTTAAATTTAGGCAAAAGACAGCTTGAAAAAGAAATGGCTGATGTTGGAGCTATGATAAAAGGGATGGGATTTGAAGATACTGACCTTAAAGGAAATACACAAGCAGTTTTAAAGGCTGCAAAAGACGTAGCTTCATTCTATAATACAGATTTAGATAGTGCAATTAGAAGTGTAACATCAGCTATAAACGGCGAAGCTGAATCTTTGAAACAACTTACAGGAATAAATCTTCAAGAAACTCAAATGGCTGAATATTTTGAAAAATTAACTGGTGAAAAATGGGCTGATTTAGATAATACAGCTAAAGCACAGGTAAGATTAAATGCAGCGTTAGAAGGTATGAAAAAAAGTGGGGCTGCTGGAGATGCTGAAAAAACTAAAGATGAATATGCAGCGGTAGAAAGAAGTATAAAATCGTTAGTTGAAACAATAACTGGAGATTTTTTCATGTCAATGAAAGATTCTATGCTGCCAGCTTTACAAGAAACACAAGAATTTCTTAAAAACAATAAAGATGAAATTGTTGGTTTTGGTGAAAAGTTAGGAGAATTTGTAGGAGTTATAATAACTGGAGTTGGTGCAGTAACTAATTTTGTATCTGAAAATTCAGATTTAACGATGATATTAGGAGAGGTTGCATTAGTAGCTGGAGGACTTTTAGGAATTTATAAAACAGCAGTATTTCTAACAGAAACATGGGCAGCAGTTCAAGCAGTATTAAATGGAACTATGATGTTGAATCCAATCGGATTAGTTGTTGCTGGTATAGCTGGATTAGTTTATTTCTTATATCAAGCTTATCAAGGTTCTGAACAATTTAGAAATATGGTAGATAGTGTATTCGGTATATTAAAAAAAGGTTGGGAATGGTTAAAAGAAAGCAAATTAGGTCAAATGTTTTCTAAGTTATTCGGGAGTAGCGAAAAAGGAATTACATTATCACAAGAAGAAAAGAAAACTAATGAAAATATAAATAAAAGTGTTGAGGAAGTTATTGATTCAAAAGGA
>NZ_CAMTIG010000065.1 GCF_947072515.1 uncultured Clostridium sp.
ATTAAAAGAATTAATATCATGCTGAATACGTCTATTTTCATTGAACTTTCGATGAATTATAATATGATTAATCAATACTGGAGTGGTGGTTTCTAAAATAATTTGAACAGGAGAATCCCAGTTTTTTTTCTTTGAGATGATATTACTTTTTTTTAAGGTTTTTATAAAATTTTTTGAAAAGTCGGATATCTCAGAAAGGCAACAAAAAAAGTTATCATTACTTCCTTCAAAAGTGTCCTTGCATAAGCAGTAGTCTTTAAAATAGAGAAAATTTTTACAGATTTTAAAGTCGCCAGATTTTAAGTCACCAGTATATTCCTTGCTGTTTTCTTTCGTTGGAAGTAAAAAATTAAGTCTATAATTTTTTACGATTAGGTAAATAAGATTTGTGCAATATATTATATCCTTAAAGTCTAAAGAGTTATCATTAATTGGAGAAGGATTGAATCTAGAAAGACCAAATAGTTCTAAATTTTCTTCAATGCCATAACGTTCAGTTAAATAAAAATTTTTTTCTAAGAGACGTATACTAGGATGCTTTTTGATTGAAGCTATTAAGGAGAAGAAATGACTGGAACTTTTACTAAGTTTATTCGAATCAATAATGAATTCATGTTTCTTCCATTGTTTATCTGATTTTTCAATATTGCCCGTCAATAGATATAAAGCTTTTAAACTTAGTTCGATAGATTGGTGTGCTAATAATTTTATAGTGAATTTTTCATCAAGATTAATAGTATTAAGAACAGTTAACATTGATGAGCTATTTTCTAAAAGCTTATCAATATTATGTTCTATATAATTAATTTTTTTAGGAAATTTATTAAATTTTATCTTGTTTTTTTGTCGATATGAAGAAAAAAATTTTTCATAGTCTTTAATTTTTTTTTCTAAGAAGCTAGTTAATTTTTTATAATCTTCATTAATCATAATTATCACCTCTAAAATATATTAGCATTGATTTTATATCTATTACATAAACAAATTGGAAACAATTCTTAAATATGGATAATTAATTTTAAATAAATTAAAATGAAAATATAGTTTGATGAAAAAGTTTGAATTTATATAAGAAGAATGTAATAAAAATTATGAGGATGGGAAGTTTAAGTGATAAATTTATAGAAAGTTTTCATAATTTTATAAAATTTGTTGATGAGGAGCTAATAGATGTTATATTAAAAAGTAAAAAACTCTTGTGAAAATCTTTATAGTGATAAAAGAGAAATAGGAGATAGCAATCCTTTAAATCAGTATCAAACTATAGAATCCTTAAAATTAGAAGCGATTTGAGCATGAAAATTAAAAAAGAACAAGCAAAAATAATTAGTAAGTATAATAGAGATAGTATTAGCTAGGTAAAAGAAAAAATTATAAGAACAGCTTTTACTGACTATTTTTATGTGTTTAAGACTTAGATTAGAAAAAATATTAATTATTTAAATGAAATAAATTTAAGGGAGTAATATAAAAAAGTGTCAGTGACCTGTGCTATAATTATTATAGTAAATTATTAGAGTAAATGTGTAAATTAGGAATTAAGGAGTGGAAATATGGATTTAATTGTTAAACCGAATTGGGATATCTTTAAAGCAAAGTTTAATGAAAATCCACAGAACAACTTTGAGTGGTTTTGTTATTTACTTTTCTGCAAAGAATATAAGAAAGAAAAAGGAATATTTAGATACAAAAATCAGGCGGCTATTGAAACAAACACGATATCTGTAGGAAATGAAATTATAGGATGGCAAGCAAAATTTTATGAGACTACTTTATCAAGCAATAAAACTAAATTAATAGAAACATTGGAATCTGCAAAGAAGAATTATGAAGGAATAAATAAGTTGATTTTTTATACAAATCAAGAATGGGGGCAATGTCACAAGAAGGATGAACCTAAAGAGAATGATACTAAAGCTAAAAAAGAAGTAGAAAATAAGGCTAAAGAATTAGGAATTAAATTATTATGGAATACAGATAGTTTTTTTTATGCACCACTTGTAGTTCATGATAATAAAGAAATAGCAGAGCATTTTTTTTCATTAAAGGAAAGTATTATAGATAGAATAGATAAAAAAATTATACCTAGAGTAAATGAATTAAATGAGCAATATAAGAATACTTTTAAAGGAATAAAAGAAAGTCTTATAAGTAGACCAGAGATAGATGAGTGTATTGAAGCTGTTAAGTTAGATAAATCACTTATTATACATGGAAAGGCAGGACAAGGGAAAAGTGGATGTACTCAAGGAATAATAATGTATTGTGAAAAAGAAGATATTCCTTATATTGCAATTAAATTAGATGATAGATTGCCAGAGCAAAATGTAGAGAAGTGGGGAGAAGAATTAGGCTTAACAACATCAATTCCTAATGCTTTGAATCTACTTGCTGAAAATAGAAGTGGAGTTATTATATTAGATCAATTAGATGCATTACGTTGGACAAATGCACATTCAAGGCAAGCATTAATTACATGTACTGAAGTAATAAGAAGAGTAGAAGAAATTAATTTAAATAGAGATAATAAGATATCAATTATTTTTGTATGTAGAACTTATGATTATGAGAATGATTCTAATATTAAGGCTCTATTTAATACTAATAATAATCAACAGAATAAAGAAAAAGCATATATAGAGTGGAAAGAAATTATAGTTGGAGAGTTATCAGAGGAAGTTGTTAGGAAGATTGTTGGAGTTAAATATGATAAACTATCAAATAAAATGAAAAAAGTACTTAGGATTGCTAGTAATCTTTATATATGGGAACATTTAAATCAAGAGAACATGTATGATGACTATTTAACTGCTAATCAATTAATTCAAAAATGGTGGGAACAAATAAAGAAAAATTGTATAGAAAATTCAATTGACGAGGGCGAAGTTGAGAATACTAAATCTACACTATTAAGTAAAATTGATGTTTCAGGAAAATTATATATAAATATCAAATTATTAAAAGTAACAGAAAAAAGTTTAACATATTTGAGTTCAAATGGTTTTATAGTAAAAAATAATAATAGTATTTCATTTGCACATCAGAGTATTTCAGATTACTTTTTGGCACAGGAAATGTTTGGGAAATATTTTGAAGGAGAAGATATTGTAAGTATAATAGGTGATAAGTATAAACAAACTCCTCAAAAAAGATATCAAATTCAAATGTTATTACAGGATATACAAATGGAGGATGAAGAAGACTTTATTCAGATTGGAATACAAATGATGGAATCAAATGAGATTAGATTTTATGTTAAATATGTATTTTTTGAAGTTCTTGGACAAGCTACTAATATAAGTGATGCCATTAGAAAATTTATTTTACAATACTATGATGATGATGAGTATGGAAACCATATTATAGATGGAGTAGTTTTAGGACATTCATTATTTGTGCAAATTTTAATTGATGATGGAATCTTAGATAAATGGATGAGTTTAAAAGATAAAAAGGATATGGCTATAAAGCTATTACAGAGTATGAGTCCTAAATATAGGAGTAAAGATATAGACTTAATAAAAAAATATATTTTTAAATCAATGGAAGATAATGAAAAGTTTAGCAGATGTTTTTCTTTTAGAATTTATGATGATATAGATGAAATGTTTGAGTTAAGGCTAGCATTTTATGAGAAATATCCTAGTTTTATCGATAATTATATTAATTTTAAAGAATTATTTAATAGATGTGAAGTTAGGGCTTTGAGAATATTTGAACTAGTATTAAAAAATGAGTTGGAAGGACATGGAAGATATCAAGATGATGAAAGTTTTTTAGATAATAAAGTATCGATTCAGAATATAGATTTGATATTAGATACATTATTAGTATATATTCCACAGAGTGAAGAGGGATGCTATTCTAAATGGAGCGTGAATGGTTCTCACAATCAAGGAATGGAGAGAGCTTGTATCAAAATAATAAAAAAGGCAAATAATGGTTTAATAAAGAGAAATCCAGAAGAATTCATTTGTAGATATAAGCAATATTTTAATGAAGGATATGATATATACAATGAAATAATATTAGATGGTTTGCAGAAATTTCCTACAAAGTTAAGTACTCTAGTAATAAAATGTTTGTATGATAATTTTAATAATATTATTTTTGATAAAAGTAGTGCTACAAAAAATAAACTTGATAAGGTGAAGGATGTTATAGAAATACACTCAAGATGTTGTGATAAGGAATCATATTTAAAACTTGAAGAAAAAATTATATATTATATAGATCCAAGAGCAAAGGAGTTGTATAAAAGACGTATTGAATTTAATAGGGATAAAAATAATAATACAAAGGTATATTGGAGTTTTTGGGGGGATTTACAAATAATACTTCTTTCTGCATTACCTAAGGAGAGAATATCTTTAAAGGGAAAAAATTTATTAGATGTTCTTAAACGACGTAATATTAGTTTGGTAGAAAATAATAGATATGATAAAAATAAAGGATATTGTGGAAGTGTCTATTCGCCTATAGGAGGTAAAAGATTAAGCAATAAGCAATGGATTCAAATTTTAACTAATATTAAATTAAAATCTAAAGATAGAAGATCAAAATGGGTAGAAATAAAAGGTGGATTTATTGAAAGCTCAATGGAAAAATTTGCAGATGAGCTAAGAAGTACTACAAGTAAAGAACCCAAAAGATTTATCAAGTTGATGTTAAATAATAATTTAAATATAAATGATAAATATGTAGATGCGATTTTTAGTGGAATAGCATATAGTGAAAATTTAGAGGAAGTTAGTAATAAAATGTTAGAAAGTATGATTTTATTATATGGATATGATTATGAAGATAATAGGATAAGATATATTTGTGATATAGTGCGAAAAAAGAAGGAAAATAAATGGTCGTTTCAAATATTAGAAATACTTAGGGATATTGCTTTAAATCACAGTGATCCTACTGGTAATAAACCAAATATAACATCTCAGGATGATAAAGAAATGAAGTCATTTAATATGTTAGAAAGCAATGCACTAAATTGTACTAGAGGAAGTGCAGCACTAGCGATAGGAAAACTTTTATGGGATAATAAAGCATTATTTGAGTATTTTGAGGAGAGCATTATACAGTTATGTCAAGATGAAAATTCTGCAGTAAGATTAGCAACATTAAATATTTTATTTTCTGTATATAACTTTAATAAAGTATGGGCAAGAGAAAAAATAATAAATATATTAAAAAATGACTATAGACTTGCTGGATATAGAGATATGAAGCAAATGTTTTTTTTAATCCATGATGACAATCAAGAGGAAATAGAAAATATTATATTAAAATGTTTCTATGCAACAGATGAGGATTTGGTGAGAATGGGTGCATATACTGTAGCTGAAATGTATATTCGTCTAAATAAATTTACAGAAATAATAGAAAGTGTGGAAAGCTTAAATCAAGAACAAGTTAAGTATATACTTGAAATGATTATAATTTATTTTAATAAGAAAGAATATAATGAATTAGTTAAGACATTGATTATAAAATATATAAAACTAGACTTGGATTTAGAGTTTCCCATTAGTAAAATTTTTTATGATAAGTTAATAGATATTGAGAGAGATGAAGAATTTTTGAAGGATTTAGTAGCTTTTAAAAGTAGCAAAAGAATAGTGAGCACTTTTGTACGTTATTTAGAAAAGAGTAATCAATCTATTATTGTATATAAAGATGTTATTTTTGCTATGAGTTATAACATAATTGAGAATAATACTGACTCAGAAAATTATATTTATGGACTAAATGAAGAGATATCTAAGCTTATAATAGGGCTATATGATGAAGCATCTGAAGAGAGAAGTGATGAAATGAAAGATATAGCCAAGGAGTGTCTATGTATTTGGGATTTAATGTTTGAAAAGAGAATAGGAGCTGCAAGGATATTAACAATTAAGATGATAGACAGATAATTTCAATGAAAGTGGGGAAAATTAGAAATTATAATTAAAAATATTAGATAAAAAGGGGAAGAAGCATTAATAGGATTGCTGATTCAACAACAGATTTACAATATGCTATATCAATAAAAATAAAAAGTGTTTTCTAATTGAAACTAGCGGGGAAAAGTTTTTAGAAACAACTATCAATTGGAAAAATAATATTGGATACTACAATGAGGTTGTGTTGTATGATTCTAAATTAAAAGCTAAAAGAGAATTAAAATTTATCATGAAATCTAAATGAACATTTGATGATATTGACAAGTCAATAGAAGTCTAATATAATAAATTAAAAATGAAATAAAATATTCGCCACCGGGTGAATTTAATGTAGATGTCAGAAGTACTTCGTTAGGTCTAAGAAGAAGTGCTTTGGCATCTTTTTTTTATAGGAGGAATATTAAGATGGAAATAAAAATAATAAATAAAGAGTTTTCAGTATGTAAAGTAAAAGATTTATCTAAGGTAGATTATTCAGATGAATTTTGTTTTATTGGAAAGACAGATGAGGAATTATCGTTGGTGTGTAGTACAAATTTAGTACCAGATAATACAATTGAATGTGATAATGAATGGAAGGCGTTTAGAATACAGGGTATATTGGACTTTTCGCTTATAGGGATTTTATCTAAATTATCAACATTATTAGCAGATAATCAAATAGGAATATTTGCAATTTCTACATATAATACTGATTATATTTTAGTTAAGAAAGATAACTTTGAAAAAGCAATAAAGATTTTGAATCAGAATGGATATGTAACAATAAGATAAATTGTACTGAAATCTTTAAATAATGAATGAAAATTTATTAATAGAATAATTGAAAAAGAGTAGAGAGTTAAGTAAAATTAGTTTTATGAAGAATGATTTAAAAAGAATTGATATAGGAAATATTGAAGATTTAAAAAAGGTTTTATTTATTTTAGGATATAACTTTAATGAGGAATGTTTTTTAGATGAATTAAAAGAAGAATTTAATTTATCTAATGAATGTATAGAGAAAATAGAAAGCTTAGATAAAGAAGGAGTAGTTTATAGAGCTAAGAGTATAGAGGATTTTATTCTTTATATGGAGCTTTTAGTTTCTTTTGATTCTAAGATTAAGGAGTTAGAGAAAGAATTAGACAGGGTTAATGAACTTTATATTTTTAGGGTTGAGTATGATAGAGAAAGAGGTCTTAGGGAGAGAAAGGAAAGTATAGATAAAGATTTATGTTTAGAGAAGATCCAGTGGATAAAGAGAAATATAGGAATATTAGAGCATGATGATTATATAGAAAAGATAGAGGAAATTTATGATGAGATAGAAGAGGGGAATCTTTTTTCTAAGGATATTGAACTTTTGAAGAAGCTTATTTTAAATGACAGCCTTATAGAAGATTATGATGAGGAAGAGATGATAAAGACTTTTTATATAAAGTTAGATGGGGTAAATAAGAATTATATAAAGGTTAAAAAGGGTGGTCTTGAGTATTATGAGCATTTAAAGAAGGATATTTTGAGGGTTAAGAGGCTTATTAAGAATCTTTCTAAATATCTAGAGATAAGGGATGAAAAGTATTATTTAAATCAAAGTAATACTGTCCAAGATGCTGTAAATATTGCAAGTGCTTCTTTTAATGGAGTTGATTATAAAGCTATTAGTGGTGGAATAAATTTAAAGAAATATTGTATGGCACCAAAAGAAGAAAGCTTTAAAAGTTTTAAAGTGAATAAGCTTGGAGAAATAGGTATTGGATATAATCGATTTAATGATAGTGAAAAGAAGATTTTTGAGAAGATAGATGATCAGATTGAGAAGGGGCTAGTTAAGAGTAGTGGAGAAGTTATTTTATATACTAAACTTGAACCATGTCCTAGTTGCTATTATGTGATGGCTCAATTTAAGGAAAAGTATCCTAATATAGACATAAAAATTAACTACGGGAAAAAATATTGTTAATAATACGAAATAATAGGACAAATGTCTTGAATTGTTCCTAAAAATTATATAAAATATGGATGAAAAAAGATATAGATATTCGTATATAATGGTAATAAGGACCATAAGTTTCTACGAGAACGCCGTAAATGGGCTCACTACGAATAGGATACAACTTTTAAATTTAGTTTTAAGGTATATATTCTATTCTAGTAGGGTATATATCTTTTTTGTTTATGGAAAATTAGAGTATAGAAAACTCCTATTTGAATTTATAAGCTAAATAAATTCAAATAGGAGTTTTTTAATTTTATATATCGGCACGTTGATATAAATTTCTTAGGAATAAAACTTCAGTTTCAATAACTTCGAAACGACCAAGATATAATAAAAGAGAATCTATTAAGAATTTTCTAGGATGCTCTTTTTTTATTTCAGAAGTAATTTCGATTGTTGCTGCAAATATATCATCTTTATTGCAAATATTTCTTCCTTCATTTAAGATACCGTGAATTTCTAAAATTTTATTTTCCCACTCATCAAGTAAAAGTTCTTTATCTATTGAAATCTTATTTTCAAAGAATTCAAATAAATCTGGTGGAACTAATGGTTTATCTTTACAATGAGAATCTATTATAGAAGATAAAGTTTTTACCATAAATGCTGCAAGGTCTTTAAAATCATGAGAAATAGTTTCCTTAATAATGAAAACATAGTTGAACTCTTTAATTATACCTGCAGTTATAATAACTAGATCCCAAAGGATTGGTTTAATCTTTTTACCAAAGGCATCTAGAAGAATAGTCTTATACCAATTTAAAGTAAAGGTACGATTTCTTAAAAAGATAGATTCAAATTTAGGATCTCTCATTAAACTTTGATTTTCATAAATCATAATATTGAAATTTTTTCTTTTATAAAGATTTTCAAAAAAAGCAGTAAACTTTTTTTCAAGGGTAGAAAGCTTGTCATTACCTAGTTGTAGATCAACACCTTCTATATTAATAAACATTTGTTTATTAATATGTTCAATTAAGCTGACTAAAATTTCTTCTTTTGAAGAGAATAACTTATATATAGTTGCTTTAGAAATATTACAATAAGAGGCAATATCTTGTACAGAAGTTGAAGAAAAACCTTTTTTTGAAAACAGATAAATAGCAGCGCGTATTATATCAGTTTTTTTATCATGTGTTGTTTCCATAAATATACCTTCTTTATCAAATTAATAATTTTAAAACCTAGAAAAAGAAAACTATCATATCTAAAATAGATAGAATTGAAAACTCTAAAGTTTAGTTTGGTTTTCGAAGCATTATAAAAAAACTTTTTAATTCATTTTTATGATTTAATTATAGAGTTTAACAAAATATAAGTCAAACAGACAAAAAGAATTAAAATGATAAAAAAAGGGTATTTTAAGTAAGAAAGTGTTAAGTGTGAATAGATTAAGAATTATTATGTAGGCTAATTGACTTAAATTTATTATCAGTCTATAATTTAGGTATAGTACTAATGAGTTTTTAAAAAAACGGATAAGTTTTTTAAAAATACATATAAAACAGAAGAGGACGAGGTGATATTATTATGGAGAATAATATAGCAAAAAAAGAATATAATAGTCTCTTAATAGCAGCCGTAATGTTACTTGGAGCTTTCGTAGCTTTCTTAAACAGTACATTTATGAACGTTGCTATACCAGACATAATGAAAGAATTACATATAAGTGTATCTACAGCTCAATGGCTTAGTACAGGATACATGTTAGTACTTGGAATAATGATTCCATTTACAGCATTTTTAATTGATAAGTTTAAAACAAAAACTTTATTCATAATAGCAATGGGTATTTTTACTATAGGAACAATTATAGGTGCAAGAGCAGGAAGTTTTGATACTTTAATTACAGCAAGACTTCTTCAAGCAGCAGGAGCTGGTGTTTTAATGCCACTTATGCAAACAGTATTTCTTATAATTTTCCCTATAGAAAAAAGAGGGACTGCAATGGGTGTTGTAGGATTAGTTATAGCCTTTGCACCTGCTATAGGACCAACACTTTCAGGATGGATAGTAACTAGATATCCTTGGAGAGATCTATTTTATGTAACATTACCATTTGCAATAATTGATTTAATTTTAGCAATATTCTTAATTAAAAATGTTACTGATAATAAGAAGGTTTCAGTTGATATCTTATCAGTAATAACTTGTATATTAGGATTTGGTGGAATATTACTTGGATTCAGTAATGCAGGAAACTATGCATGGAGCAATCAAAATGTATACTTACCACTTGTCATTGGAGTTGTAGCTCTTGCAATATTTGTATGGAGACAATTAACAATGAAAGAACCAATGCTAGAACTTAGAGTATTTAAAAGTAGTGTATTTACTTTCTCAACAGTAATAGTAATGATAGTTTACGCTGGATTTATAGCATCAGAACTTATAATTCCAATGTATTTACAAAACGGAAGAGCTTACTCACCATTTGATGCAGGGCTTGCATTAATGCCAGGAGCTATCGTAATGGGAGTTATGAACCCTATTACAGGAAAATTATTTGATAAAATTGGAGCAAGAGGACTTTCAATTGCTGGATTATTCTTATTTACAGCAGGAACATTTGCATTCTCATTCTTAACTCCAACTACATCAGTTGTTTATATAACAACCATGTATGCAGTAAGATTACTTGGAGCTGCAATGTTTATGATGCCACTTACAACAGCAGGTTTAAATACTTTAGACAGAAAATACTATGCTCATGGTAATGCCGTAAATAATACTATGAGACAGGTTGCTGGAGCAGTAGGTACATCAATTCTAGTAACTATAATGTCAAAATCAGCTGAGAATTCAGGAATAGCTAACCCTATAAAGGCAAGCATTCACGGAATGAATACTTCATTCTTCTGGGCTGGTATATTTGGAGTAATAAGTCTTATAATAGCTATAATAGTTGTTAAGAAAAAAGATAAAACTCCACAACAAGCATAATTATAAAACTTAAGATAAATATTAAAAAGGTATTGCAAGAGCAATACCTTTTTTTCGTATAGATTCATTTTTATGCACTTAAATCTAAGAAAGATTAGGTGCTGTCTTATTAGAAAAAGTTTGTTTTTGATTAGCTTTTTGTATTGAATTAACCTTATTTAACTTTAATACAGAATAAGATAAGAAAATAGCTGTATATATTAAAAACTTGGTTAAATTAAATTCCTTAGCATTTATTAAGATTACAGCAATATGCAAATAAATTAATAAGAAAAATAGGTATGAGTAACGTTGTATAGATTTCCATTTAGGATAACTCATTTTCTTTCTTATAGATTTAAAAGATGTAATAAATAATGGAATCATTATTAAAAATGCAATAAATCCAAAGGCAGTATAAATATAAGTATTATAAGTCATTGGAGATTTTGCAAAGAATCTCATTATAAAACGAGTAGAGTAAATAACTAAATGAGGAAGCATTAAAATACATCCTAAAATAGAAAGTTCTCCTCTTATAGAAATTAGTCTTTTTGTAATATTCCACTTTAAGTTTAAAGCACCACAAAACATTACTAATAAAAAGAATGCTAAAGATAAGAATCCTTTTAAAGACATTCGTTCTAAAATTGCAAAAGTACCTGTAAGTTGTATCCCCTTAAATAATTTTAAGAATTCATATATTGTACTAGCTGAAGCTATTGAAAGAGCACCTAAATAATAAAGTTTAGCATGCTTTTTTATATTTTTAGCTAGTAAAATACTAAAAACTGTTATTGCTGATATTGGTATTATCAAATCGTATAAAATTTTCATTTTTTGTCCCCCTATATAAATGAATTTGATAACTATTCTCAATAAGAATACAAAAAAGTATATTATAAGTCAATAGTTTTTTTGAAATTCAATTATAAATTAATAATAGAAAAATAAAAGTTAAATATTTACATTTTGAGTTATTTACAATAAACTTAATTTATAAGATAAATCTATGGGAAATATACCTAAGGGGGAATGAGAGTGGGAAAACATAAATTAGCAGAAAAGGATAGAATAAAGAATCTTTTAAATTATAAAAAGCCTAAATTTTACGTAAGTATATTAGGGATAGTTTTATTAGTGAGCTCAGGGGTTATGTTATTAAGTAATAGATATAAAGAAGAAAACCTAGAATCTAGAAAAGAAAAGATAGAAGGACATATAGTAGATAAGGATATAGTTACAGGAGTAGAGAAAAAAGAGGAAGATCTTAATATAAAAGATTATTTTGAAGTAAAGGGTAAGGAGTTAAAAAATTATACAAAGGTACCAGAATATTATTATAAAGGTGATGATTTAGCTACTAAGCTTGTATTTGAAACTGAAAAAAAGAAAAATAGACCTCAATATGAAGGTGGAATTAATATCATAGAACCTATAATTTATGGAATGTATGAAGAAGAAAATCTTATTAAAGTTATAGCTGTAGTAAATGATTTAGAATATGTACTTGGAGAAAATAGGGTGTATAGTACTTGTGGAGGAATAATACCTGTAGCTATAACTTACGAAAAGAAAGAAAATGGTACTTATAAAGTTATTAAGTATGAACAATGCTTAGATGGAAGTGAATATGCACCATCTATAGAAGAGTTTTGCAGAATGCCTGTATCAGGGAAAAAGATAAAAGGTTTAGCTAAAAAGGTTATAGAGGGAGGAGGTGGATTTTCAGATATAGAGAATCTAAATAGTAATGAGAAGATACTTCAAGAACACTTAAAAGATAATGGAATTTTAAATACATCATATTTAATGTATGAGTATCCAGAAGAAAAAATAATTAAATTTACTTAGAAATATAGGTAGATTTAGAGAGTATTAAAAGGATTTTTCAAAAAACTCTTATTTTTATACTAGAGTAATTTTACAAGAAATTATTTAGTGTAAGAAAAGAGTATATTGAAGAATCCTTTTTGTGTTATGAAAAGTAGAAAATTTGCCCATAAATATGGCTATAAAAAATATAATAAGAACTAATAATGAATAAAAAGATAATTATTATCTAATGATATATAAAAACAATTGAAAGTAATTTTCAATTGTGATAGTATCGCAATAGAGTTTAAATTAAGGAGCAATGAAAATGAATATACTACAAACAGAAGAAAAAAGGTTTAAGGTAAATATAATTCTATTTACTATAGTTTATGCTGTAATGGGGGGAGTTAAAGGGATTGTCGGAGATGGATTTAGAAGTTATTTAAAGCTATCTAACAATAAGGCATCAAATGAATTAACAATGCTTATAGGATTTGCAATGATATTTTTAGTTATTGCATTGTTATTAGTAAAAAAAGTAGGTCACAGAAATATTTTTATGATTATAACTGCTTTGATGGCAATATCATTTTTAATGGCTATATTCAATAAAAATTATTTTGTTATATCCATTTCAGCAATTATTTTGAATTTGGGGGATAAAGCTTTCGATATTATGATGGCATTAATTATAATGGCATATACTAATAGAGAAAATAGAATATTTGTTTTTACAAGAGCTATTATTTTAAACGTTTTAGTTGGAATAATAACAAAATTATTTGATGGAAAAATAGCAGTTTTATATTTTGCTAGGAAGCTTGGAGTAAGTTATAGTAAAGCAAATGAAATGACTGCACATGTAGATAAAATAAAAGGACAAGCATTAGGGTATTATATAGGAGGATTCAAAGTAGTTCTAATAATAGCATTTATATTAACGGTAGTTTCTTTAATATTATTATCGTTTATGAAAGAAAAGAAAAAGGATTATATTGAAGAAGAAACTGTATTTGATATAGAAAAAATTAGAAGAAAAATAAATGTAAAAGAATTATTCAATAAGTATACAATAGCATGGATCATTTATGCTGTGCTTATGGGAATTGAATCAAACTTTATTACACCAAATTTAACTATTTACTTTAATAGAATGCTTCATATAAGTAGAGGTGCTACATCAACTATCCTTGCAATGCAAAATTTAGGAATGCTTGTATTTTTACTTATAACACCATGGGCTATGAGAAAGATGGGAAATATAAAGTTCTTTAGTATTTTAATATTTTTATCAGGGCCAGTAATGATTGTTATGGGACTTGGGAATTTATTCTTACCATTAACAGGAGTAGTAATGGGAGTTTCTATATTCTTGAGATATGGATTTACTCATGCAGTACATCCAGTTCAAGATTCAATACAGTTATTAATAGTAAAAAAGGAAAATAGACCTATTTTTGTAGCTGTTATAACAGGAATAAATGCATTTATATCTATAGTGGTAGGCTTCATTGGAGCTAAAACTTTATTTACTACTTTATTTGGATATCAGTTAATGTTCTACTTCTTTGGAGGAGTATTTATGTTTAGTGGAATTCTTTTATATGTAGTATTTATGAAAAGATATAATAAGAGTTTAGGATAATAAAATATAAGTGAATTTAGAGATTATTAAGGAGGGACTGTTTTTATACAGTCCTTTTACTATTCATAAATTTATGATTACTTGAATAAATTTAAAGGAGAATAATTTGTTCAAGGAGATGAGGATGGTATATAGAAGACAAAATTTTAATAATTTCTGTATATATAGATTAATTTTTGGAATAAGCTATAGTTTAATGACGCCAGTTATTCCATTATTTTTTGATTCCATAGGAATGTCAACAATGCTAATTGGAAGTATAATTTCATTTTATGGATTATGTGAGATGTTTACTCAAGTTCCATTTGGTATAATATCGGATATTGTTGGGGACTCTAAATCATTAAAGATAGCAATTGTAATTTTAAGTATAGTTCCACTTGGATATATTTTTATAAGAAATGATTTTTTAGCAGGAAGTTTATATGTTATTCAAGGTGGAATATTTGGAATGGCAGCACCAGCTACTTTTTCGATTCTTTCTAGAACTATAAATCCAGAAAAAAGAGGGAAAGATGCAGGACTAGCCTTTTCAGTATTTATGTTAGGTGGAGGAATTGGAGCAGCTATTGCAGGATTCTTTATCTCAAAAATAAATGATTATAATATAGTATTTTTGCTATCGGCTATAGGACTTTTTATATCTTTAATATATTTAGTATTTAATGTTAGAGGGAATAGTGTTAAAAAAATTAAGACTAAAAAAGAAGAGAAAAGTATAGAAGAAATATTTAGAATAATTACAAAGAGAAAGCTTTGGGTGAAAATTTTAATAGTAGCAGCATTAGGATTTTTAGGTGATTATATTTATGGATGTGTTATATCAATGATACATTTTTATGGAGGAGATGTACTTCATGCATCAAAAGGATATACATCTGCACTTATATCTTTATATCTTATTGTATTTGCTTTAGGTGCCCCTATTGCAGGAGTTATTTGTGATAAAATAAGTAGTAAAAAGCAACTTGTTATATCATTTTTCATAATAAATTTTTCCTTGTTAGGTCTTTTACTAACTAGAAACATTCCTATATTTACAGGAATAATTATAATGCTTTTTATTGGCGCAATTTTATTAAATGCAGTATTTCAAAGTGCTATATCAGAGTTTGGAGCTGAAGAAGGTGTTGGAGGCTTTATTGTAGGAATTGTAGGAGCAGCAGAATCCTTAGGGTTTGCCTTAGGACCACTTATTTCAGCTTACATTTATGGTTTAGATAAAAATCTTTTGTTTTTAAGTATATTAGTAGTGTCCACGGGAGTTAGTATATTTTACATGATGTTTATAAAAAGAGCTAGAATATAAAAATTAATTTAAACAAATATTTAATAAGGGAACAAACTTAATAAAAGAAGTATAATAGGAAGAATTAAATGAAAATTTATGTGATGATTTAATGGATAAATTTAATTATAATACAAAGGAGGAAACCAATAGTTAATAAATATATAGACAAATGTGTTTAAATGTGTTTAAATGTGTTTATATATACTCAAAGGAGTTGATTAACATAAACACT
>NZ_CAMTIG010000066.1 GCF_947072515.1 uncultured Clostridium sp.
TAGAAGATGATAAAAGAATAAATGAGGGAATTAAATTTAATTTAGAACTTGATGGTTTTATATGTTTTAGTGGAAATAGCTTAAAAGAAGGAAGAATAGTATTAAAAGATGAAAAAATAGATTTAATTATTTTAGATATTAATTTGCCAGATGGAAATGGTTTTGATTTTTGCAAAGAGATTAGAGAAACATCTACTATACCAATAATATTTTTAACGGCTAATGATATGGAAATGGATCAAATTAGAGGCTTTAAAGTTGGTGGAGATGATTATGTAACAAAGCCTTTTAGTATTGGTATTTTAACTCAGAGAGTAATAGCTCTTTTAAGAAGAAGGAAGAAAGAAAGTCTGAGAAGTGGAGATTGCTTGTTAGATTTAGAAAAGATGAGTTTTTATAAAGAGGATGTAGAAATTTCATTATCTCCAATTGAGTTTAAAATAGTAAAAAAACTACTGTTAGAAGAGGACAAGATTGTAAAGAGAGAAGATTTATTATCTTATCTTTGGGATGAGGACATAGAATTTATTGAAGAACATGCTTTAACTGTAAATATAAATAGAATTAGGGGGAAATTAAAGTCTAATGCTATTAAAACTATTTATGGAAAAGGGTATATGTGGAGTTTAAGAAATGAGTAATTTTATTTTAGTACTAGGGATAATACTTATTGTTTTTAATCTGATTTTTTTTATAAAAGTAAAAAGAGAATTAAATATGTTTTCTGAAAGGGTTAGTTTTATAATTGAGAAAATTATAAGAAATGAGGAAGTGGAATTTAATCCTAATAATGAAACTATTTTATCAAAGGTGGAACATAAATTAAAAAAGCTTTGTGATACTTTAAAAGTAAAAAAAGAGATTGTTGAAAAAGATAAAGAAAATATTCAAAGTTTAGTAAGTGATATATCACATGGAGTAAAGACTCCATTAGCAAATATAAAGCTTTATACAGAAACTATGTTAAATAGAGATTTAGAAAAGGAGCAAAGAGAAAGATTTTTAAGTTTAGTTTTAGAAGAAGAAGAGAAGCTTAATTTTCTTATGGAAGCTTTGATTAAATCATCAAGACTTGAAAATGGAATTTTAAAAATAAAAAAAGAAGAGGTTAATTTAAAGGAAATAGCATTAGAAGTATTAGATAGAGCTGTAAGTAGAGCTGATGAAAAGAAGATAACTTTCAATTTGAATTTAAAGGATATCTTAGTTTTAGGTGATAATAAATGGTTAAAGGAAGCGTTACTTAACATAATAGAAAATGGAATTAAATATAGTAGTAAAAATTCTACTATGAATATAAGTATAGAAAAAGGTGAAATATTTTCTTATATAGAGATAAAAGACTATGGAATTGGAATAAGAGAAGAAAATATAAACAATATCTTTAAAAGATTTTTTAGAGAAGATGATGTATATCATATTGAAGGAGTTGGAATAGGACTTTATTTAGCGAGAAATATAGTAGACGAGGTAGAAGGGTTTATAAAAGTAGAATCAATAAAGGGAAAAGGAAGCACTTTTAGAGTTTATCTTTTAAATATAACAAAACTGTGATATTTAAACTAAAAAATATGACAGGACTGTGAGGAAGTTTAACCTATAAAAGAGGTAGAATTTTATTAGAGGATAGCCAAAAGTTATATAAGAGAATTATCTTAATAACTGGGTAAACTAAAGGGAGTGAATGAGAATGATATTAAAGGTAGAAAATTTAAAAAAATACTATGGAAAAGGAGAAATACTTGTTAAAGCAGTTGATGGGATAAATTTAGATGTTAAAAGAGGTGAATTTTTAGCTATAGTTGGAACTTCAGGTTCAGGGAAAACTACTCTTTTAAATCTTTTAGGAGGATTAGATAAAGAAACTAGTGGTGAAATAATAATTGATAAGAAAGATATTTTAAAGATGAATGAGGATGAAAAAACTATATTTAGAAGAAGAAATATAGGTTTTATTTTTCAAAATTATAATCTTATGTCTATATTAAATGTTAAGGAGAATATAGTACTTCCATTAGAACTAGATGGTGAGGAAGTTGATAAAGAATATTTTAATTCTATTATAGAAACCTTAGGGATTAAAAATAAATTAAACTATCTTCCAAACAATCTTTCAGGAGGGCAAAGACAAAGAGTTGCAATAGGACGAGCTCTTATAACAAAGCCTTCTATAATTTTAGCTGATGAACCTACAGGAAGCTTAGATGGAAAGACTGAAAATGAAGTTTTAGGACTTTTGAAAATGACAAGTAAAAGATTTTCTCAAACTATTATAATGATTACTCATAATGAAAAAGTGGCACAGATGGCTGATAGAATAATCAGAATTGAAGATGGAAAAATAGTGGGAGGAAATTAAGATGCTACTTAAGAATAACAATGAACTTAAAACTCTATCAAATAATCTCTTGAAAAATGATAAAAGAAGAAATAAATTTATTTTAATGTCTGTATTTTTAACTACTCTTTTACTGACTACAGTTTCATATGTTGGACTTACTATGTATGATGGACTTTTTAAAATAAGTTTAGAAAAAGAAAAGTTAGGAGTATATTCTTATGATCATTTAATGGCTTTAATAGGAGTAGTTTTTCTAAGCTTTATTGTAGTAGGAAGTGGATATTTAATTATATATAATATATTTTATATTTCTATAATTAATGATATAAGGTTCTATGGGCAGCTTAAAACTTTAGGTTGCACTCAAAAACAATTAAGAAAGTTAATCTATAAATTAGGATTTAGAGTTTCCATAGTCGGTATTCCATTTGGAGTTATATTAGGACTTTTTTTAGGAAGAATAATAGCTCAGTTATCACTAAAAGAAACTATAATTTTTGAATATATAGATTTTAATAATTATATTTGGCCGAGTACTATAGGAATAATATTCACAATAATAACATTATGGATAAGTATAAGAAAGCCAGTTAAAATGTTAGAAAAAATTTCAGCAGTAGAAGCTATTAAACATAATGTAATAGGTGATTTTGAATATAAAAGAAAAACTAAAAAAACTAGAAATGGTTCTAGAATAAAAAATATGGCTAAAGAAAATATGATAAAAAATAAAAAGAAGGTTATTGCATCAGTTTTATCAATTGCATTAAGTTCTACATTATTATCAGCAGGAATGATAATAATGATTGGATTAGATGTAGAAGAGCATGTGAGAAGATATATTATGGGAGATATAGATATCGGATACTATATGGATAGCAAAATAGAGAGGGAAGACATAGAAAAGTTAGAAAAACTAGAAGGTATAAAAGATATTAATATTACTTTTAGTGGATATGAGCAAGAAGAAAGGTTTTTTACGGCTAAATCTAAGGTAGAAGTAAATAAAAATGCAATGGAAAAAGAATTTATTAAATATGAAAGTGGATATAACTTTGAGGCTTTTGATAATAGTATAAATACTGTAATTACGGGAATGTCTAAAGAAATGTTAAAAAGAAATTTAGATAGAATAAAAGTAATTGAAGGAAAAATAGATTTAGAAAAGTTTAGTGAAGGAAATTATATAATTTTAAATAGAGAAAATAGAAATATAGAAAATGGATTAAAGGTAGGAGATAAGATAACCTTAAATAAGGGTTTAAGAAATAAAGAGTTTGAAGTGATGGCTATAATAGGAGATGATGGAGAGAAGTATATATCTACAAGCTTAGGTATATTAACAGTATCAAAAGAAAATTTAGAAGATCTTCTATTAGAAAAAATATTACCAAATAAAATAGTAGTAGATGTAGAAAAAAATAATAGAAATATAGTATTAGAGGAAGCAAAAGAAATCTTTAAAGGAAAGGGTTCTATAAAAGGAGTAGAAGAATTTAAAGATGGAGTAAGAAATTTAAAAACTGGAATATTAAGTGGCGTATTTTTAGGAGTAATTATATTTTTAGCAATAGCAATTTTAAATATGGTAAATATAGCTATAACAGATTTAGTACAAAGAAAAAGAGAATTTTCTAGTTTAGAAGCTATAGGAATGGAAAGAAGAATGTTAAAGAGACTTTTAGAATATGAAGGAAGATATTATTTAATATTTTCAATAATATTAATAATACCATTAAGTTTAATTACAGCATTTTTTATTCCTAAAATGATACCTATCTATGGAAGCTTTAGTTTAGGAGCAGTAGGGATTTCAGTCTTAATGATATTAGGATTAATTTATTTAATAATGATAGTATTTAAAAGAGATATGCTAAAAAACATATTAAATAAAGAATCTTTAACAGAGAGATTAGAGGAATATTAAGAGTTAAGTAGCTTTTGGAGATAGAGAATATGATTGTATAAAGGAATAAGTGTAGGATATAATGTAAATGAGTATAGGTTAAAGGAGGCTTAGGAATTTGAGTTTTGGAAGAAATATTATTGGAGAAAAGTCTAAAGAAGAGATATTAAAGATAATATATAGTGATGAGTTTAAAAGTATATTTTTAAATAACAATATAAATAATGTTATTGTATTTGGAAGTTTATCAAAAAATGGATTCAATGAAGAATCAGACATAGATATAGCAGTAATTGGAGATGAAAAAATAAAATCAAGTGTGGATTTGAAAATCTCTTTAGAACTAGAAGAACTTTTAAATAGAAGTATAGACTTTATTGATATTAATGATGATGAAATTGACAATATAATTAAGATAGAAGCCTTAAATAGTGATTTAGTAATATTAAAAGATAAAAATTATGATATAGCATTTAATAAATATGATCAAATATATAAGGAAAATAATGAATTTTGGAGCAGATTAGATAGGGTGGTTTTATACGATGAATAAAGATAAATTAAAAAAGCTTATATATGATTTAGAACAAGAAAGTAGAGAAATTGATAAATCTATAAGATTATTTAAAAAATATATAGATGATAGGGAAATGAAAACAGAATTTTCTAATAGCTTAAAATATAAATATCTTAGTCTATTTATTTTATATGAAGATTTTATATCAATGTTACTAAAGGAATATAATCTTTATAAGATTGGAATGACTGTAGATGGGGCAATAAAAAAGCTCAATGAAGAAAAAATATTGACAGAAGAAATAACAAATTATTTAAATACAGCAAGACTTTTAAGAAATAGAATAGGACATAGATATAAGCAACCAAAAATTGAAGAGATTTTAGAATTCCTTGAAAATAATACAGAGATAAAAAATAAGATGGAAGAATATATAAAAAGCTATCTAAAATAGTATGAAAAATACCCGCCAGAAGAGACTTCTACTGGAGGGTATTTTTTATAATGAAGCTGTTAATTTTTCAAAAAGTTCTTTAAATTTATCTTCTACTTCTTTAAAAGGTTCAAAAGAGAAGTTTGGTGTAGATTTTAATTCTGTATCTTCAAAATCTAATTTTTCATCCATAAATATTAAAAGTTCATGGTATAAAATAGCATCATCTACTACAGAAAGCTTCATTTTTTCATCTTCTGTTAAATCAGAACCTAAGTATTTTCTATAGATAGTATCTTGAAGATTTTCTTCTACTTCTAAATAGAATGTAAGACTCTTTTTAACAGGTCTTGTTATATCAGCTAAATAAGCTTCACTTCCATCATGTAAAAGAAGAGCTAAGGCAACTCTCTTTGAATATCCTCTAGAGATAGCTTCTTCAGCACAGCAAATGCTATGTTGTGCAACTGAAAAGAAATCAGACACATGGCCATTTGCTCTACACATAAGGGATAGTGAGTGAGCGATATCATCTATTAAAATTAAATTTGAATCTGGATTTAATGGGTTAATTTTTATTTTTGAATATGTTTTTATACTATTTGGCATTATAAAACTCCTTTATACTTTCTATATTTAACATAACAGCATGAACCTATAAGGTCAAGTAGAGAAGATTTAAGTTTTGATTAAATAGAAAAAACTCCCGAAGGAGTTTGAAAATTAATCAGTATAAATATATTCTTTTTCATGGTCAGTAAGATTTCCAAGGATTATATTATCTAAATAATCTTTAAGAAAATTATAAGAGGATTTTATTAATTCTAAACTAGTGGGCTCTTCAATCATTTTATACCTAGGAAAATATCGTGAAAGATGAAGAGGAATAGTTCTATCTATATTTTGGATAAATTCTCCTATATCTTTTAAAGTTTGTTTATCAGTATTTTGATTTGGAACAAGAAGCAAGGTAAGTTCTATATGCTTTTTATATTCATAAGCAAGTCGTATAGTATTTTTAACAGGTTCTAATAGGCCAAAACATATATTTTGATAATAGTTAGCATTACCTTTCAAATCAATATTTAAAGCATCGATAAAAGGAAGTAATTTTAGAAATGGTGCTTCATTTATAAAACCATTTGTAACTAAAACTATTTTTTTAGAACTATCTTTTTCTTTTATATTTTTAGCTAATTGAAAAACGTATTCGTACCAAATGGTAGGTTCATTATAAGTAAAAGCAAGGCCTAAGTTATTATCCATATTTAAGACGAAATCTGTCATTTCAATTATATCTATATGTTTGCTTTCTGATTTATATTGAGAAATACTATAGTTTTGGCAAAAGGAACATTTAAAGTTGCATCCAAAAGAACCTATAGATAAAATTTGAGAATTAGGATAAAAATTTATTAAAGGTTTCTTTTCTATAGGATCTAAACTTATAGAAGTTACTTCTCCATAATTCAATGAAACTAATTTTAATTCATTATCAGAAAGAACAGCTTTCCTTACTCCACATACTCCTGTGTGCTCTTTTTTTATAAGGCAATTATGGGGGCAAAGAGAACACCTTAATTTATCATCATCTTTTTTATAAAAATAACATTCCATTATTCCTCAAACCTTTCTACTGTAAATCTTTCTAAAGCTATTTCTCCATCGTCATCTACAATACCACCTTTAGCTTTAGCTATATGGACTTGTTCTAAACTAGTAGTAATACCCTCTAAATTAGGAAGTAAAAGACCAGTTTTTCCGTTAGCTTTAACAATAACACCATATACTTTAGGATCTAGCTTTTCAAAAGTAGTTTTTTCACTTTCATTTAAAAGGTAAATAGAAATTGTAGACTCTAAAAGTTCACTGTACGTCAATGGTGAAAATCTTGGGTCTTTAAAAGCTGCACTTAGACTATTTGTAGCAATTTCATTAGCGATACAAGAAGTTGTAGGAGATGTAGTTCCAACACAACCACGTAAATTCCCATTTGTATAAATAGATACAAATACTCCTTTTTTTATGTTAGGAATAGAAGAGGTATCAATACTATCTAAATCTAAGATTTTTTTAGATTTAAAATAGTAATCTAAAGCTCTTCTTGCTAAAGAAGTATAAGGAGTTTGAGGATTATTAAGTTTTTTTATATGTAAAGTATTGAGGTTTTCCTTTATAGAGCCTAGAAGGTCTCCGGAACCCTCAGAAAATTTCATAACAGCATACCCAACACCAAAAGGGCCTTCATAACTATATAACTCAGACTGGATAGTTTTAGTACCTAAAATTCCACCAAGAATATATAAAGAACGCATTCCACATTCAGAAGCTTCACTTAGAAGTTTTCCATGTATATTTAATGCAGTTTCTAAGTCACCAGATTTTAAATTTTCGATAAGAGTATTATCAAAAAGAGTACCAGACGGTGAATATGGATAAAGTCCATCTAGAGTGAGGCAATGAGATAAATCACCTGAAGCAATGACCACAGTATTTTTGTTAGTTTCTGAAATAACTTCTTTTATGAAATTTCCGAATTTTATATGATCAAATTTTGATAAAAGACTATAGGTAATATGAATGAGTTTTGCATTATTTGTATTTTTATAAAAGTAAAGAGGAACCATTGAGCCGTGATCTAAAGTTAGTGGTATATTATATTCTTCAGAGATATTTGTAGTTAATGGAACTATAGGTAAGTTATTTTCGCGACATTTATCTATAATTTTAAATGTCAAATCTAAATCTATTTCATATTTAAAAAATAAATCATTTACGTTAAATTTTTTAAAGTCTCCAGTAATAAATGGTTCAGCATAAATAGAAAAAGCATCTCTAAAAAGTGTTCCATGAGGAGAAATTATAATTAATGTTTGTGGATTAAAGCTTTCGATTTCAGTGAAAGCCCTATTAAAAGCATCTATAGTATTTTGAATTTTTTTCTCTTCACCTTTCCCAATTTGAGGAAGAGCAATTGGTGGATGTGGCATTAAAAAATAATTAATCAATGTAAAGGCCTCCTTATAAAAGTATATTTAACTATACTATTCCACTAAAATTAATAGTTATCCCGAAAATTTTAATTTATATTATGAAATGATTAAATTAAACCAATATAAGTGAAAAATAAATAGCGATTGATAGAAAGAACTAAGAAAGTCTTAGATTGAAAAGGATTAAAAGTAAGATATTGTTTTCAACAAAAAGAAATTTAATGGTATTATATTAATAAACTATTTTAAAGTAAAAGTAATATTTAATTTAAAATAATATATTAAAATTCTTTTTAGGGGGATTTTATAGAAAGTATTTTATAAAATATAATTCTATAAGAAATACTAAGGTTGTAAATAAAAAGAAGAGGTAAAAGAAATGAAGTTACTAAAGAAAAAAAAGGTTGTGACTACTCTTAAGGTACTATTTGGTATACTTTTAGTTATACTACTTGTCTTAGGGATTAGAGGCTTTATGGGTGATTTTAATATGAAAGTATTAGAAAAAAGCCTTAAAAATATGTATTTTGGAAGCTTAGTTTTCATAATTATATTAGGTATTATTGCATTTTCACCTATGTGTTTATATGATTATTTAATAAAAAGAAAATTGGGATTTAATATTTCAAATAAGCGAATTTTAAAATATGGATTTATAGTAAATGCAATTACAATAGTTGCTGGACTTGGTGATGCAGCAGGAATAAGCTTAAGAACATATTTTTATAAAAATGAGCAAGAAGATAAAAAGAAACTTTTAGTAGAAGTATCTAAAATTTCAATTTTGAATCCTTCGGGATTATCGATTTTAGCAATATTATATTTGATATTTTATGTAAGAGGAAATGATATATTTAATTTTGGTAATATTTGTGCATTTATAATAGCATTATATATTCCAGGAATTTTAATATATATTGCTTATAAGAATAAGAAAAATAATACTGCAACTGAAGGGAAATTTACCTTAGGAATAGTTATATCATCACTATTAGATTGGGGATTATCCATAGGACTTTTTTATTCTATAATTAAAATTTTAGGATTGAATGTAACTTTTGGAGCATTTTTCCCAGTATTTATAATAGCAATGTTAATAGGGATAGTAAGTATGTTACCAGGTGCTGTAGGAGCATTTGATTTATCTATGTTAATTGGACTTAGCTCTATTGGGGTACCGAAAGAAGTAGCATTATTTTCGGTGTTTTTATATAGACTTGCATATTACATAGTACCATTAGCAATAGCAGGTATTCTTTTAATACATGAGTTTTGGATAAGAAGCAATAAGAGAACAAAAGAAATTTTTTCTCTTGCATATACATCTATAAGTTTTACTATTTTAAGATTACTTGTATTTTTATCAGGAGTGGCTCTACTTTTAAGTAACGCTATTCCAGGTGTGGTATATAGAGTTAAAGAACTGAAATTTTTAAGTGATAATACAGAGATGCATTTTCCGAAGTTTTTAGTGATAATAGTTGGATTTTTACTTATAGTAATGGCAGCACTTATAAAAACTAGGGCAAAGATAGTCTATTACTTAACAGTTATATTTTTAATAATAGGAACTTTACTAACAATTTTTAGATCTTTTAATTTAATTGCGGTAACATATTTAATAATTGTATTTATAGTAATTATTTTAAGTCGAAAAGCATTTACACGGGAAAGCTTTATTGTAAGCTTAGAAAGAATGTTAGTTAATCTAATTCTTTTAGTAGGATTATGGGTAGTATATTTAATAGGTATATATTTAAATTATCCATTTAAGTTATATACACTTCCATTTATATTTAAGAGATTGAATTTTGAATATAGAGATTTAATAAGTTCAAGTACATTAGGGCTTATTTTAGGGATAACTTTCATGGTAGTAATGTATTATATAGGTAAATATACTAATAAGATGCCTAAAAAGAAATTAGAAGATTGTGAAGATGAAGTAAAAAATATATTATCAAAATATAATGGTACATCACTTACACACTTAATATATTTAAGAGATAAGTATATATATATTTCTGAAAAATATGAATGTATGATTCAATATTCTATTATGTCTAATAAAGTATTTGTCCTTGGAAATCCATTGGGAGAAATAGAGAATATGGGAGGATTTATTGAAGAGTTTTATGATTTCGTAGACAGCTATGGATATACACCGATTTTCTTTGAAGTAAGTAGTAAGATGTTTGGTATACTTCATGAATTTGGATATGAGTTTTTAAAAGTAGGAGAAGCAGCTATTGTTGATTTAGATAAATTCACTATTGCAGGGCAAAAGATGCAAAAGGTTAGAACTTGTTGCAACAAAATAAATAAAGCTGGGTATAGCTTTGAAATAGTTGAAGAAAATATAAATAATGATGTTTTAAAAGAATTAAAAATAATATCTGATGAATGGTTAGATGGCAGAAATGAAATGGGATTTTCAATAGGCTTTTTTGATGAAGAGTATATAAAAAAGGGTCCTGTTGGATTAGTAAGAGATGATAAGGGCGTGTTAAAAGCATTTGTGACATTAATGCCAAGTTACGGAGAAAATAAAAAACTTTGTTCTGACTTAATGCGTTTTACAAAGCATAATCCTAGAGGAGTTATGGATTATATGTTTGTAAAAGTAATGGAATGGGGAAAAGAAAAAGGATATGAAAATTTTGATTTTGGAGTAGCACCATTATCAAATGTAGGAACATCAAAATATTCGTTTTTAAGTGAGAGAATTGCATGTCAAATATATCTATATGGAAAAGGAATTTATTCATTTGATGGACTTAGAAAATTTAAAGCCAAATATGCTCACAGATGGCAGCCAAAATTTCTAGCATATAAGAGTAAAATTAAACTTCCTTTAACGACTTTACAAGCAAATTTAATCGTATCAAGATCAGAAAAAAATAAAGAAAAGTTATAATTTGGAGGAATAAAAATGGGATTATTTAAAAGTTTATTTGGTGGAGAAGAGAAAGAGTATATTTGTAAGTGTAAAAAAATAACAGAAGAAGAGTTAGTAAAAGCAATAAAAGAAGGAAATGATACTTATGAAACTCTTACCCAAAAAACAGGGGCAGGACTTGGAATGTGCAAGGGGAAGAGATGTAGAGCTAAAATAGAAGAAATACTTGAAAAAAATAAATAAAAAAAACACACGCAAGTGTGTTTTTTTTTATATAAAATGGATGTAAGCATTAAATTTAAAAATAACTAGAAAGTGGAGTGAAAAAAATTTTTTCTAAAAATAGAATAAAAAATTAGAAAGAAAATAGAAATGTAATAGATTATACAGATTTATGAAATTAAATTATAGTATAATTTGTATGAAAAATATTTAATTAATTATAGAAGTAACTAATGATAAAATTATCGATAATTAAAGATAATTTGGGGAGTAAATATGGGGAGAAATAAAAAAATAATAATAATCTTTACACTAATAATAGTTGTTTTAGCTGGAGCAAAGGTAGCAATGGCAGCAACTAGAAAAAATGAAGTTGGAGTAAATAAAGGACAAGTTCAGATCAGAAAAAATATAAAGTTAAATACAGAAATACCAAAATGGGTATATGACTCAAAAGAAAGATATATAGAGATTTTAAGAAAAGAAGATAGTAATGAGAAAATAAAAGATATATTAGCAAATTTAAATTTATATCCAAAGGAATTGGTTAAACTAGCATCTTATAATAAAGAAGCAATAAATTTTGTATATGATTATCCATTTGTGCATGAGTATTATCAAAATACTAAAATTAATATAGATAACTTATATGAAAAAGGAAAAATTCCATTATTTATTCAATGGGATGAGAAATGGGGGTATGATAAGTATGGAAATAATTACATAGCTGTTAATGGATGTGGACCAACAGCATTAGCTATGGTTTTAGTAGGACTTACAGGTGATACAAATATAAATCCGAAAGTTATAGCAGATTATGCCCAGAGTAATGGATTTTATGTAAATGGAGAAGGAAGTAAGTGGTCAATGATGACTGATATTCCACCACATTATGGGGTTAAGGCTGAAGAAGTTCAATTATCAAGAAAAGTTATTGAAGAAGATTTGAAAAATGGAATACCTATAATAGATTGTGTAGGACCGGGAGTTTTTACTAAAACAGGACATTTTATAGTTTTAACAGGTATTACGGCAGATGGAAAAGTTATTGTAAATGATCCAGATAGTATAGTTAAAAGTAAAGAAACATGGAGTTTGGATATTTTCATGAAAGAGAGTAGAGGATTATGGGCCTTTAAAAAAGCTTAAATACAGGATAGTTTTAACATAATATTAAAGGTGTTGAAAAATGAAATACACGATTGTTGGATATAATATGAAATAGAGGTGATAGAAATGAGTTTACTTCAAATGATATTATGGTTACCAGCAGTAGTAGTGTTTATAATACCAATATTAGGATTATTATCACTAATAGCTGGAGCTGTTAAAGGAAATAATTAAATTGAATTAAATAAAAAAGCTTGCTAGTGAAGTAAGCTTTTTTATTTTGAGGAATAAATTGGAATATTGACTAGTAATATAAAGACGATATACTATATTTAGATATGTAAATAAGGGGAGAGAAAAATGAAAAAATATAAATGTATAATATTTGATTTAGATGGAACGATACTAGATACAGAAGAAATGAATATTGTGCCATTACGAAGATTAATTAAAGAGGAGCTAGGAAAAGATATAGCCTATGAAAAATTATTAAAGTATAGAGCCTATCCAGGAAAACAGACTTTAAAATTATTAGGATTTAATAAAATAGACCAAGCATATGATAAGTGGGTAACCTATGTAAATGAATATGAGGTTGGTGCGAAATTATATGAAGGATTTAATGAAGTTTTACAAATATTAAATGAAAGTGGAGTAGTATCATGTATATCTAGTTCTAAAACTAAAAAACAATATGAAATTGATTTCTGTTCTACAGGACTTCAAAAATATATAAAAAATGCTGTTTTAGCTGAGGATACAGAGAATCATAAACCACATCCAGAGCCAATTTTAAAAGTAATGGAAAATTTAGATGTAAAAGCAAGTGATATTATATATATAGGTGATACTATAGCAGATTATAGGGCGACAAGAATGGCTGGAATAGACTTTGCATTAGCATTGTGGGGAGCTTACACAATAGAAGGAATAGATGCTGACTATAATCTATCTAACCCAAAAGAGATATTAAAATTCATCTAAAAATAAAAGTTGGGAAATATAAAATAAAAAAAATATACTTTTATTGATAAGTTAATAAATGAGAAAAGATTTAGATATTATAGTATCAATAAACATCTTTTGTTTATAAGAGAAAAACATATTTTCTTTATTATCTGTAGATTAAAGAAAAAAAGGTTACAAATGTTAAACTGTGGGAATATAATAAAGTATAAAGAACCAGAGGAGTTGACTAGTATGAATGATATGAGTATGAAGAAGAACTCGTTAATTTTAGTTGAAGGAATAATTTTAGTTTTGTTGATATCATTATTTTTTAGCTTAGGGTTTGGTTTTTACTTTAAAGATGTTTTATTTGTAGAGGGACTTATCATTAGTATTATAGGTGTGCTATCTATAATGGGTAATAGAGCTAATGATTTATGGATAAATATAGATCACAATGGATTAACTAGTGTAAATGATGATGTTAAGATTATGGAGAAAGATAGCAAAAAGTTAATAGAAAGCTTTAGAGTAGAGAAGAGTTCTTTAATGATTGCTATGTTAGGAATAAGTTTTCTTATAATGAGCTATATTATTTAATAGATTATAAAAGGTGCAAATTGCATCTTTTTTTATTATAGGTTTAAAGTTTATTATTTTATATCATACTTTAAATGAATAATTTTTTTCAAAATACAAAATATAAAGAAAAAGGAGTGATATAAAATGATTCATATTATGGCAATAAGAATTGCACCAAGAGATATTGTAGCACCACGAGTACAAGAGGTATTAACTAAATTTGGATGTATTATTAAAGTAAGGTTAGGGATTCATGAAGCAATGACTACTGAATGCTCAAATGATGGACTTATATTATTACAATTAGTTCATGATGTAGAACAAATAAAAGGATTGAAGGATGAACTAAACTCAATTCAAGGTGTAAATGCAAAAACAGTAGAAGTTTAAAGAGTAAAACTAACTCCTTTTGGGGTTAGTTTTGTCCTTATATAAATAAAACATATATAGAAGAGAAAGTTTTTTAAAATAAAATTAATAAAAAATAAAAAAAAATTAATAAATAAAACTAATATTAGAAAACACATTTAAAAAGTGTGCAAATCAGTGTTGCATTTAAAAAATTCATTATAAATACAATAAATATAAATAGAATAAGGTTTTATTGTAAAATTAATACATAAACTTAAACTGATGTATATGATTACATAATAAATAATAAATAATAAATATTAAATTAATGGATAATAGATTAATAAAATATTAATGCTAATGAAAAGGTTTAAAAAACCAGTGTGCAGAGCTAGGTAAACGTGATTAAATAAGGATTTGCAACAAAAAAACAAAGTGGCATGATAATTGCTAGATATATGGCGAGAAAACAAAATATTACTTTAACTAAGGAAAATAAGTGTACGGAGGTAAACATATGAAAAAATTTATTGCTTTCATGGAAGAGTACGTAGTTCCAGTAGCGGCAAAAATTGGTGCAGAACCACATTTAGCAGCTATCCGTGATGGATTTGTAACTATTATCCCAATCATTATGATGGGGGCATTTGGAATACTTGTTAATAACATTACGAATTGGCATGTCTATGTTAATTTCATGAGTGGTGTATTTGGACCAGGTTGGAAAGGTTGGGGAGGAAACGTATGGAATGCTTCATATGGAATTATGAGTCTTCTAGTTTGTTTCACAATTGCTTATCATTTTGCTAGAAGTAAAGGTAAAGATGGTTTAGCAGCAGCAGTTGTATCAGTTGGGGTTCTAGTACTATTCATAGTAAACATTGGTTCAGCTCAAAACGTTGGGTTCTTAGGAACTGATGGATTGTTATTAGGAATAGTAGTAGCACTTGTAGCTTCACATATAATGTGTCTGCTAATGGGTAATCCAAGATTACTTATTAAAATGCCAGATGGTGTACCACCAGCAGTTGCAAGATCATTTGCTTCATTATTCCCAACTATGATAGTTGTTGGAGGAGCAGGTATACTTCAAGAACTTTATTTAAAATGTCATACAGGAATGATTTTACCAGCGTTATTTAATAAATGGATTCAAACTCCACTTCAAGGTGTTGTTAGTTCATTATGGGGAGTACTAATCTTAATTTTAGTAATTCACATACTTTGGTTCTTTGGATTACATGGTTCAAACATGATGTTACCAGTAGTTCAAGCTGTATTATTCCCATTAACAATAGCAAACATGCAAGCTATAGAACATGGTGAAAAAGCTAAATA
>NZ_CAMTIG010000067.1 GCF_947072515.1 uncultured Clostridium sp.
ATTAGTTACAAAGAATAGTATTTATAATAAATATCTTTTCTTGGCTTTGTTGTATTAACAAACATATATACTATGCAATTTTCAAAGAACTTGTGTCTTGAAAAACTTGTTTCAATTTTTCCGACTCGCTCATTATAGCATCATATCAAAAAATATGTCAACACTATTTTTCAAAAAATTTTATTTTATTATATTTTTCATTAAAATCACTTTTTATTTCTTCATATTCTTTCTAAATTCGACACCTTTAATATATTAGTATATTTAGAATCATATATTAATAAGCTTTTCCTTTTTTCTTATTCATTATACATTTCTTTAAATTAATTTATTTATAAACACAAAAAATTCTTACTCATTTTAAAGTAAGAATTTTTATAATTTAAGTATATTATGGTATCTCTATTTTGTAATTAGCGATTTTCCAAGACACAGACTATACTTTTAATATACTAAATTTTCTATATAATTCGTTTATTTTAATTATACACTACTTATTAACGTTTTATCCATATTTTTTGTGTTAATTTTTATTTATTTTTTTATTTATTTTTCCCTTTTATTCGCTCTATAGTGTCTTTAATATAATTATTTGATTTTATATATTTTTCTCCACCACGAAGTATAATTCTATCACTTATATCTATTCCTTCTCTTTTCTTATTTATTAAAGACACTATATCTCCATCAGTTATTTTCAATCTATGACTACCCTTTTTTTGTATTATTGTTTCTAGGGCTTTTACGTCATCTGTTTCCTGATAAAAATCATAAATTATTTTTAATAATTTTTCGCTGTATCTAATTCCTTTTGTACCTAATATTTTACTTGCCATTTCTAAAGTAACATTTCCTTCTTCAAAATCTTTTAGCGTTTCATTATCTAGTATATTGAATTTCTTTTTCAACTTTAAATTAAAATCTGAGAATTTCAAAATTTCTAAAACCTCTTCTGTTAGCTCACTCATATACTTATTTTCATATGATATTTCTAGATAATTCTTCATACTCTCATTTAATAAATATTTTTCTATTATAAATATTTCTATTAAGTATGCTACTTTTATATTTTTTTCTTCCCTATCTATGAAACTCTGAATTATTTCTTTATAGTTTCTAATGGGATATACACCTTCTCTATGCTCAATATATTTTTTATAACTTCTAAATACTTCAAATGCAATATCTATATTTTTTATATCCACTATATAATCTCTTACTATTCTATAATCTTCTGTCTTTCTAAGAAATTTTTGTGATCTGTCTATTCCAATAATTCTTCTAGTTCTTTCTTTTACTGCTAAAATATTATTGATGTGTTTAAAATCATATATGCCATTTTCTTCCTTCTCTATTTTACCTATATTAAAATGGATAAACTTAATTTTATAATCCGTATAAATTACTATAGTTTCTGTAATATTAATCTTGTAATTTACATTTGCCGGTATATTTATTTCTACTTCTATTTCTCCTATAAATTCTTTATTTTTAAATGAGACATTTACAAATCCATTGTACTCATTACTTATATACTTTATTTTAAAAGGATAGTTATCTTGAAGTAGTTTAATAAAGTATCTTTTCTTTATTCCCTTTTCCTCTTTAAATTGTATTCCTTTTTCTAAATCTATATCCGTTACCATATGAATATTTTTTCTTGCTATAATATTTGAGTTTATTAATGCCTCGTATACTTCTTTATAGTCTATTTCTTTTCTATTAAATAATCTATAAATCTTATTTCCTAGATAAGTATACCCTTTATGTTTTAATATCCATACTAGAGAAGCTCTCATGACTCTATTTTTTTTTAATTCTTTATATGGAATAGATTTCTTTTTTAAATACCCAATCATTTTTATAGCTTCTTCTTTGTACTCTCTATCTATCCACCTTATAACCTTCTTTTCATCTATTCTCATTTATTTCACCTTATTTATTTTTTCTATTTTTTATTGCCTCTTCTAAATCTTTATTAGAAAATATCATTTTAATTTCTATCTTCCTCTGATTAGCAACTGAATCTTCATCTTCTGCTGTATATCTTTCATTGTCTCTATCTTCTTTTTTAGGATTCGTCTCAAACTCTGACATTCCAGAAGCTTTAAATTTTCCTCCAAACTCATTTTCAATATTACTATCCATTTTTACCATTTCATTTAAAAAACTCATAGCTCTTTCTGTTGATAATTTTCTATTTTCAATAGTATTGCCTGCATAATCTGTATGTCCTACCACTTCTATATATTCAATTTCTTCTGATAAATCCTCTTCTAGTAAAATGCTTTCAAATATATTTCCTAATTGATTTGCCATTACTTTTCCATCTTTTTTCAAATCCCATTTTCCAGTATCAAAAAAAGTTTCTGTATTTAAAATCATTTTTCCTTCTTCTCTATCAAAATACATTATATTTTCATCAACCCTATTACTATCTAAGTTTTCTTGTATCTTACTATAAATTTCTTCTCTTTTTACCGAAATATTATCTACAAATAAACTTGATAGTCCCATTGCAACTATCATAAGAAAGAAAAAGATTAATGCTATGGTAGTCATTACATCTACAAAGGAAGGCCAATATGAAGCTTCTTCTTCTCTAGACTTATAAATTCTACTTCTTAATTTCATATACCTATTTCCTCCTATTCTTTTCTAATATCAATCCAGTCATTTGTAGCTTTCACTAATCTTCCAATTGTTTGTGTATTCATACTTAATGAATTTATTCCTTCATTAATGTCTTCTATTACTTCTTTAAGCTCATTTACTATTTCATCTGCAACTTTATTAAATCCTGTTTGAACAGAGTTCTTAACTCCATTTTCTATTTTCCCTTGCAACCCTTCTATACTATTTTTAAATTCTACAGTCATCTCTTCAAATCTTTCATATCCACTATTTAAGTCTTTCACTTCATTGTATAGATTTTCATCTCTTGTTAATATTGATGTATTAACACTTTGAAGAACAGACATTATATCTAAATATGTTTCTTTCAATGTATCTCTACTTTCCCTTACTTCATATAATGTATTTTCAAAAATTATATTTTTTTCCTTATCTGTTTGCTCTAAATTCCCTATAACTCCTGCCAAATATTCTATTTTATCTTCTAATCTCTCTATTGATCCATTCATTATTCCTTCTAATTTCTCTGTTGTCAGAGTAAATTCATTTATAGATTCTCTAAATCTATCTATTGGCGTATTAAAGCTATTTATAGTTTCACTTAAATTTTCTATAACCTGTCCAAAATCTTCTGCATAAGAACTTAACTCTTTTGCAGTATTTGTCATGTCTAATGTATTTTTATTTATATTAGTTACTAATTCATTTACCCCATTCATAAATAACTCTCTCATATCACCAGCTAAACGAATCATTGATTGTGATACTATCTCATTAAATTTTTCAAACTGTGTTACAAAACTATATGAATATTCTCCATATAAAGTATTATCTAAATAATTTTCTATTTCATCATAAAAATTTTCTTTCACTCTTCTTGCTTGTGTATTCATTGCATTTAAAACTAATGAAACTATTACTCCAAAAATACTTGTCCAAAACGCACTGGACATTCCTTGTAATGGAATACTCATTTTCTCTAAAAAGACTTCCATTGTTTTTACACCAGATTCTAAAACTCCATTAGTTCCATGTATTGATACAGTTAATCCTAAAAATGTTCCTAAAAGTCCTAATGCTATTGCAGATGCTGGAATTATAGTTAACCATTTTTCATTTACTTTATTTAACCCTTTTAAATTTTTTAATATTAAAACTTCTGTATTTATATTTTCTATTCCTCTTTTTGCTCCTCGTTTAAAATCTTCTGATATTTCTAAAAGTGGTCCATCTGCGAAACTTTTTTCTCCAAAACTATTTATTACTTCTGCTTCTTCAAACTGACATAATAAATCATTATAAAAACTTTTCATTCTAATATTCAAAACTATGTTATATACACCTAATACCACTATTATTAAAATAACAACCCAACCTATAATCCCTTGTTCAAAAAAAGATTTTATCAATTCTCCTAAAACTCCCATTTTATTCTCCCTTCTTTTTATTAGAAATATTATATTAGTATTATTTTTATTACTGTATCTTATTAAATATTCTGTATTCTTAAAATAAAAAAAATCTCAATCAAATTTAATTGATTGAGATTTTTAATTATTTTATTCCACCAAGGACATCATTTTGTCCTTCAATTACACTAGTCATTATTTGTGATAATGCTTTATACATAGCATTTCCATTAGTAATTTTCCATTTCCCCCTAATGTTTGTTAATGTCAATGTATCTGACTCTGTACCTGTATATGTTGATCCATTTTTATATGTTATATCTGTATCATATTTCACATTATATACAGCTGTTTGATCATTTCCTGACACTCTTTGAATTTGAAGTAATTTAATATGAATTGTTCTCTCATTAATATTAAATTGCTTCAAAAAAGTTTGCATAACTTGATCTCTTTGAGTCTGATCTTTAACCTGAGCATTTAAAGTATCCTCAATATCTGTATAAGAGATACAATTTTCTAATTGATTGTTTGAAATAGCTCCATAAAAATTCCTTATCGTTGTCTCTGGAGTTGAGAAAAATAACGCTCTTTCTATGTAACCTATTGCTAAAATAGTCGCGATAGCTAAAACTATTACAGTAAAAATATTTACTACTTTATGCCTTTTGGGCTTAATACTTTTATTTTCCATCTAACATTTACTCCTTTCACCTTCTTTTAATATTATATATTTTTACGTTTAATTCAACCATAATTCATTATTATAAGTTTTTCTTAATAATTTTTGCAATAAAAATAGGTTTTATAATTATCTTATAAAACCTATTTTCATTACAAATGTATTTTTTAATAGTTTAACTATATTGTTTTATTAATAATCTAGTATTTAGAATTTAATAAAGCCTAATTTAAGATATTATGCAAATGCTTTATCCGCATGTACATGTGCATCTACTTTAGAACCCTTTTTTCTACCAAATTTATATATGATACTTACAAGCTTACCGCTTACTACAGCAGCTATAACTGAATATATAATTTTGTCAAATCCTAAATAAGTTAATGATAATGCAAGAACAATTACGTCGCTAATATAATATATGTGATTCATTTTTAACTTAGTAAATTTTTCACCTAAAATTGCAACTACGTCATCCCCACTTGATGCACCCCCAGCTCTTAGTACCAGTCCGACTCCAACACCAACACCAACACCTGATAGTATTCCTGCTAAAATCATACTGCTTGCTAAACTTGGAATGATAAATCCTATGCTGCTCCACATTCTATATGTTACCGAAAAAGTAATTGTTGATAAGAATGCTAACATCATAAATCTTTTACCAAAGAACTTCATCCCTATAAAAAATAGTGTAAAATCAATAACGATACTTGTAATAGATGGTGAAAAATTAAATAGGTTTTGTAATAATAACATTAAACCTAAAACTCCTCCTTCTGTTACATCGTTTTGAAAATTTAAATTATAACTTCCAAACGCTAAAATCGTAGCTCCTAATATAACTAGAACTATGCTTCTAGCATTCTGCCTGGCCGATATCACAATATCACTCTCCTAATTTCTTTGATATCTCTATTATACCCCATTACGCCCTTCTCTGCTTATTTACTAATATTGACTATTCTCATTTAATGGAGACTATTAGATTTGTTCATCACTTTATCTCTTATTTCGTCTTACTTCCTACCTACTTTGCTATCTTTTCAATTTTAATGCAATTTCTGTCCTATTTTTCACTTCCAATTTATCCAATATTTTTGTTACATAATTTTTAACTGTTCCCTCAGATAAATAAAGTTTTTCTCCAATTTCCTTATTATTTAATCCATCAGCTATAAGCTTTGCTACTTCTTTCTCTCTATTAGTAAGTTCTTCTAAGTTCACTTCTTCTTTTTCTGCGCTAAGAAGTCCAGCTATTTTCAATGCTATTTCTGGATGAATAAGCATATTACCTTTATATACTTGCTTAATACCATTTATTATCTCATCTGGATCTGCATCTTTTAAAAGATATCCTCTTGCTCCATTTTTTATTGAACTTAATATATATTCATCTTCATTAAATGTCGTTAGAATCAAAACTTTTATTTCTTTTTTCAATTCGCATATTAATTTAGTTCCTTCTACTCCATTTACATTTGGCATTCTTATATCCATTAGAACTACATCTATATCTTTATCTCTACACAAGGCTACTCCCTCTAAACCATTTTCACCTTCTCCAACTACTTCTATTTCTTCATCTAAAGATAAGATTAATTTTAATCCTTCTCTTATAATTTTTTGGTCATCTATAATCGCTACTTTAATCATTTTTACTCCTTTCTATTTCTCCTCGTACTGTAAATCCATCATTTACTTCAAATAAAACCCATCCATTTATATTTTCTATTCTTTTTCTTATTCCTAAAAGGCCATTAGACATTTTTATTTCCTTTGGTGATATTCCATTATTTTTTATTCCAAAAACAATTTTTTCTTTTATTTGTATGTCTGTTATAAACTCTGTACTATTTCCATGTTTTAATCCATTCGTTATACATTCCTTTATAGTTATGTATAATGCTTCTTTTATTTCTCTTGATTCTTTTTCAAATTCAAAGTCTATATTATTTATAAATTTTACTTCATCTTTAAAATTCTCTTCTAAATTTTCGATTCTATTTTTAAATGAAATATTAGCTTCTTCTTTTAATTTATATACAGTTTCTCTTAATTCTTTAATGCTTTCCTTTACTAATTCCTTTGTCTTTAAAAATACCTCTGCTCTTTTTTCTTCATTTTTAACCTTTTCTAGCATATTTAAATGCATTGAAATTGCCATTAAATAATGTCCTAATGAATCATGTAACTCTTGAGCCACTCTATTTCTTTCTTTTTCCAAGGTAAGCACTTCCACTTGCTCTGAATATTCTTTAAGCTTTTTATTTTGTTCTAATAATTCTTCATTTAATTTTCTTATTGTAATTTTATCTTCGCCTCTAATATGAAATGCAATGATTATTAATATAAATATTGCATATGGAACCATTATTACAAACATATTTTTAAGTGCATGAATTACTGTTAAATCTTGGCTTACTATTCCTCCTAGTAAAATTGATACTGCATATCCAATAATGGGTAATCCAATTGATATTATTTTCAATTTATTTTTTTTCATATGCATTGCATCTATTACTGCTAAATAAAAATATACACTTGAAATATTAGGCATTACTATATAACTTCCTATACAAAAAATTAATACAAAGCCATTTAGTATTGTTTCTTGTATTTCATCCTTTACCTTTGTTTTAAATAACAATGCTAAAATTATTATTGCAGCTACTATAAATTCAAATACATATTTAAATCCTTCTTGTGGTTGTACTATTACTGCTAAAAAGTTTATCCCTATTATTATTATTTCTAATTTTAAAAATCCAAGTTTTCTTCCCATATTATTTATCCTTATATATCTTTCTATAATTTGTTTTTACTTCCATAATTACTATTAGTATATCAAAAAGTTTTCCTATCAATCCGACTGTTATAAAAACTTAAAATTTCATACTAAAAAAGCTTCAATCTCTCTCCAACTTCTTTTAAAACTTGGATGAATTAAAGCTTTCTTTTTAATATTTTTTATTTTATTTAATTATTTAAATCTATGCAATTCCTTTTAATTTATTAGCTTCAACGTAAATTTTTAATTTTCTTACTGCTATTGATGCACAAGCCATAAATAATGCTCCTGCTTCTACTGAGTTAACAAGATTTTTATCAAAGTATCCAATACTAAAATCTAATGCTATTTTTATTACTAAGTATACAACTAATATTAAAATGTCCCAAACTTCTCTTTTATAAACAATTTCACCATTTTCATTTACTAAAACCTTATAAAATCTTGATCTAAATAAACCTACTGCTGCACCTATTACAATACAAATTGCTATAAAACTAATAGTTCCCACTCCTATATTTACTGACTTCATTTGTTCAACTGCTAAATATAAAAATACGAATGGTAAAATAAATATTCCTTCCTTTACTTTTTTGGTTTTTCCTGCCTTAGCACTTACAAAGCCTTTATATATTATAAGTATTAAAATAATTCCTACTGTACTCATATTCATATTCATTTCCTCTTTTCTTTAAGTTATGAGTTAATTATAATTTTAAAAGAATACTTTGTATTGTTACTAAAGTCATATATTCAGTCATGATTTTTCACTTTTACTTATCATATAAATTTAAAAGAGATTTAATACCATAACTCTCTTCTAACACTATATATTCCCTTCTAAACTTCCATATATTTTTATTCCTTCATTTTCTAAAAAATCAACTGTTAATCCTAATTCCTCTGATTTTATTCGAATATTTATTGTACTATAATCCTTCAATAAAAAAGTTAGCCTTTTTTTATAATTTGTCTTACTTTTATTTAATTCTGATACCTTTACATATCTTATCTCATCATATTTTATTGACCTTGCTTTAGGAAAGATAAATGTTATTTTACCATCATTCATTATATAACATTTATCTGCATTATAACAAGATTTCATCAAGTTTCCTGGCAGACTTATTGATACTATTAATAAACCAAAGTCCCACTGCTTATATATATAACTTATTGCTATTATTAGCAATAACATAATTCCACTTATCCACAAAACTCTTTTATCTCTTTTTATATACTTCTCTAAATTTTCTTTACTACCTACCTTAGAATCCTGATATTTAAATTTTTCTATAAATAAACTATATCTATTCAAATTTCTAATATGCCAACTTAAAATCCCAATATAAAATACTATAAATATACCGAATATAATTTTATTAAACATAATCATCCACCTTTTTCTATAATTCCAAAATATATTTTCTAAGATATATTTAATCTATTTCGGCTCTCTAACTGTGATAAGACTCTAGCTGTTGATACTCCTTTATCATTTAAAATATCTATTACCTCTTCTATCCTATCTAACTTAACTTTAAATCTTGTTTCATTATATTCCCTATCTATTAATTCTAATTCTATATATTCTACGGTATTATTCCTTCTTGATGAAAGCTCAACATATTTTATATCTTTATATTTCAAAGGTTTTTTATTTCCAAAAATCATTATTTCCTCTTCTAAAAGTACAAAGAATGTTCGCTCCTTTGAGCGTATACTATAAACTGGACAAAATAAAAAAATATCAAAAGGCGTTATCATTGAGTTATTCGATGTAATTATATCTACTACTCCTACAATTATAATTACTATTAAAAAAATCCATAAAATTAATTTTGTTTTTTTAACTCTTCCTTCTAATCCATTCTTTTCTTTTATAATAACTTTTTCACTATTAAAAGCTCCCATAAATATTTTATAAAACTTCCTTTGTTCTCCTAATTCTGCCCCTACATACCCAATACTTAAAATACCTATAATAAAAAACCATATCCAGCCCCCTATATTCATTCAGCTCACCTCTTCTATCATTTAATTATATTTCCACTTTTACATAACATAATATTATCATCTATTTTTACCATTAAATGAATAAAATTATAATTTTATGAATATAAGTAACTCTCCTTCCAATCTTATTTATTATTGACTTACTTAAAAATTTTAAATATAATTATATTCAAATGATTACAATTATATATGTTATTGCTATGATTAGAAGTAGTACTATGATTTGGTATTTTTAGAGAGTTAATGTTTGGTGCAAATTAACATTACTTACATAGGAACTTGTCTATGAGCTTACTTGTGTAAACAGGTACGGATTCATATCCGTTATTTAAATAAGTGAAGAATTTTATATTCTTAATAAGAGTGGTACCACGGAAATTTTACCTTTCGTCTCTTTCAATAGAGATGAGGGGTTTTTTTATATTTAAAATCATAATTTTAACTTAGATTTTAAATTTAATTATATCTTTAACATTATCTTATCTTTTGTAATCTAAATATAATATCGAGGAGGTTCAATATTATGGGAAACTACGGAACTAATATTGATAAAAAATGGCAAGATAAATGGGCTAATGAAAATCTTTATAAATTTGATAAATCAAATTTAGATAAAAAACTTTACGTTTTAGAAATGTTCTCTTATCCTTCAGGAAGTCAACTACATGCAGGGCATTGGTTTAACTATGGACCAGTTGATACATGGGCTAGATTTAAAAGAATGCAAGGATACAACGTATTCCAACCAATGGGATTTGATGCCTTTGGATTACCAGCTGAAAACTTTGCTATAAAAACTGGAATCCATCCTAAAGATTCAACTATTAAAAATATTGCTAAAATGGAAGAACAATTAAAAGCTATGGGAGCTATGTTCAACTGGGAAAATGAATTAGTAACTTGTTCAGAAGATTACTATAAATGGACTCAATGGTTATTTTTAAAACTTTATGAAAAAGGTTTAGCTTATAGAAAGAAAGCTCCTGTAAACTGGTGTCCTTCATGTCAAACTGTTCTTGCAAATGAGCAAGTTCACGATGGTTGTTGTGAAAGATGTGATACTGAAGTTACTAAAAAAGACCTTACTCAATGGTTCTTCAAAATAACTGATTATGCTGATGAATTATTAGAAAAATTAGATACTCTTGATTGGCCAGAAAAAACTGTTGCTATGCAAAAACACTGGATTGGTAAAAGTACTGGAGCTGAAGTTACTTTTAAAGTTAAAGATTCAGACTTAAACTTTAATGTATTTACTACAAGAGTTGATACTTTATGTGGCGTTGACTATGTTGTTTTAGCTCCTGAAAACCCATTAGTTAATGAAATTGTTACTACTGAGCAAAAAGATTTAGTAGAAGAGTATGTAGAAATGGCTAAGAAGCAATCTGATATCGAAAGACAATCAATTACTAGAGAAAAAACTGGTATATTCTCAGGTGCATATGCAATTCACCCTATAAACGGAAAAGAAGTTCCAATTTGGATTGGTGATTATGTTCTTGCAACTTATGGAACTGGAGCTGTTATGGCTGTTCCTGCACATGATGAAAGAGATTTTGCTTTTGCTAAAAAATTCAATTTACCAATAAACAGAGTTATTGCTGCTAAAGATGGTTCTGAAACAGAATTACCATTCTGCGAACATGGTATTTTAGTTAATTCAGGAGAATTTGATGGACTAACTACTGCTGAAGCAAAAGTTAAAATAGTAGAAGCTTTAGCTAAAAAAGATTTAGGTGAGCAAAAAGTAAACTTTAGATTAAGAGACTGGTTAGTTTCAAGACAAAGATATTGGGGTGCTCCAATTCCTATAGTTTACTGTGATGATTGTGGAATTGTTCCAATTCCTGAAAATCAATTACCAGTACAATTACCTTATGATGTAGAGTTTGCTCCAGATGGAAAATCTCCACTTGCTAAATCTGAGGATTTTGTTAATACAACTTGTCCTTGTTGTGGAAAACCAGCTAAAAGAGAAACAGATACACTAGATACTTTTGTATGTTCATCATGGTACTACTTAAGATATCCTGATAATAAAAATGCAGATGCTCCATTTGATCCAAAATTTATAAATCAAATGCTTCCAGTTGATAAGTATGTTGGAGGACCTGAACATGCTTGTATGCATCTTTTATATGCTAGATTTATAACTAAAGCATTAAGAGATATGGGATACTTATCATTTGATGAACCATTTAAATCATTAACTCATCAAGGATTAATTTTAGGGCCTGATGGGCTTAAAATGAGTAAATCAAAAGGAAATACAATTTCTCCTGACGATTATATTACTGAATATGGTTCAGACGTATTTAGAATGTACTTAATGTTTGGATTTGCTTACACTGAAGGTGGAGCATGGAGTGATGATGGAGTTAAATCTGTTGGAAGATTTGTAGATAGAATTGAAAGATCATTAGAGCAAACTAGAGAAGCTAAAACTGGTGAAACTAAAACAACTGTTGATAAAGCTGAAAAAGAACTTAATTTCTGGTTACACAATACTATTAAAGGTATGACAGATGATACTGAAAAAATGCAATTTAATACTGCAATTGCTAGAATGATGGAATTTGTTAATGCATTATCAAAATACAACAATGAAAAAGTTAAAAATGTAGAATACTTAACTAATGTTGCTAAAGATTTCGTTAAAATTCTTGCACCATTTGCACCTCACTTCTCTGAAGAGCAATGGAGCCTTTTAGGAATGGAAACTTCAGTGTTTAACGAAATGTTACCTGAATTTGATCCAAAAGCTTTAGTTAAAGATGAAATTGAAATAGCTATCCAAGTTAATGGGAAAATTAAAGCTAAAATAAACATTCCTTCTGACTTAAATGAAGACGGAATTAAGGAAGCTGCTTTAAATGATGAAAACATAAAAGCTGCTACTGAAGGAAAAACTGTTGTTAAAGTTATCGTTATTAAAGGAAGACTTGTTAACATCGTTGTAAAATAATTTTCTATTATAATAAAGGCTGTTAGATTTTTTCTAACAGCCCTTTCTTTAATATATTTTTACTCTAATTATTTTTAAGAGTTAAATATGATATTTAAATTTGAATTGCTAACCCTCATTCCTGCTATTGTTTGTCCACTTATAGCCGTAGGATTAATAGCTATTGTTCCGTCTAGACTATTAACTGTTATATAGTTATTATCATGTAATCTACTAAACAGTTCATTTTCTGGAATCGAAATAAATCCAACTTTACCTGATTCATACTCTAAAACAGTTTGCCCATTTTTATTTTCTACTTCAAATGTTAATTTAGCTTGTGATGAAACTCCTTTTAGATCTCCAGTTACATACATATCTACTTCATTATCATTTTCTGGTTGTATTTTAACCCCAGTTACATATTTTGAGATAGATGGACTTTGTGAAACTGTGTATGCAACAAGATTAGATAACTCATCTGAAGATAATGAAATCTCTTTTTTACCATTACCTAAATTTTTAGCATTATTCTCTATATATTCAGGAGTAAATTTTTGAAGTACTGCATTTGCACTACTTTCACTTGCTGTAGCAACTGATACTGTTTCCGTATTTGGTTTAAATGATATGTAATATACTGCAAAAACACCAACTATTATGATAATTAGAGCGATAATTATTCCTATAAGTACTTTTACACCTTTTTTCATTCCTTTTCCCCCTCTTTTGTAAATTTCATTTATATTATCTTTACTTATTTATACTATACTACAAAATTTTACTTACTTATTTAAAATTTTGTTACTTTCCTTTTATTCTCTCATTAAACCATTGAATCATATTGTTTTCCTCACTTTTAGGAAGCTTTTTATTATATACTTCATCATATAGCCATGCTAAAGTTTTCCCTTTTAAATATTCTCTCATTTTCTCCTCTGCTTCTACCATTACAACTTTTATAAGACATGGACAACTTGTATATTCTTCCGATAAATTTTCTTTATCTACTAAAATATTATTTTGTCTTATCTCTGCGCATTGAAAAAAAGGCTCTTTTCCTTCTATTGATTCAACTACATCCCAAAAACTTATATCCTCAGCTGATTTAGCTAAAGCATATCCTCCTTTTACTCCTGGTACTGATTTTACAATCCCCGATTTACTTAATTTCCCGTATACTTTTGATAGATAAGTTTCTGAAATTCCTTGAAATTTAGCTAGTTCTTTTATTCCTACCGATTTATTTCCTTCTAGTTTTACCATATATAATAAGCAATGCATTGCATATTCTACGCCTACTGAAAATTTCATTTTTTATTCTCCTTTTAATGTTTTTTATTAATAATAGCCTATTCTTTATTTACATTCAAGTTAATATCTTTAATTCATATTTATCAAAATATAGTTATTGACAATATATCTAAAATAATATATTCTAATTACAGATAACACTTATCGACGATAAACAGAATCTTTGATTTATGAAAGAAGGAATATATATGTTTACAGAAAAATTTAATGAAGTTTTAAAAAATGAAGGAGTAGTTTCTATTGTTTCTTGGGGTGTAGACGAACCTCATATAACTAACACTTGGAACTCATATTTAATAACAAAAGATAATAATAAAATTTTACTTCCAGCTGCTGGTTTACACAGCACTGAAAATGATGTTAATGTAAATAATAAAGTAAAAGTTACTTTAGGTAGTAAAGAAGTTATGGGCTTTAATAATTATCAAGGAACTGGTTTCCTACTTGAAGGAACTGCAAAATTCATCACATCTGGTGAAGATTTTGAAATGATGAAAAATAAATTCCCATTCTTAAGCAGAGTTCTAGAAATAACAGTTAGTTCTGCAAAGCAACTTCTTTAATCTTAAAAAGTCAATATATTAAAAAGAAGCTATATCAAAATAATTTTTACTTTGATATAGCTTTCTTTCATCACTTTATTTTTATAATTATTTAACTATAAAATATCCATTTTTCTCTATTTCTTCACCAAGTCCTTGATAAATATTCCCATTAAATTCTATTCTCACTTTTGATACTTCTACTCCATGCCCATACGTGTTAACTAGCATGGATATTAATCCACTTTCTGTCGCCGTTCCTAAAGTCATTTCTTTCAAAAAGTCTTTTGAAAAATTGACTGTTAATATTCCATCTTTAATAGATGCTGATTTTATCTCTGCCTCTTTAGGTAATTTCATAAATTTAGCTTCTCTCGTTTCTAGCTTTAGCGCTTCTGTTAAAGTTTTTATAACAGACTTATCTTCTACCTTCAATTTTTCTGTTATTATTTCTTCCTTTAATTCATTAGTATTAAATAGATATAATTTAAATTCTTTTTCTATTTTTTCTTCTTTGTTTTCTACTTCCTTATCTTTACTCTCTGAATCTTCTTTATTGGATAAATTATTTTTATTTTCTTCTGTTTCTTGGTTGTTGTTTGGCTTAATTGTATCTGATTTTTCTTCTGATCCACACCCACCTAAAGCCAATATTAAAATCCCAATACAACATAAACTAAATATCTTCTTCATATTTTCTCCTTTTATTACTCTATAAAGTTCTCTCTTCACTCTATTATAAAATTTCAATTTATATGCAAAAAATAAGTGGAATAGATTTTCTCTATTCCACTTACCCTACTCTCTTATATAATTTTTATTGCCCTCTAACTTGAACTTCGTAAATTCTTACTGCTTGATCTGAACCTTGTGTAGGCTTAATTGTATTTACTCTAACATAACGTGCTTTTGTAGCTTTAAATGTATCAACAGTTTCTCCCGCTGCATTTTTATCTATAGATGCAACTTCTGTAAAATCTTTACCATTAGAACTTACTTCAATTGTGTATTTTTGTGTATTCATATCTGCTGACTCTCCACCAGCTTCTGCATGTGACATTAATACTTCACTTACTAGTTTTTCACTACCTAAATCTATTGTTAT
>NZ_CAMTIG010000068.1 GCF_947072515.1 uncultured Clostridium sp.
AATAGTTCCAATATTTACGTGTGGTTTACTTCTTTCAAATTTTGCTTTTGACATTGTAAATTCCTCCCTTATGTCCTTTATTTAATAATATCTCAGTCATATTATAACTGATTACTTTAATATTATGAATAACTTATTTGAAATTCCTAATATTTTTTCCGAAGATGGTAATCTCATTACCATCTTCTATATTTTAAATAGTTTAAAACTATTTTTCTTTTTTACCAATTATATCTTCTTGGATGCTTCTTGGTACTTCTTCGTAGTGATCAAATTCCATTGAATAAGTTCCTCTACCTTGAGTTCTTGATCTTAAAGTTGTAGCATATCCGAACATTTCAGCTAATGGTACAAATGCTTTTATAACTTGTGCTCCACTTCTAGCTTCCATTCCTTCCATTCTACCTCTTCTTGAATTGATGTCACCAATAACATCTCCCATGTACTCTTCAGGTACAACTACTTCAACTTTCATTGAAGGTTCAAGTATTACTGGATCTGCTTTTTTCATAGCATTTTTGAATGCCATTGATCCAGCAATTTTGAATGCCATTTCTGATGAATCGACATCATGGTATGAACCGTCAAAACATCTTACTTTGAAGTTTATAGTTGGGTAACCAGCTATAACCCCACTTTCAGAAGCTTCTCTAATTCCGTTATCAACTGCAGGAACATATTCTCTTGGAATTGATCCTCCAACGATAGCATTTTCAAATACGTATTCTCCATCATGTGGAATCATTTCGATCCAACAGTGTCCGTATTGTCCTTTACCTCCTGATTGTCTTACGAACTTACCTTCAGCTTTAACAGCTGTTCTGATAGTTTCTTTGTAAGCAACTTGAGGTGCACCAACGTTACACTCAACTTTGAATTCTCTTTGAAGTCTGTCAACGATGATATCTAAGTGAAGTTCACCCATACCAGCGATGATTGTTTGACCTGTTTCTTGGTTAGTCCAAGTCTTGAATGTAGGATCTTCTTCAGCTAATTTAGCTAATGCTAATCCCATCTTTTCTTGCCCAGCTTTAGTTTTTGGCTCAATAGCAATTGAGATAACTGGTTCTGGGAATTCCATACTTTCAAGTATGATTGGTGCTGATTCAGCACATAAAGTATCTCCAGTAGTTGTATTCTTTAATCCAACGATAGCTCCTAAGTCACCAGCTCTTAATTCGCTGATTTCTTCTCTTGAGTTAGCGTGCATTTTAACAAGTCTACCAATTCTTTCTTTTTTACCTTTTGTTGAGTTAAGTACATATGTACCACTCTCCATAATTCCTGAGTAAACTCTAGTGAATGCTAATCTTCCAACAAATGGGTCAGTAGCTATTTTAAATGCTAAAGCCGACATTGGAGTTTCATCACTAGCTTCTCTTTCAAGAACTTCTTCTGGATTCTCAACAGCTACACCTTTAACCGCTGGAATATCTAAAGGTGATGGTAAGTAATCGATAACTAAATCAATCATTTCTTGAACACCTTTATTTTTGTATGATGAACCACAGATAACAGGAATTATTTCATTGTTTATAGTAGCTTTTCTTAAAGCAACTTTTAACTCTTCAACAGTTAATTCTTCTCCATCTAAGTATTTCATCATTAATTCTTCATCAGTTTCAGCAATAGCTTCAATCATGATGTTTCTGTATTCTTCAGCTTTATCTTTTAATTCAGCTGGGATTTCTCCTCTTTCGATGTCTTTTCCTAAGTCATCTTTATGAATTAAAGCGATATTTTCGATTAAGTCAATCATTCCAGTAAAATCTGATTCAGCTCCTATTGGAATTTGAATTGCGATTGCATTTGCTCTTAATCTATCTCTAACTGAATTAATACAATTATAGAAATCTGCTCCAGTAGCATCCATTTTATTTACATAAATAGCTCTTGGAACACCATAGTTGTCTGCCTGTCTCCAAACAGTTTCAGTTTGTGGTTCAACCCCACTTTTAGCATCTAGAACAGTGATAGCTGAATCTAGACATCTTAATGATCTTTCAACCTCAACTGTAAAATCTACGTGTCCTGGAGTATCAATGATATTGATAGCGTGACCTTTCCATTGACAGAAAGTAGCAGCTGAAGTAATTGTTATACCTCTCTCTTGCTCTTGTGCCATCCAGTCCATTTGTGAAGCACCATCATGTGTTTCACCTATTTTGTGTGTTCTACCTGTGTAGAATAATATACGCTCAGTAGTTGTTGTTTTACCAGCATCTATGTGAGCCATGATTCCTATATTACGAAACTTATCTAACGGAAATTCTCTTCCCACAATAATTCCTCCTCTCAACGAGTAATTTTATATTCGACAAAACTGTTTTGGCCAAAGCCAAAACAGTTTTGAAATTAGTATCTGTAGTGAGCGAATGCTTTGTTAGCTTCAGCCATTTTATGAGTGTCTTCTCTTTTCTTAACTGCAGCTCCTGTATTATTAGCAGCTTCTATTAATTCACCTGCTAATCTTTCACACATTAACTTTTCGCCTCTTTTTCTAGCAGCTAATAATAGCCATCTGATACCTAAAGTCTGTCTTCTTTCAGCTCTAACTTCTATTGGAACTTGGTAAGTAGCTCCACCTATTCTTCTTGCCTTTACTTCTAATAATGGCATTATATTGTTCATAGCTTCTTCGAATACCTCTAAAGCATCTTTACCAGTTTTTTCAGCCATAGCTTCAAAAGCTTGATAACAAATCTTTTGAGCTACTCCTCTTTTTCCGTCTAACATGATCCCGTTTATTAACTTAGTAACAACTTTTGAATTGTACACTGGATCAGGTAAAACATCTCTTTTTGCAATATGTCCTTTTCTTGGCACTTTTCTTCCCTCCTTAACAAATTAAATTTAAGTTCATTGGTACTCGGTAATTTTCATACCGTAAAGTGCTTCTCTCTACATCTATATAAACTAAATAAATATCCTTATAAAATCTATGTAAACGCCCCAGATAAGCACCACATTAGTTTAAGAACCTATTTCTTAGGTTTCTTAGCACCGTATTTTGATCTTCCTTGCATTCTGTTAGCAACACCTGCGCAATCTAGAGCTCCTCTAACTACGTGGTATCTAACCCCAGGAAGGTCTTTTACTCTTCCACCTCTTATAAGAACAACACTATGTTCTTGTAAGTTGTGACCTACACCACCAATGTATGCAGTAACTTCGAATCCATTTGTAAGTCTTACTCTAGCAACCTTTCTTAGGGCTGAGTTAGGCTTCTTTGGAGTAGATGTTTTAACTACTGTACATACTCCTCTTCTTTGTGGACAGTTTTTAAGAGCTGGTGAGTTTGATTTGCTTACAGCAACTTTTCTTCCTTTTCTTACTAATTGGCTTATAGTTGGCATTTTTTCACCTCCTGAATTTTATTTATCTATATATAAATATTAGATAAATCGAACTTAAATAGTCGCATTTCGACTATTTATCCAACTTTAAAACACGAAATGTGTCTACTTGAACTATAGTAGATTATACAATATATTAACTATAAAATCTACTTATTTTTTATTAATTATTTTGTAATTTTTTGCAAAATAATCATTTTTTAACGAGTTGTATGTTTAAAAACACACAACTCGTATTGTATCATTTAAAAAAACAGATGTCAATAAGTTAAATTATTCATTAATTAATGAAATTTCTTCTTCATTAACTTCTTCTTCAATATCTAATCTTACACCTCTGTATTTCATCAAACCAGTTCCTGCAGGAATTAGTTTTCCGATAATAACATTTTCTTTTAATCCTACTAATGGATCTATTTTTCCTTTGATTGCTGCTTCAGTAAGAACTCTTGTTGTTTCTTGGAATGAAGCTGCTGATAAGAAACTGTCAGTAGCAAGAGCTGCTTTAGTGATTCCAAGTAATACTTGGTCTCCCTTACCTGGTTCTCCACCAAACTCTTTTACTCTTTCATTTTCTTCCTTAAAATCATATATATCTATAGTAGTTCCTGGTAATAACTTAGTATCTCCAGAATCTGTTACTTTTATCTTTCTAGTCATTTGTTTAACAACAACTTCTAAGTGTTTATCGTTAATATCAACCCCTTGAAGTCTATAAACTTTTTGAACTTCTGCTAAAAGGTATCTTCTTGCTCCGTCAACACCTTTGATAGCCATGATATCATGTGGGTTAACCGAACCTTCAGTTATTTCATCTCCAGCTTCTACCATTTCATCGTTAGAAACTTTTATTCTTGAACCAAATGGAATATCGTAGCTTACTTCTTCTCCATTTGCTCCCATTACATGAACTGTTCTCTTCTTCTTAGTTTCCTCGATTCTAACAGTTCCATTTATTTCACTTACTATTGCAAGACCTTTTGGTTTTCTAGCTTCAAATAACTCTTCAACCCTTGGAAGACCTTGAGTGATATCTCCAGCAGAAGCAACTCCTCCTGTATGGAATGTTCTCATTGTAAGCTGTGTTCCTGGCTCTCCGATTGATTGTGCAGCTATTATACCAACAGCTTCTCCAATATTAATCTTTTGAGCAGTTGCCATATTCATACCATAACATTTTGAACATACTCCAATTTTACACTTACAAGTAAATGGTGATCTAATCTTAACTTTTTTGATACCAGTTTTAGTAATTTTTTCAGCTAATGGTTGATCCATATAAGTATCAAATGCTGCTATAACATCTCCAGTAATTGGATCAATTATATCTTCTGCTGTATATCTTCCAGTTAATCTTTCTTCTAATCCTTCAATAACTTCATTTCCTTCTTTAATTTCAGAAACTACTATACCGTTTGTGCTTCCGCAATCTTCTGATCTTACAATAACATCTTGTGAAACGTCAACAAGTCTTCTTGTTAAGTATCCCGAATCGGCAGTTTTAAGTGCAGTATCGGCATTCCCTTTTCTTGCTCCGTGAGTAGACATGAAGTATTCTAATACGTCAAGACCTTCTCTGAATGAAGCTCTGATTGGTAATTCAAGGATTTTACCTGATGGACTCGCCATAAGTCCTCTCATCCCAGCTAATTGCTTAATCTGAGATTTTGATCCTCTGGCTCCTGAATCAGCCATCATGAATATTGGATTGAATTTATCCAAACTATCCATAAGTACATTGGCAACATCTTCAGTAGTTTTAGTCCATTTTTCAATTACTCTTTCATATCTTTCTTCCTCTGATATGAATCCTCTTTTATACATTTTTTCTATTTTATCTACTGTTTCATCAGCTTCTTTTAATAGATCGTATTTTTCTGGAGGTACTATCATATCTGATGCAGCTACTGTAATAGCTCCAATTGATGAATAATGATATCCTAATGCTTTGATTTTATCAAGCATTATTGATGTTTTAGTTGCTCCATGTTTCATGTAGCATTTATTTATTAATGTCCCTAAAGATTTTTTAGTTATTAAGAAGTCTACTTCTAAATTAAACATTTCTTCAGGATTTTCTCTATCTACAAATCCTAAGTCTTGAGGAATAGATTCATTGAATATTAATTTACCAACAGTAGTCTTAATTATTCCTGATTTCATTTCCCCTTCTACTTCTCTATATAATCTTACGAATATATCAGCATGAATTTCTATAGCTTTAACTTGATAAGCCATAATTGCTTCATCTTTAGATGAGAAGTATTTTCCACTTCCTTCAGCACCTTCTTTTTCCATAGTGATGTAGTATGTTCCAAGAACCATATCCTGTGTAGGAACTGATACTGGCTTACCATCAGAAGGTTTCATTATATTTCCAGCTGCAAGCATTAAGAATCTAGCTTCTGCTTGAGCTTCAACTGATAAAGGTACGTGAACAGCCATTTGATCTCCATCAAAGTCAGCATTGTATGCTGTACATACTAATGGATGAAGTTTAATAGCTCTACCTTCTACTAAAACAGGTTGGAATGCTTGAATTCCAAGTCTGTGTAGAGTAGGGGCACGGTTAAGTAAAACTGGATGATCAGTAATTACTTCTTCTAATATATCCCAAACTTGTGGACTTACTCTTTCTACCATTCTTTTAGCACTTTTAATGTTATGTGCAACACCATCAGCAACTAATTTTTTCATAACAAATGGTTTAAATAACTCTAAAGCCATTTCTTTTGGTAATCCACATTGGTACATTTGTAATTCAGGCCCAACAACAATAACTGATCTTCCTGAATAGTCAACTCTCTTACCAAGTAAGTTTTGTCTAAATCTTCCTTGCTTACCTTTAAGCATATCTGAAAGAGACTTAAGTGGTCTATTTCCAGGACCAGTTACTGGTCTTCCTCTTCTACCGTTATCAATAAGAGCATCTACTGCTTCTTGAAGCATTCTCTTTTCATTTCTAACGATTATATCTGGTGCTCCTAAATCTAATAACTTTTTAAGTCTGTTATTTCTATTAATAACTCTTCTATATAAGTCATTTAAATCAGAAGTTGCAAATCTTCCTCCATCTAATTGAACCATTGGTCTTAAATCTGGTGGAATTACTGGTATTACATTTATAATCATCCATCTTGGATCATTACCAGAAGTTTTGAATGATTCGATTACTTCTAATCTTCTAATTATTCTTACCTTCTTTTGACCAGTACTTTGCTTTAATTCTTCTTTTAATTCTTTAGATTGTGCTTCTAAGTTTATTTCACCTAGTAACTCTTGGATAGCTTCTGCTCCCATTCCAGCTACAAAGCTTTCTTCACCATATTTATCGATTGCTTCTCTGAATTCTTTTTCATTAAGAAGTTGTTTCTTTAATAATGGTGTTTCTTTTGGATCTATAACTACATATGAAGCAAAATAAAGTATTTTTTCTAAAGATCTTGGTGACATATCAAGAATTAATCCCATTCTTGATGGAATTCCTTTAAAGTACCAAATATGAGATACTGGGGCAGCAAGTTCTATATGCCCCATTCTCTCTCTTCTTACTTTAGCTTTTGTAACTTCAACACCACATCTGTCACAAACTATTCCTTTATATCTTACTCTCTTATATTTACCACAATGACATTCCCAGTCTTTTATTGGTCCAAAAATTCTTTCACAGAATAAACCATCTCTTTCTGGTTTTAATGTTCTGTAGTTAATTGTTTCTGGTTTTTTAACTTCTCCTCTTGACCATGCTCTGATCTGTTCTGGAGATGCTAAACCTATTTGTATTGCATCAAAATTATTTAATTCAAACAAGGGTAAGCCTCCCTTCAAAATTAGTGTTCATCATTAAAATCATCAAGTTCTAGATTCTCATCTAGATCTTCAAGTTGGAATCCATCAAACTCTTCTTCTTCGACTTCTTCCTCTGAAGTATAACTATCATCTGTATTTGCTACAGTTTCTCCAGGAACTAATTCTTCTGTTCCATCAATATTTACTTCTAAATCTTCTGATTCTTCCTCAGCTGACTCTTTTAACTTAACTTCCTCATTGTCGTCATTTAAAACTTTAATATCTAAACAAAGTGCCTGTAATTCCTTAATAAGAACCTTAAATGATTCTGGAACTCCTGGTTCAGGTATATTTTCACCCTTAACTATTGCTTCGTAAGTTTTAACTCTTCCTACAACGTCATCAGATTTAACAGTTAAAATTTCTTGTAATGTGTGAGCTGCACCATATGCTTCTAATGCCCAAACTTCCATCTCCCCGAATCTTTGACCACCAAATTGAGCTTTTCCTCCAAGTGGTTGTTGAGTTACTAGTGAGTATGGACCAGTTGATCTTGCGTGAATCTTATCGTCTACTAAGTGAGCAAGTTTTAAGATATACATTATACCAACTGTTACTTCATTATCAAATGCTTCTCCTGTTCTTCCATCGTATAGAACAGTTTTTCCATGTGCATTATATCCTGCTTTTTCTAAACATTCTTCGATATCACTTTCTGTAGCTCCATCAAATACAGGAGTAGCAATATGCCATCCTAATTGACTTGCAGCCCATCCTAAGTGAACTTCTAATACCTGACCTATATTCATACGTGATGGAACCCCTAATGGGTTTAAGCAGATTTGAAGTGGTCTACCATCTGGTAAGAATGGCATATCTTCTTCTGGAAGAACTCTTGAAATAACCCCTTTGTTACCGTGACGTCCTGCCATCTTATCCCCAACAGAGATTTTTCTCTTTTGAGCGATGTAACATCTAACTAACTCGTTAACTCCTGGATTTAATTCATCACCATTTTCTCTAGTAAATACTTTAATATCTACTATGATACCAGCTTCTCCATGAGGTACTCTTAATGAAGTATCTCTAACTTCTCTAGCTTTTTCACCAAATATAGCTCTTAATAATCTTTCTTCTGCTGTTAATTCAGTCTCACCTTTTGGAGTTACTTTACCAACTAAGATGTCTCCTGATCTAACTTCAGCACCGATTCTGATAATTCCTCTTTCATCGATGTCTTTTAAAGCATCTTCACTTACATTAGGAATATCCCTTGTTATTTCTTCAGGTCCTAATTTAGTGTCTCTAGCTTCACATTCGTATTCTTCTATATGAATAGATGTAAATACATCTTCTCTAACTAATTCTTCTGAAATAAGCATCGCATCTTCATAGTTATAACCTTCCCAAGTTATGAATCCCATTCTAATGTTTTTACCTAATGCTATTTCTCCTAGATCTGTTGATGGTCCATCTGCAAGAACTTGATTTTTAAATACCATTTCTCCAACAGCAACTAAAGGTCTTTGATTAATACAAGTTCCTTGGTTACTTCTTTTAAACTTTAATAGTTTATAAGCATCAGTTCCGCCATCAGCATCTCTTTTAACTCTTATTTCACTAGCACTTACATAAGTTACTACCCCAGCATTTTTTGCTTTTGGTAATACCCCTGAATCTGCTGCTGCTCTGTATTCTATTCCTGTTCCAACTATTGGAGCTTGTGGCTTTAATAGTGGTACTGCTTGACGTTGCATGTTTGATCCCATTAGGGCTCTTGTGGCATCATCATTTTCTAAGAATGGAATCATAGCTGTTGCTACAGATACGATTTGTCTAGGTGAAACGTCCATTAAATCTACTTCTGAAGATGGAACAATCATTACATCTTCAAGATATCTAACTGTTATCTTATCATGTAAGAAATACCCATTTTCATCCATTGGCTCATTTGCCTGAGCTACTAGATATTGATCTTCTTCATCAGCAGTGAAATATCTAATTTCATCAGTTGCTCTTTTATCAGCTTTATCAATTATTCTATATGGAGTTTCAATAAATCCATATTCATTAACTCTAGCATAAGTAGCTAGTGAGTTGATTAATCCTATATTTGGTCCTTCTGGAGTCTCGATTGGACACATTCTTCCATAATGTGAATGGTGAACGTCTCTAACTTCGAATCCGGCTCTTTCTCTTGAAAGTCCTCCAGGTCCTAATGCAGATAATCTTCTCTTATGAGTTAATTCTGATAATGGATTTGTTTGATCCATGAATTGTGATAATTGAGAACTACCAAAGAATTCTTTAATAGCTGCTGCAACTGGTCTTATATTTATAAGCATTTGTGGAGTTATTGCTTCTTGGTCTTGAATAGTCATTCTCTCTTTAACTACTCTTTCCATTCTTGATAAACCAATTCTAAATTGATTTTGTAATAATTCTCCAACTGATCTTAATCTTCTGTTTCCTAAATGATCTATATCATCTACATATCCAATACCATAAGCTAATCCTAATTCATAACTAATAGTTGAGAATATATCATCCTTAATTATGTGTTTTGGTATTAATTTATTGATATTTTTCTTTATTTCATCTTTAATACTTTCTTCATCACTGAAGTTATCTAAGATTTCTTTTAAAGTTGGATAATGAACTAATTCCTTTATGTTTAAATCACTTAGATCAAAAGAAATATGTTTAGTAATATCAACGAAATGGTTACCTATAACTTTGATAATTTTATCTTCAATTAAAATATCAACTGTATTTATACCTGCATTTTGTATTTCTGAAGCCATTTCTCTTGTTATTTTTTGTCCTTGTTCTACCATTATCTCACCAGTAGATGGATTGATAACATCAGTAGCTGCTACTTGATTTGCTAATCTTAAGTTAATAGCAAGTTTTTTATTGAACTTGTATCTACCTACTCTTGAAAGGTCATATCTCTTAGCATCAAAGAATAAAGAATCAATTAATGACATAGCGCTATCCACAGTTGGTGGTTCACCTGGTCTTAATCTCTTATAGATTTCTAAAAGAGCTTCTTCTGTAGTCTTTGTATTATCTTTTTCGATACTTGCTTGGAATCTTTCTTCCTCACCAAAGTATTCTAATAATTCTTGATCACTTCCTATACCCATAGCTCTAGCTAAAATACTTATTGGAAGTTTTCTTGTTTTGTCAATTCTAACATATATAATATCATTAGAATCTGTTTCATACTCTAACCATGCACCTCTGTTTGGAATAACAGTAGCTGAGAATAATTTCTTACCGTGTTTATCACGATTCAGGCTATAGTATACACCTGGAGATCTAACTAATTGGCTTACTATAACTCTTTCAGCCCCATTAATTATAAATGTTCCTTGTTCAGTCATTAATGGGAAATCTCCCATAAACACTTCTTGTTCCTTGATTTCTCCAGTTTCAGTATTAGTAAGTCTTACTGATACTTTTAATGGTGCAGCATAAGTAGAATCTCTCTCCTTACACTCTTCCACTGAATATTTAATATTATCCATATCAAGTTTGTAATCTACAAACTCAAGTACAAGATTCCCTGTAAAGTTTCCGATAGGATTAATGTCATCAAATACTTCGTGAAGACCTTCCCTTAAAAACCATTCATATGAATCTAATTGTACTTCTATAAGATTTGGCATATCCGCAGCGGCTTTAACTTTACCAAAACTCATTCTTGTTCTTTTTCCAGATTGGACAGGATGTACCATGAATTTTCACCCCTTGTATAAACTAAAATAACCAAAAGCATAATTCCCCTAAGGACCTTAGCTTTCGGACAGCATCTTTTTTAGTATAGCCATTAAAATCCTTTGCTATACTTATTCAAACTAAATATACTTCTCCATTATGAATAGTACATTATACGATAGTATCATATCGTTCTTTTCTTGTCAACAGTTTACATATATTTTTTATTGTATATATAAAATTTTATTTATAAATAAAACTATATAAATTATCCATATTAAATTAGGGATATTTTATATAGTTCCTTTTGAAAATAAAAAGGTGCTTTTACAAGCACCTTTATGAAGTTATCTAAAGTAAAATTATTTTACTTCTACTTCTGCTCCAACTTCAGCTAATTTAGCTTTCATTTCTTCAGCTTCATCTTTAGATACAGCTTCTTTTAATGTTTTAGGAGCTCCATCTACGATTTCTTTAGCTTCTTTTAATCCTAATCCAGTTATTTCTCTAACAACTTTGATTACTTTGATTTTGCTAGCTCCAGCGTTAGCTAAAACTACGTCAAATTCAGTTTTTTCTTCAGCAGCTCCACCAGCTACTGCTCCTGCTACTGCTACTGGTGCAGCAGCGCTTACTCCAAATTCCTCTTCGCAAGCTGTTACTAATTCGTTTAAATCTAAAACGCTCATTTCTTTTATTGCTTGAATTATATCTTCTCTTGTCATTTTAATTGCACCTCCAAAATTTTTCAAAAACTAACTATTTTATAGTTAAGTTATAATTATTCAGCTGATTCAGCTTCTTTTTTCTCTTTTATTGCATTTAATAAGTATGCAAGGTTTGATAATGGAGCCTTGATACTTCCAAGAAGTTTCGCAATAAGAACTTCTTTTGATGGTATTGAAGCGATTTTTACGATCATTTCTTTATCGTAAACAACTTTATCAACTATACCAGCTTTTAACTCAATTTTCTTGTGATCTTTAGCAAAATCATTTAAGATTCTTGCTGGAGCTGTAGCATCTTCATATCCGAATGCTATTGATACAGGTCCTTCAAGATGTGAAACTACATCTCCTAGTCCTAACTCTTCAGCAGCTCTTGCTACTAATTTGTTTTTATATACCTTGTATTCTATGCCAGCTTCTCTTAAGTTCTTTCTTAGTTGAGTATCTTCTTCAACTGTAAGACCTTGGTAATCAGCTAAAACAACACCTTGAGCTTTTTCTAATTTCTCTTTAATTTCAGCAACTTTTGCTGCTTTTAATTCTCTGCTCTTGTTCAATGTGTGTCCACCTCCTCACAGTATTAACTGCTTTTTTCGTATTAAAAAAGATCTTCCCGTAGACTGAGGAAGATCTTGAAATCCAAATCACCCTCGGCAGGTTGATTTACGTTACACCTTTACGGCACCCACGGTCTACGGAATATTTTTAACTTTTCACAACGTATTAGATTATATCACTTATTTTAAAATAAGTCAACTACTATTCTATTACTTTTCCTGGATTTATTTTTGCTCCAGGTCCCATTGTGCTTGAAATACTTACTGATTTAATGTATTGCCCTTTAGCTGCAGCTGGTTTAGCTTTAACTATAGCATCCATTAAAGTAGTGTAGTTTTCTTTTAAGTTTCCAGCTCCAAATGATTTTTTACCAATTGGACAGTGAATTATAGCAGTTTTATCAACTCTATATTCAACTTTACCAGCTTTGATATCAGCAATTGCTTTAGAAACATCAAATGTTACTGTTCCTGATTTAGGGTTTGGCATTAATCCTTTAGGTCCTAAAACTCTACCAATTCTACCAACTACACCCATCATATCTGGAGTAGCAACTACTACATCATATTCAAACCAGTTTTCTGATTGGATCTTTTGAACTAATTCCTCAGCTCCAACGAAATCTGCACCAGCTTCTTGAGCTTCTTTAGCTTTGTCTCCTTTAGCGAAAACTAAAACTCTAACTGTTTTACCTGTTCCGTGTGGTAAAACTACTGCACCTCTAACTTGTTGGTCAGCGTGTCTTGGATCTACCCCAAGTCTCACGTGTAATTCGATTGTTTCATCGAAGTTAGCTTTTGCAGTTTTAACAGCAAGATCTAACGCTTCTGTTACATTATATAAAGCACTTTTATCAATTAATTTTGCACTTTCAACATATTTCTTTCCCATAATAAGCCTCCTTTGTGGTATTAGCGGTTCTTACCTCCCACTATTTTTGTGAATTACTCTTCAATAGTTACTCCCATACTTCTTGCAGTTCCAGCGATCATTCTCATAGCGCTTTCTACACTAGCTGCATTTAAGTCTGGCATTTTCATTTCTGCGATCTTTCTTACTTGATCTTTAGTTAACTTACCAACTTTAGTTTTGTTTGGCACTCCTGATCCGCTTTCAAGTCCTAATTCTTTTTTGATTAGAACTGCAGCTGGAGGAGTCTTTAAGATAAAGCTAAAAGATCTATCTTGATATACAGTAATTACTACTGGTATTATTAATCCAGCTTTATCAGCAGTCTTTGCGTTGAACTCCTTACAGAATCCCATGATGTTAACACCGTGTTGTCCTAATGCTGGTCCAACTGGTGGTGCTGGAGTTGCCTTTCCTGCAGCAAGTTGAAGTTTGATCATTCCAGTTACTTTCTTAGCCATGTTTTTATTCCTCCTATACTGTGGTAAACGGGCTTTTGCCCTCCCACTTACTTAAAACATTAGTCTTAATAGACTAAAATTAAATTAAACTAATTTTTCTACTTGGTTAAAATCTAGTTCAGCAAGAGTTTCTCTGCCAAACATATCAACTGAAGCTTTAATTTTAAGCTTCTCAAGATTGATTTCTTGAATAGTTCCAACAAAGTCTCTCAGTGGTCCTGAGATAACCTTTATGCTTTCACCAACTTCAAGATCTGTTTCTCTAGGTAGTTCTACCACTCCCATAGATTCAATCTCTATTTCAGTAAGAGGCACTGGTTTAGAACCAGGTCCTACGAATCCTGTTACACCTCTTGTATTTCTAACAACATACCATGATTCGTCTGTCATTAGCATTTTTACTATTACGTATCCAGGAAACTTCTTCTTATAGCTAACCTTAGGATTACCATCTTTATCCTTCTTTTCCTCATCGATAACTTCTTCCATAGGAATTTGTATATCTTGTATAAGGTGTTGAAGATTTCTATTTTCAATAGTTTTCTCAATATTAGCTTTAACTTTATTTTCATAACCAGAATACGTATGTACTACGTACCATCTTGCTATTTCACTCATATTAATCGGTAAACCTCCTTTATTTCAGTTTCAAAACTACTTGGAAGAGGTTTTGAAAAATATAGTCAAATCCACCTACTAATACAACGTATATAATAGTGAATCCTAGAACAGCAATTAATGCTTTTTTAGTTTCTTCTCTAGAAGGCCAAACAATTCTTTTGAATTCGTTCTTTACTCCCTTTAAGAAACCCATTAATCCTCCTTTTTTAGAAGGAGCATCTTTTACTTTATTACCAGTCATAATTTTTTTCACATCCTTAATCTTATTTAAGTCTGTGTCTGCTTAAAATCGCTAATTACTTAGTTTCTCTATGAAGAGTGTGCTTTTTACAGAATTTGCAATATTTTTGCATTTCAATTCTATCTGGGTTGTTTTTCTTGTTCTTCATTGAGCTATAGTTTCTTTGTTTACACTCTGTGCATGCTAAAGTTATTTTTACTCTCACGATGTGCACCTCCAGTTTGATATATATTCTAAGAGACGTATTGTCCTCTTACTGTCTTTTTATTTGTAATAATTGAATTACTTTCCCACATTATCACAAATTTCAAAAACTGTCAATGTTCTATTCTTTTTAAAGGACTAGGATTTTGTAATACCTAGCCCATTTATGCAAATTTAGAAATTATGCTAAAACTTTAGTAACAACTCCTGAACCTACAGTTCTTCCACCTTCTCTGATAG
>NZ_CAMTIG010000069.1 GCF_947072515.1 uncultured Clostridium sp.
CTTATTAAAGAAGTTCCTGCTCATATGTATTTAAGTATTTATTGTGATAAATTTGAAAATGAAGTACATTATGCTAAAAAGCTTTTAAAAGAGGTGTATTCAAGAGGTTATATTCCCTGTGGTGATTACTTATGTGAAACTATTACTGATATTCCTTTTACTAATGAAAAAGAACGTGAAATGTATTTAAGATTACAAATTCCAATTAAACAAGAATAAGTATTTTATTCGCTAAGTATTGACCTTATACTTACTACAACCTCTATACTTAAATATGTAAACAGTTACTAAGAATATTAAAACTTATTTTTATATGTTATTTTGTAGGAGGTTTTTTTATGAATAAAGAAAAGATTCGTGTAATTCAATATGGTTGTGGGAAAATGGCAAAATATACTTTAAGATACTTATATGAAAAAGGTGCTGAAATAGTTGGTGCTATAGATGTTAATCCTGAAGTAGTTGGAATGGATATTGGAGATTTTGCAGAACTAGGTGTTAAATTAGGTGTTAAAATAAGCAATAATGCTGATGAAGTTTTAGACCAATGTGATGCTGATATTGCTATCGTAACTCTTTTTAGTTTTATGGATGATGTTTTACCTCATTTTGAAAAATGTGCAAAAAGAGGTATTAATATAGTTACTACTTGTGAGGAAGCTATTTATCCTTGGACAACAGCTTCTGCTATTACAAATAAATTAGATAAACTTGCAAAGGAAAATAACTGTACAATCGTTGGATCTGGAATGCAAGATATTTATTGGATAAACATGATTGGCTGTGTAGCTGGTGGTGTTCATAACATTACTAAAATAGAAGGTGCTGTAAGCTACAATGTAGAAGATTATGGACTAGCTTTAGCTCAAGCTCATGGTGTTGGCCTTACACCAGAAGAATTTGAAGAAAAAATTGCTCATCCTGAAGTTTTAGAACCTTCATATGTATGGAACTCTAATGAAACTCTTTGTTCAAAAATGGGATGGACTATAAAATCTCAAACACAAAAATGTGTACCTTATTTCTATGATAAGGATTTATATTCTGAAACTATGGGAGATACAATTCCTAAAGGAAATTGTATTGGAATGAGTGCTGTAGTTACAACTGAAACTTTCCAAGGGCCTATAATAGAAACTCAATGTATTGGTAAAGTTTATGGCGCTGATGATGGAGATATGTGTGATTGGAAAATAATTGGTGAACCAGATACTTCCTTCTTTGTTACTAAGCCAGCAACTGTAGAACATACTTGTGCAACTATAGTAAATAGAATTCCAACTATTATTAATGCAAAACCAGGATATATTACAGTTGAAAAACTTGATAATGTAGAATATTTATCTTATCCAATGCAAATGTATATAAAATAAATTCTTTATACTAAAAATTTTATAAAACAAAATAAGAAAGTGAGTTTTATCTCACTTTCTTATTTTTATTTTAATTAATATATATTTAAAATTAATCAGTAATGTATAACTTTATAGAAATCCAAATTTACTGTTTCTAAATTTCTATATCTTATAACATTAATAATGGGAAGAATTTAACTAATCCAATATGTATTATTGTTAAGACTAGTAATATCATTCCTAAGACTTTATGACTCTTAATTCCTTTATTGAATATTCTTAATACTCCTGAAATTACAAGAATTAATAAATCTATAGCTGCTAATGCCCCAAAAATATATCCTAATGTCCATTTAAATCCTAAGTTAATAAATATGTACACATGAAATGAAATTACTGCAAATCCTATCATTGCTAATGGAATATGGATTTTTTGTAATATCTTAATTCCTAGCTTTAATAGCGCATCTAAAAGTTCATCCATATCTAAATATCTTACAATTCTTCTAAATATAAATATACAAAAAGTTGCTCCTATAATTACTGCTCCTGCTATCCCTATATCAGAAGAGTATACATATTGTCTTATAAACCCTAAATTAGTTGCAAATCCTGTTACTATAGAAAAAAGTATTCCTATTGCTGCTACTATAACTATTATCAAACTCAATAAAAATAATCTCATACTCTTTTTTTGAAACTTATTCAATTTAATCACTCCTAATAATCTACCTCTTCACCCTATTATCTATTATTCAATAGGTTTGTAGTATTAGTGTATATAATCAAATTCTATTTTTTATGGGAACTTTATGTGATTTTTGTGTGATTTTCAAATTCTATAAAAAATCTCACTCCATTTTCTTCATTTTTTACATATATAGTTCCTTTATAATAATCTATAATTTTTCTTGTAATATAAAGTCCTAATCCAAAATTTCCTGATTTACCTTTATAAAGATTATCAAAAATATTTTCTAAATCTTCTTCCTTTATCTTTTCTCCATCATTAAAAATTTCTATTATAATTTTCTTATCATTTTTATAGAGTTTTATTTCTATTTCACTTTCTACATATCTTAAAGAGTTTTCTATTATATTCTCTATAGCAGTTACTAACTTTTCTTCATTACCATAAATATAAGTTTCTTTTTCTAAATTTAATTTCCAATCTATTTTTTTATTTATAAATCTAAATTTATAGTAAATTTCATCTAATAAATACTCTAAATCTAATTCTTTTATTTCTTTATCATTAGCTAACATATAATCTAATGTATTTAAATATAAAATTTGCTTTATCTTCTTTTCTAAAATCTGTGATTCCTTCTTTATTATTTCTGCTGTCTCTTCTACGCTTCCTATATACATTCCATCAATTAAAGCTTCTGCATGACTTTGAATTATCATAACTGGTGTTTTTAAATCATGGGATATACTTTGGAAAAATATCTTTTCTTCCTTATCTACCTTTTCAAGTTCTATTCTCATGTTATTCATAGAATGAACTAAACTTCCAAGTTCATCATCTGTGGTTACCTCTAAAGGTTCTACCCACTCTTTTCTTGAAACCTTCTTAGCATAGCTTTCTACACTTTTTAAATACTTCGTTATATATCCAGCTAAAAATTTTGCTACAAAAAAACTGATAATTATAAAAAGTATTCCTATAGATATAAGAATAAATATTAAAGCCTTTGTTTCATTTCCTTCAGTATATGTAACTATATACTCTTCTTTATTCTGTGAATTCACTACATTACTTATTACAAATACATAACTCTTCTCTGCATCTCCAAATTTACGTCTTTCTATAAATACCTTATTTTTATAAGTTGGATCTTTAGCATAAGAAGCCATCCAAAGCTCTGCTTCATTTGATATATCGCGTATATTACTATTAAAATACTTAATATCATCACTATCATAATTTCCATCTAAATTTATTATCTTTCTTTGATTGTTTTCAGTTTCAACTATAAAACTTTCTAAACCTATGCCCTTATAAATTAATGCATATTCATTATCAAAGGTATCACCATTAATTTCTTTTATAATATTATCTTGAGTATTTATAAGATATCTAACGTTATTTTCTAGCTGAAGTCTTCTAAATATAACTGAATATAAAATCGTTAATACAAAAACTATTCCTATTATAGCAATCGTAAAAGTTATCCAAATTCTCATATATAACGATTTTATTTTAAATATTCTCATAGTTAATTCCCTAAGATAAGTTTATAGCCATAGCCATATACTGTAGATATATTTAATCCATCTAGTTTTTTTCTTACTCTTCTCATAGTATCATCCACTACTCTGTCTGATCCAAAATAGTCATCTCCCCAAACTTTATTTAAAATTTGTTCTCTTGATAAAACCATATTAATATTTTCTGCAAAGTATAATAACATTTCATATTCTTTATTAGTAAGCTGTATCTCTTCTGAATCTTTATATACAGTTCTTTGAAGTTTCTTTATAGTATAATCTTTTAATGTAATAATAGAAGTATTCTTTTCACTTCTATTTAATATTCTATTTACTCTTATAACTAACTCTCTTGGAAGAAATGGTTTTGATATATAATCTTCTCCTCCAAGTTCTAAGCCTAACACTCTATCAAGTTCTTTATTTCTTGCTGACATAAATAAAACTTTAGCGTCCTCATTTATTTTTTTTATTTCTTTTATTAAAGAATACCCGTCTATATCAGGTAACATAACATCTAAAACCCATAAATCAGGAGAGCTATTTACATGCATTAAAGCATCTGTTCCATTATTAAAAATCTTAACCTCATATCCCTCTACTGTTAAGTATTTTTCTAATAATAGACCTAAGTTTACTTCATCTTCCACTAAATAAATCTTTTTTCCCATTCTTCTCTTTCCTCCTTAGATTAAACACTCACATTATAACAAAAAAGAGATAGTCTTTACACTATCTCAACCTTAATTTTACACTACTTTTAATCCTTAATTTCTATCATTTTTCTTATAATTGATTAAATTAGTATTCTTATTTTAATAATTATCTATAAAACTATTAACTATCTTCCTCATCATAGGATTCTTCAATTTTTTTCACTTTATGCTCATTTAATTTTGTTATAGCATAAAATGCTATAACAGATGATAATGCACCTACCAAAAATGTAGTTATTACAGTTGGAATTATCTCACTAGTAATTCCTGTAGTATCAATCATTCTATAAATAGTTATAATTGATATAACTCCTCCAGTAGTTATACTATTTACTATTATAGTTTTCTTTTTATTTATATTCTCAGAAATAAGTTTATTTCCTACCAACGTATTTTTTATCATTATATAAATTAAAGCTCCAAAGAAACAAATAAACTCTACAATGTATTCTTTAAAAGGTGCATTAAAAACATATTGTTGCACCAATATAGATCCTATAAGAAATACCATTACTAAAGAAAATGCTTCATTGGTAATTTTCCTCTTCTCATTAATAACTCTCTCATCAATAATTTTTTTCATTATTCTTCCTCCCAAAATAAATCATTTAATGTCTTATTTAATACTTTGCATATTGATATACATAAATTTAAACTTGGATTATATCTTCCAGATTCGATCATCCCTATAGTTTGTCTTGTAACTCCTACTTCTTTTGCTAAATCATCTTGTTTCATATCTAGTTCTATTCTTGCTATCTTTAAACGTTTATTTTTCATCTCAATACCCCCTATTTATTTTATACCATTTATTATATAAAATGTCAAATATATATTGCATTTGTAATTTATATATTACTTAAAAGAAGTATTTTATATTGTTTTATTTTTATACTTATTTACGAGGATATTATTTAAATGTATAATTCAAAAATAAAAAAGAATTAGCTTTATACTAATTCTTTTAAACAACTTCTTTTTCAAATATTATTTGGTAAGCATATGGGCAATATACTCCTGTGTTATCTGTTGGTGGTACTACTATTTGTTTTAATCTCCACCCATCTTTTGCTTCTTTATTAAGAATATCCTTACATACCTGAAAGTTATCCCCTTTTTTCACTTTAAAACCACCCTTTAATGGTACTTCTATAAATTTATACTCAAACATCTCTTTCCCCCATCAGTTATTTTAAAAACAATTTTTACAATTTCTTCTCTATTTTAAATATACTTTATTCTAATATAATATCCTTTATTTCTTCTAAAATAATTTTAAAATCTTTATCTGTTGTATCAATTTTAATAGTATCCATTTCATCATATAAAGATAATTTTTCTAAGCTTCTATTTATATTTTCTATATCTCTTAATCCATTTTTAATATCTTTTTCTATTCTTGAAATCAATTCTTCTTTAGAACACATTAAAGTTATTTTATATACATCAACATTTTCTATATTAATCTGCTGTAAAATATCATTCATTATTTCATCTGTATGAATCACCCAATTAAACACTATATATTTACTAGTTGAATTTTTTATAAAATTATTAATCATATATCCTATATTATTTAAAACCATATTTTTATTTTCATCATTTACTCTAAATGGATTCATCATCCAACAATTATCTCCATCTAACCAAAATGAATTTTCAAGTTCCTTATAAAGCATTTTGCTTATAGTAGTTTTACCTACACCCATTACTCCATTTATTATAATTAACTTCTTATTCATCCCATTTTTTCTCCAATAATAAACCCTAAAGCAAATACCTTTAAGATTTATTCTATTTCTCTAATATAGATAGTATCAGTTCTCTTTTGTTTTTATAATATTCTTTGCTCTCACTAGACATTTTATTATAGCTTCTATCAAGCTTGTTTTTAACAAAATTAGTACCATCATCGATATTAAGTTTTCTTTGGACAAAAGCTAAATAGTATAATGATGGTAAATTATCGTAATGAGAAATAGCATCTGCATCTGCTAGACATATCTCTTCTTGTGATATTCTCTCTTTTTCTATACTTCCTCTATGGTTTAATATACATAATTTAACTAACTCTATTTTATCTTTAGGATAGTTATAAAAATTAAGAATCTCCTCCGCTATATTGGCTCCATGAATATGGTGTTCCTTGTACAAACTATAATCGGTAATAGACGCAATATCATGTAACCACCCTGCAATTTCACAGACCTCAACATCAGCATTATAATGTTTAGCAAGTTCAACAGCATGTTTTGCAACACTTTCTATATGTTGATAGCTACCACTCCCAAAAAAATTACCAGGACTATCACATCTTTTTCTAATTTCTACTTTTATTTTATTTATGATTTCTTTTTCCATATTTCCTCCAGTATCCTCAAGTAATAATACATTTCTCCCACAGAATTTTGATTAAATGAGTAGGCGTATTATGATTAAACTAACTCATAATAATCCATATATTATATTATACATCCAAAATGGGTTATAATACCATCAACTTTAAATGAAATTTGGAACAATACTTCTAAATTCCTTTACCCTTGTATACTTATGTGGAATATTACTATGCACCAATAAATTCTTAGTTCTGATTGACTCTTTTATTGTTTTTTATTTTATTATATATTTACGAGAATATTATTTAAAAGTTTTTAAAGTAATAAAAAATCTTGAAACTAATTTGCCTCAATAAATATTAACCCTCTATATAAAAATTCTCCCCATGATAAATAATCATGTCCACTTTTAAACATTTCATATTTTATCTTAAATCCTTTTTTTCTTAAAATACTATATATTTTATTATTTGGATTAATCATCATATTTCTATCTTCTAATATTCCCACATCCATATAGATATTCAATTTATTATTGCAATCTCTTATTTCTTTTTTCATAGTATTTACTTTAAAATGATATGATGCAGATTGTGAAATTACATTTCTAAAAATATCACTATTTCTTAAAGCGATATAAGTTGCCATCATTCCTCCTAAACTAAATCCAGTTATAATATTTTTATGTGGATCTATAATTATATTATATTTTCTTTTTACAAAAGGTATTGCTTCATTTATTATAAATTTTTCAAACATACTATTATATCTTAAATCTCTACTTCTACTCTTCTCATTTGATTCAACAAATATTCCAATTATAGGTTGTATTTTATGTTCTGAATTTAATTTATCTAATATTAAATTAGCATTTAATAAATCAATATGTTCTTTTCCATCTAAGAAAACTATCACTCCACACTCTTTAGTTATATCTTTAATTTCATAAGGATTATATATCACTAGATTTCTAAACTCTTTTAAAAAATTACTATAAATATTATGCTTTATTAATTTTCCATTATTTAAGTTCTCATTTTTATATAATATATTTTTACACTTTGGCATAACTACATAGGACATTACCGTTTCATCATCAAATTTTAATTTTAAATTATTAAGTCTATCATACATTCTATTTTTAATTCTACTGCACCAATTATTATCTAATGAGTCATTGATAGAGAAATAATATCTAAATTTTATATCATTCTTCGATATATATTTTTTATACCAAATATTAGTTCCTTCTATGTTTTTCATTAAATTCTCTTTTATATTTTTTCCACCTAATGGACTTATAACTAAAACATTTTTTGTATCTTTGTCTCCAATATATACAAAGATTATAAATACATCTAAATCTTCATTCTCAATCTTTTGAATTAATGGAAATTTAATTTCACTATTCTTAAATTCTTGTTTTTCTTTTACTGAATTTAATATAAATTTTTCTAGATTCATATCATGCTCCTTAAATCTAAGTTTGTAAATAACATCTTTTTATATCTTAAATATATTGTTTATCTGCTTTAATATGGATTGCTTTTTAACCTCACTATATCTGGTTTTAAATATACTAAAATTTTGAAAATTTCATTATATTCCTTTGTTTCACAATTAAATGAAACCCCGTTGTATTGATTATTTTTACTAAATATAAATCTTACACGTTTTCCATAACTACAATAAGGATTAAAACTTATCTCTCCAATTTCATTAAAAAAATTTCTATTAATTCTTATCACTCTAAAATAATTATCTAACTCATATGCTATTACTTCCTTTGACGTTATTATCAAACTTATATAGCATAGTTCATCAATATTCATTGTGAATTTTTTTCTTACATCCCATTTAAATATTTTTTGATATAATGTCTCTTCTTGCAATATTCCTAACTTACTTGTCCCATAACATGCAAGTATTTTTAAAACTTCAATATTACAAACTCCTAATTCATATTTTTCATTTCTTTTACTCATAAATGTCTCTATATTAATTTTATCTAAATCCAACACATCTATACTAAAAGAAATATTTTTAGAATCATAATATTTTTTAAAAGTTCTTTTTAAATTCTTCTTTCTTTTTTCTATTTCTTTTTCAGAAAAATTATTCTTCTCAGAACATAGCTCATCTATAACTCTATTTAAATTTAATAATTCATTCTTCATACTTATCATTTAACATCCCTCTTTTATATTATTTGATTAGGATTGTAATAAATATATCTTCCTGCTTCTATTATATCATTCCTAAAATTTATATATTCAATTTATTGTATATATTACATATTTATCTAACACCTAATATCTTTTATTCATTTTACTTATTTACAATGTTATTATTTAAAAGTATTTTTCAATAATAAAAACCTTGAAGCTAATTTACCTCAAGGTTTTTACAATTATTTAATACTAAATAATAATTCACTTTGCTCAATTCCATATTCATCAAAAATCACTCTTAATGTATATAGTTTTGCTTCTGTGCTTAAGTTTTTTTCTATATAAATATTTTCTGATATTTTTAGTGGGCTTCTAAACCCCTTCTCTTTATTAGAAACTCTTTTACTAATAAAATCTTTATCTAAACTCTTTTTTGTTAATCTTATAAATACTCCTGGATTGATATCGTATAACATTAAACATATATTCTCATATAGTTCTGCCCAATTCTTTACTTTTATCCATTCATCTTTAAATTTAAATTTATCTATTTTTGTATTTGTAAAATCGTCTTCATCTTCTAAACTAAATATATTGCTATTTTCGTTTTCTACAGTGTAATTAACAATTGGATACTCCCATATGTTAATAGCTTCTTGGAGTAATTTCTTTGCTCTAGTGTTTATTTTTTCTTCATTCCACTGATCTAGTTCTGCTACATATTTATTTAATTTTAATCGGCTTTCTTTAAAGCCATTCTTCATATCTCTTTTCTCAATAAATGCTTTATTGCTCATGTTAGAGTTATATCCTGTTAATGTTAGATTTCCAATAGTTCCTATATATTTTTCATATACTTCCTTATAATTTTCACCAAGCATCTTTTTCCACTGAGGTGTAAGTGTTTGTGGCATAATATGCTCAATAGTTAAGACTCCCTCTGTAATTAAATTTTGTATATCTACTTTTTCATTGTTATTATGATTTTCAAGCTTCTCTAACAAATAAATCTTGTTTTTACTTTTCCAATTATATACATCACATTCTAGGAACTTTAATTTGAACTCATCTTCATTAGGAAATTTTTGAGATGACTTCTTATTTACTAAAATATATTTCAGTATCTCAACATATCCACTTTCATAGTTATTAATCTTTTTTATTTCTTTCCCTAAACTCATAAATACTTTATTTAAAGCATTAGTTGGCTCTTTACAAACTATTCTTCTAAAAATATAAGCCTCTATAATCTTAACTATTTCTATAAGCTGATTTTTATTTATAATTTCTTTAAAATAATCATCAAATACCTCTAATAAAAAAGGATATGACACTGTAACTTCTAATCTATTTATATTTTCTATTATTTCATCCACTTCTTTTATTCCAGTGCAATTATTATTTAAATATCTATAGTATTTAGAAAATTTCAACATATCATCTAAACAAATTTCTATATCTATTCCAGTAACCTCAATATATCTTTTAAAATTAATATATATTTTATTTATATTAGGAATTTTATTTTCTTTCATTGTTAAGTAATCTCTTATAAATTGAGATACTTTATAGTCTGTATTTTTCTCAACCTTGTTCCAATACTTATTGTATAATATCTCTTGCTTTTTAGCTCCTTGATTCATTAAAATAAAATTTCTTACTTTATCTGCATCTGTTAAATCTAATCCTGTTGAGTTAAGACTTTCAAATATAAGTTGTGGATCATCTTCTTCATTTTTCAGTTCAATTTCTACAATCATAAGTCTTTCTATTGCTGAATATAATTGGTCTATTGTAATTTCCCCATCTATTATTCTCTCATAAAAATATCTGTAATTTACTGTTATATTAGAATCTTCTATTAGTTCTTCATCTTCAAATAATTTTATAAATACATTTCTATCTTCTTTTATAGGCCTTAACTTTATTTTACTCTCATCATTTCTATAAGGATTTACTAAATATTGATTTAATACCTTTTCTTTAATTATCTCTGCTGAACTTAATCTTCCACTATTCAAAATATTATATATAGCTACTAATAATATAGATACAGTTGTTATTCTTTGCTGCCCATCTATAATTAAATATTCTCTAGTCTTCGCATCAGCATTATATATAGAGACAATTGTTCCAAAAAAATGTGTTTTATAATTGTTTCTTATCATTCTTACTAAATCATCATACAACTGTTCACACTGTTCTTTTTTCCAATCATAATTTCTTTGATAAACTGGTATAACAAAATTAGTATCTGAAGATTCTAAAAATCTTATTAATTCTTTCTCGTTTGCTTTCATTTTTTTACCCTCTCATTCTCATTTTTCTCTCATTGATATATTTCTATTAATTAGTGTGATATCCTTTTCTTAAATTACATATTTTGAGATTTTTTTTATTTTATCATACTTGTTTACGATGATATTATTTAAAAGTCTTTTCGATAATAAAAACCTTGAAGCTGATTTGCCTCAAGGTTTTTAAATTATTCTAAAATATATATATGAATAACCTATATTCATAAGTTAAGAAATTCTATCTATACAAAAAATATTATGATACCTAAGATTAATAAAATTATTCCTACTCCTAATAAGAACTTTCCTATTTTTATAACAAGTTTTTTAGCTTTTTTAGCTCCCATCTCTCTTGTTGTATATCCTGTAGCAAAAGGAAATTTTATCATTACAAGTCCTAACCACACACATTCTATACCTCCACCAATTTCTAGTAAACTAATTTTACTATATACTGATGATAAAATTGCAAATGGAACTATTACAATACTCCCAACTAAAACTAAAATTATAAACTTCCCTTGATTTTTCATAGCATATTTATAATAAGCTTCATAATTTTCTTTACATTCTTCACAGCACATATATAAATTATTAAAATCAATATTTACTTTTATCGAATCTTCATTAGATGTTTCTCTATTACACCAACTACACTTCATCCAAATTCATCTCCCCTTAAAATAAAATCTATAAATTTATTTAATATTGTTATCAAACTACTATGTATCCATATTACGCTTAATTTCTAATTTTTTCTATAAATTCATATTTATTTAAAATTAAGTTAAATATTTAAAATTACTTTTCTTCATACATATAACTGCTTTCTATTTTGCAGCAGAGTCATTTTTATAATTAACAAGCCTATGGAATATTAAATTAATTCCATAGGCTTGTTAATTACTATTTTCCCCTCACCAAGGTACTCACTAACTTATTTTATTTAACTTTACTTCTTCTAATTCTTTTTTTATATCTATTAAAGATTTTCCAATGCAACTTGATACTCCTGCGATCAATGCTCCTTCAACTAATGCACAATCAACAATTAAAATTTTTTCTTTATCATATTTATCATCTAACATTTCTATTGCCATTTCACAATTCATTAAGGCACTCCCTAAATCAAAAAGCATTATTACTCCATCTTCTGAATATGCCCTTTCTATTCCATTTATTATTTTTTCTACATCTGTTCCTATTCTTCCATCAAAAGTTCCTCCTGCCTGAATTATCTTTACATCTCCTGCCATTTGAGATGTTAGTTCTACTACTCCCTTTGCTATATCTTCACTGTGAGAAACCACTACTACTCCAACCATTTTTTCATCCTCCTAACTGTAATTTTTTTCTATATACTCTCTAAAACTCCTTCAAGTAAAAGTGTAAATGATGTTGCTCCTGCATCTTGATGCCCTAAGCTTCTCTCTCCTAGGTAACTTGCTCTTCCTTTTGTTGCAATCATCTTCTTAGTTTTTTCAACCCCAATTTTAGCCCCTACTACACCTTTACTTATAATTTCTTTTTCACTTTTATTTTCATTAAAACTTTTTTCCATAGCTCTTATTGCAGGTGCCATTGAATCTATCATTGTTTTTTCACCTTCAATAGCCTTTCCACGCATCTTTATTCCCTCTAATGCAACAGATAACATTTTTATGAAATCCTCAATGTTAACTTCATTTTTATCTTTAATAATCATTGATGCCTTCATAAATCCAGTTCCATATAGAGGTCCTGATGCTCCTCCCACCTTAGATACAAGTGTCATTCCTGCCTTTTTAAGTATCTTATCAACAGATAGATTTTCATCATTTCTTACTGCTACTATTACTTCATTAAAACCCTTACTTAGATTTATACCATGATCTCCATCTCCAATAGCTGCATCTAATTCACTAAGATATCCTTTATTTTCATCTATCTTTTTCGTTATATTTTCTAAAGTTTCTATTACCTTTTTACTATCCATTTCAATTCCTCCTTTAGGCTTGTCCTGTTTTATATTACTTTAAATGCTGGAGTGTCTGCCTTAGCATCTAATAACTCTTTTAATTCACTGTCAAGCTTTAAAATTGACACTGAACATCCTGCCATTTCTAAAGATGTCATATATTCACCAACAAAAGTTTTATATACTTTTATATTTTTGCTATTTAAAATTTCTCTAACCTTTTTATTAATTATATAAAGTTCCATAAGAGGTGTTCCTGACAGTCCATTTACCATTACAGCTACTTCTTCATTTTCTTTAATCTCTATATCCTTTAAAATCTTCTCTACTAATTGCTCTGCTACTTTATCTGCAGTTTCTATTTTTTCCCTATGAGTTCCTGGTTCCCCATGAATCCCCATTCCTATTTCAATTTCATCTTCTGCTAGAGAAAAGTTAGCTTTCCCTGCTTCTGGAACTATACAAGAACTTAGTGCCATCCCCATGCTTCTAACATTTTTGATGACTTTTTCTGCAATCTCCTTAACTTCCTTTAAATCTCCACCATTTTCAGCCTTTGCTCCAGCTATTTTATGAACAAATACTGTTCCAGCAATCCCCCTTCTTCCAGCTGTATATAGACTGTCTTCCACTGCTACATCATCATTTACAATAACAGCTTCAACTTTAATATCTTCCATCTCAGCCATTTCCTTAGCCATTTCAAAGTTCATAACATCCCCAGTATAATTTTTAATTATAAGAAGAGTTCCTTTCCCACTATCAACAGCTTTTATAGCTTCATAAATTTGATTTGGTGTAGGTGATGTAAATACTGCTCCGCAAACTGCTCCATCTAACATTCCTGTTCCAATATATCCTCCATGGGCTGGTTCATGTCCACTGCCACCTCCACTTATCAATGAAACTTTACCCTCTATAGGTGCATTTTTTCTTACTAAAACATCATACCCATCTAATCGTCTTAAATAATCTTCATGAGCATATTCTAATCCAACTAACATATCCTCTAAAACTTCTTCTGGTTTATTTATCAATTTTTTCATTTCTATATCCCCCTTTTTATTCATGAAAACCTTTTCTATTTATATTTTACTAAATTTTTACTGATTTTTAAAGTATCTTCATCCATCTATTATTATTTAATATATTATCTTTTTATACTTAATAACTTCTAAATACCCTCTTAAAGCTTTTCCTTTACCTATTGTAAGTCTATCTTTTAGTTTTATTTTTTCATTTAATATACTTATTTACGAGGATATTATTTAAAAGCTATAATATTAAATACTTCTATAAATTTTTTTAATTCTACTAATATTTAAATAGGTACGTAACATATACTTAGTAAATGTATTTTTCTTTAAAATGGAGGTATTTTAATGCAATTTAAATATTTGTATATTGAAGCTAAGGTTGGAGGACTATTTTCTGAACCAAATCATAGAGAATTAATTGAAAAGTATTCAAATGAAGGTTGGAGATATATTAATGCTATTCCCTCTTCATTTTATGGAAATAATGGTCAGCCAAAAACTTTTGATTTAATATTTGAAAAGATTGATGAAGAATAATCTTAAAAGCATAAAAAGAGTTAGTTTTTACACTAACTCTTTTTGGACTATATTATCTTAGTTGTCC
>NZ_CAMTIG010000070.1 GCF_947072515.1 uncultured Clostridium sp.
TTCTCCCGCCTCCCCCGCCCTCTACCCGTAATGAGGTGGTGGCAGCGTCAGTTGTGTATAATAGAATAAGTATACATAGAGCAGGGTACCCCTTGGGTTGGTCTCGGGCAAAAAAAAAAAAAAAAAAATGTTTTTTTGTTATAAATATAACATTGTGTGTTATAATTTATTTTTGTTGAGATTAGTGCAATAAAGAAAGTTATAATAAAGTTTTACAGACAAATTTTAGATATGCTTTAAGAAAGTTAGGTGTGTAATATGAAAAATAAAGAAGAAATAAAAGAGTGATTATTGAGAAATGCAGTAGATGAAGATGGAGATTTAGATTTAAGTGGATTAGATTTTATCGATTTTGCAGGGGATGTATATATATCAGAAATGAAAGTCAAAGATGATTTATATCAATGGGGTCAAGAAGTCAAAGGTGATTTAATTCAAAATTCTCAAGAAGTCAAAGGTGATTTAATTCAAAGTGATCAAAAAGTCAAAGGTAATTTAATTCAAAGTGATCAAAAAGTCAAAGGTAATTTACATCAAGGTAATCAAAAAGTTGAAGGTGATTTAATTCAAAATTCTCAAGAAGTCAAAGGTGATTTACGACAAGACAAAATAATGAATAATAATTTTATAGAGAGAATAAAAACTGAATATACTGAATTAGAAGAAAAACACAAAAAATTAGATAAAGTTTTAAATGGAAAAATATTTAAAACTTTATCTCCAAAAGAAAAGAAACTTTTGATAGAACAAGAAAGACTGATGTTTAATTATTTAATAATTCTTGTAGCAAGACTTAACTATTATGAAAATGACATTATCTGAATTGATTGTTTCGAGGATGGCGATTCAAGTGAATAGTTATAAAGAAAAACAATCTTTCTGAATTGATGGCAATAAGAATGATACCACAGGCGTGTGCAGTTATTGTGGTTTAATTAGAAAAACTAAATGAATATGAATTTGAGACGAAGTTGAAGTTTGTTATAAATGTTTTATGAAAATTGAAGAAAATGATACTGAATGAATTTAAAACATACAAATGAGTGAAAACAAATTAAAATAAATAAAAAACAATTTGAAGAGATTAAAACATTAGCACTAGCTAATGATATTAAAATTGAACAACAAATATATTTGTTGTTAAGAAGGGCCTTGATAAGATAGTTATGAAAACAATAATATTATTAAAAACAAGCACATTATTATTGCTTCCTGCAATAATAATAAGTTGCAATAGCAATACTGAAGTTATTAAACCTGAATATGAAACCAGATTTCAAATATATGAATCTTATAATTTTAAGCCAACTAAAGAATTTGTTTATGAAAAACAAATAAAGTCAATTCATGTCGTAGGTGAAGATCAAGAAAGCATAAATAAAATTTATGTATATTATCAATTTGTTTTAAACGGAAAAGACACTTTCGAAGATGGATTTATAAGATTATTAAAAAGCGGTATAGTTAATAAATGAGAATAAAAACATCTCTTAAAGCTACCTTTTTTTTATGTTATAATTACAATATAAAAGGAAGTAAATATGAAATGAGAAAAAGAAAAAATAATAGAAATATTATTATGATCATTATTATTTATGATATTGAATACTTGCGGATTAGTAATAATAATAACCTCATTTATGAGTGGAGAAAGCGCAAAAGTTTATAATAAATTATTAAATAATTTAATTGAAAATAATTTAATTGATAATAAATTAGCAGAAACTTTAAGATCAGGTGTGAGTTTAGAATCTCTTTTTGAAGAATATGATTTTAAAATAAAAGCAGGTTTAATACTTGGAGAAGCACTTGGTGCATTATTATCAATTGGTGGAATTTTTAAAATAATAACAATAAAAGCTAATAATAGTAATACAAATAAATTGATCGAAACAATTAAAATAAGTAAAGAAGAAAAAAAGAAAGTTAAACTTGATAAATATGCAAATAAACATTTCAAATCGTAATTATAATATTTTAAGAAAATTAAAAAAAGAACATTTTATTAAAATTATTTTATTTATAATAACTGCACTTGTTATCGTTTTTACACTACTATTAACAATATTTGCAATAACACCAATGTCTAACGGTGTTTTAAAACCTGTTTTAAAACCATTATACGCTTTTATTGAAGATATTAATGGACTTGAAAGTTTTCAAGGTACAAAAGGAACTTGAACTTTGGTACAAGAAATAAATCCAGTTGACATAAATTGAATTTATGTCTTTAATGGAAATAATTCAAATATAATTTCTACTCTTGCTTTACTTGGCGGATCAGGATGAATAGCATTTTTAATTTTATTTTCATATTTAAAAAATATGGCTACACCTCAATCAATTCAAAGAAAAGTTAGACAGGGAATTACATTTGGATATCTAAAACAATCTATGGCGGACGATGTTTGTGATGAAATTGATTATGTTATAGGAGAAAAGATTCGGCCTAAGGAGGAAACTGATGAAGAAGATATGAAAGAAAATTAAAAGTTTTTTCACAAATTGAGTATAATTTTGATATAACAAGAAAATAAAAGGTATTTAAATATGGCAAAAATAACAAAAGAACAATTCAAAGCAATAATGGACAAGGTTATAGAAGAAAGAGTCGATAAAGGAATTAAACAAGCAATTAGTGATTTTATTAAAACACCCGAAGTTATTAATCCTGTAACTCCCGAAGTTATTAATCCTGTAACTCCTGAAAAAGAATTACAAGATCTATTCAATGATTATGCAAAAGAAAGTGAGCTGAAGTAATATGTCATCAATTGTTTCTAAAGTAGGAAATGCAATATTTAAAAATAGCGGAATTGGAGAATCATTAAGTAATAAAGTACTTGCAGAGAAAATTACAACTGCATTAACAACTACTGTTGAAAATGGTTTTAATAAACAAATAGCAATTATTGAAGTTGTTGATTTAATGAAAGAACTAAATAATCCATATTCTTTCATGGACAAGGGATCGCTAGATTGGGGTATTGGAGAGCAAACGCTCACCATGAGATTTAAATCGTCAAAAAAATCAAGTACTGAAATTGATGATTGGTTGCCGTCAGGAAATGTTAATGGACTTGAAAGAGTGCAAAGTACATCAACAGGTTCGATACAAAGAGTTGTTGATAATTCATATTCAGAATTTGATATGAGAGAGTTTGTTCGTGATGGAAATGCATTTTCAAGTTTATTGCAATTAGAATCAAGCGCTGGTGCTAAAGCAAAACAAAGAGAGCATAGGGAGTTACCAAGATATTTGTTTGGAATGAATGTTTCCGACGAATTACTCCCTGCCGACTACAAAACTGCTGTAACAACTATTAAAGAATTAGTTAATCAAAATAGAATTAATGTATCAACAACAACAGATTACAAATCAATTGTTAATTACTTAAAAGAATTTTCTGATAAATATTACAATAATTATTCGGACGAATTTAATGCAGGTAGAAACCCTGCTCAAACAGGTAATAATTTATGAATAGGTGGAGTTGATACTGGTGTTAAAGCAATGATGAACTCGGCAAAAAAAGAATCTACTGTAATCGTAATGTCAACAAAATTTAGAAATAGACTTGAACAAGAATTAGGAAATGTATTTAATCCTGCATATTGACAAGACTTCACAAATAAATTTGGAATTGTTGTTGAAGACACTTTCGAAGATGATTCAATAATGTATATATTTGACAAAGAAACTATTGCTACAAGATCTGTATTTAATGAATTTACAAATACATATTATCCAAAAAAATCTGCTTTTGAAACAATTACAAAATGAAAAGATTATTATAGAGTAAACCCTTTAATGAATCTTGTGTCATTTAAGTTTGCTAAAACTAAAAAAGTTGAAAAAATTTCAAAAGCAGTAGATTCTGAAAGAAAAAAAGGTAAATAATGAAAGGTAAAAGTTGAGACCTTCCATTCAACTCCGCCAGACAATCTAGAATATCCGAAGGCGTCAATGATGCGTTGCACTCGGATATTTTTTTTAAAGAAGGTTTAACAGAGTTTGCAGTAATGAATATTTTGATGCGGGAATTATCTGGCACATATAAATTTGCTGATGTTACAGAAGATCGATTATTAGATTTAGAAAATACATTTTTTTGAAATTTAATGTTTTATGGAAGAGTAGGTATATATGAGTACAAACCTAAAGAATATGTAATTGTTAATATATCAAGTATAACTTATGAATATCAAAAAATAACCAAGGTATGATGTGCTCCTGCAATTATTCAATTTGAACAACAAAGTGCGCAAGTAGATCCTCAACAAAAGAAATGATTCGTGTTGAGTGATATGAGTAAGATTGTAGTTATTTCAAATGATGTAACAAGTGAGTTTTTTCAATTAAAATTTGGCTGATTTATTCGAGGAATACTTAATTTGAATGATATGTATTGAGCAAGTACAACTATGAAATTAAAGAAAATTGCTATTTGATATAATTCTAAGAATAAAACAGTTATAGATGACTTAGAAACTTCTTTAAAAGATAATGAAACATTCCTTAAACTTACTTCTCCAAAAATTCATAATAATATTATGAAAGATGCAAGTCTCGCTCTTGAAGCACCTTTTACAATAGAAAAACTTGATTTTCCGACCGACAACTATTTAGGACTTGAAGACTTAATAAAATATTACAAATGAGGTAAAGATTTATTAGGAATGAATGAAAAAGTTAATGACATGAAAGAAAGAGTTGTTACTACTGAAGTAGAAGACGGAAAAACAAATACTGAATTAATGGCCGTATCTACAATGAGAAATTTTGAGAAATTTACAAGAGATATGAAATCAAAGTTTGGTATAAATGTAAATGTTGTTAAGTCGGTAGATGACTTAGAGGAAGTAAAAAATAGCAAGCAAGCATTTTCACAAGGAGTAAATAATGAAGAAGTTTAGTGAAATTTATAATAATATTATTGTCTTTGAGAAAAAAGTAATTAACATTATTAATGAAGAGAATAATAATCCATATTATTTAAATGATGCCGATTTTCCATATAAAATTGAAAATATATATAAGCAATTAATACGTGCTTATGGAGAAGAATCAAACTCTTTTAATGACGAATTATCTTTTGAAAATGCTTTTTTATACAAATTCCAAGATTCATTTCTAACATTTTATAATAAAATAAATACTAATAAATCTTTGGAGCTAGAAAAAATTTCAAAAGATTTTTATATAGCTTTAAATAAAAGTACTAATTTAAGTACAAATGAAAGTGATAGTACTAATACAAATAAATCCACTTCCGTACCTAATAATCAAGTTTTTAATGATTTATTAGATGAATTACAAATAACAGAGGCTGATAGAGCAAATATGTCTTCTAAATTTTTAAACAATAGTGAGGATATTAGTTTTATTGAAAATAATTTTAGGATTTATAAACAAAATCAAATGGCATTATATAGAGTTGAGATTACAATTTTTATAGATTCTTTCTCTCCATTATTTACAAAAGTAATTAAACCTTATTATTATGATGATCATGATGATCGTGGAGCAAGATTTGCTAATGGCATTTTTGTTGGGGATGTTGATTACAAAGGTGCTTCTAATGAATTAGCAATCAAAGTTCTTGCAGAAGAAATGGATGATATTAATACAAAAATAGTAGAGTTTGGAGTTCCAAAAAAAGTTTATGATTCTGTATCAGGGATTTACAAATATTTATCTGAATATGATATTTCTTATTGAAATGGATTGACAAAAGAGCAGGTTTACTATGCTATTTTTGCAAGTAATACAATTTGAAATCCTACATTTAATTATAGGAAAGATTTTGTAGTACAATTTACAGAGATAACAAAAGGTTCAAAAAAAAGTGAATTAAAATGAGCTTTATCGTTGATAGACAATAATATTGGTAATAATCCCAACACAAGTCCTTTAGAGTGAAAAGTATTTGAAACTCCACCAGTTGACATAAGTGAGATTATTAAGCAATTAGAACCTTATATTGCTTTGGAAGTAGAAAAGCAAATAAATAAACTCCCGATTGCTTATCAAGATAAACCTAATATATTTACCGAAAATCAAACTATTGCTATTCCTGCAGGAGAAAACAAAGTAATTACTGTTCGAAAAAATGGAATACCTATTTTTAACATTTTACAAGGAAATTCAAGTAATAATATTCAACTTTATGCTCCTGAAGGTATTTTGTATCTTGCTGGAAAAGAATTAAATTTTAGCAATAAGGAGTTAGAAAATATTGCTACACCAACAAAAAATACAAGTGCTACTAATAAAAAATATGTAGATGATAATATATTAAACAAACAAAATAAACTAATAGCAGGTACTAATATTACAATAACTGGAGATACAATTTCTGCGTCAGGTGGCGGTACTCCAATTCTTCCATCAAATGTTGTTTATAATGATAAAGAAAATAATTTTACTGAAGATAATAAGTTTACAAATATTGAAGCTTTAACAACAAAGTCTAATGAGATTACATTAGCAAAATCTTTATCTATCGTTACTAGTTTTAATACATTGTTAATAGATGATGATTCTATTAAATCGAAAAGAGCCTTCTCTATATTAAGTGAAGATGCTATTGAAATACAAGCACCGTCTTACATTTCTTTGAGGGGAAGTTCTTTTGCAGACGATTTTGTCATAAAGAATAGTGGGATATTAAGGTATACTATTCCATTAACAGAACCAGAAGTTAATAAAGCAACTAACATAAGGTGAGTTAAAGAATACACAGCTGATGCTATTAAATCAAAAGCAGATAAAACTTCTGTTGATTTAAAAGCAGATAAAACCCATGTTGATACTTTATATAAGAGAGCAAATACTTCTATCGCATCCACTACAACAGCTGGTGATAGTACAGAAACAATATCAACTATATTCGATAGTGCTACATGAAACTTAATTAGTGGTTCAAACCAATATTACCTATTAGCATATACAAATAGTGTCGCATCAAGAACAAGGTTTCCTATGATAATAAGAATGGAGTATGCTATGAGTTCTAATGATTATAATGTTCATACAGGAGCAGGAGATTTTACATTCTTTAATTATACTAACTTTGGAACAACTTATAGTATTAAATTAATGGTAGCGTTATCAAGAAATAATGGAGCATTTAGGTTTGCAGCAAGTTTTAATGGAACTTTAAATGCTAATTTTACAATTAATAGAGTTGAAATATGAAAGAAAGCGAGTTTATAATGAAAAGTATAGATTGAAAAAATATATCTTAAGATTATTTTAAAAAATATTAAACTAAAAACACCTATATGGTGTTTTTTCTTATTCTATTTATAATATACTTTTTTATTCATACAAATTATTTTTCTTTAAAATTTTTGTTCATAGTACACTAAATAAGTTTTTAGCTCCACCTTCTCAAAATAATAATAAATCATTTCGATATAAGTCAGCAAACACAATTAATAAGTCTTCAGTAATTGGAATCAATCTAGACGAGTGAATTAAATCTTCAGTAAGATATGCAAAAGATATTAAACCAGGGTCTCTTATTCAATCTATCTCCTGAACATTTTGTACAAGTCATTGTTTTTCTTGATAAATTGATACCCTAAACATATTACCCATAAGCATTAGATATGCTCAAGGAACAGACTTTGCAAACTTTTCTTTATCCGTAATTCCCTTATCGCTTTCCATAGAAATATTATTATTCATGAACTCCTGCATTTTTGTATTCCCTACCGAAAATCGCTTAGCTATGTTGTTATCAGTTATTGATCCCTTAAAAACTCCTGCCGAGTTTAAATAAAATACTCCTCTTTCTAAATCTATAAAATATGGATACTTCTTTTGAATCCCTAACGACTCCGCTATTAAATCTGCTCCGGGTTCATTGTTTCCAAACAAGTAAACAAGAGCATTTTTTTTATCTCTTTGAAAATTTGATAAAAGAACAATAAAGTTTGATACTTCTAATTGCGCATGGGACAGGGGAAGTGGTTTCTTTGAACGATATTCATCATAAAACATCTCTTTATAACCATTGTAAACATTAGAACTATTATTGTGCATGGTATTAAAACCTATTCAAACACCTACAACAATATTTCTATCTTTGTAAATAATATTATCCTTTTTATCTCTTCCAACGGGCGTACCTTTAGTGTATATCGTTGTACCCCTGATATAGAATTGATACATGGAATCAGTATTTACTTCACTCATCCTACCTTCTTTCATTTTCTCATTTCTAAAAACTCATAGAAACATAGAAGTAGGATTCTTTCCTTCGGACAACTGATCGATACATTCGTTAGCTAGTTGGTTCATGCGCTCTCTCATTCAATATGTTTTACCAACATTTTTCTCTAAATTAACAATAAAAACATTAACCTTATCGACAATACCTTTTTTTAATTTAGAATCACATTCTTTCAATACCGAAAATAAATTAAAAAATGTATGTTTTCTGCTCCTTAGTTTTTCAAGCGGATAGTGCAAACTATTAGGAACAATTTCTGATTTCTTATAATTACTCATTTATTAACCTTATTCCGTAGCGAAAAACCAAAGTAATTAATGTTTTTTCCAATTGATTAAAATCTTTTGAACCTTGGATATAAAACTCAAATTGAGCTAAATTTACTTCGAAGTAACACCATTTGTTATTTTGACTATAAGTAACTAAGTCAGAATATGAACTAATTTTAATTGAAGGAAAACCATATTTATCATATATATCATTTATTAATACCTGAGAATTTAATGACAAACTTTGAACAAAATAAGATGAAGTTATTATTTTAGGAGTATTTCCATTATATGATTTATTCATTAACCTTACCATAATGTTGTCGATAATATCTGTTGATTGATTAATATTAGAATCATTTTTTTTCAAATCACTTATTCTTGCATTAATCTGTCTTTTAGAAGCAAAATTTCCAGTAATAGATCCTGCAACTCCAAGTCCTATAGTTGCAAGTGCCAATGAACTTCCACCACTTGGTATAGCAAGAGCTGCACCAAGTCCAGCAATAAGACTTCCAATAACTCCAAGACCAAGACTTTCGTTAGTTTTTGCAATTCCTGCATTAATTTGAGACTTATTTGCAAGTAAATAACTTTGGTAAGAGTTTTGCAATGATGGTAAATATGAACCATAATCAATGGTTGTATCAATCAAGTTATTATTAAATATATCTGTATTTTTATCTAATGAATCCTTATATGCAATAAAACCTGCTCCGTTAAAAATTACTTCATATTTTTTTGATTTTGCATTTATGTTATAATTATTTTGTAAAATTAAAGAATTTTCATAAATAAGTTTTTGGTATTTTGAAACAACAGGAACTTCAATTTGAGCAAATATATTATCTCCTCCATTCATATATAAAATAGGTAATGCTGTGGAAAAACTTTCTGCACCAACAAAATATTGAATTGGAGAATAATTGGGATTATTTGAATTTCTATTCATATTTTTTAATAAAAAGTCAGGTCCCTTAAAAATACCAATAAAATTTTTCTTTAAAGCAAGAACATCTAAAAATGAAACTGTATTATTTAATTTAGCACTTACTCCTGCAGTATAAGTAATAGTAGCATCACCTATAACAGGCACAAATACATATGGTTGGTCATTGATTTTAAAACCAGTTTTACCATCTTTCCCCTCATTTAATTTAGCAAAAGTATTATCAAAAACATAATAAATATTTGTTGATACAGAATTATTTATAACAATGCTAGAAACACTTGTATATTCTACATATGCAGTTTCATTGCTTCTTACTCTCAGATGCTTCAAACCCCTTGTAATTTGAGTATAATCAATTTTCTTTCATTCTCATTCGTCATAAATAAGCGGAATTTCATTAATTCTTGAATCTTCCAAAAGCGCACTTTCTTTTTCATTAGAATCACTTGTTCTTAATAAAGCCACATTTCTTTGTTTTTTAAAAAAAGGTAAAGCTAAATTTGCTCATACATCTTTTTCTAAAATATATTTATAATTATTATTATTCATAACAATTTTTGAAGCAACTAAATAATATATATTATTTCATTTAACATACGTTATATTACTTGCTCCCGAAGTTAAAGTGGCCTGATCATATGTGTCATTGTTTGGTGTAAAAGTTTCTTTATCACCTTCTTCGAAGGCAAGTGCAACAATATATTTATCAGTTGGTTTATCTTCACTTGAATTAGTTCAAAAAATAGGTGATTTATATAATCAAATTTTATTCATTATTCAATTTCTCTTTTAATTCTACTTATTTTAACAGCTTCTAAATCTGTAGAGTTAGCAATTTCCTTAATTCTTACTCTTGTATCATGACCTAATTGAGAACTTTTAATATCATTTGCAATGTTTTTATTCAATCTAAAATTAATTGCTTTAAAAGGTAAAGCTATACATTGGCTAATGATTGGCCCTGATATTATTCCCAATCACATTCCTAAATTTCCTTCTATCTCCATTGATTGCAAAACTATACCTGTAATAAAAACACCCCCTGACAAAAGAGTTATTATTATTATTGATAAAATTCCATTTAATTTATTATTCATATTACCCTTTTTCAATTATACTTTAATCTATAAATTGTTCTTTAAAATCTAAATCTATTATATCTTCCAGACCATACTTTATAATCTCGCTATAAAATTCGTCTGCATTAGCAAAACCTGATTGTTGCAATATTTCAAAAACTCTTGTAATTCAACCTTCCGAACCTTCCGAAATATTTTCTCCATTTCTTTCAGCATCTAATGAAAATAATTCATTTATTCTTCTGATAGCGTTTTCAACATTTATAATAGGATTATTAGATATTTTATCAGCTGCTTTTTCATATTTTAATTTAAATGGATCTAATTCATTTCTAACATTAAATTCAATTCCATCATTTTTAAGAGTTGGTTCAGTTAAATCTGATATTGAATCCGAAAAACTAGAAGTTGCGCTATCAATAGCACCAGACCATTTAATACCTTCAACTCTTTGCTTCTCTAAATTTTTTCTTTTTCTTAATAACCTAGAATATTTACCATCAGTAATTTCATTCAACTCTTTTCTAATTTCTGCTTTAGTTCTCTTTCTTTTAGAAATGGGTGATTCTAATGAATTTATTAATTTTGTTATTTTAATTTTATCAGATTGATTTTTTCCTAAATTTAAATTCTTTCTAATTTTTGCATCTGAGAGCGATTTAATATTTTTGCTTAATTTAATATTTTTTTTCTTAAAAAATGTTTGATCTCTTTTTAATTGTCTAAGTTCGATGTCTATATTTTTCTTTTTATCAACTAATATTGATAATTTTTTTGAAACAATTTTTTTATTATAGCCACTATTTTTGCTTAATAATTCTTTTTTAGATTCTAGCTCTGATTGTAATAATTTTATTTTATTGCCTATAGTATTATTAACAATTTTGCTTAATTGATATGCATTATTTGGTTGAAACAAATCTTTATTCTTTTTTCCTGATAACCTAAATACTATTTTACTCATAATTTTTCCTTTTATATTGTACCTTGTGTTATTTTCTTCGAAACTCTTGTTAATAAAATTCCGTGAGAATCTTCTTTAATTTTAAAACCTGCATTATATATTTCGCCACCATGACATAATAAATTTATTATTTCATTATTAGTTTGTCCAGAAAAATTAATTCCGGTAAATCCATATTTTGTATTACTTCCATCATTATTTGACACTAAATATCTATTTGCTCCTCCGATAGTAATTCTATCATACTCTTTTGCTAATGCAAATGAACCTAACTTATATTTGTCCAGTGTTATTTTTTTCTCAATTTCTTCTTTATTTAAGCTCATAAATAATTCGTCAGTTGAAGCATAATTAAAAAATTTATAACCTAAATCTAATATTGTATTTCATAATTTTATACGAGTATATGCTGTAATAGTTGCACCCATTAGTACTGGTGGAGCAAATCTTTGTTTTTTAGTTATTTTCAATGCCTCAATGTAATAATAATTACCTACTCTTTTACCGCTTATTTTTTGAAGAATATATTTTTCCTTTCCAATTGATAACATATATTCTCCTTTTTTTCTAGTTCCCAGAAAATTATATGTATCTTTTGAAACTGCAATTAAAGTATTGTAATTAACTTTTTTACATAACTGTCCATAAAATGCAACAAGTCTTACCTTTGCTCCACGCTCAAGAGCAGGTTTACCTATTTGTTTTGCTAAAGATTTAAGATTAAATATTGGTAATATAAACTCTTCAACATAAGTTGATGCTTTTGAATATCATATTTTTTGAGATTCAAGCTCAATATCATAAACTCTATTTATAATCTCTCATTCCTCTTTTAAGTAATAACATTCAAAATTATTTAAATAACGAACATACCTATCAACTCTACTATTTTTTTTATCTCAATGTTTCAAAATCACAAAATCATCGTAATACTTACTTTTAATTTTTGCTGATTTTACTTTCAAATGATAATATTCTAAATTTATATATAAATCTGATTTTGGAAATGGTGTTTCACTTAATAAACCATAAGGCATTGGTTGAGTGGTTGCTCACGGATATGCCGATACAATATCTATTGATACAGCACGCTTATTTTTTGAAGAAACAATAGTATAACCTTTTTCTTTTTGAGATTCGATTAACTTAGGATTAAATTGAGTAAAACCACCTTGTAATCAATTTCTTGAAAACATATGTTGTTCCAAACTAACCTTTCCTTTGTACTTAGATATTTCACTTCATTCATATTTGTCTTCAGGCAATTCTTTTTTCTCTTTTAAATAATTATGAAACATCTTGGTTGTTATTCCGCCTATAGTTAACATTTTTTTTAATGGAATTGATTTTCCTGCTGAACTAAAATAACGATCTAATTCAATATGTTTTAGAAAATCTCATAAAGCTAATGCCTGTATGTCTAAGTCCGATTTTAAATATTTTCTCATTTCTAATTCAAAAGTAGGATTCATATTAAAGCCGCCTTTATCATATCATTCAACGTTAGATTGTTCTTTATGCTGATATTTATCTAAATTGTAATCTTTTCCAAGTGCTTTAAGAGATGCATTTAAAAGCAAATAAGAGCAATGAATAATAATTCTAGTAGTATATCTCTTACCACCCCTTGTAATCAATCTATATATCTCTATTGAATATAAATTTGAACGATCCCTAAAAATCTTAAAAGAATTAAGAGGCATTGCTTTTTCATTATCTGAATTGGAAATATCATTAATGTATTTTAATTTAGTTTTGTTAATCAAAAACTTTTCAATAAAATTACCATCAAATTTTTGATTATGAAATCATATTATTTTATTTGTTAAATCAGAAAAGATGGATTCATATCACTCTTCAATAGTAGAACCTATTATTTTCTTTGGTTCATTAGGGTCTAATTTTCTATAGCCTCATAAATATACTGCAGTGTGTCCTAATCTCTTGTAATCTTCTGAACCTTCAGTAAGTGTTTCAAAATCACAATTGTAGAGAATTAAAGGTTTCTTCATATTTAATATCCTCCTAACGATTATTACTTATCTAAATGCTCTTGAATCAAAACTCTTAAAATTTTTGAAACACTTATCTTATCTTTTGCTGCTTTAACTTTTAATTCATCTCTCATACTTCTAGGTATTCAAACAATTAATTGAATTGCACCACTATCATCCAATCGTTTCTTCATATGCTTCTTTCATTCTTCAAAAACTTCTTCCGCAGGATTTGGATTAAATCTTTCATCATCATTTGCTTTTCCTACCAAATCCATAGCAATTACCCCTTTAACTTCTTTATCTCATTTACTCATTATTCACACCCTTTATTTGTTTGCATATTTCACATTTGATAACAATGATTACAAATATATTGTTCTTTTACAATATTATAATAATCAATTAATTCATGATCACCTCGTGCTCTTGTTATAACATGTACACTATCACCAGCTCATAACCCCATCTTACACTTTCAACAACTCATATTATTTTTCAATTTCATATTTACTCCCTTTCTCTTGCACTAATCTCAACAAAAATAAATTATAACACACAATGTTATAATTATAACAAAAAACTTTTTGTTTTGCGTGAGAGCACACCCAAGGGGTACCCTGCTCTATGTATACTTATTCCTGACTCTTATACACAAATC
>NZ_CAMTIG010000071.1 GCF_947072515.1 uncultured Clostridium sp.
AGTGCCGGCCTGTCACGCCGGAGGTCGAGGGTTCGAGCCCCTTCTGAGTCGCCAAAAGAAGTATTAATTTACTTCTTTTTTTTATTTTAAAAAACAATAATATCTCAAAAAGTAAAGACTTCTCTATTTTAGAGTAGTCTTTCTTTTTTTTATAAATATAGAAAGATTTTGGTTTTATAAGCGAATATATTTATAAGAAAGCAAAGAAGGTGGTATTATGAAAAAAGATTTACTAAACTTAGAGGAACTAGAACTTCCAAAAGAAAATCTTTCAAAAGATCAAATAAAAAGAATCAGAGCTAGTGTCAATAAAACAATCAATAAATATGAAAGTTCATGTTATAAAGTATTTGATAATGAAAAAATTGATAATGAAGCTATATTAAATCCAAGAAATAAAAAGGTTATAAATGGCGTAGAAAACACAGAAGTGTTAAAGAGTATTGTATTACCTAATCTTGATAGAATGACTGTATACGAAGGAGAGTTGTTATATAAGAGGCTTTTTAAGTCAGGTGTAAACACTAGCTTAGAAGCTGGTGGAATAAATGGAATGTCTTTTAATTTACTAAATGGAACTACATGTTACTTTTATGTTTTTATAACTACAAAACAAATTATTTTTCATTTTTTAGATAATTATTTTAGACTTATTAAAACTAAAATTTATAATAAAGAAGAGATAGAATATTTTAAAGGATATTTTGAATCACGTTCTATGTGCATTGTAAGTAATCGAGAAGTCAAAAGAGATTATATAGTGCTATGTAGAGATTATGACTTTAAAGAAGGGGAAATTGAAAAGGTATGTATGATTCTTAAGGGATTAGGAATTAAGGATGAAACAAAAGAAAAAACAATGGCTGAACAAATTGATTCAAAAGTAAATAAAATATCATTGATAATGACCATACCTGTAGTATTACTTGTTATATGGATGATAATAAGAATATTTATTTTAAAGTAGGTGAAGGTAATGCTAACTAAAGAAAATTTTATTAAAGAGCTTAAAAATAAAAATCAAGAAGCAATAGAATTTGTTCTAGATGAATATGGAAACTTAATTTATAAAATTGCATATATGCATTTAGGGAATGCAGAGCTTTCAGAAGAATGTGTAAATGAAGTGCTAATTAAAGTGTGGAATTCTATAAAGGAATTTAAATATACAAATGATAAATTTAAAAATTGGGTAGGTGCAATAGCTAAATATACAGCTATAAGTATTTATAGAAAAGAAGAGAAGCATAAAAGAAATGTTGAATATAAAGATTATTATGAAAAAAATCAAGATGCATTAATTGATGAATTTATATCTAAAAAAGAATTTGCAGATATCGTTAATAGAATCCAAGGTTTTAATGAAATAGACAGATATATATTTATAAATAGATTTTTTATTGGAAAGTCGGTAAAAGAAATTGCTAAAGAATTAAATTTAACAGCTAATGCAGTTAGCTTAAGGATTTTAAAAAATAGAGAAAAACTAAAGAAAGAATCCTAAAAATAAAACTCGCTTTTAAAGCGAGTTTTATTTATGTCTTCTTTTCTTTTCAATTCTTAAATCATCTGTATAAAACATCATTAATTTAAAGTTTCCTAAAAGTCTTGATGATATACGTCTATCATAATGTGTATCTAAATCATTAGATCCAAGATTTGTAGATATAAGCATTTTCTTTCCTAAAAGTAATTTCTTATTTAGAAGATTAAAGAATTCTGTTTTAGTAAAGTCAGTGCTTTGCTCAGAACCCAAATCATCGATAATAAGAAGATCACAATTAATAATAAAATCTTCTAAGCTTTTATTTTTATTAAATCTTATATCTGCAAGCATTCTGATAAGTTCATCAGCTGTTTTATAGACTACTAAATATCCTCTATCTAAAAGCTCTTTAGCAATACAGTAAGAAAGGAATGTTTTCCCTGTACCAGCTAAACCAAAAAATAAAAGATTTACATCAGCTTTATTAAAGTTTGGAATATATTGAGATGTTATAAAATCATATATCCTTTGCATATTTTCATATGGTGTAAATCTTTGAGTTGGATAATTAGGATTTGTTTTGTTAGGAAAAAGACTTAAATCAAAATCTTTAAAGTTGTATTTAGTAATTATATTTTCAAGAGCGGAGTCTTTATAATATAACTTTATAAGTTTCTCTTTAAAGCATTCACATCTTACAGTTCCTATGTATCCTGTATCATTACATTTTTTACATCTGTAATGAAGCATTAAGTAATCAGGGGTATACCCCCTAGCAACTAATGCTTCCATTTTCTTTGCTCTTAAATCAGTAATTTTATCCTTTAACTCTTGAACATCTTTTTCTGTAGTAGTAGATTTTAAAATTAATAAAGGTAGCCTAACAGATAATTTTTTAATTTCATCATCAATATCCATAATTTCAGGAAATTTATTTTTGATTTCTTTAACTCTGTCTTTTAAATTATTTTTTTCAATTGATTGAATTTCTTCATATAATTTAAGTACTTCTGCTCGATATCCATTAATCATTAATCATCCCACCCTAACAGTTCACGCTGAAGCGCATCATAATCGTAATTTTTTTCTCTAAAACCTGTAACTTGTTGATTAAACTTTCCAACGTTATTAGTATTGTTAGCATTATTCTTATTGTTAGCATAATTTTTATTGCCATGAGCTTTTTTGAAGTTTATATCTTTAAGTTCAATGTCAGCAACAGTTGAAATTTTATTTTTATGCCAATCAGTAAGTATGCTATCTATATATTTAAAGTCAGCTCTATTAAGCCTTTGGAAACATCTATCACAAGCTTTTTGAATTATTTCTACTTTAAAGTTGAATATGAATAACCACTTTTCAAGCATATCTTCTTGTGGCTTCATAATATCAGTATTTTTTATACCTAAATATTTAAGTATCTCACGTATCTTTTTCCACTTTTCTTCATCTCTAGCTATAAGAGATTGAGCTGCATCAATTGATTTAACTCCTTTTTCGTACCAAGAAGCTGCAACTTTATCCATGTATCTGAAATTAGTTTTTTCTTTAGCTGAACAGTACTCTACTAAAAGTGAGATAAGTTCATTAGAAAAATTAAAGTTTTTATTCCATTCTATACAAATTTGCATTTCTTTATAATTTATAGTTCTAGAAAGTATTTTTTCGATTTCTTTTAACATCGATGTTACGTCAGGTTCAGTTAAAGCATTTAAAATACTCTCATCTTCCTCTGATTCTATAGCTTTATCTGAATCAAGTGGTAAAAAGTCTATACTATAGTTTCCAAATTTATCGATAGGAGTTAGTTTTAAAACTCCTTCTTCATTCCAATAATGTAGCGCATTCATGATATCAGACTCAAGTAAACTAAGCATTCTAGCCATTATTTCAGAGCTGATTCCAGGCTCACCATTGACGTTTTGTTTTAAAAGTAAAAGAAAGACTTTTACAAATTCACCTCTAGCCTTTGGCATATACTGTTCTATAAATATGTTACTTACAGGAGTATAATTTAAGGCTTTGTTTTTTAATATGAAAGTACTCATAGTATTTTTACCTCTCAATAGTTTATATTTCTAAGATAATAGTATTCCTAATATTTAAAATAATTATAACAAAGAGTGGTACCTATAACAACTTGATAAAAAAATGAATAAAAATAAAGTTGAGTGGGTAACTTAAAAAAGTCGATAAAAAATTGTAAAAAGGAGATTTATTAAATGTACTCGGATTATTTTAAGAAAAACATCGTAAAGGTGACGATTTTATTTGTATTCTTCATAGGAGGATTATCTTTAATAAGTAGCTTAAATGCTTATGGTGAAGAGATAGATACAAATAATCAAAAGGCAGAATATAAAGAGAGCAAAATGGTTAACGGAAAAGCTGTTATGTTTTTTCATCCAACACAAGGAGGAACAATCTCATCAGCATTTGGTGAAAGATGGGGAAAGTTTCATAAGGGAATAGATATTCCTAAGAATATGGATACTTCAGTAATTGCTTGTTTAGATGGAAAAGTAAAAAATGTATTTTATGAAGCAGAAGGATATGGGAAGATAGTTATCTTAGATCATGGGAATGGTCTTGAAAGCAGATACGCTCATTTAAACAGCTATAATGTTAAAATTGGAGATACAGTAAAGGCAGGAGAAAAAATTGCAAATGTAGGAACTACAGGTAGAAGTACAGGACCACATTTACATTTTGAAATAAGATTAAATGATGAACCAATAAATCCACAAAAATATATTTAAAAATTAGGAGCTACATATGTAGCTCCTAATTTTATATATTAACCTTTAAAGTGTCATTAATCCATTCTTCACCATAGGGAGTTAATATTATTTTTCTTGTTTTAATATCTTGAGATATAATACTTAGCTGTTTTAAGTTTTCATAAAGAAGTCTACCAAACTCACCAGAAATATGAAAATCTTTTTCACTCCAATCATTACAAAGTTCACCAATAACTTTTTGCTCTTTAGACAAAAGATTTTCTTTAACAAAAAACTCATATCCTATATCTGTAATAATTATAGAGGTTCCAATTACTTGAATATAATTTAAATCTTTGAAACTATTAAATAAAACAACTCCTATTTTACCAGCAATATGATCAAAACAAAGACGACCAAATCTTATTTCTTGGGACCTTACGGATTCTTTTAATGAAGAGATTTTAGGTTCATTTGATAAATGAATTAGCTTTTCAAGTATTCTAGCTATATCTTCATTTTTAATTTTATAATACGAATTTTTGCCATGTTTTCTTTTTTCAATTATACCTATATCAACCATTTTGTTTAAATGATATATAGCAGTTTGAGGTTTAATATTGGCTACAGTAGCTAATTCACTTGTAGTTCTAGCACCACCTAAAAGCTCAATTAAAATAAAAGCTCTAGATTTATCAGCGAAAATCATGGATATTTCAGTAATATCGGGCATAATCATTGTATCACCTCTAATTTATAATAGTTCTATCATTATGGAATAATAATAATGTTATACTTATTTTAAATTAAATAAGGAAAAATTAGAAGATAGATTAATTATTTTAGGAGGGATAAAATATGAGCTTTGTAGAAGAATTAAATAATTTAAAAGAAAATGCAAAAGTAAGATTACCAAAAGATATTTATGAAAGTTATGAGAAAGCAATAAAGGATTTAGAAAAAGAAAATATAGAAAAAATTGCTTTAAATAAAGGTGATTTAGCACCAAACTTTACACTTAAAAATCATTTAGGTAAAATAATTGAATTAGATGAATTATTAAAAAGTGGACCTGTTATAATAAATTTTTATAGAGGTGGCTGGTGTCCATACTGTAATTTAGAATTAAGGGCTTATGAAAGAGTATTAGATGAAATTAATAATCTCGGTGGAGTATTCATTGCGATTTCTCCAGAAACACCAGATAATTCAATATCTACAAAAGAGAAAAATGAACTTAGATTTGATGTATTATCTGATTTAAATAATGAAGTTGCAAAGGAATTTAAAATCGTTTTTAAAGTTCCAAATAATATAGCTAAAATTTATGAAGAGAGAGGTATGAATCTTTCAAAGAGTCAGAGTAATGAGTTAAATGAATTACCATTACCAGCAATATATATAATTGATAAAAATAGAAAAATTCAATTTGCATTTGTAAAAGCAGATTATAAGGATAGATTAGATCCAAGCATAGTATTAGAAGAACTTAAAAAATTAAGAAGATAAATTTAAAATAGGGAGAATGCGTAATGCATTCTCCCTATTTTAATAATTTATTTAGATTCAATATACCATTTCCCACAATATCTTTATCAAATTCTTTAATGTTAGAAGTTGCAAGATTTAAAAGGGATTTTATATCTTCAAGCTTTAAGCTTGAATCATATTCAAATAAAATAGCACATACAGCACTAATGAAGGCAACTGATAATGATGTTCCAGAATAGGTTTTATATTTTACATCCATATTCCTAGGATAAATTTTCACACCATTTTTTTCAGATACATATGTAGTGTCTGTATTTAAAGTTGTTATAGAGTCGCAAGCAGCAGTAACATCAGGTTTTTTATGCTTTTTAAAGTTAGTTTTTGAAGAATACTTATAAGGGTTAGAAGTATTTAAAGTAGATAAGCCACCTGTAGTTAAGCATTTTTTTGATAAAGCTAAATCCATCATGCCGTATTGAGAGTTTTCAATGCTACCGGAAGGAAGTACTGGAATGACACCATTACTTAAAGCATAATCAAAAGCTAAATCAAAAGCCGTAGATATTTTATCATGATTATAAAGTGTTTCAAATGGAAGACAAAGAATCCTTATATTATGGTCTTTAGCCTTTTCTACTAAATCACATATAGCAAATAAGACAGTAGAGGCATATCCTTTACCTAAAGCATCAAAAGCTTTATAAGAAGCAATCCTGCTAAGAGGAGCAATACCTATACATGAATTATTAGAAGAAACTCCACTTCCACAAATCAACCCAGCCATAGCAGTTCCATGCCCATTATCATCATAAGGAAATAGACTTTCATTTATTAAATCTACAAATAAATCTATCTTATTATTAGGTTTAACTAAATCAATGTGTGGATAAACACCACTATCAACTAACCCAATACAAATATTTTTGCCTGAAAATTTTAAAGTGGAAGAGGATTTATGATAATTATTAGCATTAGATACAGTCATTCCACAAAGAAATAGGAATTCATCGAAAAATATAGCTTCAACTTCGGGGTATTCAGCAAGGGACTGTATTTGTTTAGGTGTTAATTGGCAAGAGATTAAATTACATGGCTTTATAGGATAAAGTAAAGCATTGTTAAAAGAAGAAATTTTCTTTAAAACAGATGAAAATAAATTTTTACACTTAACTAAAACACGATATTTATTATAAGTGCCTTTTTTTAAAGATAACTGTAAATTATAATCAAGCTTGCTTTTAAAAATAAACATAAAAATACTCCTACATTAATTGTTACACTAACATTTTATTAATGAGGAGTATTAAGTGTTAATACTAATTAAATTAAAATTTTAAAGTTTCACCAATATCTAGTATTTTGACTGAAGAATCATCTAATTTTTTTAATATATCAAGAGTCTCATCAAAATCTTCTAAAGATATTTTAAAGGTTTTATAATGTACAGGAAGCATTGTCTTAGCAGACATGCCCTTAAACATCTTGTAAGCCTCTGTAGGTGAACAATGCATATAACTAAACCTTTCAGGTTTATAACAGCCTACAGGGAAGATAGCAACGTCACATTCAATATCATTAAATCTATTAGTCATTGCAGTATCTCCAGCAACAAAAACTTTCTTGCCTTCATGAGTAACAAGATAAGAATTACTTTCTCTATCGATACCTACATAAAATCTTCTTCCATCATGTTTAGCTTGAATAGAATATATTTTTATAAAATCATCTTCAAAGATTTGCCCAGGTCGTAGTAAGACTACATTTTTAAAGCCTAGAAATTCTAAAATCTTTTTATAACCTCTAGGAACTATAACTAAAGCATCTTTATTTAGCTTTTTTAAAGATGGAAAATGCATATGATCCATATGTCCATGAGAAAGCAGAATGTAATCAAACTTTAATTTTTCAAGTTCGATAGGTTTTTCTGTTACTCTTTTAAAAAATCCTAATCTGTTAGAAAGGACAGGATCTGTTAAAATCAGTTTTCCATCTATATTTATAACTGTAGTTGCATGACCATACCAATGAATAGAGTTTTTCTCTATAGGATGGCTAGGTACAGAAGATCTTTTAATAGTATATTCTTTTAAATTGTTATACGTTAGTTTTGATAAAAAGTGGATGTTCTTAAAAAAATTCATTTACTAATCTCCTTAAATAAATCAGTGTTTCCATTTAAATACTATAATACCTAATATAATGATTGCAACACCAATAATTTCTTTTAAGGTAAAATTAATCTTTTCAGAACCAAAAAGACCAAAAGCATCTATTATTGCAGCAAAAAGTAATTGAGAAACTAAAATTACAGCAACAGCAAAAGTAGTTCCTAAAAGACCAATACTTTTCATTACAGTAAAAATTATAACTACACCTACTGCACCTCCGAGCATATAAAGTTTACTAGCACTTCCTAAAGCTTTAAAGTTTCCTTTTCCGAAAAAGAGTGTAATTATAACTGTAATTATTAAACCTGTAAGTTGAACTATACAGTTTGTTTCCCAAGTCCCAATTTTTTCGCTAAGTCTAGTATTAAAAACGCCTTGAATAGTCATTGAAAGTCCTGAAATTATAGCAATTATAATACCTATCATTTATCATCACCTCAAGGATAGTATTTCCAAGAGAGATATAAAAAATGTAAAAAGGGCCATAAGAATAAACTTATGGCCGCTAATTATGAAGCAAAATCTTTAAATGCTTCGCGTATTTTATTTTCGTTATATCCTAGTTTTAGTCCAATGCTTAAAAAATCTTCACATAAAGTAACAAAATGATCTTCAGATTTAGAGATAATCAAATCATTTATATCTATATAAAGATTAAGAAATTGATCACTTAAGCAGTAATCGCTTGCTATAGCGTCTACCGATTCTAGAGAAATGCTATATTCGTTATCATTTCCGATAGAAAGTATTTGTTGAAAACATGAAACATATTTTCTTAACACTGATGTTTCATCTTTTATTGCATCGCTATCATTTGTATAGGCACAACATTTAGTTTCATTAGCTAAATCACTAATTTTTATATGAAGACTTAAACTTTTTCTTGCAGTTAGCTTGTAGTCAGATAAATCTTCATTGATTGAAACTGTTGTATCTATGTTCTTTTGAATTTGAAATAAATCACTTATTAACATAAAACCCCTCCTGATATGGACTCAAGATAATTATCTTAGTCTATTTTACAAAATCTTTGAATAGAAGAAAAGGTGCGTAAACGAATACAAAGAAAAAATTTTGAAATTTTCACAAAATTTAAATAAAAGAGTCTTATTTTTAAGATAAGACTCTTTTAGTTAGTATATATTTACTTAACTTAAAGTACTAAAACACTTTAAGTTCAAAATCTTTAATTTGAATCTCATGTTTATTGTGTGGCATCTTCCAAATTTGGAATTCAGATATCTTTAAAGTAGAGTCATTTAAAGATAAAAGATTCTGATTATCAGCAAGCTTTTTCTTTATATCTCTTGGATAATAATTAAAATTAGCAAGTGTTAAGGAAAGAATAGTTGCATCCGAATCCTTTACATTAAAGCCATGTAATTTTAGCATATCATTTAAAGCATAAAATATCTTTTTTATATATCCACGGTTATTTAATTTTAAATTTAAAGTTTTACATTCCTCAGAAACAAATATAGAGTTAGTAAGCTCGACTCTAAACTTCTTATATGGAGCTAAAGTTTTTTCAGTTATTTCTGTAAGTTTATCTATATTAGGATTATCTAATATCTCTAAAGCAATGTATGGTTTTGGAATGTTTTTATTTGCTCTAAACTTTTTTGAAACTAATCTTTGAGTTTCAAGAATTTCTTCATTTGAAGTGTCATCTAACAATGCAACAACATAATATTTCATATTTAACCTCACTTAATATTTCAAAATTTAACCCAAACTTTTCTATAAATTATATCATAATACTTAAAAGAAAAGAATAGTTGGGCAATTTAGATAGAAATATTAGGAATAAAGATGAACCGAACTAAACAGTTTATTAAAAAAATTTATTAATATGAAACAGAAGTACTTATAAATTGATATAAAAGCGATAAAAAGGGTCAAAAATCTATAGATATATGTAAATAATTAAGCTTATTTAATATATTCGTAAAAAAAATATTTAATTAGTAAGAGTTTATGTTATAATGTTAAACGTACATTGAAAAATTAGGATAGGACTATAATGTTTAATTGGAAATCTTAATAATTTAATGTATTTTGAATTTTAAGGACAAAAATAAGATGAAAAGTAAGTAGAATTTGGAACTTAATTATATATAATCTATTAATAAGGGTGAATTAGATGGAAAGATTAATTATACATGGAGGAACAAAATTAGAAGGGGCTGTTGAAATAAATGGAGCAAAAAATGCTGCCGTTGCAATTTTACCAGCTGTTGTAGCAGCAAGCTCAGGAAAGTGCATTATTGATAATGTACCTGATATTGAAGATGTACACTGCCTTCACAGAATTCTTTCAAGTTTAGGATGTAAAGTAAATAAAATTGATGAAAATACATTAGAAATAGATAGTACAAACGTTGATACGTTCAATGCATGTACTGAGGACGTTAGAAAGATGAGAGCTTCTTATTATTTAATAGGAGCACTTTTAGCAAGATTTAAAGAAGCTAGAGTAGAATTACCTGGAGGATGTCCTATAGGAGTTAGACCTATAGATCAACATATAAAAGGATTTGAAGCTTTAGGAGCAGAAGTTGTTATAGAACACGGTGCTGTAAGTGTAAAAGCAGAGCACTTAAAAGGAGCTAGCATATTCTTTGACGTTGTTTCAGTTGGAGCAACAATAAATCTTATGATAGCTGCAACTTTAGCAGATGGATTAACAACATTAGAAAATGTAGCAAAAGAACCTCACGTAGTTGATGTAGCAAACTTCCTTAACTCAATGGGAGCAAACATAAAAGGTGCAGGAACTGATGTTATAAGAATACAAGGTGTTGAAAAACTTTCAGGTTGTGCATACAGCGTAGTTCCAGACCAAATAGAGGCTGGAACATTCATGATAGCTGCAGCAGCAACTAAAGGTGATGTAACAATTAAAAATATAATACCAAAACATTTAGAATCAATTTCAGCAAAACTTCTTGAAATGGGAGTTAGTGTTGAAGAGGGTGATGATAGCATTAGAGTTAAATATGCTGGAGAACTTAAAGGTGTTAATGTTAAAACTATGCCTTATCCAGGATTCCCAACAGATGTTCAACAACCAATGTCAGTATTATTAGCTGTTGCCCCAGGAAGAAGTATAATTACTGAATCAATATGGGAAAGCAGACATAAACACGTTGATGAACTTAAAAAGATGGGTGCTAACATTAAAGTTGAAGGTAGAGTAGCTATTATTGATGGAGTTACTGACTTAACTGGAGCTGTAGTTAAAGCAACAGATTTAAGAGCAGGAGCAGCTATGGTTTTAGCAGGAATAATAGCAGCAGGGAAAACAGAAATAACAAGCATTGAACATATAGATAGAGGATATCCTCACATAGAAAATAAATTCAACAATTTAGGTGCAAAGATTAAGAGAATAACTGTTGATGAAGAATAAACAACAGGGAGATGGAAAACATGATATTTTGCTCACTTTATAGTGGAAGTAGTGGAAATTGTATTTTTGTTGGAAATGAAAACACAAAAATACTTATAGATGCAGGAATGCCAGGTAAAAAAATAGACGAGGCATTAAAATCAATAGGGCAGGACCCTAAGGATTTAAGTGGAATATTTATAACTCACGAGCATTCTGACCACATAAAAGGTGCAGGGATTGTTTCAAGGAAATACGATATTCCTATATTTGCAAATGATAAAACATGGGCTGCTATGGAGAAATCTTTAGGGAAAATAAAAGAGCACAATATAAAGTTAATGGATAAGAGAAGTACTATATCTATTAATGATTTAGATATTAAATCTTTTAATATTCCTCATGATGCTATAGCACCAGTTGGATATACAATAAATAGTAATGATAAAAGAGTGAGTGTAGCTACTGATTTTGGTACATTTACAGAAGAAATAAAAGATAACATAAAGGATTCAAAGATTATTCTATTAGAGAGTAATCATGATGTTAATATGCTTAAATATGGACCATATCCATATAACTTAAAAAGAAGAATATTAAGTGAAGTGGGACATCTTTCGAATGATGCATGTGGTGAGGCATTAGTAGAGCTTATAAAATATGATTTAGGAAAAGAAATCTTCCTAGGTCATTTAAGTGGAACTAATAATCATCCAGATTTAGCGTATCAAACTGTTATTACAACGTTACAAGAAAAAGGAATAAGCCTAGGGCAAGACGTTAATATTGCCATGGCAAGTAGACATGAACCTAGTAAATTAATATATTTATAAAAGAAAAGGAAGGTATTGAAAATGAGTTTATATAAAAATTGGACTGATATGGTAGTTGAATATGTTAAAACTAAAGGAGAAGCTGCGTTTTGGCAAGAATATGGGAACATAGAAAAATCAATATATAAAGATTTACTATCTAAACATAATGAAGTTAGAAAGACTACAATAGCAGAATTAGCAAAACAATATAACACTACAAATGAATTCGTTATGGGATTTGTAGATGGAATTAATGATAGTTTAAAAAATTCATATGAGTTAGATTCTATAACAGAAAATACAGAATTAGTACTTGATATGAACTTAGAAAAATTATACTTCAATATGTTAGATGCTAAAGCAGACTATTTATTTGAATTACCACAATGGGACGGAATATTCTCACCTGAAAAGAGAAAAGAAATAACTGCAGAATACAGAAAATCAGGAACTATAGTTAATGAAGAAAAAATCGGAAGAAATGATCCATGTCCATGTGGAAGCGGTAAGAAATATAAAAAATGTTGTGGAAAATAACATTTTTAAATAAATTAAAGCTCATAGATTTATGAGCTTTTTTTCGCGTATAATAAATTATAAGATAAAAGATGGATGTTTATAGGAGGTAATAATTATGATGGACGTAAATGTATTTTGGTTAAATGAAAAGAAAATACAAAGAACAATAGAAGCACTAGAAAAAAACAATATGAGGGGATTCTTAGTGGAATCTAAAGAAGAATTAGTAAAGAAAATTGAAGAGATTGTACATGAAGGGGCAACAGTTTCTTGTGGAGGTTCAATGACACTTGCAGAAACAGGAGTTATGGAACACTTAAGAAGTGGAAGATACAACTTTTTAGATAGAGACAGACAAGGTATAACAATGGAAGAAAAGAAAGCTATATACAGAGGTGCATTTTCAGCAGATGCATACTTTACTAGTACAAATGCAATAACAGAAAATGGAGAGCTATATAACGTAGATGGAAACGGAAATAGAGTAGCAGCAATGTTATATGGCCCAGATAAAGTAATTGTAGTATGTGGAGTAAATAAAATAGTTAAAGACTTAGATGATGCTATAAAAAGAGCAAAAGAAATAGCAGCACCAACTAACGCAAAAAGACTAAATAAAAGTAATCCATGTTCAAAAACAGGGTACTGCATGAACTGTAAAAGCCAAACAAGAATATGTAATGAATATACATTAATAAAAAGACAGGTAGATCCAGAAAGAATAAACATAATATTCCTAAATGAAAGCTTAGGATACTAAAATAAAAACTTAAAACATAACACTAGGAGGATGCCACAGCAATATTTGCTGTGGTAAAAATTTATATGAATATAACACTAATAACAGTAGGAAAACTAAAAGAAAAATACTTAAAACAAGCAATAGATGAATATGCAAAAAGATTAAGTAGATACTGCAAACTAGACATAATAGAACTAGCAGATGAAAAAACACCAGACAACGCATCAGAAAAAGAAGAAGAACTAATAAGAGAAAAAGAAGGAAAAGCAATCCTAAGTAAAATAAAAGAAAATGCTTTCGTAGTAGCAATGGATCTAGGAGGAAAAAACATAACATCAGAAGAATTCTCAAAATTCATAGAACAACAAGGCATAATGGGAAACTCAAACATAGTATTCCTAATTGGAGGAAGCTTAGGACTTTCAGATGAAGTAAAAAAACGAGCAAACTACAAACTATGCTTCTCAAAAATGACCTTCCCACACCAGCTATTTAGAGTAATGCTACTTGAACAGATATATAGAGCATACAGGATAATGAAGAATGAACCGTACCATAAGTAAATG
>NZ_CAMTIG010000072.1 GCF_947072515.1 uncultured Clostridium sp.
AAAATTAGATGAAAATTTGAAAACTAATGAAAATATAAATAAAAGTGTTGAGGAATCTATAATTTCTAATGAAAAATACAATACTGAAAATATAAACACAATAAATAAAAACATAAATGAAAACTATGATTTTAAAAATGATAAATCAGAAAAAACAGTAAATCATACATTTGATGTTAATATTAATTCAGATTCAGAAGAATTAAATGTAATTTTAGATAAAAATGTAAAAAAAGTAGTAAATGAAACTATACAAGATTATGAAAGAAAAAAGATGTTAGATATAGGACTTACATAAAATAATGGGAGGTGATTAATAAATGCAAATATCTTTGAATGGTATAAAAATAGATTGGGTGAGTTTTGTTCCTAAGAATTTAGAAGGTAATGTAACTGAACACACTATTCAAGGTGGAGCTAAAAAAGATTTAACTTCTCATGTTCACATAAAAAATAGGACTATACCTTTAGATTGCATAATTGAAGATGGAGTTTTTACAAGAGATAAAGAACAGAGATTTGATAAATTATATGAAATGGCTGAAAATGCTGAAATAATAGAATTAAATTCTACTGGTTTTTCTGTTCTTAAAAGATTATTTGGAAGTAATAAATTTGATGAAGAATTTGCAATAATAAAAATTGAAGAAGATGAAAGAGGAGATAATTTCATCCAATTTACTATGATTCTAAAGGCTGTTAATTTTGCAACTTTAAAATTAGTAAAAACATCTATTCAACCAGATAAAAGTTTAAAAACAGCAGCAACAAAAAAGAAGAAAAAAATAATAGGACAAAAAGAATTGAAAGAAATGGGAGTTAAAAGACCAGATTACCCTAAGTAAAGGAGCTATTATATGATTTTAGACATTAAAAATACTGATATACCTTGTGATTATAAATTTAAAATAAAAGATAAAACATTTATTTTAACATTAAATTATAGAGGATATGACAATAGAATTGTTTGTGATTTATCAGATGAGTTTGGAGAAGAAATAGCAGTAGGGGAAAAAATGGTGTTTGGAGTACCTTTATTTTATTATCTATACAAAGATAATTTAAATAATTTTAATAAAGATATGCCAAGTGCTTATTTAATACCTACAACTATTGACGGAAAAGAAGTTGAATTAACTTTAGAAAATTTCTCTACAAAGGTATTTTTATTTGTAAAGGAAGTTGATTAAAATGTTATTTAAAAGAGATTGTGAATGTAGAATTAAAGATTATGTTTATACTACTGTTGATGACCCTGTTTATGGTAAAGGATTAACAATAGAGTGGGGATATGAAATAAGAAATTATGATGATCCTGGAAGATTAGAAGTTGAAATATATAATCCAGATGAAGAAATATTAACTAACATCCAGCAATTAGACCCGATAGTTTTTAGTTTCGGGTATGCTGGAGAATTAGAAGTATTCTTTAGTGGTTTTTTAGATAAATATGAGTTTAAAATTAAAGGTGTTGATAAAATACTTAAAATAAGTTGTATAGAGCAAGATTCTCTTATATTTAAAAGTTTTTCTGTTAGTTATAATGCAAATACTGGAGCAAAATATATTATAGAAGATATTGCTAAAAGGTCAGGATTAACAATAAAACAATTAGATCTAAAGCAAGATAAAAATTTTACTACTGGATATTGTATCTATGGTAAACCTTTGAACGAAATAAGAGATTTAGTAAAAGATTGTGGAAGTAAATTAAAAATAGAAGGAAAAGAACTATATGTCTATATAGATGATGTAAATAAAAATTTAGCTGTATTATTAGACTATGAAAGTGGATTATTAGAAGAACCACAAGTAGCAATAAGAGCTTTATATAAAAAGAATGGTAAAAAAAATGATAAAGAAACTTTATATACACATAAATTAAAAGCATTAGCTATTCCACTTATAAAGAAAAATTCAATAATAGTAATCAAAGGAGATAATATTGAATTAACTGGACAAGTAATTGAAATGGAAATAGATGATTATGAAGCGGAATATAAAGTTAGGAGAATGGATAAAAATGAATGAAGAAATAATGATGTATTTTTTAAGTAAAATAATGGTAACTATGCCAGTTGAAATAATTGAAGTAGATAACAATAATAATTTGTGCACTGTAAAACCTCTTATTTTCAACGAGTTAGAATTACCTCTTATAGTTAAGTGCCCTTTTATGCCGATAGGCTCTAAAACTAAAAATATAAAGTTTAAAGTGCAAAAAGGACAAAGATTTCAAGCTTTGTTTTCTCAATTAGATTTATCTAATTATATTTCAACTGGAGCAGTTGGACAAATTAACAGTACAAAACAATTCTCATTTACTAATTGCGTTATTTTACCGATATTAGCGCTAACAGAAACAGATGGAGTGAAAGTTCCTGAAATGGATTTTGAGATCACTGGAGATATTAAAATAAATGGAAATATAACTATGGAAGGAGATATAAAACTTAAAGGAAATATAACACAAGAAGGTGGAATAAATTCTACTGAAGATATTGTATCTGGTAAAATTTCTTTACAAAATCATACACATAAATATAATCCAGGAACTGGAAGCCCTACTCCTTCTCAGAAACCAGAATAAGAGGTGATTAAATGCAAGATTTATATATAGATAGTCAAGGTGGTTTTAATTTTGAAATAGCAACAGATAATAAAGCTCTAAGAAGTAGATTAGGAGTATTTTTATCTATTAGAGCAAGTAATGGATATGATGATGGAGAATTAGATTATGATATAAATCAAGGATTAGACTATGAATTTTTATTAGATGGAACTGTAAAAGATGAATTTAAAAGCACTTATATTTATAATCAAATTAAAAATTACTATAAAGAAGTAGAAGACGTAAAAAATATAAATATAATTTCTGATAAAAATAATAGAACATTAAATATAACTTTTGAATTTAAAAGTATATTTGATAACGATTATATAAAACAAGAGGTGAGTAATATTGTTTAAACTTAGAAGCTGGGAACAAATAGAAAATTTATTCGCAAATACTTTAATTGCACAATATCCAGAGTTGAAATTTACAACTGAATCAAATATGTATAAAGTATTGCTTCCTGTTATGGAGGAAGTTAAGAGAATAGAAGAAAGACAACAAAGTAATTTAGAAAAAAATAATTATTTAAAAGCTGAAGGTAATGATTTAGATATAATTTTACAAAACAGAAATTTTCCACGAAAAAAACAATCTAAAAGTAAAGGATTTTGGAAAACTACAAATAGTATTCCTAATACATCAGCATTAGCTGGAGAAGTTAAATTTGAAGATAATAAAGGAAATACTTTTGTTAATACTGAAAACTTTACAGTAGATGAAACAGGAACAGCTATAATACCAATAGAAGCTGAAAATTATGGTAAAGATAGCAATGTAAAAGCTAATACTATAAATAATATTAAAACTCCAATATCTGGGTTAATTTCAGGAACAAATGAAAAAGATACAGAAGGTGGAGCTGATAAAGAAACAGATGTAGAATATAGATTTAGATGGGAAACTACAAGAAATTCTGGATCATATTGGAATACTGATGGAATATATTCTGAAATAAATTTAGTTAATGGTGTTAAAAGCTGTAAAGTTTTAGAAAATGATAAAGATATTCCAGTAAGTGTAGGAGGTTTAGAAATGCCTTCTCGTTCTCGTAGATATTATGTTGATGGTGGAGCTGATATTGATATAGCAAATGCTATATTTAGGAAAACAGATAGAGCTATTGAAGAAACTGGAGGAGTTACAGTAACTATAAAAGATGTTCAAGGAACTGATAGAACTGTAATATTTTCAAGACCAACTTATGTTAATGTTAAATATAAAATAATACTAGATGGTTCTATATCTACTAATCAAGCTAATGCAATTATAGAAGAATATATTCAAAATTCTAGAATAAATGAAAATCTGACATCATTTGCAGTAGTTGAAAAAATAAGACATAGCATTGATGTTTCAGGAGTAACGAACTTGGAAGTACATTTTAGTAGAAATAATTCAACTTATTTTTCAAGTTTAAAAATGGATGTTTTTGAAAAGGCTGTGGTATAATATGGGAGGATCATTTGAAAGAATGTGGTCAAGATTACCAGATGTTTTAAAAAGTGATGATTTAAAAAAATTATATATAGCTTTAGGTAGTATATTTGATTTATTAGAAAAAGAACAAGAACCATATATATATACTGAGGTATTAGATAAATTATCTGGAGAAATGTTAGATAACTATGGTATTAGCTATGGAGTTAATAGAGGAAATTTAGTTGATGAAGGTTATAAAAATAAAATAAGAATAGAGGAAGCTAAAAACAACTTTATTCCAACTCTTAATCCATACATAGAATTAATAAAATTAGTTACTGGATATAGAGTAGAAGCAGTAGAAGGATGGAATTTAAATCCACCTCAAAAAGCTTTAATGAAATTATTTATAACTATTCCAGCTGGTTCAGATACAGATTTATTGTTTGATTTAGATAGTGTATATAGTTGTGGTGTAAAAACTATATGGGAAGTTAGCCAAGAGTCTTATATTCCTTATGAGCTTATTGGAGAGCATAATAAAACTGGTATTAGAAATATTAATAAAGATTATTTAAGGGTTATAGATGAAACTCTTAAAAATAGAGGTGATAATAATGGCAAATGGTAAATTAACAAATTTTAAGGATCTAAAAGTTGAATATCCAGAAAGATACAAAGTTATAAATGAAGATTTAACTGAAGAAACTAAAACAATAAGATTCCTTCCTGGTGTAACATATCAAGAAGGAACTCCAGAAACAGCAGAAAATTTTAATAATATACAAAGAAACTCTATTTATGAAGTTAATGGAACAAGAATTACAGAAGGACAAAATGAAATATATAATATTGTAATAGAAGGAAGTGAAGATTTTACATTTACAGATTTAAAATTATGTTTAGTTCCAAATGAAACTAATACAAAAAAAGGTCCTTTGATAAGATTTAATGGTAATACATATACAATAAAAAATGCACAAGATACAGTAAATATTGGAAGTCTAGTATCTAAAGAAAAAATATTTTTAAATCTTAATTTTACACAAAAAACAGCAGAAATTATTGGAGTATTAACTGGTGGAACTCATAGAACAATAAAACAACTAGATACAGATAATAGAGCTAATGCTGGAATACCTTATGACCCAGAGATTGAATATATACAAGATGTTGGAACTAAAAAAGCTAATTTCTATTATAAAGATAAAAATCAAGAAGGATTGTTCAAATGTAAAGAAAATTCTACAACGACTACTAATTTATCAAATATTTTTGAAAAGTTTGATAACAATGAGTTGTTAAATAGATTACGGAATTTAAGTATATTTAAAACGAATGTTCTTACTCCAGTATTAACAGCTTCTAGTGATCCCAATGCAAAAGTTGGAGATGTTTATTTAGCTGTTGCTACTTCTGGAGGTGAAAAAGAAATATTCGATTCAAAAATAATTATAATACCATTCAGTAGATTGATAACTTCGTGTAAAATGAATATATTCCAAGGAACTGTTAATGTAACTTATGATGGTACTATATGGCGATGGAATCGAGAAGGTACAGATGTAGAAGGAGAAATCAAGGTTTATAAGTTACATCTTTTTCTATAATTCTAGAAAATTATATTACATTAGTTCAACACAAATAGGGATTTGTACCATAGCTCCCCAACTAAATTTAGGAATATAATCCTCGGTTCTACACTTAATTATATTAGATGTTACATGAATATTTAATCCATTAGCCATATATTCAGACCCATATAGAATTTTAATGTTACTGGGTATTCTTATAATATCTCTATAATTGTTTGTTCCTGCTATACCTGTTTTTAGTCTAATATCTAAAAATGCAAATTTATTATTTACATTTAAATAAGCTTCGTAAACTAGATTACTATCTAAGACTTCACAATTAAAAACCGAATGAGTACCTAAATTCTGTAATCTATACCTAAAAAAATAAAAAAAATTAAAGGAGGTGATTAAAAATGTATCAAGAAAATGTAAAAATTTATGACGAATATTTAAAATCAAATAAAGCCAGAAATTATGAAACTTTCGAAACAACTTATAAGATGTACAAAAGTAGAATAAATGATTTTTTTAATTATTTAAAAGAAAATGAAAATGACATAATGATTATATCTGAAAAAATGATAAAGGATTGTGTTAATATTTTAGAAAGATACATTAGTGATTGCAGAGATAGAGGAAACAATAATCAAACTATTAATAATAAGATAACTGCTATTAGTAGTTTTTATATTTGGTGTGTGAAAAGAAATATAATAGAGTACCATCCTTTTCAAACTAAATTAGATAGATTAAAGAAAAGTGAACAAACCAAAAGGAGAGAGAGTTATTTTTTAAGCACTCAGGAGATTATAGAAGCCAAAGTAATGATGAAGTATGAAAACTTTAAAATGGATGAAAGATTAATGTGGGAATTATTTCTAGATTGTGGAGCTAGAATATCAGCTATACAATCAATAAAAGTTGGCCAAATAGATTTTAATAGTGGTATAATAAAAGGTGTAAAGGAAAAGTATGGGAAAATAGTAGATTTGATGTTTTTCGAGAATACATCAAAAATATTAAAAGATTATATTTATATGAATAATATAAAAAATGAAGATTATTTATTTTTCTCAAATAGAAATAAAAAAGCTCCAATGACACAATCAACTATAAGAGCTAAAATAAAAAAGATAGGATTGTTAATTGGTTATGATAAATTATATCCTCATACATTGCGTAAAACTGCTATAAATCTATTATATAATATGGGTGGTATAGAATTAGCAGCAGAGTATGCTAATCACAATGATTCTAAAACTACAAAGGATCACTATATAAAAAATAAAACTACTGAAGAAAATAGAGATTCTATACATAAATTAAAAAAATCATACGGATTATAAAAGGAGTGAAAACAATGTTAGAAAAAATTTATATTTATGATTCTAAAGATATAAATAAAGAACCAATAGAAATAAATGGTCATATAAAAAATTTTATGGAAAATCCTATCAGTTGGTATGATAAATGGAATAATACATTAATTGCAACTGATAGATTAATACCTTATCCATATTTAGATTCTAATGGAGAAATAAAAGAAAAATCTGAATCTATGAAAAAAATAGAAGGGATAATTCCTTTAACGGATGGAGAATACATTGAAGGTGGAATAATATATACAGTAGAACCACCAGACAATTTATTAAAAAGAGTTTGGAATAGTGAACTAAGAGAATGGCAAGAAGGAGCAACACAAGAAGATATTTCAAATGAAATAAGAAGATTAGAAGATAGATTTATAGAATTAAATGAACAAAGAGAAAAAAGAATTAAATATAATTTCGATACTAGCGAAATAGAAAAAGAAATTATAGAAATTGAACTTAGAATAGGTTGGGTATCAAAGATAGTTTTAATATAAAGGAGGCGTGTTTTTATGGAATTTTTAGTAGAACATAAAGAAGTCATACTCGTAGGGTTAGGGGTTATAATAGGATCATTTATACCAGTTGCTAAAACTCATTTAATGGGTAGGAAAGTTGGAGAAAAGATACCTAAAAAATTAGCAATAGCAATAGCTGACCATTTAGATGCCTTTGAAAAAGGGTTAAGACAACAAGATGTAAATGGAGATACTTCTATTATATCAAATGAACAATTATCAAAAGCAACAGAAAAATTAAAAATTGATGTGGGTTTAGAACAAAAATCAAAGGGCAAGGATTTGAAATAAAAATAGATCCTTTGAATTACAAGAAAAAATTAATAGAGTTAAGAGTCTATAAAAAGGCTCACTCTATTAAAGAATTATTTAAGTTTTGGTAAAAATGGAGGATTGATAACATGAAAATGTCAGAAAGAGGACTAGAATTAATAAAGCACTTTGAAGGATTAAAATTAGAAGCATATAAATGTCCATCTGGAGTATGGACAATAGGTTATGGAACTACAAAAGGTGTTACTTCTGGAATGAAAATTACTAAAGAAAAAGCTGAAGAACTTTTAAAATTAGATGTAGAGAAGTTTGAAAAATCTGTATTAAAACTTGTAAAAGTTGATTTAAACCAATCTCAATTTGATGCCTTAGTTAGTTTTGCATATAACTTAGGAGAAGGTAATTTGTCAAGCTCAACTCTTTTAAAGATGTTAAATAATAAAGACTACTATGGAGCTAGTCAAGAATTTATAAGATGGAATAGAGCAAATAAAAAAGTTCTTGCTGGCTTGACTAGAAGAAGAGAATCTGAAAGGAATTTATTTAATTGTTATCCAGTTTATTTAGTAAAATAATAACTACCTTTTACCCTGAGAAAGTAAAAAGGGGTGTTCTTATAAATATGACAAAATACATAAAAGAGATTATAGCAGCTTTAATTATTGCTACTATTACTGGAGCTTTTACAAAAATTAATTATTTAGAAAAAGAAGTATCTATATTAAAACAATCTTCAAATATTACAGTTACAGAAGTTTCATCTTTAAAAAATACTGAAAAAGACGTAACTTTATTAAAACAATTTTCAGAAAATGCAGCAACAGACATACAAATATTAAAAAAATCAAGAGAAAGTCTTTCTGACTATTATGTTACTAGGAGAGAATTTAACTCCATAATAGAAACACAAAATAAAAAAATAGATATGCTTAATGATAAAATAGAAAAATTAATAGATATATTAATGAGAAAATAAAAAATAATCAAAAGGGGTATAATACATGGTTCAAAAGAAGAAAAGAGTCGTTTTTTATGAAGAACCACAAGTATTGGATGAAATAGATAGAGCTATACAAAAGCTAAGTGAGAAAGAACATGAATTAATTTCATGTTCTTGTTTTATAAGAAGGTCCATTAAAAATTTTTTAAAAACATTAAAAGAAAGCAATGATGAAAAAATAGGCACTAAGTAGGCACTAAGTAGGCACTATATAGGCACTATATAGGCACTTTATTTTTATAAATAAATATTATATTATAATATTAAAAATGGGAGTGGTAAAAAGTGGAAGAAAATAAAATACTTTTTAAATGTAAACATTGTGATAATGATGATATGAAACATATGATTATAAAAACTGTGGTTCAAGCTAATCCAGAATATAGACCTTTTCCAAATAATGCTGGAGTTTCTCCTACATTAAATGTTGGATTACATATAGATTGTGCAAAGTGTAATAAAGATACTTTAGTAATTATAGATGAATTATATAAAAACAATACAGAGCTACCTCAAAATGTTCCTAATGAAGTTTTAGTTCATGTTAAATTTGAAAAGCCTATGTTTTCAGCGATAAAATATATTCTAACAGATGATATGACTTTAGATAAAGTTGTAGTTGATATAAATAATCAAAAAATATCTCTTATAACTCAAAAATTTGTTACAATAGGTTATAAAGAAATTACTGAAGAACAATATAAGGCACTTAAAAACAAAATGGTAGAAGAAGTAAAGACAGAAGTTAAAGAATCAGAAATAAAGCAAGATAATGAAGTTAAAATAGAAACAAACAACATTCGTAACGGAGGGAAAAGATGAATAAATTAGACTTCGATACAATAGCAAGAAATATGTTTGGAGCTAATGCTGATAAATACAAAGAATATGATGGGTATAAGGTTTATGAGTTTAAAGCTTATACTGAACCTGAAATGAACTTCCTAAAAGAAGCATTAAAAAGTATTTAATAGATTAGAGATAGGTTTTTCCTATCTCTTTTTTATTTTTTAAAAATATTTTAAAAACTATTTGCTTTTAATATATAATGATATATACTTTAATTATCAAGAGTTAGGAGGTTTATATGGAACTTATAAAAATAAAAAACGAAAAAGGTGTAAATCTAGTAAGTGCTAGAGAATTGCACAAGATTTTAGAGAGCAAACAAGATTTTACAACTTGGATAAAAAGCAGAATAGAAAAGTATGGGTTTGTGGAAGACGAAGATTTCACGCTCCACAAATTTATGGAGGGTAAAAATTGGAAGCACGACTACATCTTGAAGTTAGATATGGCTAAAGAATTATCAATGGTTGAAAATAACGATAAAGGAAGAAAAGTGAGAAGATACTTTATAGAGTGCGAAAAAAAGTTGGTGCAAGTTTTATCAAACAAGGATAGCTTGCTACTAAACATTATAAAATCAAATTCCGAAACAGATAGAGCTTTAGCCTTAAATCAATATCAAGTAGAGTATGTGAAGCCTTTAGAGGATAAAATAGAAGTTTTAACACATGTCAACAAGCTTTACACAAGTACAGAGATAGCTAAAGAGTTAGGTTTAAAATCAGCTACAGAGTTAAACAAACTTTTGTCGGATAAAAAAATCCAATACAAAGTAAACAACACTTGGGTTTTAACTGCCAAATATTCCAATGCAGGTTATGAGAGCATAAAACAAACTGTACTAGATAACGGCAAAGTTATATACGATAGAAAATTCACTCAAATTGGCAGAGATTTTATATTAAACTTATTCAAAGGTGTTGGTAGAGATGGAATTTAAGAAATATCTAATTGCTACAACAGAAGAGGAGAGGGAGAAAATAAAACTCCTCTCTTCTCACCTGAAAACCAAATCAGATGAAAGAGTAGCAGAGGTTATAATCAGAGCTTTGGAAAAGTTAAAGGAGGAAAGATGAAACTTGATATAAAAGATTATAAATTAGTTAGAGACGTCGCTATACTATCTTGCTACAAATGTGATTTGCATTCATATGAAGGGTGTTTGGTAGTTTGTGATACGAATTTCGATTGTATAGAAGGTTATTTTAAGAAGGTTGATAAGGAGAAAGAATGAAAGTAAGATGTATAGACAATTGGTTTTATGAACATTTGCTTAAAAGAAATGAAGCATACGAAGTTATCAGAGAAACTAGCGATAGTTATATAATTGTGATTGAAGGTTTAGGTTATCTGTGTGTTGATAAAGAAAGATTCGAAATAATAGAGGAGGATAAAATGAAAGAGGTAAGAATTGTTAGGAAGTTAGAGGATTTAGATGGGTTAGAGAATGGTAAAGGTTTATTTATGGCATTTAATACAAAAGAAAAAACATTGTCCATAGCATATAATTTCAAAATTTTATATAAAGTTGACACTAGAATAAAATCATCTATAGTACACATATTTGAAATAGCTAAATCTATGGGATTTAAATTTGAATATAAACCTCTAAGAACTAAAGATGAAGTTTTAGCAGATATAAAAAGATTGGCTTGTGAAAGGAGTCGAGATTGCAGAACTATGATTTTACAAGACGTTAATACAAATAAATATTTTGCTACAGATAATTATAAAACTATTGAAAATGAAAAAAAATATTTTAATGAGGACATAGCTCATGACCTAGTAAATGAAATTAATGAGTTATTGGAGTGTGAATAATGAAAAAATTAATATTAATATTTTTATTAGTTATAATTGCTGCTGGATATGTTAGTGTAATATTAAAAGAAAATGAAATTGAAAGAGTATATATAATGGAGGGTAAATAATGGGATTTGATTTTAACAAATTAGATGATTATAAGGTGGCTTTAGATGATGGTTTTGTATATCAAAAAGATGAACATGATGGAGAATTATCTTTTAATACAGATTATGTTAGGTTTATAGAAAATAAAAATACATACTCATTTTATAATATCGACAGTTTTGGAGAAGTTGAAGTTTACGCAGAAGATGAAAATTTTGATGAATTTAAAAAGAAAGTTACTGATTTCTTATTAAATAATAATTAAAAAAGAGGGATTTTTCCCTCTTTATTTTTTATATTTGTAGTATAGACATATCCCAATCATATTCTCTTAACTTCAAAAAAGCTTCTTTCTGATTATTGAAAAATAAAGCCTTTGATATTTCAGGACTAGAAGAAAACCTTCCTTTGCTTAAATAACTAACATAATATAAATCTTTATATTTACCTTCGTTATCTCTAATAATTCTTATCAAAACATATCTACCTTTATATTTTTTCATTTTATTATAATTTTTATAATTATAATATATTTTTTGTAAATCACTTATAGCTTGTAAAATTAAAACTATTAACATTAAAATGAATATACCTATCATTATTTTTTCAATCACTTTTAATCACCTCATATTTTATCAAATGGTAATAATTCTTTTTCCTTAATTTTTGTTATCAGTTCTTTTATATCAATTTTATCATTCATTCTTGAAATCTCATATTTCTTCTTAAAAGCTCTAACAAGAACATCTATTTTATTCTTAACTTCATACTCTATATACTTCTTTCCAAACTCCCTTTGATACCATGCTGGAGATTCACACAAGAAATATATTTTATCTCCATATTTTTCTTTAAATAATCTTTTTTTAAGATTTTCATATAATATAGTTTTATTTAATCCTTTCATATCTATATAAATATCCAATGATTCTATATAAAAATCTATGTTCCAATCTATTGCTTTTCCATATTGTGATTTTTCTATTAAATTTATTTTTTTATGATATTTGAAAGGTATGTGTTTACTTGTTAAATATTCGTAAAATTCTTTTTCAAAATCATTATCGAATTTTTCTACATATTCTTCTACTTTTGCCATTTTACATGTCCTCTAGCACTTTCTTTATTTTATCAAAATCATAAGGTATTTCATACCAATCTTTATGAAGTTGAATGGTTGTATGAAGTATATCTATTTGTCTTATATCTCTAGCATATGTTTTAGCAATTAAAATTTCATTATTTATTTTTATTTCATTGTCGGTTTTAATTGAACCTATTAAAGTTTTTTCTGGAATAAATTCCACATGATTTACTAATATTTTTCTATTTCCTACTCTTATATACATTTTATCTCCTATTATCTTATTTTGTTATATTTATAAATAAAATTTATGTTATCCTGATGTTCTTCATTCTCTTTTTTTAATATATCTATTTTATCTCTAAGAATTTCTTTCATATCATGCCTACCAGATAAAATAAAATCAACATGCTGCTTTTCAACTATCTTTATTAATTTAAAATTTATTTCTCTAATAATCTCCAATTGATTTATTCTTAATTCGTTTTCTTTTGTTAGTTGTCCCATGTAAACCTCCTAAAAATCTCTATCTCTTTTAAAACCTAATAAAATTCTATTAAAAATTCCAACTTTAATACCATGTATTCCAAAAATACCTACATTTCTTGACATATTTCTAAAATATCTTATTATAATATTTTTTTCTAAAATTTCAACTTCTCCAAATTTTAAACTTTTTAATCCAGTAGTATCTATTATTAAATCGCTGTGATTTTTATCGCTATTTTTTTTTATTAAATAAGACATATTCATTGATTTTAAAATTTCATTATCTATTAACAAATGTAATTTATCCCTGTAACAATCATATTTAGCCCATACACATTCATAAGAAAAATAAAAACCATTTTTATATTTAATTTTTACTTGCATTTTATACCTCCTAAAATCGTTTTTAAAGCTTTTTATAATTCTTTCAATAAAATGTACCTAAAAACATTTAAAA
>NZ_CAMTIG010000073.1 GCF_947072515.1 uncultured Clostridium sp.
CCGGGCAAGTGAACGCCTCATAGAGGCTTGTACTGTGCCCGTGGGGTGAGTATGCCCTGGACCGAGATAAAACCAAAAGAAAAAGGAGAAGAAAATGAAAAAATACGATAAATTAGTAAGAGATTTAATACCAGAAATAATAGAAAAGACAGGGAAAACATCAAAGACAAGAATAGTGTCAGGGAAAGAAAAAACGAAATATCTAGAAACAAAACTAGAAGAAGAAGTTGGAGAATACTTAGAAGATAAAAACCTAGAAGAATTAGCAGATGTGATGGAAGTATTATTTGCATTAGCAGACAACTTAGGATATACAGAGAAAGACCTTTTAGAAAAGAGAGAAGAAAAGAAACAAGCTAGAGGTGGATTTAAAGAGGGAATAATTTTAGAAGAAGTTAGATAGTTAGAATATATTTAAATAGGGTAATTAAATATATTAATAAGAATAAATATAGTAATGAAAGAGGTGTATTAGATATTCTAGTATACCTCTTTTGCAAATAATATATATATAGAAAATATGTAGTTTAAATTTATTAAATTCAAATCTAATACAAAATAAAAACAAAAATTGACAAAAAATTTACAATATATTAATATATAAGTATAAATAAACTAAAAGGGGAAGAGAGAATGAAAAAGATTTTAAAGGGGTTAATAATTGCATCATGTGCATTAATGTTAGTAGGATGCGGAGCAGAAGGTAAAGGAGCATCGGGGGATGAAACATTTATAAATGAAGCATCTAAAGCAGTAAATAAAAGATGGAGTTCTCAAAACACAGCAGAAAAAAGAGGTTATACAGAAGGAGAAATGGAAAAAATATTAAATACAGAAATTTCAAGTTTTGAAAAAGCTAAAGAGAAGATAGAAGAAAAAGAATTGAAAAATTTAGCTGATAACTATGTTGAAGGAGTTAAAAAACAAATTGAAGCTGAAAAGAGCAATGATTATGAAGTAGCAACGAAATATCTTAAAGAATCAGAAGAACTAAGAAAGCCTGCATTAGTTAGTATGGTAGATAATTATGGATTAGTAATAGATAAAGAAAATGAACAGACTTATAAAGATTTTAAAGCACAAGCAAGTGTAATAGCAGAAGAAAGTGATGCGAAGAAATTTGCGGAAGAATTAATAAGCAAAATAGAATTTAAGAAAAGCAAAGAATATAGTTGGACAAAGTATGAAACAATATTAGAAAATACAAGTGATATAAATTTTGAAAGTATAAGTTATAATGTCCAGGTAAAAGATAAAGATGGAATAGTTGTGGATAACAGTTATTTATATTTAGAAAACTTTAATAAAGGAAATAAGCAAAAAGTAGATTTTTCAACAGATAAGGAAGATCATGAAATACTAGTAACATTAGATTACTATAATATAAAAAAATAATTATTGAAATAGAAAGACATGCGATTTTAGAAATTGCATGTCTTTTATAAATTATGAAAATCAGAAAGTTATGAGCAAAATGTTAAAAACATATTTAAATAGTTAATATTAGTATTAACTATTTAAAATTCCTTTAATAGAATAAATTTGATTATGTGGTTTTATAAATCAAAATTGTATTTTAGTGTAAAAATTAGTATAATAAATCGAATAAACATTTGGTTTATTATACTAATTTTTACGGAGATATATTTATGAAAATAGGATTAATTGATGCGGATTTAATGGATAATGGAACTCGACACCCTAATTTGGCCTTGATGAAAATAGCTGGATATTACAGAGAAAAAGGAGATGAAGTAACTTTAATATATAATGATTACGAAGAAGTTAGAGAATATGATAGAGTATTTATTTCTAAAGTTTTTTCATTTACTAAAACTCCAGAGTGGGTAATTGAGTTAGAGTATGTTGAAGTAGGAGGAACAGGATTCTTCCCAGATGGTGGACCCAATTTAAGTAATGAAATAGAGCATCATATGCCGTATTATGATTTGTATAAGGAATATATAGATGAGCAATTAGAAACCGGCAAAAATAGAAATAAATTTTCAGATTATTTAGACTATTCTATAGGGTTTACGACAAGAGGATGTTTTAGAAAGTGCTCATTTTGTGTTAATAAAAAATATAATAGGGTATTCAGACATTCAAAAGTAGAAGAATTTTTAAATAATGAAAGACCATATATATACTTATGGGATGATAATATTTTAGCATTTGAAAACTGGGAAGAAGTTTTAGATGATATAGAATCAACAGGAAAACAATTTCAATTCAGACAGGGAATTGACATAAGATTAATGACAGATAAAAAGGCAAAAAGATTTAATGCTGCAAAATATCGTGGTGATTTTATTTTTGCATTTGATCATATAAAGGATAAGGAACTAATTATTGAGAAAGTTCAGTTATGGAAGAGATATTCAACAAAGATTTGCAAGATGTATGTTATTAGTGGATATGAATCACAAGATGCAGAAGACATTAAAATTGTATTTGAACGAATCAAGATACTTATGATGTATGGAGCATTACCATACATCATGAGATATGAAGATTATAAAAAAAGTACGTACAAAGGCATGTATATTCAACTTGCTAGATGGTGTAATCAACCTAATTTTTTCAAAAAAAAATCATTTAGAGAATACTGTATTGCAAATCAAGAATACCATACTAATAAGGAAACTAATTGTGCGGCATATCAAGTAATGTTAGACTTTGAAAAAAAACATCCAGAAATTTCGGAAAAATATTTTGATTTGAAGTTTGAAGAAGAGAATATATACAGATTTCAATATGGATTTGGAAGACGATATGCTAATAAACCAGTATGTAATGTATGTGTGAAAAAAAATATTACATGGGATTCAATTGTAAATAAGAAAGTTGATAAAAATGAGATCTTAAAGCTTTATTTTACTAAGAAAATTGATTTGCAATGTTGTAATTATAGAAATTCTATTTGTAATGATGTAGATAGATATAGTAAGTATATAGTAGAGTTATTATTAGAGACTGAGATTAGCGATATTGTAAAGATTATAGGAGAAAGTAATGATTTAGAGGAAGTATCAAAGAGTACAAAATTTAAATTAAAAGATCATAGTGAAGCAATAGATAAAGTAATAAAAATTTTAAAGAAAGAAAAAGGTAGGATATACTCAATAGAAGAAATTGCTACAGGACTAGAGAAAAGTTCAGATGAGAAAACTTTAAAAGATATAGAAGAAAATTTAAAATTTGCAGCATTGCTAGATTTAGTTCAAATGACAGGAATTAAATCTAAAGCTAAGATTAGATTGTCTAATTTAGGAGAAATATATTATGAGTATAGTGAAGAGAAGAGAGAAAAAATAATAATGAGATTACTATTTAGAATTCCGGATATACAACAAGCATTTCTAAATGAAAATAGTTGTTTAATTGAAAAGTATATCAATATTCCAAACATGATTGGATATAGAGGATCAAACTCTAAAAATATGTTAATATTAATAAATAAGAATATTTAATCCTTTTAAGGATAAATTAGGAAGTGAATGGGCTAGCTTAGAATTAACTAAAGTAATTAAAGCTAGTCTTAATTTTAGATAAATATAATAATCGGAGGGGCGAAAATGGAAGAAGTTTGTTTTTTAGATGAGTTGAAAAAATTAAAAATGTCATCAAAAGAAGCAGTAGATAATATTGAGGATTTTAGTAGATTTAAGAAATATATGCATGTTGAAAGAGAGATTGAAAAAGAACTAAAAGATATATTAGATAAAGCAATTAGTTATGGTAAGGGAAGGTTGATCTTAGTTTGTGGTAGTGCTGGAGACGGTAAGTCTCATTTGCAATCTTACTTATTAAATAAATATCCCCAATTTAATGGAGTAATAAAAGTGCATAATGATGCAACAGAAAGCTTTGATCCTAAGAAAACATTTTTGGAAACACTAAATGAAGAATTGGATGAGTATAATGATGATAATATAGATAAGAGTAAGACTATAAAAGTACTATTAATTAATTTAGGAACATTAACAAACTTTATTGATTCGAATTATGGAGAAAAATTTAGAAAATTAAGAGCATATATAGACGATAATAAAATATTAATGACGGATGTCATTAATAGAGTTGAAATAGTAGATGATAAATTTTCATACGTGAATTTTGCTGACTATCATATGTTTTCATTAAGTGAGAAAGGCGTAGAATATGAATATATTTATCAATTAATAGATAAAATATTTGCTAAAAGAGAAGACAATAGATTTTATACAGAATATAAAGAAAAATGTTCAAGATGTCATGCGAGGAAAAGATGTCCAATAAAGGAAAATTTTGAGCTATTAAGTATTGATAAGGTGAAAATAGGGATTGCAAGAAAATTAATTGAAGTAATGATAAAGGAGAAGGTATCAATAACTACTAGATCAATAATGAATTTTATATATGATATTATAGTTCACCCTAACTTTAATAATTTAAGTAGAGAGGATTTTATTAGAAAAGTAGAAAAATTAAATATTATAGAATATATGGATTCATTAACTTCAAATATTATGTTTATAAATAAAGATTCATCTAGAATTATAAAAGCATTGGGAAGGGTGGATCCTATTTTGAAGTCAAATGAAAAAATAGATGAATTGATAAATAGATTAAGTATAGAACCAATTTTGGGAAAGAAATACCTAGAAGACGTGTACCCAATAGATAAACCATATATTATAGAAATATTGAATGATTGTACTGAGTTAAAGAAAATTTATGCAGATTCAAAAACAAATAAGATAACATTACAAAATAGTATAATTAATTATTATTTAAGACTTGGATATTTGTGTGATAGTAATAATGAGTTATATCAAGATAAGGTTTATGAAAATTTTATTAAGTTTCTATATAGTTTTAATGTTAGTAATATTAAAAATTTAGGAGAACTATATGACTTAGTGAGTGAAGCAATATATAAATTAGATAATGTTAAATCATCAGATAATAATATAAGAATAAATATTGGAAGATTGCAAAATAAATTTAAAGTATATGAAAAATTAGATTTGGAATGTAATGAAGAAAACTTAGAAAATAATATTTCAAGAGAAATATTAGAAAAATTTGCTTTAAATATTAGGATAGATTTTTTTGTGAAAAATGAAGGTGAAAAATTGACTATTAAGTTGGATTATAAATTATTTAAATTATTAGTAGAGATAAGAGATGGATATATTCCTAAGAAAAAAGAAAGAAATGATTTTATTGGATTTATTGATTCAATTGAGAAAATAAAAAGTTATGGTGAACAAAAGAAAGAGATTTATATTAAAGAAAGCATAGCTGATAACATAGATACGTTTAAATTTGTTAAAAAATTTGGGAAATACAAATTTGAAAGGATTAAATAATGGGATATAGAATTGATATAAAGAAGATAAAAAAAGATTATAGAATGACTGAACCAATGAAGAAACCTACACATAAAACTAATGACAAATTAATAGTTCCATATAATGTAAGACCATTGAAGGAGCATAAAGAAATTATAAAAAGATTTGATGAATGTATTGGAACTTTCTGTTGTAATTTATTAAATTGTGATGTAGTTGAATTTAATAAGGAAAGATTTTTTTCAGAAGTTATAAATTCAGTTGAATTTGAAGTAGAAGCTGACAAAGAAAAATTTATAGAAATAATTTCTACAGTTTTTTTTGAAGACAATAAAAAAATTGCAAATTTTCATCCAAAGGTTTTAATTTATTCAATGATAGAAGAAGAAAATATAGAGATGGGAAATTTTTTATATGATGTTTTATTTGATAATAAAGAGGATTATATAGAGTTTATTGAAAAGGTATTTAACAATAAAGCAGAAAATGTCTTAATTGATTTAATATTGGATAAATTACCGAAAGTAAATATAAAAAATGAAAAAAGAAAAAGACAATATAAAAATTTTGCAAAAGAAATTACAAGTATTTTTAATGACGATTTAAAGTATCTATTAAAAGAAAATAAAGATTTTTGTGCTCAAATAATAATTCTTTTAAAATTTTATTATGTAGTTTATATATTAAGAACGGTTGGGAATCTAAATAATATGTTTGATGAAAAAGAAGTAATGCCTATATATTTTACATTTGATTGGGAAAAAGTTTCAAGAGGAAGAATAGGATATGAGAATGGATGGAGATTAGTAGAGAGTGCAATAACTAGTTTAAGATCTCATGAAATATGCTTAAATATTTTAAATTGTTCAGAAGAGGGTCAAAACAAGTATACGTATAAGGAGTTTAAAGACTTGATTAGTGAAATGAGTGAAGATGATAAAATAGATACATGGGGGAGTATTGACGAGATGGTAAAAGAATATGAAAAGGCAGTGAAGGATGACGAAGAGCATTGGAAAGAATATGAATTTAACACAAACACTGAAGATGAAATTCTAATTGAAATTGAAAAATTATATGGATTAATACACAATCATCATTCGAAAGTTAAAAATGCTATAGAGTTAAGTAGACGATATTATGATTGGTTTTTTGAGTTTTGTAGAAATAATTTTTTGAGAAATAGGGGCAGAAATGGGATGACACTCAATTTAAAAGAAGAGTATGTGATATTATTAACAAAATTATGTATTAAAGACAAGGAAAAAGTTAGATTACAATATATTATAAAAGAATTCGAGCGAAGAGGAGTATATTTAGACAAGGACTCTAGAAATAGACTTGTTGACTTTTATCAGAGATTAAATGTATTAGAAAAGAAAAGTGATAGTGGGGATGCGTTATATGTTAGAGCAATTTTATAATTTTTTAGCTAAAAAGGTTGTTGAATATTTTGAAAGAGCAAAGATTTCTTATGGGGATAGATATGAAATTCAATTTGAAAAAGAATCAGATGTAAAACAGTTATATGAAGAAATAAAAAAAATTTCAAATGTTCAGGAATTTAAATATCAAGTTAATGAAAAGTATGAGGAGTATAGGACATACTCAATTGAGTGCAATGAAATAAGAGTAATTATTGCAGCTACAATCGATGGAGTTAACCCAGATTTTTTAGCTACTTTAAGAAATGAAGTTAGTGCGAATGTAAGGAAACAATTTGAAAATTCAGCAATATTATTTATTCATACAAGTGATAAAGATACTATAACTGATGGAGTTATAAATTTTCAAAAAGAAGGCATGCCATTTCACTCTAAAACATTAGTGAATGATATAAATTATCTTATAGATATAAGTAAGATTACATTAAGTGCAAAACATGTTTTGAAGTTTGATTTAGGAAGAATGGAAAGAGAAGATTCAGATGAAGGACAATCAATATTACAGTATAGTGATATATTATCAATAATAAATAAAGGATATATGGATGAATCAGAATTTAAAGAATTTGGATTATTTAAAGATTCGAAATTAGATGGAATCAATAATGAAAAAGAAGCTATAAGTAGATTGAATGATAATTCACAAGCATATTTAAAAATAGATAGTATTCATAAATATAGTGGAGATATAGAGGGCGACTTAGAAAAATTTTTAGATGAAGATGGAAAAAAAAGATTAGCTAAAAAAAATTGGATTAATGAGGAATATAAAACAGTTAAGCAATTTATAGATAATTATGATAAAAGTGATATTCTTTATATAGGAAGTAGTATAGAAGATATTGAACAAGAAGATTACTGGGAAAAAGAAGACGGGACAACGAAAGCACAAGGAAGAAAAAGAAATATAATTATTTTTAATAAAAATAAAGTCAACACAATTAAATTGACATTTACATTTGATAGTAAATTAGAAGTAATGAAAGATAAAGGAGTTAAGTGTGATTTTGGTCAAAATATTGTTGCTAAAATAAGTAATAGAAAGATTAATGTGATATTGGATAAACTAGATGATAAAATTAGTTTTTATAAAGTATCATATACAGGGAAGTGTAAATATGAATTTAAAATAGTCATTGTTCCAAGTGATAAAAAGGTATTTGAAGATACTGTTATAAGATCTGATTATACTATAAAGGTAACTAAAAATGAGCAGAATATAGCGATAACAACCTCAGATACAGAATTTACATTAAATCCATATGCTGAAGAAGAAGTACCAATAACTTTAAAATTTCAAGAAGAGATGATAATACTTAATAAGTGTAATAGATATAAAGTAAAAAATAGGATAAAAATTGATGAAACAGATAATGAATATAAATTTAAAGTTATGCTAGATAACTTAATAATTCCATTCAGTATAGTTGGACGAGATTCTAAAATAAAACGTATTAGTGGAAGACAAATTTGGATAAATAAATTAAAAGATAAGAAAAGTTATAAAATTTTAGATAATAAAATAATTAGAGATGAGAATGTGAATTTTGCTTATGATGAATTTAAGATTAACCTTGATAGGGAAGATTTTATTTTGAAAAATGGGGGAATGTCATTTATAGAAGTAAATGGAAAAATGAATAGTAGGGAGTTAGAAGTTTGCAATGAGCTAAGAGAGGCATATTATAGTGTAATTGAATATTATAATATAAATGGACTTCTACCAAGTTTAGCATATATTGATAGCGAATTAGAGAGAAAATTGAGAAAATATATTGATATATATTTTTTAGAGTTAGATAAGATTAAATATAATGATAATATGTGTGAGAGATTTATTGATTTACTGAAAATTGGTACAGTTGAGAGAGCGGGGGGAGTTAAACAGATACTATTAACGCCGTTACATCCTATTAATTTAGAGTATCAGCTTATGATTACAGAAGAATTAAGAGATAAAGTTATTTCAAATGAAGAGGAATTAGAGAAAGAAATTGCGAATAAATTGGATTCAATAAATCTAATTCCATATATATCATTTGGTAAAGAAAAACTATATAGTGCTGTAGAACAAAATTATTCTAAAGAATGGAAGCAATACGCGATAAGTGATGTTAATTTCAATAAAAGAAATAGAAGCTTTGTTAAAAAATTAGTTCGAGAAAAAATAAATGAGTTTACAAAACATTTTAGGCTATTATTTTTATCATCAGAAATACCCGTGAAGATTAATCTAATTAATACAGGATATTCTAAGGATATTTTACAAGGCGTAATTGATTATTATATTGAAGAACTAAAAAATAAAAAAATTGAAACACTACGACCAATTATTATTAATATTTATAATAAAGTAGGTGATTGTGTATTTGAAGATATTCAGAATTACACGCATGCTGATGAGGCAGAAGAAAAATTAGGAGTATCGCTTGCAATAAAATCTAATAAAAAATATTCTAAAGAAGATATTTTTGATATTATAAATTCAAAACTTAGTTACTATATAAAAAACTATAGTACTAATAAATATGAGTATAGTCATATAACATTTTATGAAATGGAACATGAGTTTTCTAAGAAAAACACAAGGATGGAAGATATAAATACTGGAGTTTCACTAGGAGGACTATTGTCATCAGTTTCATCTAAAGAAATATCTAAATCATATAGGACAGGATATGGAACTAGATTTATTTGTTCAGAAAATAAACTTGTTAAAATGGCTACTAAAATGAATGCATTGATTTGTTCAGTTGAAAATGAATCACCCTTTGATGAAAGTAGGTGTAAAACAACTGCAATAGATGAGTATAAAGAAGAAAGATTAAATTATATCTATGAATCAGCAAACTGGGTTACATTTATAAATCCAATGGTTGGACTACAGTTTTTTAAAGATACAATTGAAGCGAAGGATTTACTTATAATACATTATAGTGATCAATATACTCCATCTTCAGGGTATGATGCTATTACAGTAACTAGAAAGACAAAACAATATAAAGAAGTAATAAAAAGTTTTTTGGAAAATAAAAAAGTAACTTTAGATAATAGTGATGAATTAATAACTAAAGTAATAAATTGTTTTAATGCAATAAATGGAGATTGGCTATTAAAAATAATTTCTTGCAATGGATATGAAGATAGAGAAAAACTTAGTATAATCTCTACGATAAAATTAAGTTTAGCATATTTCTATAATAAAAATATAATATGGGTTCCAATTTCACTAGAAGAGATTTTGAGAGTATCTAAAGGATGTGGATTAAGTAGTAAAGAAGGATTATTCTCAATAAAAAATTTAAGTGGAGAAGGTGCATATTCAGATGACTTACTATTAGTGGGAATAGAGTCTTGTGATGATGGAAATATAGATGTTCATTATTACCCGATTGAAGTTAAAATTGGGAAAAATAAAGGAGATAAAATTAAAAAGGCAAAATTACAGGCATATAAAACAAGAAATCATATAGAGAGAAATATAAGTAGAGAAATAAATGATAAATTACAAGCAAAAATATTTAGAGATTTTTTAATTAAATTGGTACTTGTAAGTATTGAGAAATTAAAACTTTATGATGTATGGAATGAACAAGAATGGGATTCTATTATAGAAACTAATACACGAGTGAAATTATTAAATGACGACTACAGAATATCCAATAGCTTAGATGAGATAATTGGAAGAGGAGCTATTTTTAGTTTTAAGGATGATATATCTTTTGAAAAAAGTGGAAAACTTATTGATATTGATATTGATGAATTAGGAGAATCGTTTAATCAAGAAGAGTATGATAAAGGAAATAAAATTTTAGAGTTAGAATTTCCGGAATCATCAGGGTATAGAAATATTTTAAAAAGTATTGAAGAAATAAAAAATGACTTTATATTAGATAAAAGAGATATAAAAAGTGATACTTTGTTATTTAATCTGTATAGAAGGAAAAATAATGAGGGGTTAGGAGATAATCAAAATGAGAATGAAGATGTAAATATAGTATATGATGAAAATAATGTAGATGAACAGTCAGTAATTAAAGAGGAGATAGAAGTTAAAGATCCGTTATCTATTATATTTGGGAAAAATATTTATGATGAAAATGATGTGATTTGGAATCCAACTGACTCAGAACAAAATAATCACACTAATACTGGGATAATTGGGACTATGGGAACTGGTAAAACACAGTTTACAAAGTCATTGATATATCAGTTAAATAAGAATTCATATCAAAATATTGATAGTGAAAAAATTGGATTATTAATATTTGATTATAAAGGGGATTATATTGATAATGAATTTGTTAATGCTACAAATGCGAAAGTATATGAAACATATCATCTTCCATTTAATCCATTGGAATTAGTTCAAGGGAACAAAAAGAAAAATTTATTACCACTACACACAGCGAATGCATTGAAGTGTACTATGACTACAGCATTTGGATTGGGAACAGTTCAAGAAAATAAATTAAAAGAAATCATAATGAATGCATATGAAAAAAGGGGAATTAAAAAAAATGATCCAAATACATGGCAAAATACACCGCCAACAATAGCAGAGGTATGTAGTGATTTTTTTGAGAGTGAAGATATAAAGATGGATAAACTTTATGCATGCTTAGATAAATTACATGAATTTGAAATATTTGATCCAGATTCAAATAATTCTAAGTCTTTATACGATATGATTGACGGAGTTACAGTGATAGATATTTCAAATAATGATGTAGATATTCAGAATTTAGTTGTAGGAATAATTTTAGATATATTTTATTCTCAAATGAAAGTATTAGGTGAAAGTAAAAGGGATGGAAAGTATAGGCAGTTAAAGAAAATGATACTAGTTGATGAAGCTGATAACTTTATTTCAGGTAATTTTCAGAGTTTGAAAAAAATATTAAAAGAAGGAAGAATGTTTGGAGTAGGAACAATATTATCAACTCAATTATTAAGCCATTTTTCTACAGGCGATAATGAATATGCTAATCATATTTTAACGTGGATAGTGCATAAAGTATCAGATTTATCTACAAAAGATATAAAGTATATATATAATACGACAAGTAAAGCTCAAGAAGAGGAATTAGTTACTAAAATAAAATCATTAGAGAAACACAGAAGTTTAGCGAAAATAGGTAATATTGAGGAGGTTATTTATATGGAAGATAATGCTTTTTGGATGGAGATGGAAAAGAATAAATAAAAAAGGTGAGTAACGAATAAGTTACTCACTTTTTTAAAAAGATAGTTTATCTAAATACATATTTAATGATTCGATATTTTTAGATCTTAAAATGGTTATAAGGTGTTTGATATTAGAGCGTCTACGTAGATAGGTTTTTTCAGAAACAATAGGTAGACAAATTTCTTTAACATTAACACGTTCATTAAATTTACATAGTGAAAGCAAATATTTAATAAACTTGCATTTTAAAACCTCAAAAAATATGATATTATCAAAGATATTCTTATTAACAGTAAGAAGTTCTTTTCCTAATTTGGTTAGAGTTACAGTTTTTGGGGTAGATGAACTGATAGATACTAATTCAAGAAGTTCACCAGTTTTAGCTTGATTTTCACCATATTTTTTATAAGCACCTATTTTTTTACTATCATTAGTTAGAAGTATTCCTACCTCATTATAAGTTAGGGATTCATCAATTTCTGATAAAATAGAAATGAGATTTATGGTTGAATTATCAAAATTACTAAATTGTAGAATATCACTAGAGGTCAATTCAAGATCTGAATAATTGATATCTAAGATAAGATTATTAATATCGGATAATGTTAGAGTATTTATATTAGATATATATGAATTATCAGATTTGATAAAAAGATCTTTCAGTGTAGAAGGATCGGAATAACTTATATTTTTAAGATTTTCTTTAGTAGTATTGTTAGTATTTAAAAAGATCATTTTATTTATATAAACTAGAGGAAAGCTAAAAAAATTATCGATAGAAAGCATGTCTGATTGAATATTATTAGAGAAAATAATATTGATATTTTTTTCATTAAGAGAGGTAAGTAATTTGATAGAATGAGTATATAAAAAAACAAATTTTTTTTCATTTGTAAAAATATTTATAGTAGCATTTGGATATTCATTTCTTAGTGAAAAAATTTCATCAAATTTAAATTTAGAAAATGTTTTTATAAATAAAGTCAGTGAATTTTCAGGATATGATATATTTCGTAAATTAATTATTTGTAATGCTTGAGTGCTCAATTGGTACTCCTCCTTTTAGAAAATAAAATATTATAGATTCATTTCTAATAAAAGTATAAATCATTAAAAGGATATTGTAAAACTTACCAATAAATTATAGAAATGAATTTAGTAGTGAGTATAAAAAAGAGACATACTAAAATTCTAGTATGCCTCTTTATTATTTAAGCAACTTTAAATGGAGTAGTTTCAGTAGCGATTAACTCACACTTAACTTTTTCAATTAAAGGATAATCACCTACAGTAAAAATTTCATTTTCTATTATTGTGTCCATGATCTCCACTAAAGCAACTTGGTCTAGATCCTCCACTAAATCCTTAAGTTTTAAAGAGAATTTCTTCCCAGTTCCGTTTGTAAAAGTCATAACAAGTACTTTTTCGAACATATAAATCATCTCCTTTTT
>NZ_CAMTIG010000074.1 GCF_947072515.1 uncultured Clostridium sp.
TTAATATCGCGGGATGGAGCAGTTGGTAGCTCGTCGGGCTCATAACCCGAAGGTCGTAGGTTCAAGTCCTGCTCCCGCAACCATTTGGCGGAATAGCTCAGCTGGCTAGAGCATTCGGTTCATACCCGAAGGGTCGTAGGTTCAAGTCCTATTTCCGCTACCACTGTCATGCCGAAGTGGCGGAACTGGCAGACGCACAGGACTTAAAATCCTGCGGTGGTTAAACACCGTACCGGTTCGATTCCGGTCTTCGGCACCAAACAGACTTAGATTTCTAAGTCTGTTTTTTTATATTTGAATTTAAAAAGTACAACTAATAAATATATTAAAGTAAAGAGTTTATTATGAAAAAATTTTTCTATAATAAACTCTTTATTTTTACACTACTTTACAAAATAAGATAAATTATTTGAAATGCATACAAGACCTGTAAAATAGACACTTTAACTAAGTTTTTATAGATAAATAGAGAAGAAAAAAAGTGAGAAATTATGATATAAAAATAGAAACTTAATAGAAATTGTAGATTGATTTTAGAAAATAGCAACATATAATGACAAGAAAATAAAAAATAAATTGTTATAATGAGCTTACATAAAATGGAAAGAAGGGGATTGGATGCAATACGGACTTAATAGAAAAAAAACTAAAATTATAGAAGGGGAGGAATTTATCGCATTAGGGTTACTATTTATATCAGCTTTATTTTTGAGTAGGGTAATAATATATACGAATAAAGAAGATATAGCTGGAATAGCACCATTTGGAATAGCATTTTTGATTACCATGTTAAAAAATAATGATAAAGAAAAATTGCTTTGTGGAGCTATAGGATCAGTAATAGGATATTTAACAATAAGTAGTTCAATAAGTAATTCATCAGTTTACATAGTGACAATACTGACAATAGTGTTATTAATGAGTATCTTAAGAAAAAGTGAAAAAAATATAGGGCTAAAAAGTGCTCTTATAATTTATGCATTAATACAAATAGGTACATCACTAGGTATAGATAAAATGGATATTAAAGCATCACTAATTTTAAGTGGAATATATACAGTGGTTATAATACCAATATATTTTATTATTCGATATGGATTAGAGTGTTTTGAAAACTATAATACAAATTATTATTTTACAGTAGAAGAAGTTATAAGCATTGGAATTTTAGGATGCTTAATAGTTGCTGGAATAGGAGATTTAAGTTTATTTAGCATATATATTAGAGAGGTTTTTGCCATAGCATTTATAGTTTCAATTGCATATGTAGGGGGTGCAGCAAATGGAAGTGCAATAGGAATAGCTATGGGGTTGGTTCTTGGGATTTCGAATGGAGAAATGTTACAGGGAATTGGCATTTACGCAATAATTGGATTAGTAGCAGGTTTATTTAAAGATACAGGAAGAATATTTTCTTTCTTATCAGTGGGGGTGGTATATTCAATTCTATCTTTATACATGGGAGGTGTTATTGATAGTAGAATAATCGAAGTTCTTTTAGGAGGAATAATCTTTTTGGTGATACCAAATAAGGTTTTAAATTCTGTTGAAAGTGAAATAAATACAGAAATAAAAAATGATTCTTTAAATGAACTTCATATGAATCAAATAAAAGAAGAATTTTCAGGAAAAATAGAAAGCTTAAGTGATGTATTAAGTGACGTATCAGGATCGATTGCAAATTTATCGACAAATGATGTACTTTTATATAAAGATAAAAGTACTGAACTTATAAACAATTTAGCAGATAGAATTTGTTCAAATTGTGAAAAAGCAAGTGAATGTTGGGAAAGACATTTTAGCACAACGTATGGGTGTTTTGAAAAAATAATAAAAGGAAAAGAAGATAATTTCCCAGTATTTCCAGCAGAACTTGAGAAAAAATGTATGAGAAAATATAATATCCTAGATGAAGTGGATAAATTAGTATTAAATATGAATGCAGAAGCAATGAATAAGGAGAAGTTACAAGATGGTAGAAAGCTATTAGCAGTTCATATGAATACGATGGCAGAAAATATAGAGAAAATGTTATATGACTTTAAAAAAGATATAATTGTTTGGGGAGATTCAGAGAAAGCTTTAAGAAAGGAATTAAACAGAAACTCTATTCAATATAAAGATGTATTTTGTTTTAATGATAAAGATGGAAAAATAAAAGTAAAATTGAATATGGCAAAGTGTACAAATTGTAAGTATTGTGCAAAAAATGTATTGCCAGTAGTTAATTCTATAATAAAAAGACCTATGATGATAGGAGTTGATGGATGTAGCATAAATCCCAATAATAGAGATTGTACAATTACAATAAAGGAGATGCCAAAATATAGATTAACTTCCTACGTAGGTATGAGTGTTAAAGAGGGAGAAGAATATACTGGAGATACGTATAGCTTTGGAAATGTTTTAGGTGGAAAATATTTAACTATATTAAGTGATGGTATGGGGTCCGGACCAGAAGCATCAAAAGAAAGTAAAATGACAGTAGATTTAGTAGAAAAATTTATTGATTCAGGATTTAGTATGGAAACTGCATTAAATACAGTTAATTCAATAATGGCAATGAAGTTTGATGAAGATGAAAAATACTCAACATTAGATATGAATACAGTTGACTTATATACTGGAGTAGCGTCGTTTGTTAAAGTGGGAGCAACATCAAGTTTTATAAAGAGAGGAAAGGAGATAATAAAAATATCATCAAAAATGCCACCTTTTGGATTAGTCGATGAAATGGAGATTGAATCAGTTGAAAAAAAAATAAAGAGTGGAGATATAATAATAACTTTAAGTGATGGAGTGTTAGATGTAGATAAAAGTAAAGTGGGAGATACAGAGTGGTTTGAAAACTATCTTATTAATTCTGGAAATGATCCAAAGGATTTAGCTATAGATATAATAGAAGAATCAAAAATTTTGAATAATGGATCTATAAAAGATGATATGACAGTTATTGTATCTAAGATTCAAGCTTTATATTAAAAGTTAGACTGTCTCAAGTTTTTTTAAAATAGGAAATTTGAGGCAGTATTTTTATTTTTTGTTTAAATAATTGTGCATAGAAAGAATTATTAAGGTATTATATATTTAGTAACTATTAAATTGGGAAGTGGATAAAATGAAGAGTAAATTTATAAAATACATAGAAGATAATAAACTAATAGAGAAGGGCGATAATATTCTTGTTGCATTATCAGGAGGGCCGGATTCTATATGTATGCTTCACTTATTATGTAGCATAAGAGATGAGTATGATTTGAAAATTGGAGCAGCTCATTTAAATCATATGTTAAGAGGTGAGGAAGCTAATAAAGATGAAGAATTTGCTAAAGAATTTTGTAATAAATTAAATGTTGATTTTTATAGTGAAAGAGTAGATATAGAGGCTTACTCTAAAGAACAAGGTGTGTCCACAGAAACTGGTGGAAGAGACGTAAGATATGGGTTATTTAATAAAGTATCTCAAAATGATGGATATAATAAAATAGCCACAGCGCACAATGCTAATGATCAAGCAGAAACTATTTTAATGAGGATGATGCGAGGAACAGGCTTAGAAGGTCTTTGTGGAATACCGATTATTCGTGAAGGAAAATATATAAGACCTATTTTATGTATGGAAAGATGGGAAGTAGAAAAATATTGTGAGGATTTTGAATTGCATCCTCGAATTGATAAAACAAATTTAGAAACAGTGTACTCTAGAAATAAAATAAGGTTAGAAATTCTTCCTTATATGAAAGAACATTTTAATAAAGATGTTGTTATGGCTATTAATAGAATGACCAATATATTATGGGAAGATAATAAGTTTATTAATGATTATTGTAAAGAAAAATTTAAAGAATATTGTGTAAAAGAAAATGGAAATATTAAAATAAAAGAAGAATTGTTTAAAGAAAGTAAAGCTATTATTACTAGAGTTATAAGAAAAGCGTTAACTAAAGTATCTAAGAGTACTTATGATTTTGAGCTTAAACATGTAGAAGAAGTAATAAAACTTTCAAAAATAGGAACTAATAAGAGAATAGATTTACCAAATAATATTTATGCTGAAAATGTATATGGGCAAATATATATAAAGAAAAAAGAAAAAGAAAAAATAATTAATAATATAGAGATAACAATAGAAAAAGAAAAGTTAGATGGATATAAAATAGAGTTTAATGGGTATGAATTAAATTTTGAAATAGTACAAAATAGAAAAAATTTAAAAATTGCTGATAATGACTTAATTAAATATTTTGATTGTGATAAAATTAAAAAGTATGTTGTTATAAGAACTAGAAAAAATGGAGATAAAATCACTCCTATGGGAATGAGTGGTAGCAAGAAACTAAAGGATATTTTTATAGATATGAAGATACCAAAGGATAAAAGAGAAGAATTACCAATAATAGTTTTTGATGATAATATATCGTGGGTATTAGATGTTAAATTATCTAATATATATAAGGTTACAAAAGAGACTGACAATATATTGAAAATAATTTACAAAAGGAAGGTATAAAATTATGATGAAAGAACATATTCAAGAAGTTCTATTTACAGAAGAAACTTTACAAAAAAAATGCAGAGAATTAGGAAAACAAATATCACAAGATTATAAAGGAAAAAATTTATTAGTAGTTGGAGTGTTAAAAGGTTCAGTATTATTTGCATCAGATTTAATAAAAAATATTGAAATTCCATGTGAAATTGATTTTATGGCTGTATCTAGCTATGGAAACTCAACAGAATCTTCTGGAGTTGTTAGAATATTAAAAGATTTAGATAATGGAATTGAAGATATGGATGTATTAATAGTAGAAGATATAGTTGATACAGGAAATACTCTTTCATACTTAAAGAAATATTTAAACGGAAGAGGAGCAAATAGTGTAAAAATAATTACATTATTAGATAAACCAGAAAGAAGAACTGTAGATATTGAAGTAGATTATGTTGGGTTTGAAGTGCCAAACGAATTTATAGTTGGATATGGAATTGATTATGCAGAAAAGTATAGAAATTTACCTTTTGTTGGGATTCTTAAAAGAGAAATATACTCAAAATAAAAATTTAAAATAAAAGAAAGGGGGAACTTGAATGAAAAAATATTCAAGTACAGTAGTATGGGCAGTTATAATTGTTGTAATTGTTGCAGCTGCTGTATTAGTATGGGAAACAGGCAATAAGCCGCAACTAGTACCATACAGCTCATTTCAGCAGATGTGGAATGGAGACAATATAAAAAGTCTTTATGTCCATGATGATGGAATGACTATTGACGGTGTTTTAAGTGATGATAAGAAATTTATAACATATGCACCACAAGACATGTTATCAAACTTAATGTCAAAAGATCCAAAAGCTAATATAAAAGTTGAATTTGAAGCTCCTTCTAATACAGGTGCTTGGTTAGCAATTATACCGAGTATTGTAATGGTGGTATTATTTTTAATAGTGTTGTTTGTAATGACACAACAATCTCATGGAAATAATAATGGTGGTGGACGGGGAGTAATGAATTTTGGTAAAAGTAGAGCCAAAATTGCTACCCCGGATACAAAAACTGTAACATTTAATGATGTTGCTGGAGCAGATGAGGAAAAACAAGAATTAGCAGAAATTGTGGATTTCTTAAAGGAACCGTCTATCTATACTGAAATGGGAGCAAGAATACCAAAGGGTGTCCTTTTAGTAGGACCTCCAGGTACAGGAAAAACTCTTTTAGCAAAAGCTATAGCAGGAGAAGCAGGAGTGCCTTTCTTTAGCATTTCAGGTTCAGATTTTGTTGAAATGTTTGTAGGGGTTGGAGCTTCAAGGGTTAGAGATTTATTTGCAGAAGCTAAGAAAAATGCACCTTGTATAGTATTTATTGATGAAATAGATGCAGTTGGAAGACAAAGAGGAGCAGGACTTGGTGGAGGACATGATGAAAGAGAACAAACATTAAATCAACTTTTAGTTGAGATGGATGGTTTTGGCCAAAATGAAGGGATAATAATGATAGCTGCTACTAATAGAAGAGATATACTAGATCCTGCCTTATTAAGACCGGGAAGATTTGATAGACAAATATTAGTTGGAGCACCAGATGTTAAAGGAAGAGAAGAGATATTAAAAGTTCACACAAGAAAAAAACCTTTAGCCATGGATGTTGATTTAGCAGTATTAGCAAAAAGAACACCAGGATTTGCAGGGGCAGATTTAGAAAATTTAACAAATGAAGCTGCACTTTTAGCTGTTAGAGAAGGTAATAAAGAGATTACAATGAATAATCTTGAAGAAGCTATAACTAAAGTAATGGCAGGACCTGAAAAGAAAAGTAGGGTTATTAGTGAAAAAGATAAAATACTTACAGCGTACCATGAAGCTGGTCATGCAGTTGTAATGAGAACATTAGAACATTCGGATCCAGTTCATGAAATAAGTATAATACCTAGAGGAATGGCTGGTGGATACACTATGCACTTACCAGAAGAAGATAGATCATATACATCTAAATTAAGACTTAAAGATGATATGGTAGGTCTTTTAGGAGGAAGAGTTGCAGAAGCACTTATTCTAGGAGATATAAGTACAGGAGCTAAAAATGATATAGATAGAACTAGCGCTATTGCAAGAGCTATGGTAATGGAATATGGTATGAGCGAAAGGCTAGGAACTATATCATATGGAGCAGACCAAAGTGAAGTATTCTTAGGAAGAGATCTAGGTAAAAATAGAAACTTCTCAGAAGAAATTGGAGCTGAAATTGACAAGGAAGTTAAAAACTTAGTTGATGAAGCTTATAAAAGAGCAGAATCTATATTGAGAGAAAATATAAATAGGCTTCACGCTGTATCAAAAGCATTACTTGAACATGAAAAAATAGATGGTGATGAATTTGCAAGAATATATGATGAAGCGTAACTTATAGAGATTAATAGATTAAAAGGGGGATTTCATTATTGTTAATGGAATCCCTTTTTAAAGTTCTAAAAAATTATTGGTAAAAAAAGAAAAATACGAATTATTTTAACAAAAAAAGAAAAAATATTCGATTAAATATATTTTAAATATGAATTTTAGATGTTATAATAATAAAAAATGATAAAAAAGCCTTAAAAGGTGAATGATATGAAAGCGAGGGTTTAGTATGAAAAGTGATATACAAATCGCACAAGAAGCAAAAATGGAGCATATAGTAAAAATTGCAAATAAGATAGGTTTAGATGAGAATGACATTGAGATGTACGGAAAAAATAAATGTAAATTATCTTTAGATATTTTAGAAAAAAATAAAGATAAAGAAGATGGAAAGTTAGTTTTAGTAACTGCAATAAATCCAACACCAGCAGGAGAGGGAAAATCTACAGTAACAGTAGGACTTGGACAAGCACTATGTAAGTTAGGGAAAAACTCTGTAATTGCTCTTAGAGAGCCATCATTAGGACCTGTATTTGGTGTTAAAGGTGGAGCGGCTGGAGGCGGATATGCACAAGTTGTTCCTATGGAAGATATAAATTTACATTTTACAGGTGATATGCATGCTATAACGGCAGCAAATAACCTACTGTGTGCAGCTATAGATAATCATATCCACCAAGGAAATGAACTAAGAATAGACTCAAGAAGAATAACTTTTAAAAGAGTTTTAGATATAAACGATAGAGCGCTAAGAGAAGTTGTTGTTGGAATGGGCGGAAAAGTAAATGGCTTTTTAAGAGAAGATGGATTTATGATAACAGTTGCTTCAGAAATAATGGCAATTCTTTGTTTAGCAACAAACCTAGAGGATTTGAAAGAAAGAATTGGTAGAATTGTAATAGGATATAACTTAGATGGAGAACCAATTTATGCAAAGGAAATTGAAGTAGTTGGAGCTATGGCTATGCTTATGAAAGATGCTATAATGCCAAATTTAGTTCAAACTTTAGAGAATACACCAGCTATAATTCATGGAGGACCTTTTGCTAATATTGCACATGGATGCAATTCTATATTAGGAACTAAAATGGCATTAAAACTTAGTGATATTGTAGTTACAGAAGCAGGATTTGGAGCAGATTTAGGAGCGGAAAAATTTTTGAATATAAAATGTAGATATGGGAAATTACAACCAGATTGTGTTGTTATAGTAGCAACTATAAGAGCGTTGAAACATCATGGTGGAGTATTAAAAAATGACTTAAGTATTCCGAATGTAGAAGCTTTAAAAGTAGGGATTTCAAATTTAGATAAACAAATTGAAAATATCAAAAAGTTTGGAGTGCCAGTTGTTGTAGCTATAAATAAATTTACAACAGATAGTGAAGAAGAGATTGCATGTATAAAAGAATTCTGCAAAGAAAAAGATGTAAAAGTTGCACTTTCTGACGTATGGGCTAAAGGTGGCGAAGGCGGAATAGAACTTGCAAATGAAGTTATAGATATTTTGGAAAATGAAAAAACAAATTTTAAAGTTTTATATGATGAAAATTTATCTATAAAAGAAAAAATACACACAATTGCAACAGAAATTTATGGAGCAGATGGAGTAAATTACGATGCACAAGCACTAAAACAAATTGCTGAACTTGAGAAGTTTAAATTAGATAAACTTCCAATATGTATGGCAAAAACTCAATATTCATTATCAGATAATCCGAGTTTATTAGGAAAACCTTCAAATTTTAATATAAATATTAAAGAAGTGAAGGTTTCAAATGGAGCAGGATTTATAGTTGTATTAACAGGAAATGTTATGACAATGCCAGGATTACCAAAAGTGCCAGCAGCTAATAGAATGGATATATTAGAGAGTGGAGAAATAATCGGTTTATTCTAAATAGTGTTAAAGTATTGACAAATGATAGGGAATTGTTAAAATTAATATTGTTAAAAACAAGTGATTTTATCCAAATAAAAGCAGCTAAAAAAGCTGCTTTTAATTATATTAAGGTGGTGCTTTTATGATTTTGCTTGTGGATGTAGGGAATACAAACATTGTTTTAGGAATACATGATAAAAATGAATATATAGCAGGATGGAGAATATCAACAGATTCAAAGAAAACTTCAGATGAATATGGTATTCAGGTATCACAGTTATTTCATCAATTTGGTCTAGATATGAAAAAGGTTGAAGGAATAATTATTTCATCAGTTGTACCTAATATAATGCATTCTCTAGAAAATATGATAAAAAAGTGCTTTGATAAGGAACCAATTATAGTTGGACCTGGAATAAAGACAGGAGTAAATATAAAATACGATAATCCTAAGGAAGTTGGTGCAGATAGAATAGTAAATGCTGTAGCAGCTTTTGAGATATATAATAAACCTAGCATAGTTATAGACTTTGGAACAGCTACAACTTTTTGTGGGATAACTGAAAAAGGAGATTACTTAGGGGGATGCATAGTTCCGGGTATAAAGATATCAGCAGATGCACTTTTTGAAAGAGCAGCAAAATTACCAAGAATAGAACTAGAAATACCTGAAACGGTAATTTGTAAAAATACAACAAAAAGTATGCAAGCAGGTATTTTATTTGGATATATTGGGCAGGTTGAATATATAGTAAAGAAAATGAAAGAAGAAATGAAAAATAAATGTTCTGAAGAACCTATGGTAATTGGAACAGGAGGGCTTGCTAACCTTATAGCAAAGGAAACGGATGCAATAGATATAGTAAATGGTGATTTAACTCTAGAGGGCTTAAGAATAATTTATAATAAGAACAAGGAGTAAAATTAAAATGAAAATAGGAAACATTGAATTTGAAAATAATGTTTTTTTAGCACCTATGGCAGGGGTTACAGATGTATCTTTTAGAGGACTTTGTAAAGAACAAGGATGCGGATTAGTGTGTACAGAAATGGTTAGTGCAAAAGCATTATACTATGGAAGTGAGAACACAAAAACATTATTAAGAATAGCTGAAGAAGAAAGACCTGTTGCGGTGCAGATGTTTGGCAGTGATCCAGATATAATGGCAAGAGTTGTTGAGGAGCATTTCAACAATATGGATGAAGTTTGCATTATTGATATAAACATGGGATGTCCCGCACCTAAAATAGTTAAAAATGGAGACGGTTCTGCACTTATGCTAAAGCCTTTTCTTGCTGCAGAAATAGTAAGAAAAGTTAAAGTAGTATCTAAAAAACCTGTAACTGTAAAGTTTAGAAAAGGTTATGATGATGAACATATAAATGCAGTTCAATTTGCAAAACTTATGGAAGAAGCAGGAGCTGATGCGATAGCTATTCATGGAAGAACAAGAAAACAAATGTATGAAGGGGTAGCAGATTGGGATATCATAAGACAGGTAAAAGAAGCAGTTTCTATTCCTGTTATAGGAAATGGTGATGTTTTTACACCGGAAGATGCTATAAGAATGAAAGAACAAACTAATTGTGATGGTATTCTTATTGCAAGAGGAAGTATGGGAAATCCATGGATATTTAAGCAAATTCAGAAGGCTTTGAATGGCGAAAAAGTTGAAGAAGTTACGCCAGATCAAAAAATAGATATGTGTATCAGACATTATGAATTAGCTTTAAAATATGATGGCGAAAGAAAAGCAGTGCGCGAAATGCGTAAACATGCATCTTGGTATATTAAAGGATTACCAAAATGTACAGACATAAGAAATGAAATAAATAGGTTAGATGATAGCAGTGAAGTTATAAAAAGACTTATGGAATACAAAGAAGAAATTAAAAATCTTCCAAGAAGATAAGAGAAAAATTTCAGAAATGTAAAAAAATATAAAATAAATGTGATGTTTTTTAAATTAAATGTATTATTATATAAAAAGTGGTTATATAATAAGTAGTATACTAAAAGGCTTGTATTATGTTTAATTGACATATTATTTACGCTGTTTTATAATATCTTAAACGTAATCGAACAAGAATCTTTAGTAAAATTGGAAGATAAATGTATCTAATATAAATACTACGATAGTTGAAGGGGAGTTAAATATGAGTGAAAAGAAATTTATAATGACTTATGAAGGTGTTAAAAAATTAGAAGCTGAATTAGAATATTTGAAAACTGTAAAAAGAAAAGAAATAACAGAAAAAATTAAAGTTGCTTTAGGATATGGAGATTTAAGTGAAAACTCAGAATATGATGAAGCAAAGAACGATCAAGCATTTACAGAAGGAAGAATAATTCAACTAGAAAATATGCTTAAAAATGCTGAAGTAGTTGATGAATCAGAAATACCATCAGATATCGTTTCTGTAGGATCAAAAGTTAGAGTTAAAGATTACGATTTTGATGAAGAAGTAGAATATACAATAGTCGGCTCAGCAGAAGCAGACCCAATGGAATTTAAGATTTCAAATGAATCACCAGTTGGAGCAGGACTTTTAGGAAAAAAAGTTGGCGAAGTAGTTGAAATAACTATACCTGATGGAGTGAGTAAATTTGAGGTATTAGAAATAAAAAGATCATAGTGTGGAGGTATAGTAATGTTAGATGAAGAAATGAATACACAAGAATTAGAGGCTCAATTTAGTGAGCAAGAAGCTCTAAGAAGAGAAAAATTAGTTGAACTTCAAAATCAAGGAAATGACCCATTTGATGTATATAAAGTTGAAAGAACTCATACATCAGAAGCAGTAAAAGAAAGCTTTGAGGATCTAGAAGGCAAGACTGTTACAGTAGCAGGTAGAATAATGTCTAAAAGAGGTCAAGGAAAAGTTATTTTTTCAGATATCCAAGATAGAGATGGAAGAATTCAATTATTTATAAAAGTTGATTTAGTAGGAGAAGAAACTTTAAAGGCATACAAAACATATGATTTAGGAGATTTTGTAGCTGCTACAGGAGAAGTTTTCAAAACTAAAACTGGAGAAGTGTCAATAAAGGCATCGGAAATAATATTAACTTGTAAATCATTAAAACCATTACCAGAAAAATTCCACGGATTAAAAGATCCAGATTTAAGATATAGACAAAGAGAAGTAGATATAATAACTAATCCAGAAGTTAAAGACGCATTCATAAAAAGAACAAAGATTATAAAAGGAATTAGAGAATTCTTAGATAATAAAGGATATTTAGAAGTAGAAACTCCAATATTAGGAATGATAGCTGGTGGAGCTGCTGCAAGACCTTTTATAACTCACCATAATACTTTTGATATGGATATGTACTTAAGAATTGCACCAGAATTATATTTAAAAAGATTAATAGTAGCAGGATTTGAAAAAGTTTATGAAATAGGAAAGAACTTCAGAAATGAAGGAGTATCAGTAAGACATAACCCAGAATTTACTGCAATAGAATTATATGAAGCATATGCTGATTATAACGATATGATGGAAATTATGGAAAACATGATTGCATATGTATGTGAAAAAGTTAATGGTACTACTAAAGTTACTTACGAAGGAACTGAAATAGACTTTACACCACCATGGAGAAGATTAACTATGATGGATGCTGTTAAAGAGTATGCTGGAATAGACTTTAACGAAGTAGCTACAGACGAAGAAGCTAGAAAAATAGCTACAGAAAAGCATTTAGAATTCCCTAAACCACTTGATAAAGTAACTAAAGCAGATGTTTTAAATATGTTATTTGAAGAATTTGGTGAATCAAACTTAATTCAACCAACATTCTTAATTGACTACCCAGTAGAAATATCACCTCTTACTAAAAAGAAAAGAGGAAATGAAGCTTTCACTGAAAGATTTGAAGGATTTGTATTTGGTAGAGAGGTTTGTAATGCTTATTCAGAACTTAACGATCCAATCGTTCAAAGAGAAAGATTTGAGCAACAAGCTAAGGAAAGAGAATATGGAGACGATGAAGCTTACATGTTAGACGAAGAGTTCATGAGTGCATTAGAAACAGGAATGCCTCCAACAGGTGGACTAGGAATTGGTGTAGATAGAATGATTATGTTCTTAACTGATTCTTCTTCAATCAGAGACGTAATTCTTTTCCCAACTATGAAACCAATAAATAAATAAGAAAATTTAGAAGATGCACATTTGTGCATCTTTTTTTTATTAAAAAGTTTGTAAATACGAAGTAGAAAATATTTGAAGGAGATTTATAGGTAAAAGTATCATTAGATATAAAAGGATAAAGCATATTTTTATAGAAAATAAAGAACCTATTTAAGGAATACAATATCTATAATGAAGAAAAGAGCTTTAAAAAAATAATTATTTAGTTTTAAAAATAAAAAGTTTCATAAGAAAATAGTAGTGTGAGATATATTCACAATATTTTAAAAAAGAGGATAATCCTTTAAAATAGAGGGTTTAGAAAAAAATATTGTAAAAAAATAAAAAAAAGTGAAAAAAAATATTGCAATTTTTCAATAATTCTATATAATAATTAGTGTACTAAATATTCCGCGATAGCTCAATGGTGGAGCACTCGGCTGTTAACCGATAGGCTGG
>NZ_CAMTIG010000075.1 GCF_947072515.1 uncultured Clostridium sp.
TAATTTATAATATTTGTAATTATTAGCTTTACGGCTATGCAGTCTGCCGGGCAAGTACAGGCTATAAATGTAAAATAAGTAATTAAAAAGAAAATAAGTTATAGATATAGAAGAGTGTTAACAAGAGCGTTAATGCTCTTTTTTAGGTAACAAATGTATAAATAAGTTACATAATAAAATAGTAGCTAAGATAAATGAATATTGCTATAATAGAAAAGTAAAAAATTAAAAAACACCGTAGACTGGATGGCTGCGGAGGTTTGTACGTTTTCCCTCCTGAGGGCTGTTGAGATAAGCAATTATCATCAAAGCTTGAAGGGGGTGGTATTGAATATGTTCAAATATATAATAAGTTTAATAGTTATAATTACAGTGGTAGTTATATTTAGACATAGAGATATTTTTGTAAGTAAATTATCAGTAAAGATAAGCTTGAAGGGAATATCGATAGAAATTGAGAACAAAGAAAAAAAGCGCCCATCCTAACAAGTACAGCGCTTTTTAATCTAATCATTCAATAGCCCTAAAACATAAAAACAACGTTCTAGGTTAAGCATAGTGTTCCCGCACTATGCTTTTCTTATATCTATATTATATCAAAAAAAGAGAAGAAATAAACTAAAATTTTAATAATTATAAAAACTGGGAATAAGATTACTTAGAGTAAGAGTAGCAAGGACAGAGAAATAAATGATAGGTAGAAAAGAGCTTCAACAAAAAAGTATGTTGAGGCTCTTTTTATAAATTTACATATAGTTATTTACTAAATAGTAGCATCTATCTTTAGTCATTTGAGCTAAAGTTTGACCAGCTTGAACTGATTGTATTTGTGAATAATCTCCTGAAGCGGCTGCTTTATATGCAGGCATATAAGGAGCTTTAGTGTTAATCCATTGAACTTCATTTTCTCTTAAAGCTTGCATTTTACTTGCTGGAAGATTGTTTTCAAGTATTCCCCAAATTTTATTTAACTCAGTATCCCAAGTATTATAAAGTAATTCAGATTGAGTTAACATTCCATAATGTTGCCCTGGACCAATATCAGGTTTTAATGTACTTAATTCATTTAAAAGCTGATTTTTTTCTTGGCTTAAATTATTACTTTGTTGATCAGCCTTTTTTGCAGACTGATTAGTAGTTCCAGCCTGTGAAGTAGCATTAGTAGCTACTTGATTTTGTGCTGTGTTACTCTTAGACTGAGTAGTATTTGCTACTTGTTTAGTTGATTCTTTAGATTGATTATTTTTTACAGGTTGAGTAGTTTCTTTATTAGCCTCTTGTTGTTTTGCTTCTGATTCTTTTATAGCTTGTTCTTGTTTTAATTCACTCTCTTTAGCTTGATTAGCTTGTTTTGTTGTTTCAGCTTGCATCCTAGCTAATGCAATTTGCTTTTCATGATGAATGAATGTAAAAGAGCCTACAAATATTAAAATAATTACTATGACAGCGATTACAGTTCTGATAACTTTCTTTTTATCCATATGAATCACACCCCTTTAGAGAATGATAGCATACTGCATTTAAAAGACAATTTATAAAAATAAAGAAATATTCAGTTAAAGATAAGCTGAAGTATGTAATTTCACATTAAAGAATAGAAATGATGGTAAGATTAATATTTTTAGAAGTTATAAATGAGAAATAAAAAAATAAGATGAATATCTTGTTTTAAATTTATGTAATAAATATAGTGGTAGGATACTTAAATGAATTGATAGTTAAAAAATACTTTAATATAATAAGTTAATAAAACGCTATGAATAGAATAGTAAATGAAACTAATAAAAATAAAGAAAAAGAAAAGAAAAAAGATATGGTTAGAAATAGAAAATGATATATGAAAAAGAATATTTTTATATGTAGATTTAAAAGAATAGATATAGAAAATTTAAAAATTAAGAAGATAAATAGTAGAAATGAGGATAAAAATGAATAAGAAAATAGATAGATGTATTGAGGGATTAACATGTCATAAATGGGATTACTATAAAAAAATGTTAAAGAGATATGAGAGAACTAAAAAATGTTCTGTTTGTGGAAAGAGAATAATCAATATGTGTTGGATACCTAACTATAAAGAAAAGAAACACGTAGTATGTACTAAATGTGTAGAATCAGAAGATATAAATATACAAAGTAAAGTTGGAGAGTATAAAGATAGCAAAATACTTTACATACTGGGAAGTTTAAGTGAAGTTAAAAAGACCTTTAGCAAAAGGATATCAGTAGGAGATACTAAAGGAATTAGATTACTTTTAAAATGTGAAAAGTTTGGATTAGATGAATTTACAGAAGTGCTTATTACAGACTTACAAGTTATATTTATTGATGAAAATATAGCAGAAACTTATTATTCAAAAGATAATAATTGGATATATTGCTGCAAATATATTGATGGGGAATATGTGATGTTTTATATAAGAATAGAAGCTTTAGGATACAATCTAAATATATTAAAAGAAACTAAATCCTGTATAAATTTTAAACCAAGAGAATTTACTTTAAGAAAGATTGACTTAGATGATAATAAGAATATTCTTATAAAATTAGAGGTAGATGAATATAGATTAGAACTAACCGGTAGTAAGGCAGAGGAATATATAGAATAGGAGAAAATGTTAAATGAATACCGTTGTGATGAGAGAAGTTATATTAATATCTATAGTTGTGTTAGTTATTTTAATTATTTTAGTGATACACAAACTAACTTATAGAAAACTATTAACAAGAAAAGTAAAAAAATCATTAGAAGAAATGGTTTTTATACATAATGGAATATTTCTGAAAAATGGTATTGAGGGTGATAGTGAGAGTGAAAAAGAAGAGGCATTAAAGAAAATTGAAGATATAGTTAAAGTTTTAGGAGAGAATTTAGAGAAATATGAGAAGCATGAGATAAAAAAAGAAAAGTTAGAATTAGCTTTAAATAAATCTCAAACTTTTTGGGATAGATTATTTACAATGTATCCATGGGTATATAAATATGATTTATATGATGGAGGTGCAGTAAGTTATGCAGAGCATGTAAGCACATATAGACATGTGAAAAAGAAAGCAAGAAAAATCAAGAAAGAAGGAAGATGCAAAAAGAATTAGATAATTGTTTTAGAAATTGAGATAGACTGTTTTATTTAATAGTTTATAAAAAAATTTATGTATTATATAATAATATTTTAAAGGGAAGTAATTTTAAAAAATGGATAGGGAAATAATTATAGATAAAATAATTGATATTTTAGGTAAAGTGAGGAGGTATAAGAATGAACAATCATTTCATAACTGAAATTGAGATAAAAAAAATAAGGCATTTAAATAATATAAAGATAGATTTAGATAGAAATGAACCTAAGCATCTACTATTAACGGGTAAAAATGGTTCAGGAAAAACAACCACATTAAAATCGATAAAAATGTATTTAAGAAGTATAGAATATGAACATGGTATACAGACGATTAAAATTTATAAAAAAAATATATTAGATTTAGAAAAACAAATAAAGGCTGAAATAAATGAGGATATTAAAATATCATTAAAGAATCAAATAGAAAATGATATAAATAATATAAATAATATTGGTGTTTACGGACTAAATGTAAATTTTAATTGTGCAGATAAAATATTAAACCCATTATATAAACAAGGAAATTTTATTTTAGCTTATTATGATTCTAGTAGAGTTACAACAGTTGAGGTACCAAGGGGAGTAGAAAAAATTCAGTTAAAAGAGGTATATGCATTAGATGAAAATCCAAGTAAAGCATTCGTTAAATATTTAGTAGATTTAAAAACTCAACAATCATTTGCAAGAAATGAAAATGATATGGATACTGTTAAAAATATCGAAAGTTGGTTTGATAGATTTCAAAATGCAATGAGAACTATACTAGATGATAGTAGCATAATTCTAAAATTTGACTATAAAAATTATAATTTTAAAATTATCCAAAATAACAGAGAGCCGTATGGGTTTAACGAACTATCAGAAGGATATTCAGCGATTTTAAGTATAGTTTCTGATTTAATATTAAGAATTGATAAAAACAGGGCAACGACGGATAGTAATTATATTTTTGATACAGAGGGAATTGTTTTAATTGATGAGTTAGAGACTCACCTTCATATAGAATTACAAAAAAGTATACTGCCATTTCTTATTCAATTTTTTCCGAATATACAATTTATAGTAACGACGCACTCACCATTTGTGTTGAATTCAATAAATAATGCTGTAATATATGATTTAGAAAAAAATATTAGAGTAGAAGGCTTAATGGATTATTCATATGAAGGAATAGTAGAAGGTTATTTTGAGATTGATAACTATTCAAATGAATTAAAAGAAAAGATTAATAAGTATAGAGATTTAGCTTTTAGGAATGATTTAAATGATGAGGAGAAGGCAACTAGAGCAGAATTAAGAATTGAACTTAAAAATACTGCAAATAATTTAGCTAAAGAGTTAAATTTAGAATTTAATGAAATTGAGAAAAAAAGGAAGCTAATAAAGTGATAAAAATTAATAGGGAAATAGAATCAGAAAAAATAAAAAAAGCCAAAGATGTATTAGCGGAAGAGAAAAACAAGAGAAAAGGTAATTACAATAAAGAAGAAGTTTTAGATGCTTTAAAATTAGTTTTTAATAATAAATGTTATATTTGTGAGAATAAAAAAGTTACATTATATAATATAGAGCATTATAAGCCTCATAGAAATATTGATAAAAACTTGAAATTTAAATGGGAAAATTTATTTTTAGCATGTGCACATTGTAATAATATTAAATTAGGTGGCTATGAGAATATACTGGATTGCACTGAGATTGATATTGATGAAGTTATTTCATTTAGAAAAATAGGTAATTTTTCTTGGAATGAATATATTAAAATAGAACCATTAAATGATTCTGAAGATGTAAAGGAAACCGTTGATTTGCTTAATAAAGTTTATATAGGAAGTACAGCGATGAAAAAGCTAGAGGCAACTAATATAAGAAAAGAACTTAGGCGTGAATTACAAAAATTTATTAATGCTATAAATGAATATGATGAAGCTGAGGGAATGGATAAAGAAGATGCAGCATTACTAATAGTTAGAGAGTTGAAATGTAATTCACCATTTGCAGCATTCAAAAGATGGGTAATAAGAGATAATTGTGATAAGTTATCTAAATTTATGTGCAAATGGTAGCAACAGGGCAAGTATAAGGGATAAAATTACTCAGATTATTTGGTACCAGTATTTGAAGAGTATTTTGAATATGATAAAATCCATTTAACTTTTTTTATTATGAAAGAGTATGATAAGGACAGGACCTAAAGTGTTAACAAGAGAGTTAGCACTTTTTTTTGTTGGGAAAAGAACAAATGTTTGTATAAAAATATTTTAATTGGGAAATTATTATAATATAGATTTAAATTGGAGGTATAGGTTATGTCTTACAAAGCTAGAGACTGGGTTAAGGAAGGAGTTTACCACATAACGAATAGAGGAAATCGAAGAAGTGACATTTTTAAAGATGAGGAAGATTTCCAGTATTTTATTAATCTTATTTGTGAGGGGTTGGAGTTTTTTGGAGATGAAAATATTAAGCTTATTGCCTATTGTTTAATGGATAATCATGTACATTTATTGATTAAGTTTGATGATACATCACCAGGAGATTTTATTGGGAAGATAACAGGATTATATACAAGATATTTTAATAAGAAAAATAATTATGTTGGGCATTTATTTCAAGGAAGATATCATTTAGAGGAGATCAATAATGATGCAGGACTTTTAGAGGTTTGTAGATATATTCATATGAATCCTGTTAGAGCTTCGATGGTAGATTTTCCAAGTGAGTATAAGTGGTCAAATTATAACCAATTTATTGGTGAGGATGAAGAGGTTTTTACTAATAGTGAGATAGCTTTAAAGTATTTTTTACATAAATATAGATTTGAAATGTATAAGGACTATGTAGAAAGAGTTGTATTAAAAGAGAAAGTGGAGGAGTTATAGATGGCTGAGGTTATAAATTGCTTTGGGATAAGGGGCATTGATGGGTATTTGGTAAAGGTTGAGGTGGATACTGTTTATGGAAAGCCTTTAGTTAGTATAGTTGGAATGGCTGATATGTCTATAAAAGAATCTAGAGAAAGAATAGAATCTTCAATAAATAATTCTAAGTTTGAGTTTCCTAAAATGAAGATAATTATTAACTTATCTCCAAGTGATATAAGAAAGAAAGGATCACATTATGACTTAGGAATTGCAATTGGTTTACTTATGCAATCTAGACAAGTGAGAGTTTTAGAAATAGAAAGTTATGGATTTATAGGAGAATTGTCTTTAAATGGAGAGTTGAAACCCTGTATAGGTGTTTTACCAATGGTAATAGAAGCTAGGAATAAAGGAATTAAAAATTTAATTTTATCTATAGAAAATTTAAAGGAAGCATCAGTAATAAAAGGAATGAATATATTTGCATTTAAAACTTTAAGAGAGGTTGTGGAATTTTTAGAAGGAACTAATCCATATAAAGAGATTGAAATTAGAGAAAACAGTGTTATAGAAAATGATTTTATACTTGATTTTTCAGAAGTTAGAGGTCAAGATAGTTCTTTAGAATTTATAGTTGCAGCTGCAGCAGGAAGACATAATATACTTTTAGCAGGAGAGCCAGGGTGTGGAAAATCTATGATAGCTAAGAGAATTCCAACAATACTTCCAGAAATGGTTGAAGAAGAGGCCTTAGAAACAACAAAAATACATAGTGTTGCAGGACTTTTAAAAAATAGAGGAGAGCTTGTAAACAGGAGACCTTTTAGATCACCGCATCATAATGCTTCAATGAACTCTTTAATTGGAGGAGGAATTTTTGCAATGCCTGGAGAGATATCATTAGCACATAATGGAGTTTTGTTTTTAGATGAAATAGCTGAATTTAGTAAGCAAAGTTTAGAAGGACTTAGAGCACCCATGGAAGACGGAAAAGTAATGATTTCGAGAGTTAGAAGCACAAGTGAGTTTCCAGCAAATTTTATGCTTGTAGGAGCTATGAATCCTTGTCCTTGCGGCTATAGTGGTGCTAGTAGATGTAAGTGCAAAGATTCAGAAGTTATTAGGTATAGAAATAAGTTATCAGGACCAATTATGGATAGAATAGATATTCAAAGATTTTTGAACCCTGTAAATATTGAGGATTTAAGAGGGGAAGTTAAAGGAATTGAGTCAAAAGTTTTAAAAGAGAGAGTTATGAAAGCTAGGGAGATTCAAGAGTTTAGATTTAGAGACTTTAGAGGAATAAATGATAATTCTAAAATGACACCAGATTTGATAAAAAGATTTTGTCATTTAGAAGATGATGAATTTAGGATAATTGAAGGGGCTTATAAAAGGTTTAATTTTAGTGCAAGAAGTTATAATAAGTTTTTAAAAATAGCTAGAACTTTTGCTGATTTAGATGGTTCTGAAAAGATAAAAAAGATTCATATAATGAAAGCTTTGATGTGTAGAGAAATTGAGAAAGATACACAAAGTCTTCTTATTATATAAGTGAATATTTAATAAAAAGTTTCAATGAGGAATTGTGAGTATATGGAGGAAAGAAAGCATGGAAAAGGATATTTTGTATTTATGGATAAATTTAATTCAAGGTCTTGGAGATGTAAGAATAAATAAACTTGTTAAAGAGTTTGGTGGAATAGAAAATGTATATAGAGCGAGTAAGGAAGAGATAATGAAAATCGAAGGCTTTGGAAAGGTTGTTGCTGGAAGAATCTCTTCTTGTAAGGATTTAGATAAGGCTAGAAAAATAAAAGATTATTGTGTAGAGAATAGGATAAGGATTTTATGTAGAGAAGAGCGAGATTATTTTAAAGAACTTTTAAAATATGATGATGCTCCATCTATGTTATATACATATGGAAAGATAAAGAAGATAAAAAATGCTATAGGTGTTGTAGGAAGTAGAAATGCTGACTTGTATGGAAAAAATATTGCTTTAGAGATAGGTGATAATGCAAGTGAAAATGATGTAACTATAATAAGTGGAATGTCTGAAGGAATTGAAGCTTATGTACAATCTGGAATAATAAGAAAAGATGGATACTCTATTTGTGTTCTAGGAACAGGAATAGATGGCTGTTATCCTGCAATAAATAAAAGACTTAAAGCAGCACTAAAAGAAAAGTGTTTAATAATTTCACCTTTTAAAATAGGATCAAAGCCTATTCGTGAAAACTTCTTTAAAAGAAATAAACTTATAGCAATGCTTAGCAATAAAGTTGTGGTAATACAAGCAAATAAAAATAGCGCTTCTTTAATTACAGCAAAGTATGCAATAAAAGAAGAAAAAGAAGTTTATGCAGTACCAGGAAATATTGATAATGAGCTAAATGAAGGAAGTAATATTTTACTTAGAAATGGAGCTAAAGTATATATTGCAATCAGTAATATTATAAGAAGAAAAACGAAGAAAATTACGGGGGAGAAAAATGGGGAAGAGAAAAAGATAATTAAATTAATAAAGGAAAAACCAAAATCTATTGATGAATTAGAGTTGATTTTAAAACTTGAAAAAGAGGTTCTTATAGATAAACTATTTAACTTAGAATTAGCAGGAGCAATAGTCCAACAAAATGGTCAGTATTTTTAATGAGATAGAATTATTATGTCTAAGGCATCACTTATTAAATAAGGGGTGTCTTAAATTTATATAGAAAAATTTATTTAAGAGTATAAAAGAATATGAAAATCACTCTCATTTAAAATAGTAGATTAATAAATTACTTAGATGAAAAGACGAAAGTCTTAAAAAGAAGGAATAAAATTAACAGATTAAAATAAAAGTAGCGATTTTATTGAAAAAAAAGAATGAAATTTGCTATAATTAAAAAAATCTGAAAATTCAGTTTTTTGAAAGGAGGTAGGAATGGAAAGGGTAAATATTTTTGTAGCTTTCTTTGCAGGGGTGATTTCTTTTTTATCCCCATGTGTGTTGCCACTAATTCCAGTTTACATAAATATTTTAACTGGTGGAGCTAGTGGTAAATCAGATGGGAAAAAGAATGTTATTTTTGTAAAAAGTCTATTATTTATATTGGGCTTTACGATTATTTTTATTATTTTAGGAGCATCAGCAACTTTATTAGGAGAATTGTTTAATGAACACTTAGAGCTGCTTAGAATAATATCTGGGATTTTAATTATCTTCTTTGGAATCTATACTTTAGAGATTATTAAAGTAGGGAGACTTTACATGGAAAAGAAAGTAATTAAAAATACTAGGAATTTTGGACCATTTATAATGGGGGTAGCTTTTGCAGCAGGGTGGACACCTTGTGTAGGTCCTATACTAGGAAGTATTTTGGTTTACACATCTAATGCATCAACAATAGATGGAGTTATAACATTAGGGATATACTCATTAGGATTAGGAATACCTTTCTTATTAAGTGCAATGTTAATTGAAAAGTTTACTATCGTAAGAAAGTATATATTTAAACACATGATAATCATAAAAAGAATTACTGGGATATTGATGGTTTTGATTGGAATATTGATTTTAACTAATAGGCTTGGAGTATTAATGGGATTATTTATATAGAAAGGAGGACATATGAAGAAAATTTTACTTATTATCATAATAATAGCATTAATTGTTGGAGGATATGAGTTTTATAAATCAAGAGCAGATAAAAAGGTTGAAAAGCAAGTAACAGTAGAAAAAGAAGAAAATATAAATAAAAGTGCCGAACAAAAAAATAATACTATGAGGAGACGGGAGGTGGTACAAGCTAAAGAGTTTACTTTGAAAAATTTACAAGGAGAAGAAGTGAGTTTATCACAATTTAAAGGGAAAAAAGTATTTTTAAATTTTTGGGCGACATGGTGTCCATACTGTAGAAAAGAAATGCCTGATATTGAAAAATTATATAATAAATATAAAGGAACAGATATAGAAATACTTACTATTGATATTGGAGAAAGTAAAAATGCTGTTGATAAATTTATGAAAACGAATAACTATACTGTTCCAGTTTTACTAGATACAGATAGTAAGATTTCTGCAGAATATGGAGCAAGATCAACGCCAGCCTTTGCGCTTATCGATAAGGAAGGAAACTTAGTAAACTTTAGAAAGGGTGCTATGGGATATGAGCAGATGGAAGAGTTTATAAACTCAAATTAAATAGAAAAGAGCTTCAACAAAAAAGTATGTTGAGGCTCTTTTTGTAAATTTACATATAGTTATTTACTAGATAGTAGAATATATAGTTGTGTTAGCTATTTAAATTATTATAATACGGTTGCTTAGGAAAATAAGGAATGTGTATAATATAAATAAAGAAATAATTTAAAATAATGAGTATGGTAGGTAGGAAATCTTATGAAGGATATTAAATTGAGTGAACTAGAAAATGTAAAGTTTAAAAATATTATAGCTTTAGCTGTATTCGGAAGTTTTGAAACAGAGTATTTTAGAGCGGATCAAAGTGATATAGATATTTTAGTTTTATTAGAACATAGAGAAGATGTTATAGAAGAATTTGATATAGAAGATTATTTGGTGCCATTACTTGAGAAACATTTTGAATATAATAATATTCATTTAACTTTCTTGACTATGAAAGAATATGATACAGTTTTTGCAAGACAGTATTTAGATTCAAAAGATAAACTTATATTAAATGAATTTAAGGAATTGGATTTCAGATTGTATGTAAATAAATATTTAAGAAATAGCCAAAAGTAGGAGGAATAGTATGTCGCCATATTATAAATACAAGAAAGAAAGTTTGAATAAAAAATTTAGTGTTGCAAAAGATACACTAGCGTTAATGCAGGGAGCTATGGAAGAATATAAAAAAACTAATTCAGTATATATTAAAAGAGGGATAATTGGATATTATCAAGACTTTACAGAATATATAATAGATATGTGTGAAACGTATCTTGTAATGACTGATAATTATGAAGATGGATTATCAGGAGTGCTAATAATAAAAAAAGCATGTATATATGGGTTTATTGAGAGTGATTTAGAAAGATATTTATTAGCAGTAGTTAGATTGAGAAATAGATATACACATGATTATTATAAGAGGGAAACTGTGGAGGAAGATATATTTAAATATTGTTTTACTAAAATGGAAACGCTAAAGTTATTTCTAGATATTACGAATGAAAAAATAAAAATGAAGTATTCTATAGAAAATGATTTAAAATAAAATTGTAAATCCAGGATATGAAAAGAGTAGAGATACTTAAGTTAAAAGACACCATAGATAATAATTATGGTGTCTTTTAAAATTTCATTTTTCATAGTCACTAAAGAAAGATGTTTATTAAACACCAGTTCCATAGCCAATTGGTGATTCTACATACCAATATGGGTTTGAATGTCCTTTTACATAAACATAGTAATCTCCACCTTGAGTAGAATTTCCATGGAATACTATTTTATCAGGAGCTACTCCTTGGCTTTGAATCATCATTTGAGTAATATATTTTTTTGCTACAGCTAAAGGGAAAGGAACTGGATGTGCTTCAGCAAATTGAAGTGATTTACCAGCTGTTTTATAAAGTTGTAGAGCGGTAATATTTCCATTAAGAGCAGCTTGACCATTTGCTTCTATAAAGTATTTTATTAAATTACTATCTGGAATATTATCAAGCCAATGTTTAGACCACATAGTTCCATTACAATCTGCAAATCCACGATATTGATATTGATACTGTAAAATCCAAGTCTTTATAGAGTCTAAAAGAATATTATCTGGAACAGCTTTACCAGTAGTATTCTTAACCATTATGTTAGAAGGATATAACATTGCGTTTGGGTTATAATTTACTAACTCAATAACGCCAGGTTCTGAATTAACTTTAGCTGTAGTAGTAACACTATTATTGCTATTAGTAGTATTAGTACTATTATTACTTGAAGTATTAGCAATATTTTTTGTAGTAGCACTAGTATTTTGAACTTGAACTTTTGGAGTAATAGTTTGAGTGTTACTTACAGTTTTAGTGGCTTCTGAAGCTACAGGAGCTGTAGTATTATTGCTTGAAGTTGTATTATTTATAGATTTTGTATTAGTGGTACTAGAAGTATTTTTTGGAGTAGCACTAACTGGCTTTTCACTAGTTTTAGTCACATTTGTTTTAGCAGCAGTTTGCACTGTATTAGAAGTTTTTTCATGAGTATAAGTCCTATAAAAAAGAAATCCAACAACACCTAGAACAACTAAAATTATGATAATTATAATTCCTATTTTTTTCATTAATGTTCACCTCACATATTTATTAATTAATATTATCAAAAAAATATGGATAGGTTTTTGATAAACAATTACAGTAAAATTACAGAAACTAAAGTAAAAAATGGATATAAAAAATAGAGTTAAATCTTGAGAAAATAGATAGAAAAATAGCTTGAAATAAAATATTTTAAAAACTTTTGAAAATTTGCCCCACAAAATTATTTTTTGCATATATTTAAGGTGAGGGCATTTTGGAGGTGGGATAGAAGACTTTTTGGAGTATTCACTGGGCTTTTTGAGAGTTCTAGCTATGACCTTTTAGGAGTGCCCAAATAAAAGATAAAAAAAGATAAAAAAAGACTAATATATAGCAAGAAAGTGAGAAGCCCTCAATAAAAAGCAGAAAGTATGTCTTTTTTTAAAAAATATTAAGCTAAAGGAGTATTTGAATATTGGATTTATATGTTTATTAATATTGTGGATTATTTTAGTGATTTGTGCATACTTAATTCCCAAAAGAACTAAATAACCCTTTTATTTAGCTCTTTTTCTTTTATCTAGAATGTTATTTGGCATATACTTAAGAGTGTATTGCTTAGGTGTAACACCAAATTTGTTTTTAAATAGAGCTATGAAGTGTGATATGTTTTCATAGCCTAAGTCAAAGGCAACATCTGTAACTGAATTAGTTTTAAGTAAAGTTAAAGCTTCATTTAGTTTTAAGTTTGTAAGATATCTATTTGGTGAAATACCAATAACTTTTTTAAATTCAACAGAAAACATTGAAAGAGGAATATTAACACTATAAGCAATTTCAGAGATTGTTATATTGTTTTTAAAGTTTTCTTTCATTAGTTTTATTGAATTACTTATTGGGTCGTTAAAGTTATTTGTAAGAATGGTATTTGCTATTGTAGTATTCAATAAGTCATAAACAATTTCCTGAGCATATAAATCTAATAAAAATTCTTTATGAGTTATTGTACTACTTGCAGTTTCTATAATTCTTTTGATGGACATATCTATTAAATTA
>NZ_CAMTIG010000076.1 GCF_947072515.1 uncultured Clostridium sp.
ATACTATTTTATTTAGTTCGATTAAATCTGTCCACCTTTTTATACTAACACCATTTATAATTCTTTATTTTCTTCCAGTAAATATCTTTCAAAATATATTGATACTATTTTTAGAGTTTTTTAACAGACTTTCTCCAAAGAAAAATAAAATTAAGACTTAATTAAACTTTATTAAGCTCAATTAAGTCTTAGCATCTCTCCTTTAAACATTTATATATATTTTCAATTATAAAGCGAAACTAATGATTTCCCACATAATTCTTGTGTAAAGACAATCTATACTCTAATCACTTCTAACTTCAAGCTTCCTATAACCGGATAATGATCTGAAGGATAACTATCTCCTATTTTTCTTTTATCACTATAAAGATTTTCACAATGAAACTCTCTACTTATTAATATAAAGTCTATTGGCCCCACATCAACAATTCCTGTAAAATTATGAAAAGTTCCTATAATTTCATTTTCTATAGTTTCATATAAATTTATCACTTTAAACTTCTCATCTTCATAGCTTTTTATTATATTAAACACTTCATCTGTATCAACACAATTAAAATCTCCCATAATTAAAAAAGCTATGTTATCCCTTAAGTTATTCTCTTTGCATTTATCTAAAATTAGTTTAATTCCTTCCACTCTAGCCTTTTCACTAACATGATCTAAGTGAGTATTATAAACCATTATTTCTTCTAAAGTTTCCTTATTTTGAAATCTACCATAAGTGCATATTCTTTCACAGGCAGTCCCCCATGATTTACTTCCCACTATATCTGGAGTTTCTGAAAGCCAAAATTGCTTCCAATACTTTACTTCGATTTTTTTCTTATTATAAAAAATCCCGTTATATTCTCCTTTATCTTTTCCTTCTCTGCCTTCCCCAATATAAGCATAGTCCTCTAATTTATTTTCAAGATCTACAAGCATATGTTTTAACCCCTCTTGTGTACCCAAAATAATAGGATTATTATCTTTTATTACTCTTACAAGCTTTTCACAACGATTGTTCCACCCATTCTCTCCACTATCTACAAAATCATATTTTAAATTAAATGTCATATAATTCTCTTTCATTAATCATCTTCCCCTTTATGCTTTATTCTCATTTAAATTTACCATATATATCCTTTTAAAATCCAATATAATTTATTTATTCTATACTAAAAAAAGAATTAAATAAAATAATAAGCTCAGTAGAATGGAAATATTTCTACTAAGCTTATTTATAGATTTCTATTTATAAAAAATAAACGTTAAAGTTTTAAATTTTAAACTCTTTCTTTATCTTTTGATTGTCTACAATATTTCTTTATTTTTTTGTGTGATGCACCAAAAACTTCATAATTGTATCTAGCTTCCATTAATGTTATTCCATAATTCAAATCACTTATCTCATTGTCTCCATTGATAAACAGATCAATTTCCCAATAACATACTGGACATACATATGCAAGTGCATCTCCTTTATTTGGAATTGTCATGTATCCACAGCAAGGACATTGTGAATCTCCTATTATTTCATTATAACTACTATTATTCTCTTGGCTTTCTTCTGGATTTATTTCAGGTAAAAACTCATATTCTAAATCATTCATATATTCACTCCTAAATTAGTCTAATCAATTAAATTTATCTAAATATTATATGATACTCATATAGAACAAATTCAGCTTAATCTTTAAACTAAAAATCTCATTTACTTGCACTCTGTGAAAGTTCTGCTACCCAAAAACAAGTTTTGGAGCATCACTTTTGATATGGTTCTCCGTAACTATCTCAAATAAGGTTTTTCCATTTTATTCTTGTGTATATAATCTACATAATTATGGTATAATTCTAAAATAATAAATTTTGAAATCCCGTAGTAGGATGGCTACGGTGGTTGTACGTATTCCCACCTTGGGTTATTGGTGATTATCATCATAACTTAAGGGGGTAGTATTGGATATGCTTGAATTGATAATAAAGAATTTTGTTGTTATTTATATAATTAGATTAGTTTTAAAACATAATCTTTTTATTCATTATTTAAAGATTTCAATAAGATTTATTGGTCTTGATATTGAAATTAAAAGCAAACAAAAAGATGCTCCATCCAACAAAGACTAGCATCATTTTTGTTAACATATTAGTTTAAATCCAATAGCCCTAAAACTAAAAACGTTCTAAGGATTGCTTAGTGTTGACGCACTAAGCTTTTCTTATTTACACCTCTGTGTAAATTCAAATATCCAAATCATAGATTTGAATTCTTACTTATATTATATCAAATTTTTATAAAAAATAAACATAAATAATTTTTCATCCTTATTGATTGAATCTTAGTTTTTTATTTTTAATTATAAAAATCTCTTTCTACTTCTTCTATTTCTATAATCCCCTTCTCTTCTGCCACCTCTAAATCTTGGTCTATAACTATCACCTTTTAAGAAATGTAGTTTATCCTTACATGCTCTACATCTTTCACTTGGATGATCCCATGATAGCTTTTTCCCACAATCAAGACAAACTCTCTCGTGACTTAGTAAGCTTGTTAAAAGTAGATTATTTATTTTATTTGCTGTATATTCTTTTTCTTCAGATATATACTCATTATTTATAAGTAGTTTAAAGTTTTTTGAGAAGGAATAGTTAAGCTCTAGTGATTTATAGTAACATTCAAGTTCATCTAGTTCTTTTTTCGTATTTACTATTTCATTAAGCTTTGGTCTTTTAAGGTTTACTGTACCTTTGCTGTACATAATACAGTACTCTTCCCATAGGGCTACTATCTTTTTATTATTTTCTTCAAAAGGAATTGTTGCCATCTTTAAAAGATCTTCTTTTGAAGCCTTAACATTAAGAGCCTTTAATCTATTTAAAAGGAATACTATAGTTGTTATATCTGGCTTTTGGAAGTACCCTTTAACTGGTGCTAAACTCCATGTTTTCAATGCATCTATAATATCAATATCTAACTCTAAAAGAGAATCTGGAATTTCTACATAGCATTTTTCTATTTTATTTGATCTTGCCTTTAATGCTGATTTTATTAAAATTCCATCAGATGTTGATGCTACATATCCTTCCTCATAAATTCCTTTACGCCCTGCTCTTCCTGCTATTTGTTTTATTTCTGAAACCTTTAGTTTTCTTTGAGAGATTCCATCAAACTTTCTTGTTTCTAGGAATACAATACGCTTTATAGGTAAATTCACTCCCATCCCTATAGCATCTGTACATACTATAACTTCTGTTTCTCCATCTAAGAATCTTTCAAATTGTTTTTTTCTTGTACTATATGGAAGTGATCCATATATAATACTTGTCTTTATATTATTGTTTAAAAGTTCTGCTGAAACTGCAAGTGCTTTCTTCTTACCAAAAACAACTAATGCATCACCTTTTTTAATATCTGTTTTAAGGTTAAACTTTTTATCTTCAAATATTAAATCAGTATCTCTTTTATGATTAACTATTTCATAAGTATCATTACAATCTTTTATAAGCTTTACTATAATATCCTTTGCTTCTGGTGCCATACAAATATGTATTTCCGGTGCTAAAACACCTATTATAGCTCTCGTCCAAGCCCACCCTCTTTGCTTGTCTCCAATCATTTGGGCCTCATCTATTACACAAATATCATAAGGCATTCCTAATTGAAGCTTTTCTATTGTTGAGGAAACATGGGATGCATGATTTTTTATATCCTCTTCTTCTCCTGTTAATAATGAACAACGGATATTTTGAGAATTAAGTTTATCTTGAATCTCTAAAGCTAATAATCTAAGTGGGGCTAAGTATACACCTGTTTCTGCATCCATAAGCCTTTCAATACTTGAATATGTTTTTCCTGTATTAGTTTCACCAACATGAAGATAGAAATGTCTTTTCATTTCTCTAGCTTCTTTATATTCATCTATTGGATTATCTAGGATTATCTCTTTTATCTCATCTCTAACCTTATTTTTTACATATATATTTTCTGATGTCCAAAGTAACCCTTTGATACAAATCCATGGAATACATTCCCCTTGTAGTTCCATATCATAAAGATTTGGAGCTTTTGGATTTTCAATAAGATAATCTTTAAATATAGCATTTTCAATTATAGCTACTTTTTCGATTAAGCTTTTTACTAAGTCTTCCTTTTCCCTAAGTTCTTTACTGAAACCTTTTAAATTAACGCTTTTATAATATCCAAATATCAATTCTCTAGCTTCATTTAAAAATAGGTTCATATGCTCTTTTGTTTTATAAACATTTGTATTAATAAGATTTTTTACATATTTATCAAAAGAATTTACTATCTTAACCTTTAGTCTATTTACTCCTTTTGAAACTATTGTAGCTTCCTTAGAGTTTTCTATCATAAGATTTATTAAATCTTTTTCTTCTTCACTATTATCAGAAACTACAACCTGTTGTGAGTACTGGTTTTTAACACCTAAAAGCTTACAACCTTCATCATATATATCCAATAAAAGTTTATTTTCAATAACTGCTACTTTTGAGGAAACATTACTTCCCCATCTTGTTTTATAAGCATTTCCTATTTCAGTTTTAATTTGCTCTTCTAAGTTAATCTTTTTATTTTCATCTAATTCATTTAAATCTATATCGCAATAAACTTTTCCATCTCTTGATCTTTTGTACCATCTAACACTATTAAATAAGAACTCTCTAGTATATAACTTTTTAAAATCCTTATATAATTCGCCCTTTCTAGTTTCCATTGATTCTTGGACTTTTTCATGTAAAACAGTAGCTACATCCTTTGGAATATACTTATATATAACCTTAGAATCTTCTGTAATTTTTGCTGGAATATACTTTGATCTTCCTTTAATATTTCCTGAAAATTCACTTTCATCTAATTCTTTTATGTAATCTCCCTCAAATGATAATTCATCTAAAAAATCTTTCACATACACATAATCATAAATATTAAAAGGTCCATTATCCTCTAATATAACTCTTGACTCTCCATCTCTCTTATCAAAACTTGAATCATCAATCTTAACCTTATGCATTGTGCTTATATAATGATGTATTTCCTTTATCATTTCAATCATAAATTCATTATCTATGTGCTTATTTATCTCGTTTTTAGTTTCTTTTCTTAATGTACACTTCATTGAACTCATATTATCACTTCCTTTGTATATATAATTCCCTCTTAATTTTTATTAATTAATAATTTCACCTTTATTGTTATCTAACTTTTTATTCCACTTTTTAATATCTTCTTCTGTTTGTTTCATCCAATCTACTTTTTCTCCAACTATTTTTAAAGGAGCTTCTGATCTATATGAACAAGTTAAATTCCCTGGAAACTTCTTATCAGTTACATTTGGATCACTTTCAAATTCTCCTGTTGGTTCCACGATATAAACACGCTCTCTTCCATCTCCTTTTGCTAAAGATGCTGCAAGCCCTGCTCCATTAATATTAGACGTAAAATAAATATGATTCATCTTAAGATTATCCTCATAATTTGAGTTTCGTCCTGCTACAAGCAAATCACCAACTTGTAAGTCTGCTTTAGTCCCATGATAAAAAGGTCCTTTATCATAAATTTTATTTTTATATGACTCTGCTAACTCATAGTTTTCTTTTGCTTTACTATTATCGCCTAATTCTTCATAGCATTTTGAAATACTTAAATATATCCCTGGAAAAGCCGTCTTAACAGTATCATCATTTGAATCTTTAGCATACTGTAATGCTTTTTCCATCCATTCTAATCTACTTAAAGAGTCCTTTTCATACTTTGCTACATTATAAGCTACCATAAATTTTTCAAATTCATCTTTTGATTCTTCTAGTGCTTGAAAAAATATTTCTCTGCCTTCTTCACATGCTCCTTTTTCTGACATTCCCATTCCTTGCATGCATAGTCTAATAATCTTATTTTTTGGATTAAATCTACTACTCATTTAATCGCCTCATTTCTTAATATAATTATATAATAGTAATACATATATGGATATATATCTAGACTTATATTTCCATATTCGATATGATATAATTAACTTAGGGAGATAGTTTAATTACTATCTTCTTTTTTTTATTTCTTATTTTCTAAGTCTTAATTTAATAATTCTTTATATTCTTCCCAAGAAATGTACTCTCCACCCATAGATTCTAAATGTTCTGTATGAAACTGACAGTCTATAAATTTAAAGTTTCTTTCTTCTAAAAATCTTGCAAGATATATCAATGCTATTTTTGATCCACTTGGAATTTTTGAAAACATACTTTCTCCAAAAAATAATCTATCAAAGCAAACTCCATATATTCCTCCAACTAAATTTTCTTCTTGCCATACTTCCACACTTAATGCATACCCTTGTTTATGTAAATTTATATATGCTTCCTTCATTTCTTCTGTTATCCACGTGCCTTCTTTAACTTCTCTAAGTTCCTTGCAGTTTGTTATAACTCCTTCAAAATCTTTATTTACTGTTACCTGAAAATCCTCTTTATTTAATCTTCTTTTCATAGATTTTGAAACCTTTATATTTTCTGGTCTTATAATATATCTTTCCTTAGGACACCACCAAAGGATAGGTTCATCATGGCTATACCATGGAAAGATTCCATTTTCATATGCTAAAAGTAATCTTTCTAACTTTAAATCTCCACCTACAGCTAAAAGTCCATCTTCCTCTGCAAGTTCTGGCATAGGAAAAGATATCTCATCTTCACTTAATCTATATATCGGCATATTTTCACCTCTTTTCTTCTTTTCTATAATAAAATGGACTTAAAATCTAAGTCCATTTTATCCATGTATCTTTCTAAAAAGAAAATAAATTTTCTATTGAAAGTAATGTTCTTGTATACGCTACATTATCAAACTCATTTTCCTTTAAGTATTCTAAAATTTCTTCATTAAATGTTTTATGATGTCCTATCTCCTTAGAGAACTTTTGTATAACAAAAATTATCTCTTCTTCTTTTAATTCTTTCTCTATAGATAATCCTATAAGATAAAACTTAATAAACTCATATTTTACTATAAGCATTAAATAACTATCAAATATACTCTCAATTTCTGAAAAAGGAAATAGACTACTAAATATATAGTTAATCAAATAATTCTTTAATATGCAACTCTCTTCCACATACTTTTCTTCAAATTCTTCATATATTTTAATTTTTTCTTCTGCTTCTATACTCTCATAATTTCTTAATACCCTTTTTGTTAATTCCTTAAAGTCTTTTCTATCGATATTTTTCTCTATATCTAAAACTCCTAATATTTCTTTAAATAAGTTTATCTTAATTAAATTTTCTCTTGTATCCTTATTTGGGAATTCTCTGTTTTCTATGCTAAAACTTTCTATTCCCTCTTTTAAACCGTCATAATTTTCTATAACTTCATTTTCAATTTCATCTATAAATTCACCTAATACATATAGTCTCTTATTTATACTTATGTTTTTATCTTTTATAATCTCTAAAGATTTTTTTCTAATTTCATAGAAATATTTTGTTGGTAGCCAATTTTCTTCTACTGTATCTAATGTATTATTAATTATGATTTTTTTTATTTCTTCATTCTTTTCTTCTATTTCAAACTCTCTTTCTTTTAAAAGAATTATTCTAGCTGCTTCTATACATGCTACATCTAATGAGTATTCATATACACCATCAACTTTATTTATAACTCTTGGGAAAACTGTACAAACATTTGAAAGACATTCTTCCCCTAGGTTTGAATGAATTACACAATAATTTTCTCCATCTAAAAAAGGACATCTCTTTCCTTCTTTTAATTTTACTTTTCCATAGTCTAATTCTTCTTCTTCACACTCATCATTCAACTGAATATTATCCATTAAATATACTTTCATAGACTCGTCTTGAACTTTTTTATAATCTAAAAAAGTATCCTTATCTATATCTACATCCCAACCAATACAACAACTGTCTTCACATCTTCCACCTATACATTTAAACTCTTTAAAATAGTCTAGGCTTCTTTTGTTTACTTTATTATTCATCTCTTACTTCATCTCCATTACTTTTAACCTTACATTTCGACTCATTAATTATACCTTTTTTTCTAATATTTGTCTTGGAAGCCCGCCATATTTCTTAAATTTAGAGTGTATGGCCTCTATTCTCTTTATATTAAATTTAATCATATAAAGATTTACCTCTAAATTATCTAAAGCTTTTTTACTTATTTTCCTTAATTCCATTATTTTAAAATACTCTTCGCTTCTAAGCTTAACTTCTTCTAATTCTCCTTCTATTTGCAGTCCACAAAGTTTATTAAATCCTTCAAAGTCATTATATATTCCTACTGAAGCATTCTTATTTCTATAAAGGTTAGCAAACTTTACACCTCCTTCTGAAATAAAATATAGTGCTTCCTTATATAAAATATACTCTAAAGGAGTTCCCCTTTGCTTATCTCCATATCCTGTAGCTAGGACACATGTATTTTTCTCCTTTATAAAATCATATACTATCTTCTCTACTAGCTTTTTATCTAATGATTTTCTTCTAATCTCTATTTGCTTTTTTATTTCTAAAGCAATTTCTATTACACACTTTTCATCATAAAGATTTAAATCACCAAAAGGAATTTGAAGTCCTAACTTTTCACCTATATTTTCACAAAAAAATTTCAACCCCTTATAGTCAGCTTTGGTCAAACTCTTTACCCTTATCTCCCCATATAAAGATGTCTTCATTACTAAAGCTCCATCTAAATCTTTTTGCATTTTATTTAAGTAATCTAATCCCCTTTCACCAACCATATTTATAGCACAGCCATAGACCTTTTTTTCTTTAAGCCATTCTTTATTCTCATCTATAAACTTTTCTACAGATGGTAGTAACCTTTCTATATAAACTGGTGAAACAAAAATAAAATTATCATAATTTTCTTTATACTTTAACTTAAACTCCTCTGGTCTTATAGCTTTTGAATAGCCTATTATCCTTTGAAAAATATCTACTACCTTTTTTGTGTTTCCATACCTACTATCATAAATTATTAAATTATACATTCCCTTCTCCTCTTTAATTAATCTCTTTATAATAATCTATTCTCACGCCTTCTTTATGCTAATATAGACACTCCATTAAATTTTCTTTATACTTTAATAAAGATTAATCTAAAATTAGGAAGGTATTAAAATGAATACAAAAATTTTTTATTATACATCTACAGGAAACTCTCTATATGTAGGTGAAAGAATCTCTAATGAATTAGGCGATTGTGAATTAATTTCTATGGCTAAAGCTTTAAAAGATTCTAAATTTAAATATGACTGTGATAGAGCTATTTTCATATATCCTGTTCACTGTTTTGGCTTACCTATAGTAGCCTTTGATTTTCTTAAAAGTCTAGAATTAAGCCAATGCAAGAAAATTTATTCAATTGCTGTAAGTGGTGGTGGAAAAGGGGACAATACTTTTAGACAAGTAGATTATTTAATCCAAAACTATGGTAAAATCCATAATTTCTTTACTTTAAAATACGTTTCTAACTATATAAAAGCCGGAAGACCTGCAACAGAAGAAAGAGTTATTGAAACTGATGAGAAAAATGAACCACTAATAGATGACATTATAGAAAATATAAAAAATAATTTCCCAAGTCCTGACCATATATCAAAGAGTAAGGGATCTTTAACTAATAGAACTTGGAGAAAATTCTTTAGAGGTAAAAACAATAAATTCACTGTTAATGATAACTGCATAAACTGTAAGATTTGTGAAAAAGTCTGTCCTGTAGCTAATATAACTATGGAAAATGATAAGCCTACATGGGGTAAAAATTGTACTGATTGTATGGGTTGCATAAATCTTTGTCCTAAAGAAGCAATTAACTTAAGTAAATCAACAATGAAAAAACCACGTTACAAAAATAAGCATATTTCTTCATCTAAATTATTTATAAATTAAAAACTATTGTATGCTATAATAAAAATAAATTTTATTCTATATATTAGGGAGGTACCATCATGATACTTTATCATGCTAGCGGAGAAATTGTAGAATTTCCTGAAGTAAGAAAGAGCAAGTATACAAAGGATTTTTCTTGGGGATTTTATTGTACTAACAATCTTGAACAAGCTAAAAAATGGGCAAATAGGAATAGATCCTATCCTTGTGTTAACCACTATACTTTTGAAGCAAAAGAAAATTTAAAAATATTAAAATTTGAAGATATGACAGATGCTTGGTTAGATTTCATTGCCCAATGTCGCAAAGGACTAGTTCATGATTATGATATTGTGGAAGGTCCTATGGCAGATGATACAGTTTGGAATTATGTTAATGATTTTTTAAATGGTGATATTTCTAGAGAAGCTTTTTGGGAACTATCAAAGTTTAAATATCCTACTCATCAAATTAGTTTTCATACATTAAAAGCTCTAGATTGCATAAAATTTGAAAGGAGTGAATTAGTTGATGACTAGTAAAGATAAAGATGATTTATTTTACGTTTGCTCTTTAATTGAATTTTTAAGAAGAAAAACTAAAAATCATATTAAAGATATAATTAAAATATTAGGTTCTAAAGAAATTAAAAGACAATTACATTTGGCTGAAGTCAATCATTCACTTTCATTTGAACAAGTAGCTGATGAATTAATTCAACATTTTAATATTAAAGATGGTTCATTTGATTCGGTTTCTAACTGTAAATATACGGTTCCAACTTTTTTATCTATCGGGAAAGTGTATCAAACATTAATTATAAATATAAGAAGAGATGATGAAGATTTATCCGAATTAATTTGTACTGTTCTTACTTCTTTTATCTGTGATGAAATTTCTAATTTCAATTCATCAGTATATTACAGTAATCCAGATTATTTAAAATTTAGTTACCTTGAAGGAAAATTACTTCCATAAAATATAAATAGGCTATCGCATAACGATTAGTTAAAATCGATTAAGTGATAGCCTTAATTATATCATTTATGCATTTTCACAAATTATACCAATATAATATTAAATAAACTATACCAGTGGTACTATTTATATATTAAATAAGGGGGATATAAGAAAATGACTGCTAGCAATGGAGCAATCCTTAGATACTTACTTGCAATTATTATCTTCGTTACATTTATTGCAATGATAGTCTATTTTTTCATTGCTTTAAAAACTAAAAATTATACAAAAGCTAAAATATTCGGGAGTATTTATATATTCTCAAATACATTACGACTTATACTAGAGTATTTTAATCTATATTAATTTGAAGCTTTGTTTTATATCCTGCAAATAAAAACCACCTTATAAAAATAAGTATATTCTAGCATCTAAGCTATTTATAGTTTAGATATTAGAACAAGTGTATTTTTATTATATTTTGCATATGATGAATATAGATATTACTATCACTCTAAAAGGAGAGTACTTATGGATATGAGCATATTAAAGTCTATTTTTAAATGTATTTTATTTGGAGTTATTTGGGCTACAGTATTATTTGTAATTGCACTTATAGTTACAAATTACAAAAATTATGCTCTTAAAGATGTGCTTTTTGTTGAAGGAATATTTTTCATTATTTTTGGTATTCTTTCATCTCTTAAAGGAAATTCTTTAGGAATACCTATACAAGGACTTGGACAATCTAACGCTCAATATATTACTAATGCAAATCTTCATGCTACAGATTTAGAAACAAATAAATTTAAAGGTATAAAGACCACTTTATCTATAGGTTTAAGTGCAGTTTCTTTTATGATTGGTGGAGTTATTGCCATTATAATAAACTTTATACTTTAATTTAAATTACTTAAAACATTCAAAAAGCTTAATGCTACTGCACTAAGCTTTTCTTATTTTCATCTTTATATAAATTAGACTGTTTATATTAAATATTTTTTGATATCATCAAAGGATTTTACTTCTAGACCATCTGATAATTTTTCACCAACATTATTTTGTTTATTGAACCAAATTGAAAAAATCTTTGCATTTTGAGCTCCAATTACATCGTATCTAAAACTATTTCCAATATACCAAACTTGATTATGCTGTAAGTTCAATTTCTTTAATGCTAATTCAAAAATTCTTTTATCAGGTTTTCTAAAGCCATATTCACTCGTAGAAATTACAAATTCAAATCTTTTATCATCTATTCCATAACTTCTTAGTTCTTCTCTTATGGCCTCTTCTGAAAATGTTGAATTACTTAATATAGCTTTTCTAATCCCCTGTTCTTCTAAAAAATCTAAAAATTCAAGTGCTTCTGGCATAGCTTGTCCTCTAAATGCAAATTTATTAAATATATTCTCTACTTCTAAAGGCTTTAACTTAAATGATATATTATGCATTTCGTAAAGAAATCTTTGAAAACTTCTCATAGTAAATTCAATGCCACCATTTTCCCTAGCTTTATTAAAATCCTTTCCCATCTCAACTGCATATTTTTGTATTTCATCTGCAGTTATTGAATGAGGATTATTTGCCCATTTTAAAAGCTCTTCCGTTCCTTTTAATGGGTTATTTTCATGATATTCAATAAGAGTATCTCCTACATCAAATAATATAGCTAACGGTCTATCCATTTTGTAGCCTCCTTAGATTTTCTATAATCTCAGCTTCTCATTAGTTTTAAGCTAAATACATTAATAGTTCTAAAATTTCCTTCTAAATTACTTTAAGACGATTCTAAATTTTTGGCCCATATAAATAAAATCTAAAAGGTTTATATAGTCTTCATTTATATATCCAACTATATTTCTTCTATTATCTATTCTTATATCTTCCTTTGCAATTAAAAGTTCACCTTTATAATTTAAATACCCATCATTGTTTAAAAGAACTGTTCCTCTTTTTACAACAATAGTTTCTTCTCTATCTTTTTTAATTTCTGTGTTTTTAAACTCTACTCTACTATAAGAGTGTCTTATAACACTTTCTCCACTTTCTTTTCTATCAGAAAGACTTTTTTCTATAAAGCTTTTTTCTATTTCTGTAAGCTCTCTAAAAGTATCCATTTTTAATACTACTTCGCTACTATTTACTCTAGTTAACGCTTCTAATTCTTCATCTGTTGCAAAAGCATTTCCTATTATAATATCATCTACTCCAAACATCTTTAACTCTTGTCCTTGAGCTAAAATATCTAAATGTCTATGCTTCTCTAAAGTTGGAAGCCCGTCATTTGCTGGCCATGGTCCTTGCATTCCACCTTTTGTAGCATTTACAAA
>NZ_CAMTIG010000077.1 GCF_947072515.1 uncultured Clostridium sp.
ACTCAAAAGTAGTTGGAACTATTACTGATGGAACTGAAGTAATAATAGTTGATTCAGCTGAAGGTTTTTATCAAATAATTAATGGTGACTCAATGGTATGGGCTCCAGAAAACAGAGTTTTCCCAATGTATCAAATAGGATATATTTCATATCCACAAATAGGATATACAGATATAATGAGTGAATCCACATGGGATTCTAACTGTATAGGAACTATTAATGATGGAGCTAAAGTAATTATTATTAATAATGAATATTGTTTCTATGAAATAATTAATGGAACATCAACTGGATGGGTTGCAGGAAATAGAGTAACTACCACTCCACCTCAAGTAAATCCATCACAAGAAAATATATTTGAACCACTGAATAAAGTGGGATATGTTTTATTTTCAGATTTTTCAAATACAGATATAATGAATAGTTATACATGGGATACAGGTGTTGCCGGAACGTTAGAAAATGGTACAACTATCAATATTAAAGGAAAACAAAATGGATGGTATCAAATAGAATTTAATGGAAGTGTCGCATGGATTATATGTAATAGAGTTTATATACCTGAACCATTTATTCAAGTTGCAGGTGTAATTACTAAAGAAGGTAAAATCCAAAGAATTCCATCTATGAATTCAATACAAAATGTTGGAATATGTGATAAAGGAAGTAAAGTAACTATTATTAGTAAGATTAATGGATGGTATCAAATATTAAATAGTAATAATACTACAAGTTGGATACCCACTGCTAATATACAATTACTAATATTTAGTAAAGAGTAAGTGTTCGAATATTTTTTAATTATAGATTAATTTTAAGGAGAGATTAAAATGTTAAATTTAGAAAAAAATGAATCTACTGAACTTTTCACCAATACTGCAACTGCATACTATTTTTTATCACAACCTATATTTTCTATGTTTGTGGATGCTGGAGGAATCACACTTGATGAAGCTATGGAGAAGATTCTTAAAAATCCACTAGAAACAGCATTAATAAAAAAGGTATGTTCAAAATTAGCTGTATATTCATGGGATGTTCTTGCAGGACCAGAGTTAGCATTCTTAAATGGAATAATTGGCTGGACAACATCTATTGCTGTTGGCGATATAATTAAACTATTAATAGAAAACTTTGAAGGATTGATAGAAGTATACAATAACGCCAAAGCAAATTGTTCAATATATCCTTATCCAAATAGTAGCTGGGAACTTATAATGGAAATAAATTGGGTTGAATTCCCACCATATATTAGTAGTATAAATTGGACATATCAAGGATCTAATACTCCACCTAATGTGAAGATTATTAGAGATTAATTAAATAAATCCAAAATATAGAAAGTATTTTAAATTTTTAAAAAAGATATAGGATTCATTAGTTATTACACTAATTATCCTATATCTTTTTTTTATTAAATTTCAAATATACTTTATGTAGAATAAACTTGATATGTATCTATATAAAATAACTATTTATTGTTAAATGAAATCTAATTAGTAAAGTAAAGAAGGTAAAACTCCTATCCATTAAAAAGATAAGTAATCATTTAAATATAATTGTATATATATTATACTAAATATATATACAATTATATTAGAGGTGCATAGATGAATGAATAAGAAGATAGATAACTGTATTAATAAATTAGTATGTCATAAAGTGGATTATTATAAAGATATATTAAAAGCATATATAAGAACTAAAAAATGTTCTATCTGTGGAATTCGAATAATTAATACTTGTTGGAGACCTAATTATAAAAATAGAAAACATATAATATGTACTAATTGTGCAGGATCAAACGATATTGATATACAAAATAAAATAGGTGAATATAACGAAGGTAAGATATTGTACATAATGAAAGTCTTAAATGATATTAAAATGACTTTCAGTAAAAAAATTTCAATTAGAGATACTAAAGGTATTACATTATTTTTAAAATGTGAAAAATTTGGACTAGATGAATTTACAGAGGTACTTATTACAGACTTACAGTCTATATTTATTGATGAAGACATAGCGGAGATGTATTATTCAAAAGAGAAAAAATGGATATATTGCAGTAAATATATAAATGGAGAATATGTATTGTTTTATATACGTATAGAAGTTTTTGGATATAATTTAAATATACGAGAAGAATCTATTCCTCGATTAAATTTTAAACCTAGAGAATTTTCTTTAAAAAGAACAGAGATAGATAACTATATTCTTATAAGTATAGATTTATATGAGTATAAATTAGATCTAGATGCTAGTAAAATATAGTAAGTATTAGAAATTAATTAGTTTTTAGTTACTAATAGTTTGCTCTAAATAAGTATTATATCAGTTATTATTTAGTTTCCTATTTGTACTTGCTACTTTGTTACAATTTTCAAAGCCGAAAACTTTTTAAAATACGTATATGATATTCGATAGTTAAATTTAATAAAAGAAAGATAGGAAATATAACATGAAGAAAAAAATAATATATGAAGAAAAATTTGAATATATAAAAAAATTAATAAAAAATGACTTAAATAAAATATTAAAAAATAAAATATTTTATTTAATTTGTATTTTATTATTAATAAATATTTTTGGACAATTATTTATTAATATAACTAATAAACTTGTTATACCTGAAGCTGGAATTGATACATATATATCAGAATTAGCTAAATCAAATATAACAATTATCTTATGTATATTATTAATAGGTAAAATTATAATAAATGAATTTAAGTCAAACGAATTAAAAAGAATTTTTCAAAAAGGAATAACTGGAATAAATTTTTTTTTAGGAAAGGTTATTTCTGTATATATAATAACTATTAGTATATATTTAATATATATTTTGATAAAAGTAATTATCAATAGTATAGAATCTGGTGTTGGTTTTGGAAGTATTAGTGCAATACTATTTGACACAATATTAAAGTTAATATTCATTTTAGCTCTTATTACAATATTTATTACGGTTAGTTTACTTGTGAAAAATTATATTTTAGGCGGAATATTATTTTTATGTATAATAAATATTTCTACTATATTATTTGATATTTTTTCTTTAGTTGGAATAAATATAAATCTTAATTGGATAAATATGCTTAATTATGTAAATAAAATATGTGTTGAGTCCATAAATCATAATATACTACTTTTAATAGGAATAATGATATCTATACTATATATTATTGTTTTTGGAATGTTAGGACTTTTAATTGCAGATAAATCTAATAAAAAGTATATCTAGTAGTTCTATAACTGTACTATATGAAAATTTATAGTAATAATACCAATGCTTATTCTTATTAAGTTATTCAACTTCAAGATAAATATATCCGTTAACTTATCTAATAAAAGCAATAAAAGTAAGACAGAAATTCTGTCTTACTTTTATTTTAGTTTACTATAATATACTCAGCATATACCCAACCTCCATGCTCTCCAAAATAGATATTATCCCACTCACCACTAGTTGTTCCTAATTGAACAACTGCTCCTGGGTCTAATGATCCTATAATTGAGTATCCCATTCCTGGTCCTGATCTTACATTTAATGTTCCACTTGTTATATTTACTGTTCCATATGATGCTCCACTATTTGAACCTGAACTACTTCCATTAGGTGTAATATATTCCGCATATACCCAACCCCCATGTTCTCCAAAATAAATATTATCCCATTCACCACCAATTGTTCCTAATTGAACAACTGCTCCTGGGTCTAATGATCCTATAATTGAGTATCCCATTCCTGGTCCTGATCTTACATTTAATGTTCCACTTGTTATATTTACTGTTCCATATGATGCTCCACTATTTGAATTTGATCCTGATGAACCTGAATTTCCTGTTCCTCCTGTCCCATTATTAGCAAAATAATTATTCCAATAATTTGAGCAGATACATCTATCCGGAACTGACTCATAATTTTGAGGTCTTTCATAATTATGAGTCCATACTGAAGTCAAATAATCAATACTATCTGTACTTTGTGCAAAACTACTCATAGAAAGTTCATATCCTGGCTTTTCTAAATATTGACCTCCACCATTATTTTCAGATTGCTGTTTAATTAATTCACACTGTCCCTCTAATCCTTTATAATTGATAATTCCATACATACTTGCTTCATTTGCTAATTCTCCTATAGGCGTCCATTGTGCTAATCCATATCCTGTATAAGGACCATTTGGTGGCATTCCTATTTGCCATTGATATGGATTCAGCAATCCCTCCCAAGAAAAATTACCAAGCATTCCACAAATAGCATTGTGTGACCAATTATTTCCTTCAAAGTACTTATAAATATAAATTGCATTTTTAGTTTGACTTTCTGATGGACTAAAAACAAAAAAATCTTTTCCTAAATTATCCATTTAAATCACTCCTTAATATTTTATTCCATATATTAAGAGATAGATTTACATGAATTTTACATAATTTTATTATTTTTATGCTAAATCATAAAACTTTAGTAATAATTTTAATTTTTTTTCATTTTTAAAATTATAATACTTTAATAATTAATATAAAGTATTATATCACCTTCACCAATATTTGGTTGCAATATATTTTCTTTTTTAACTATTTTTAATATTCTTAAAGCCTTTGTTCAAGCCATTTTACATTAAATAAATTTTTCTATTTACTTAATCTAAAATAAAGTTACCTTTACTAACATTTTGTTGCCTTTATCTCAATTTCATTGAAAATAAAAAGCTACGAAAGGTTAAATGTAACCAATTGATATACATTAACACGTCAATAAAACTCAAAATTTCAAAATAAAAAAGATTGAAGATGTTTTCTCCAATCTTTTTCAATAAACTCTATTTTAGCAAAATAACTTTATTCTCTATAAAACTTAATTAATTATTTTTATTTTAACAGTCTAATTTTTGATATAATTTACTTCATAATCAAAATCTAAAAGGAGATTTAAACTATGGACAATATAATAAATGATATTGTTACCTGTCAAAATGTTTTATTTGAAGAACGTAATTTTACGACACCAATAAAAAAATATCATCAATGCTACCCATTAGCTCTATGTATAGGTAGTGCTTTCACTGCACATAACGTATCTACTAAATTAAAAGGTGGTATTGTTTTAATTGAAAGAGCCGGTTTTAAAAATAGAATTCCATCTATTCACATTTGGATTGAATATGCTGACAATTTTTCTACTATCTATGCAGACCCAACCTATATTCAATATAAAACAGATACTCCAACAGATGATAAAATTACATTAGATGGTGTTTTAAGCCGTCATTTTAATTATAAAATAGTTGAAAATTCTATTGTAGATATACCACCATCTGAAGATGAACTAAAATTTTCAAATAGATTAATTGAATTACAGTATTACCAAAAAATATCTTTAGCAGAAGCAATTCAATTAATTAGTAATGAATTTGACTTAAGTACTATTTCATTTAACGGAAATGAAGCATATGCATATGGATGCGCCAATGAAGGAAAAACTTCATTGCTAGCTTATTATAATAAGCTAATTTCAAATGTTCAAAAAGAAGTACCAGGAACCCAGGTATCACAGTATTTAGAATCTCAAAAATTACATTATATATTCAAATAAAAAGTATCCTTCCTCAGTTTAATCTGATAGAAGGATACTTTTTTTAAACTTAAATATTATGTTATACATTTTTATCTTATAACACATTTAACGCTATATTATAATACTTAAATGATAACTGTACTCTATTTTAACAAAATTTTATTTTTTCTTAAATTCATTTTTCCATCCTATAAATAGTTTCTAATTTATTTTCAATTTCATTCACCTAAAATGGATACATAAAACTTATTTCACAACTTCTAATTTCTTCTTCAGTCATATCCCTTGTTACATATGGATAACATCTTATAACTAATGATTTATATTCTTCAAAAGCTTCTTGATTAGCAAATCCAACACCATCATACATACTATTTAAAACACTCATTATATGCTTTAGATATAATATGGGATTAATAAACTCAGATAAATCTTTCCATCCATCTGATTCATTTCCTTCTAATCTAAGCTTTAAAAGGTCATCACATTCCCCTTTACAACAAGGCACAATTCTAGTAATTTTATTTGTAGTCATATCATCGACAATTTGTACCATAGCCATCTGTGGTTCTAACATTAAATCTTTACCACACCTTGCACATAAAATTTTCTCTTCTTTCTCAAAAACATTTGATTTACTCATAAACTGCTCCCCCTCTTTAATATATTCTTATAATATCATAAATTTAATTATTTAATCCATACCATTACAAAAACAAACAAATTCATTGCTAATGTAATTGTTCCAATCCCTAATCTTACATTTTGATTTTCTAATAATTTCATCATTTTATCACCACCCCATTTTTTTCTTTAAATTTATCAGTTTTTCCTCTGTCATTACAAATCTTGAATCTATTTTCTCTTGGTATTTTTCTCTAATATCATCTTTTTCTATCAACTCATTTATGTAATTACAAAGTATCTCACTTACTGATATTCCTTGTTTCTCTGCAATTTCTTTAATTCTTTTTTTATCTTCTGCTGGTATCCTTATTTGTATTAACCCATTTTTTCTCATACCCCTATCATTACACCTTTTTTATTTGTCATTACACTATCTATATTCTGTAATGACTGCTATTTTCCTTTTCTTTTTATCTTTTGTTGATATTTTAATATTTTTATAATATAACTTTTCTTTATTGCCGTCTCTAATGCTATTTCTCGCACTTCTAAGCCCTTTTGCTTTAATCTTAGCACTTCTACCCTAGTTTTATCTATCTGCTCTTCTCTTGTCATTCTATACCTCCTTATACTGTATTAAATATTAAACTTCATTTGTTTGTCTTCTCTATCCTTTTTTTGCTTTAATAATTCTTCTAGTTCCTTTTCTTTTACCTTCGATTTCTCTTTTTTTATATATTCACTCTCTACATTCTTTATTGCTCTATCTTTTCCTAATTTCACTTTCAACTCTTCTAAATCGTTACTAATCTTACCTAACTTCTCATAATCAATCTCCATTTCCTACATCATCTCTCTAATCTTTACTCTTATTATAATTTTACTACTACTACTCCTATCTATAAACTTTTTTTACAGGGGTTCCACCCCTCTGCTCCGCATTCACCCCGTTAGTCTATCCTTAATTGCTTAGTAAGCTCTAAATCTTTAGTCTCTAGTAGTAGTAGTATTTTCTTTACTTCTTTAAAATTTCTTTAAAAAAGTAATTAAAAATATTGACTCTAGTATGCTAAAATGATATTTCTTTAAGATTTAGAAAAGATAGAGTTAACCTGTAAATTTCTTTTTTTATAAAATTTAGGTTATATTTTATCGCACTATTTTTTATTTAAAACAACTCCAAGTGAATACTTGTCTTCTTTTGAGTTTTGCACATTAAAGACCTATGCTCGGTCGACTTGCTCCGTTCGTGGTGCTTCTCATACCACTATTAAACTACTTGCTAGGAACTCTATTCCCTCCCTAGTAATATTTCTATTATTCATTTAATGCCCTTTAATTTGAATAGTCCTCATTCCGTTCTCTGTATGCCATATTAATTATTTAAATTAACTTAGGCTATGCACTAATACTGAAAGTTTTTAATCTGTGCTTAGGTAAATATGCTACTGGAGAATAGCATACGCCCGACTTCTTCGCTTGGGATAGTCAACCTTTGTTTTATTATTTAGAGTCAAGGGACAGCTTCCTCGACTGATGATATAGCTTGTTTACTAGCTCAATCTTTTCGATTAATCTATTTAATTTTTGGCGATATTTTAATTTATTTATATACTTGTCCATTAGGTTCTAGTGGCTTATTAGACTGAGGGAATTTAATATCTAGTGTAATAATTAATATGCTCTTCGCATAAAACGACTGATTGACCTTTTAGGCATTAAAAAAAGCTATGTACTTTGAAATACATAGCTTGAAAATTCATCTTAAACTTTTTTTACCATTGATTTTTTTTAATCATTTTGGTATCATAATCTCATATTAATTATGAGATTTAAGCTTTTACGAACGGTTGAATGTATTCTCAGTACATTTTAACTTTAGCTTACAAAACAATTTCTCAGGTTGTTTTATAAGTGTGTTAAAGGCTTTTCTTTATTTTATTATGTTTTAATAATATAACTTTGCATTTTATATGTAAAGTTATTTTTTTATTTTTGGAGCAACCAATCATATATTATTTGACTAATATTTAAAAATTTTTTTATCTTAGTAATTAAGATCCACTTAAAAATTTTTTTAATCGGATCTAAATTGCTGCTAAAAAATTTTTTAAATATCACATCCAAGAATTTAATTTATTTTAAGTTCTTTTTTTAATATTAATCTCTCATACTATATTTAAATAAGTTATCATTTTCTTTTATATTTTCTATAACTATTCTTCTTATTTTTCTCATTTGTTCTTTATCCAATTCCATAGAGCCACTTAATAACAAGTTATATATTCCGACTTCAATTGCCATACTAGAATTAAGTTTTAAAATTCTATTAGCTAAATTCTTTTCAAAATAATCTAATCTTGCTTCAAATATTTTATCTACATTTTTTAAAATAGTATCTTCCATTTCTTCTAATTTATCTTTTTCAATTTCCTTAGCTACTAAAAAGTTAATTCCATCTGTAAAACTTCTTAAACCTTTTTTCTTAAATATTTTTTCTATATCTTTAATATCATCTACATTAAATTTTATTAATTTCGATTTGTTTTCTTCCATAAAATCTTCTCCAATCTCTTAGTTTTTAAATATGCAGGATAAAGAACATATATATCTCGATATATATATTCGGTCTCAAATTAGCCAGTTGTACTGGCTAAGGGATATATATTTTTTTATATATAAATATATATTTTCAAAAAAATATATATATTTATATGTATATACGTTGAAATAACTAAGTTTCAACATATATATATATCATTTTCTATTTTTTTCCTTTATTTAATATTGTTTATTAAATCCACTATTATTTAATAGTTTTTCTTCTTTAACTTCATTTTTTTTGTACTTTTATTATAACTTTTTTATTAACTCGTTTCATTCTATTTTTCTATAGTTTTTCTCTAGTTTTTCTATATTTTTTCTCTAGTTTTTTTATAGTTTTCTTCTAGTTTTTTTATAGTTTTTTAGTTTAATACTATTTTAAACTTTAATTTTTTATATCTCATAATTCTAAAAAAACTTTAAATGAATGTATAATTAAAATAATATATATTGAAAGGAGGTGTTTGCTATTAAGCTAATTAGAGAATTTATTATAGAACTTCTTTTAAATTTTTTCAAAAAAATTATTCCTAAAAAATTAGATGATCTACATGATTTTTTTGTTTTAAGTAATACTCTATTTATTCTTTTTTTAGGATTAATAGATTTAATTTTTTTACACTTATTAAAGGTACCAAAATTTATACTTACAATAATTAATTTAATCACACTTGTAGGATTTAATAATTCATTTTTATTATTACTGGCTGTAATTTGTAGTGCTATTCTTTTACAAGTATATACGAAATATGGCTCTCAAAAAGAGTCTATTTTTTGTAATTTAATTTTTAATTTAAACTTAATGCTTTATATTTTTTTAGGAGTACTTTTTGTAACTGTTTTATCTATTGCTCCACTTTTAATTACAATTTTAATTGCTAGTTTAATTCTAGTTTCTATCGGCTTATTTAAAATTTTAAAGCTCATTTTTAAAAATAAATATAATTTAAAAATCTCTTTTAAAATTTAAATTTTATTTATTCTTATAAAAAAAGTGGATCATTTCCACTTTTTTTTAAACTAAATAGGTTAATAATGCCTGATTAATAACTGTTTTTTTAGTTAACTTATTTTCATAACAATATTTTTCTAACATTTTTCCTAAATTTATTTCAATTTCTAATGTTGTTGTTTTATAATCTTCACTCATTAATTTTTTCAATTCATTACTATTAATCACCGATTTATCTTTAGCTATTTGTTTTAATATTTCAATTTCTTCTTGAGTAAAACACTCTAAATTAGACATTTTATCAATATTTATTTTTATTGATTCTTGTTGTTTTATATCTTTATCTATATTTTTATTTATTGCCGATTCGATAAATTGCTTCTGCATTTTATCATAATTATATCCTTGTTTATTTAATCTTTTTCTTAAAGTATCTTTTCCTAACTTTAAATTTTTTTCGATTTTTGTAATACTTAATCCCTTTTTAAGCTCTTCATTTACATATCTAATTTGCTCTTTTATATCCATACTTTCACCTCTCACTATATAAATTATCTATAAATAATAAAACTCCTTTATATTTTCCTTTTTCTCATAGCTCTAATTAAAGTACTTTTGGATATGTTAGTTATTTCTTCAACCTCTTTATAACTTTTATCTCCACCATTTATAGATAAAAGACTTATTGCATGGTCAATTTGCTTTTGAGTAAACTTCTTTGGTCTTCCTTCTCTAAAATCATCTTTAGTTTTTGCTATAGCCTTTCCTGCTTGTGTTCTTTCCACTATCATTGCTCTTTCAAATTCTGCAAATGCTAAAAGATTAGTTACTATTAAATTTCCCATTGGTGTATCCTCAATAAGTCCCATATTAAGTATATGAATTCTTATTCCTTTTTCTTTCAATGTTTCAATTATCTCTAATCCTTCTCTAGTGCTTCTACACAATCTATCTAGCTTACTTACTACTAATGTATCACCTGTGTTTAATTTCTCTAATAACTTATTAAATACAGGTCTATCCATTGTTTTTCCTGTATAACTTTCCTCATAACATTTAGCATTATTATATCTATCTTTAATTTCTTCTTTTTGTTGTTCTAATGAATTATTATCTAATTGCCCCTTTGTAGATACTCTACAATATCCGTAGATATTATTTATTACTTTTTGGGTGTCATAAGTGTCATTACTTTGTTCTTTTAAAGATACTATTATTGCTCCATCTTTTCCTAATGTAATTACACCAACTTCTGTTAATAATAATCTAAAGCTTTTAAATGGTTTATTAAAAAGATTTACTGACTTATTCGTATCTTTATTTAATGCCTTTATAACTATTTCACGATTATTCTTAGTTGCAAGTATTTCTATAAGTCCAATTTCTGATTTAACAACTTTATCAGCACTTCCTAATATATCTTTCACTATCTTTTTTGATATTTCATCATCAATCCTTTGTATCTTCTCTGCCTTTATAACTTTTAAGTTTCTTTTAGATCCAGTTTCTATATATGTGTTCATTAAGAACTCTCTCCCAAAGTAATGCGTATATCTTTGAGAAGAATCTCCATAACAATACGTTAATTTATAATTATAATACGCCATATTTCTCCCTCAATTCGCCTTTAATTTTGACTATATGTTTTGACACTTTCTTAAGTATGATTATACCATAATAAAATTTATGGTGTCAAAACTTTTAACTTATGATTCTTTAACTATAATAAAAAAGATTGAAAATGCTTTTCTCCAATCTTTTTCAATGAACTCTATTTTACCATTTCATTTTTTATTTAATTATTTTCACTATAAATTTTCTAAAAATATGATATTTGTTAAATTAAATTTAACAAATATCATATTTTTAGAAAATAATCCATTTTAATACTCTAAATAGATAAATAAACAATTTTTATTTAGGAGATATATAAAATGAATGAAAAAAATATTTATCTAAAAAATCAAATTCAAAGTTTAAAAAATAATGAAGAAAATAGTTTATCTGCTATTATAAAACTATTTGAACCTTATCTGCGTATTTTATGTAAAAATAAAGGAAATTACATTTATGATGAACTAGTAGAAGAATTAATTTCTTTAATTCTTTCAATAGATTTAGATAAAGCTAATTTATTCGGATATTTGAAAGTTTGTCTAAAAAATTATTATCTAAAGCTCTTAATCGATCAAAATAAAAAAGTCGTAATTGATGAGTTACAAAATATTCTATTTATTGAAGATGACTTCATAGATACACTAGCCATTGATGAAAAAATAGAACACTATTTAACAAATAAAGATTTATTTAATAAATTATTGCCTAATTCACTAACTAATACTGAGAAATTATTAGTAACTGAATATTTTATTAATCATAAAACTATTTTTGAATTAATGGAAATGACTTCACAAAAGAAATCTACTATTTATAGAAAATTGCACTTGTCAAAAAAAATAATAGAAAATTATGTACTTAAGGAGGTACTTATTTAATGTTTACTCAATTAATTAAAATAGCAGCTGCTCAAGGTATTTGGACTCTCTTAAGTATTGTTTTAATAATATATATTATACAAGTTCAGAAAATTAGAGACACTAATCAACAAAAACGTGAAGAGAATTATATTAATCTAATTAAAGATCTTGTTGAAAAAGAAAAGTAATCAATATTTAGAACACTTGGTTCTAAATATTGAAACTATCCGAAGAATCTAATAAATTATTTAGTACTTTACTCCAAATAATTTATTAGATTCTTAATCTTTTAAAAATAAATTTTATTTTAATATACCATTTATTCACAAAATGCAAAATATAATAATGATTCACACGTATCTTATAAAAATTTATTTTAGTTTGAAAATTTCTAAAAATTAAAGTGAATAAAATATTAATTTAAACTTTTTAAATAGAAAAATAAATATAATCTTCTTTAAGTAATGAAAGGTTAAATTAAGGAGGATTATATTATGAATAAAATAGGATATATCACGTATCCCGAATTAGGATATACAGATATAACAAGTGAATCAAATTTAAATTCAAAAATAGTTGGAACTATTACTGATGGAACTGAAGTAACAATTACTAATTCTGAAAATAACTTTTATGAAATTGTTAGTGGTCAGATATCTGGATGGGTTCCACAAAATAGAGTTTCATCAATGTATCAAAAAGCATACATTGCATTTCCATCAGTTGGATATACTGATGTAAC
>NZ_CAMTIG010000078.1 GCF_947072515.1 uncultured Clostridium sp.
AATACTATTTTATTTAGTTCGATTAAATCTGTCCACCTTTTTATACTAACACCACCTTTAATTTTATGGTTCTAGTATTAATTAATCTATGCTATTCAATAAGCTTAATGTTTTCATGATTTTTTTCTTAATTTTATATTTTTCAATTCTTCATTTAATTCTTCTGCATACACTGTATATTTTCTTGTATAAAAAAACCAAAATCCCAATATCCAAACTATATAGAAGAATATAAACCCAATTATTCCCCATGTGTTTCTAGGCATCCAATGCATATACCACGCAACTGGAATAAACGGTAATAAACTTATCCATTGAATTGCTGTTTGCTGAAGTCTACTCAATTTTTCAATTTTATATATTGTTGAACCTGCATAACAATATCCACCTATAATTCCAGCTGCTATATTTTGTATTAATACTACTTCCCAAGTTACTGTGTAACTAAATTTAAATATACAAATACTTAAAGTATAAAATACTTGTCCTATAAAAACTCCTATCGGTATTCCTTTCAAAAATCTTTCTAAAAATATCTTTCCATACTTCATCTATTTCCCCTCCATTTTTATGAAGTCTTTAACTTTTTTTATATATCGCCTTGAAATATTCTCTTTTCTCTCATTAACTAAATTAATAATAAGGTTTCCTCCAAAAGATAACTCTATATTATTAATTTTTTCAATATTCACAATGGCAAACTTAGATACCCTTACAAATGAAAGATTTATAAGCATTTCTTCTATTTCATAAAGCTTTAATTTAATTTCAAAACTCCCCTCTTCCGTATCTACCATTATCTTTTGAGAATCACTATAAAAACAAATAATATCTTCTGGCTTTAATATATATATTCTCTCATTTTTATTTCCTAAAAAATTTTCCACCTTTTTTTCCTTTAGTTTATTCATTATTTCTAAAACTTCATCATCTAATTTTCTAGACTTTATCAATACCTCCAGCTCTTTATATCTATCATCTATATCTAAGTCTATCTTCACATTTCTAGCTCCTTTATAAAATTTTAGGAATTATAAATTTAGTTTCCTTTTTATAATCTAAATAGTCTTCACCAAACCTTGAAATAAGTGCTTTTTCTTCTATTTTTATTCTATAAGCATACATCAGTATTAAAATTACAATAGTAATGACTAAATTCACCTCATTTCTAAGTGCCATGGACATCCCTATCATTGTTATTACTGACCCAAGATAAGCAGGATGCCTAACTAATTTATAAATTCCTCTTTTTATTATTTTTTGATTATCTCCTGTACATACATGTAATGTAAAGGCTTTATCTAAAAGCTCTACCGAATACACCCTTATAATTACTCCAATTAACATCATTATAACTCCAATATATTGAAATATAGATAATAATAATCTTCGCTCTATTTTCGTATAAAAATTTAATGCAACAATAAACCATGTACAAAATATAATTACATAAAATGATCCTCCATCTTTTTCAATTTTCTTTTCTGAATTTCTTCTAGTTTTATTACTAATATAAAATTCACTAATAACAAATATACAAAACCCTATAATAAAACTATAAAAAATCCATGTTGAAGTAAAATTATCATTTAATATAAATACCACTTTATTCATTTATTTTTCCTCCTAACCTAATACCTATATTTAAATTATATATAGAATTTTAAAGTTTGATATGCTTTTTAATTAAGAGGTGTTTATTTTGTTTTAACCGTTAAATTTTTCTTATTGAAATACAATGTTATTTGCTTATTATCTTTTTCTATTCACAAGTAAAAAGAAGCTACTTAAAGTAACTTCTTTATAAATTTTATGCATTGATATTTTCTCTATAAATATTCTTTTCTTCATCTTTTTTCAAATCTTTTTCTAAATCATAATAAGGTTTTAAATTTTCTATATATAACTTTATAATTTCTTCATATTGCTCTACATCTAATCCTTCAAATTCTATTCCTAAGAACTTCTCTTTACTTCTTGCAACACGACCTTTTAATATTAAATCCTGTAATTTAAAATATATCTTCTCATTTCTTTCTATACTTAATTCCTTATTTAATTCTATTCCCACACCTTTATCAGATATATCCTTTAGTTTACCTTCTATTTTTTCATTTTTTATTTTTACTGCTACTTCAATTTCGTCTTTAACAATTGCTCTTTCTGTATTTCTAAAAATAGGCTTTTGGTATGCTACTTTCATTGCAATAAACAATCCAATTCCATTATATATACTCCATATTAAATTCAGAACAACATAGCTTGGCATAATTCTACCTACTCTGATTAGGTAAATACAAATCCCCCAAGACATAACAGTTCCTATTAATAATATTAAATGCGGTAAAATAAATCTAAATTGAAAATATGATTTTTCATGTATCTCATCCTTTGCAGTTACTTTAAATCCTACCGGGTTTATACACAAAAGTTCTGATAATATTGATGCACTTATACTTGGTGCCATAACAGTTTCATAATAATGAGACCACTTTAGATTTCTTGTTCCTGGTGAAAGTATTTTAAACACAATCATTTGAGATACTAAAAATGGTATATAGAAAGGTAACAATTGTAATACAGTTGCTTTTATTGAAAGTATTCCAAATAAAAGGTATGCTATAGGTGCAAATATATATATTATTTTTTGCAAACTTGAAAACCAATATACAAGCCCATCAATATACGCTATTCTTTGATTAAATTTTAATCCTTTTAAAAATAATGGATTATTTCTTTTAAATACTTGAACATTTCCTCTTGCCCATCTTTTTCTTTGTTTTATAGATTCTTCAAGAGTTGTAGCACTAAGTCCTAATACTAAAGGTTCATTTACTAATATTGAACTATATCCTTGTGCTTGAAGTTTCATTCCAAGTGCCATATCTTCTGTAATTGAAAATGTTGGAAATCCTCCAACTGAGTCTAAATGCTCTCTTCTAAAAACTGCATTTGTTCCTACATGTAATACTGCATTTATAGATGCTCTGGCTTCTTGTATATCTCTCATAAACATATCTTGCTCATTTGGGATATTACTTCCCATATTATATTGATACATATCCGCATTATAATAACTTTGAGGAACTTGTACAAAAGCTAAATTGTCATCATCTATAAAATATTGCATTGTTTTTACTAAAAAATTATTTTTAGTAATCATATCTGCATCTAAAATGGATATAAATTCTCCTTTAGTAAATTTCAATGCATTATTTATATTACCTGCTTTTGCTCCCTCATTATCTTCTCTTGTTATATATTTTACTCCATACTCCATACATAAAGATTTTATCTCTTCTCTTCTTCCATCATCACATATATAAATATTTAATTTTTCTTTATTATAATTAAGATATTTTGCTCCTATTATTGTTTTTCTTAATAAATCTTTTGGTTCATTATATGTACAAATTAATATATCTACTGATGGTACTTTATCTGAGTAGACATCTTTCAATATCTTTTCATCCAATTTATATTTTCTAGTTGAAAAATACTGAAAATTAAAAAATTGTATAATACCCATTCCTTCTGCCACCAAAAGTAATATTCCCATTACTAATGATAGCCCTCTTGTTGGTATTACTGTAAATCTCCATATAACATAAATTATTGAAGATATAGATCCAAATAATAAAAATAAAAATCTAAGGAATTTAAATTTTCTATAAAGTATATAAGCAATTATATTTACAATAAAAAAACTTATTAAATATATCTCTCCTATAGCAGTCATTGTCATCCATCCTTTATTTAAAAATTGCCAAATAAATTATAACACTATCATTTGTCCCCATTGTTAATGATTAGTAAATTATCCAATTTCAACTGGATTTTTCTCATTACTGCTCCATCCTATCCACCCATCACTATATACACCTATATTTTCATATCCTAAAGTTTTTGCATAAAAGTACACCTCACTTGCTCTCCATCCACTTCCACACATAAATACTAATTTTTTATCTTTATTTATTTCTTTCCATAAATGCTCTATATCTTCTCTAGACTTCATAGTTCCATCAATATTCCTATAATAATCTAAACTATTTGCACCTTCAAAACCTGCATATCCAAACTTTGCTTTAGGAATTCTTGCCGCCTTATCATAATATGAATACCCTGATATTTTTCCTAAATATTCATCTAATGTTCTATTATCAACTAGTTCAAATTCTTCTTTCTCTATATTTTCTCTTACTTCCTCAGTCCTTATTATGACTTCTTTATTTTTAGGTATCTCTACTCCAAAATTATTTTTTCCCACTCTATTTTCTTTTTTATGACTTAATGGATACCCCATTTTTTCATAATACTCTAATCTCCCATTTAAAATCATTACATTCTCTATTCCCATGTACTCAAAAATCAAAGCTACTCTAAATGCTGCCATTTGATCCCATGCTGTAATTACCACATTATCTTTATAGGCTAAACCATATTTTTCAGCTACCTTTTCTAATACTTCTTTTTTTCCTATCTTCCAAAATGGTGGTGGCTCAACTTCATCTGTATCTATATAAACACTTCCTGGTGCATGTCCTTTCATAGAAGTATCCTCTTCTTTTCCAAATCCTACATGAAATATTTTTATCTTTTCATTTTTTATAATAAATTCTGGTGGTACTAATATCTTATAATTTTTATAACATTCTACTAAATCCTTATCTTCCTCATTTAGTTCTCCCATATCAAAATAATCTATATTTTTCATCTCTTTAAATATTTCAAATCCTTTATTTAATTCTTCAATTTTAGAATAACAAAGAACTAGTTTTTTTCTATTATCTAAAATAATATTTTCCCCATCTATCCATCTTACATATAAATTTATAGCACCTTTTATATGTCCCCCTATTTTCTCTTCATTTAGTTTCCATCCATTAAATGAATTACTATCTCTTAAATCTATAAATATATAATTATCTTTCAAAATATTTTCTCTTAATTTTACTCTGTCCATATAAACTCCTTATCTTCTAATTTTCCAAATTAATTTTACTATACTTATCTTTCTACTTTTATTCATTTTGCTCTTTTTAACATTTTAGTGCCTATTTTTCATTAAAAATACATGTATTTTTAATTAAATTTAGCTCTTTTTTGTAAAATAAAGATGTTTTAGCTTTTAAATTTCTTTTTATTTATTACAATTTAATAGTTACAATTTAATAGTTACAATTTAATAAAGGAGTTTTAATAATGAATAAATTTAAAAATACCAATCTTGCCCTTATTGGTAATGGTGCTGGATTAATCTCTGGTATTACCTGGGCTATGAATACCGTTTTAATCGGAATTGCTTTAACATTAAATCCACTTGGTAGCCCTTATATGGCTTTCTTTGCACCTTTTTTAAGCAATTTCTTAAACGATGTGTTCGTTTGTTTTTGGACTTTTATAACTTTAGTTATACGTGGAAAAATAAAACAAATAATACCAAGCTTTATAAGTAGAAATGGAGCTATTTTAATAATTGCAGGAATTTTAGGTGGCCCTCTTGGAATGTTATTTTATATTTTAGGAGTTAAATATTCTGGAGCTGCTTACGCTTCTATAATTTCTTCAACTTATCCTGTTTTAGGAGCTATAATTGCAAGAATATTTATGAAGGAAAAACTTCCTATGAAAACTTATTTAGGACTTATATTAATCATTTTTGCTGTAATTTATATAGGGTACAAGCCTGGAAGTCTTTCTGCCCATCATCCTGATATGGCACTTGGACTACTTTTCTCATTCCTTTCAGCTTTAGGTTGGGGAATTCAAGGTGTATTCTTATCATGGGGAATGAAAAAAGAAACTATTTCTCAACATATGGCACTTTTAATTACTGTTACTTCATCTTTATTTATTGATTTAGCAATAATACTTCCTTTTATAGGCGCATTAAAATTTATAGTTCCAGTTATATTCTCACACTCTGGTGCTGTAGCATTTTTGGCTGCCTCTATTGGAGCATTTTCAACATGGATCTATTATGTATCTGTTCATAAAATTGGTCCATCTAGAGCCATGGGACTTAATATAACTTATGGTGTATGGGCAGTAGTTCTTCAAGTTATTTTTATGCACAATCATATAGATTTCAGACTATTAGTAGCTGCTATCATAATCATAATTGGTGTACTTTTAGGTTCTGCTAGAAAAAAAGAACTTACACCAGTAATGGCATAAATATTTATATGGACTTATAAAATAAAAATCTCAAGGAAAATTCCTTGAGATTTTTATTATTTTACAGTAGCTCTTTCTACTAAATAAGGTCTCATAACTATATTTTTATTTTCAACTTCTTCTTTATTTATCAGTTTTAACAAAAGCTTTGCTCCCTCTACTCCCATCTTAGAAATAGGTTGTGCTACTGTTGTAAGCTCCGGCTCTATAAATGAGCATATATCAATATTATCAAATCCTAAAACATTTATATCTTTAGGAATTTTATATCCATTTCTTAAAAGATACTTTATTCCTCCAAAGGCCATAACATCACTTGAATAGAATATTGCATCAATATTTTTATTCTTCTCCATCAGTTCTTTAGTAGCTCTAAATCCACCAGCCATTGAAATATCTTCTTCAACTACATATTTATTTTTAATTTTTTCTGTATTTTCTAAGTAACTTTGAAGTCTTACATTAATTTCATTCTTCATAGGTTTCTTTGTAATAAAAGAAATATTTTCATGTCCTTTGCTTAAAAGATATTCAATTCCTAATTTTATGCCTAATCTACTATCACAATAAACAGTATTATATTTTTTTTCATCTTCTAAAACCCTATCTACTAAAACAAAATCTATATTATTACTTTCTAATATTTTTACATTTTCAAACTGTCTATTTACCGGAATTACTATAATTCCATCAACTGCTTTATTTATAAGAAGTCTTATATTTTCCTCTTCTCTCTTCTCATTATTTAAAGTATTACAAAGAATCATGCTATACCCATTTTCATTTAATACTCCTTCAATGGCATTTACCATTTCACTAAAAAATGGATTGTCTATTGTAGGCACTATAACTCCTATACTAAATGTTTTTTTCATACTTAAACTTTTAGCTAAATAATTAGGAATATAATTTAGTTCTTTTGCCTTATCAAATATCTTTTTCTTTGTTTCTTCTGGAATATTTTTTCCTTTGTTATTTAAAACTATAGATACAGTAGTTTTAGATACATTAAGTTCTTTAGCTATATCCATAAGTGTTGTTTTTCCCATATGCTTTACTCCAATTCTAAAATATTATCTCTTCTAATTAAACCATAAAATCTCATGATAGTTAAGTTTACTTTACTTTTATTCAATAAAGCTTATAAATTGCACCATATCTCTTCTTGTGTTATTCCTTTAAACACTATTTAAACATATATTTTCCTTTCAAAATATTGTATAATTTATTTATTACATTTTTTACCATGCGGAGGATTAATGGAACTTCTAATTACAGATAGATTAATTTTAAGACCTTGGAATATAAATGATAGTAAAGATCTTTTTGAATATGCAAAAACAGATTTAGTAGGCCCAAATGCAGGATGGCTACCACATAAAACTGAAAAAGAAAGTAAAAATACTATATTATTTTTTACTAAAACAAAAGAAGTTTTAGCAATTGTTTTAAAATCTGAAAATAAAGTTATTGGTAGTATTAGTCTTCATACTTCGTGCCCTCATAAATATTTAAAAAACTTAAATCAACGTGAGTTAGGATATGCTCTTAACCCTAAATATTGGGGAAATGAATATATAAAAGAAGCTGCCCTAGCAGTTATTGATTATGCTTTTAATAAAATAAATTTAGATATTATTTGGTGTGCTCATCAAGATACTAATAATAACTCTAAAAAAGTTATTGAAAAATTAAACTTCACTTATACCTTTTCAAAAAATCTAAATAATAATTCTATACTTTACTATTACTTAAAAAATCCATCTAATAATATCTCTTTAACTAGCTAAAACAAGGTGTTGTATTCTATACAACACCTTATCATTTTCTTATTAAATTCTAGCTTGAAGTAATCTTTTTAAATCCTCTTCAGCTGTTTCTATTGGTCTTATGTTGAAATTATCAACTAAGAATTGTAATACATTTGGAGTAATAAATGCTGGTAATGTTGGCCCTATAATCATTCCTTTTATTCCAAGTGATAGCAATGCAAGTAAATCTGCTACTGCTTTTTGTTCATACCATGATAATACTATTGATAATGGTAAACTATTAACATCTGTTTGGAATGCATCACTTAATGCTAATGCAATTCTTGTAGCTGAATATACATCGTTACATTGCCCTACATCTAAAAGTCTAGGAATTCCACCTATATCACCAAACTCTAATTTATTAAATCTATACTTTCCACAAGCTAAAGTTAAAATGATACAGTCTTTTGGAACTTTTTGTGCAAATTCAGTATAATAATTTCTTCCTGGTTTTGCTCCATCACATCCACCAATTACGAAGAAATGTTTTATATCTCCATTTTTAACACCTTCAACAATTGCTCCAGCATTTTTTAATGTAGCATCATGTCCAAACCCTACAATAATTTCTTTTACTTCTTCATCTTCTGTAAATCCACCAAGTTCTATTGCTCTATCTAACATTTCGCTAAAATCTTTTTCTCCACTTGGTAATTTACCTACATGTTTAACTCCATCCCATCCAACAACATTAGTTGTATAAATTCTATCTTTATATGAATCTCTAGGTTTCATTATACAATTTGTTGTCATTAAAATAGATCCTGGAATATTATCAAATTCTTTTTGTTGATTTTGCCATGCACTACCGAAGTTTCCAATTAAATTATCATATTTCTTAAGTTCTGGATATCCGTGTGCTGGTAACATTTCTCCATGAGTATATACATTAACACCTTTTTCTTTAGCTTGTTTTAAAAGTATTTCTAAATCCTTTAAATCATGCCCAGAAATTATTACAAATGGTCCTTTTTTAGTATTTACATTAACCTTTGTTGGTGTTGGATGTTTATATATTGTTGTATTAGCATCATCAAGAACCTTCATAATTTCTAATGCTATTTCACCTGTTTTTTTCATAAGCTCTATAATAGCGTTTAAGTCTATACTTTTATCTGTTATAGCAGCTAAAGCTTGGAAGTAAAATTCATCTACTTCTTCACTATTATATTTTAAAAATCTTGCTTGATGTCCATAAGCTGATATACCTTTTAATCCATATAAAATCGTATGCTTTACTGATTTTACATCTGGATCTTCTCCGTTATCTCTATCTAATCTAGCCATCTTTGCATCTTCTAGCATTCCAGATTTTTCGTTACTTAATGTATATGTAACCTGTTCTCTATCTGCTAAATTTTCTATATTTCCTGCTAAACTTTTTAATTCACCTTTTAATGATTGTGACTCTTTTAATAATTCAACATGCACATCTGCATCAAAGTTTACATTTGTTAATGTTGTAAAAAGACAATCCTCTATAAATTTAGAGAACTTAACCTCTACCTTACCACCATTATCTAATATCTTCTTAGCTAAACAACTAATTCCTTCTAATTGGTAAATAAGCAAATCTTGAAGTCCGGCTACTTCTGGAGATTTTCCACATACTCCTACTCTCGTACAGCCCTTTCCTCCTACAGTTTGCTCACATTGATAACAAAACATTGGTGTATCCATTATAAAGCCTCCTCTTAAGTTTATTTATATATTAATTAATACTTATTGCACCAACTGGACATCCATCTTGTGCACTTGCTAATAAATCTCCTGTTAACTCAATATCTTTTGCCGATGATTTTCCATCATCTCCTAAAGAAAATATTTCTGGACATGTTGATTCACATGCTCCACACCCTATACAAGTATCCTTATCTACTGTTGCTTTCATAAATTTATCCTCCTGTTAGCTTCATCTATAGGTTTACATTCCTATATTTTCTATTATATAAAATATATTCCTAGAAATATATGATATTTATCACATATTATTAGATTACCCTTTTATATTTAACTTATCCTCTAATCTATTATTCTTTACTTTTATATTTATGAATTTCATAAAATATTTTTCTTATCTTAATTTTTATTTATTGAGAAACTAAAGCTTTCTTCTATATACATTTCCATTCCCTTAAACCATTTTGGAACATATACTTTTAAAATTTTATTTAAGTAATATCCCATTAAAGTTCCTACAATAGTAAATACCAATTGTATTCCCATATTAGTTGGTACTACTATTACAACTATATCTTTAAGCATTACATTGCAAAGCCAAAATATAGGAAGTAATAAAAGTATTAAATCAACTAAACAGACTGACAATACTACTGTTGTTAATGCAAAAGCTAATGGTACTCCAACTAAGATATTAAATATTTTTAGTATTGTATAATTTATTATTCTAAACCCTTTTTCCATTTTTAATCTCCCTCTTTAAAGACTTGCGCCTATTTTTTCATTAACCATATTCTCTTCTATTTCTTCACTATTTAATTTTCCAAAAGATTTCTTTGATATTATAGTAATTACACCTCCCGCTATAGCTGCACCAAAAATAATCCATGAAACATTATTTTTTAGAACTTCAAAAAGATATCCATATAGAACTTGCCCTATTGGCTGAGCGCACATTCCTATAGCTAAACAAAATGAAATTACTTTCCCAATTAAGTGCCCTGGTGTTTCTCCTTGTATAAAAGTTAGCATTTGTATACTAAATATAGTCGATACAACCATAATGATAAAACAACAAACTGTTACAATAACATAAGAAACTCCTGTTGACATTTTAAATGCAAGTGTTAATCCCATTGGTATTAAGGCTAATACATTAAAAACTAAAAGCATATAACTATTAGAAATTCTAAGTTTTTTAACTAATACTCCTGTTAATATCCCTCCACATAAACCACCTAAAGCTATAAAACCTTGAGTTACCCCATAAGCTTGACTAGAAATACTTAATCTTTCAATCATAATAACTGGAACTCCAATTATTATCATTGCTGTAAAACATAAATTAAAAAGTGAAATTATAATAATTGTTTTAAAAAGTACAGGTTTTTCTTTAATTATGAAACTAACACTAGTTCTTATATCTTTCTTTACTATTGAAATCACACTATCTTTAAATTCATTTTTTATATAAGGTATTTTCATAATCATTTCTATAAAAACAGCCACAATAAAACAAGCTATACTAGCTATTAATATAGGTATTAATCCATAAAATCCATATAAAAGACCTCCTATTATTGGTCCTATTAAATTAGCTAAAGAACTAACTTGATTGATAATAGCATTTCCTTTTAATAAATCTTCTTTTTCTACTAAAAAAGGCAGACTAGCTTGAACAGATGGTTGATAAGCTCCTTGTATTCCATATAGAATCATTAAAGTAACAACTATTAATATTGGTAAATTTACTTTTCCCATAGAAACTGTAAATCCAATCATTAATATTGCTGTAATAAAATCTAATATCACCATAATATATTTTTTATTTACCCTATCAGCTATAATTCCACCAAAAGGTGTTAATATAATCATTGGAATAAAGGAGCAAGCTGACACTAACCCAAAAAGTGCTGCTGATCCTGTCTTATCTAAAAGATATAAGGGAAGTGCAAACCTTAAAATTGCATTTCCAAAAAGAGAAATGATTTGCCCTATTACCATTAACATAAAATTTTTGTTTAAAAGTTTTTTATTATTTTCCATATTATCCTCCTCATAATATATGCATACATTCGTTTGGTATGTATATTCTCAAAATTAAACTGCCTTTCTTAGGCAGTAACTTTATTCTTTACTTTTCTCAATTATTAAACGATACTTTTCCATTATTTCAAAAAATTCTTCATTAAATACTGGAAGACCTAACCCTTCAGTCAATCCTTTTAAAAACTCAAATTTATTTCTAAATTCCTCTTGATTTGTATAAAAAACAGAGGGATTCATCCATACATTCATTAAAATCATCATAGTTTCAGCAATCTCTTTAGGATTATTAGTTTTTATAGATCCATCTTCCATTCCCTCTCTAATTACAGGTTCTATTACAGATGGTACTATTTTTTCTACTACTTCATAAATTTGCTGTGTTAAAATTTTAGGATTTTTCATTAATGTTGGTGCTGCTTTAATAAGCTTTTCTTGTGCAGGATTCTTTAAAGATTGAAGTAGCATTTTTCTTAATTTCTCTAAACCATTTTTAGGAATACTGTTATCCATCTCTACCATATCCTCTTCAGATCCTTTATAAAGTCTAGGTATTACAGCTTCAATTATTTCTTCCTTTGATTTAAAATGATGATAAATTGCACCTTTACTTAAATCTCCTAAAGCATCTACAATATCTTGAATGGTTGTATTATCATAACCCTTTTTCAAAAACAATTCCATTGATGTATTTAAAATACGATTTATAGTAATCTCTGGATTCTTATTTCTTGCCATTTCCTATCCTCCTTTCACATACATTCGTTTGGTATGTTTTAATAATAAGACGTTTTCCTTTTTATGTCAATACTTTTTTTTGTAAAAAAAAGGATAAATTCTTATTTATCCTTT
>NZ_CAMTIG010000079.1 GCF_947072515.1 uncultured Clostridium sp.
AAGGGACATTCTTACAAGTAACTAACGTTTACGGGCATAAACGTTAGTTTTTTTAGTTTAAAGAATTTCGCTAAAATAGAGTTCATTGAAAAAGATTAAAATAATTTTATGCAGAAAATGTCGATTATTTTTATATGATAATTGACATTTTTCTACATGGGAATAATTAGAAATGTGATAAAATTAAATTGAAATTTAGATTTTAAGGGGGAATTTTATGAAAAAAATATTGATAGGCGCTGTTTTATTAGTAGGAATATCAACGGGACTAATAGGGGGGATAAATTCAATTACAGCGGAAGCTTCTACACTATTTCAAACTTCAAAATCAACGAGTAATTTACCTGGAAGTGATACATGGACGAGAGGAATAAAGACTCCAGGGAATGGTTGGTATTTAACATATAGTTATTACCATAATGCCAGCTATTCTCATAATGCAGGAGCATATACTAAGCAACATGGAATGAAATTAAGTTCTGTAGCAAGTCCAGGAGCTACTGCTACAATAAATGCACCTTCAGTTCCTGATTATACAAATGCATATACTAGAGCAGGGGCAGATAAATCAGGTTGGAAATATGTTAGAGATGAAGGTACTGGTGAAAAGGTTGGAAAATAATATTTAAAATTAAAGGAGAGAACATGAAGAAGTTAATTAATATATTAGTTTTAACTATTTTTATGTTCTCATTTTTTTTAGGGTATAAAGAATTTGAAAATAGAAAATCTTTAGAAATAAAAAATATTGAGAATAAATTAGAAAATAGTTATGATATTTTAATTCCGTCTATTATAACGAAATTACCTAGAAATGATCAATATGAGTTTTTAGCAGAAGTTTCAGAAAATGCTTTATCATCTTTATTTTTTACAAGAATAGATAGAGTGGATGGAAAAGAAAAAATAATAAAATATATATACACTATAGATGATACATATATGAATTCTATAGATATAAGAAAAGGAAAAAAATTAGATAAGACTTTAATGAACAGTGAGTTTTTCTTGTCAACGGAAGAGACTGGTGATTCTAATCAAATAGGTGTTATTGATAATAGTAATAATGATTTTATTTTAGAAATAAGAACACTACATTCAATGCTTGAAGATGGAATGAATTTTACTGGAATTTGCACAATAAATTTACCAAATGACAAACCAGTTAATTATTATATGGGGAAAATAGAAGAATTATTTGGAGTAGAAAATATATCATTTAATAAAGCAGAAGTTATTGGTGAAGAATTTAAAACTAATTATAATTATATAATATTATTGACTTTAATTTTATCATTTATTTTAGTATATAAATATATTTCTTTATATAAAGAATTGGGAATAAAAAAACTTTTAGGATACTCTAATTTTGATATATGTAAAGACGAATTTAAATCACTTTTAAGTTCAATTTTATTTAGCGCATTAATATCTATAATTTTAATGAGCCTAATATTGTTTGATGTATATAGTATATTATATTTTGAATTTATAACTAAAATATTATTTATATATTTATGTATATCAATTATAATTATTTTTTCTGGATTGATTCCAGTTAGTTTTATCTATAAAATAAGATTACTTAACTTTATAAAAAATAAAAAATATAGTAAAAATATATTAATAATTAATTCAATAATTAAATCAATATTAATACTTGCAATAATATTGATTATTAACATTAATCTTAGTATTTTAAAAAATATTAATGAAAATTACTCTAAGTCATATAATAGATGGACTGATTTCAATAATTATGTTGTCTTAAATTTAGATGATTTAGATTTTGATGTTTCAGAATCTAATGAATTTAGATATTCACAAAATAAATTATATAAAATTTTTAATGAAAAAGGTGCTGTATTTGCTGATTTTGGGAATTATGAACAAATAAGTTTAGATATGAATCAAAATTTAGAATATTATAAGAGGACGAGTATCATAAATTCTAATTATTTAAATGAAAATCCAATTTATGATGTAGATGGACAAAAAATAGAGATTTCTGAAAATGATAAAGATTGGATAATATTAGTTCCTGAAAATTTTAAGTCAGATACAGAGGTGATATATAACTATTATAATGAATGGTTAAAAACTTATGATATGACAAATGAAACAAAAATTAAAATTATTTGGACTAAATCTGGGCAAAAATATTTTTCTTATAATGTAAATGTAAACCCAAAAGAAAATAACTATATAAAAGATCCAATAGTTATGATAGGAACAGAAAATGGATTATTTCCAGGTTGGAATCAAGCAATTTTTAATATTCAAGGAAATCCGATGAAAATTAAAGTGGAAGACATTGATAGTTTATATGGACAAATTAGACCTATAGTAGAATCAACTGGAATAAATGCAGCTAGTCTTCGAATAAACTTTGCAAATGAAGAAGTTTTATCAATACTTAATGAATATAAAAATATATTTTATACATTAATTTTAACTATAATAATAGCTTTAATTTTAGTAATAGTAATTGTATTTCAAAATATACATAATTTTTTTGAACAAAATAAATTAGAGTTAGTAATTAAAACTTTTAATGGATATGATAAATTTACTAAATATAAAGAATATTTTAAAGGTATATTACTTAATTATAGTATTTTATTGGTTATAGGAATTATAACTAATATGGTAATATGCAACATTTTGATAAGTGTATTACTAATAGGTTTTTTAGCAGAAATGATTATTGGAGTGGCTATCTTAGAATTTAATAATAGAAAGGAAATTGTTCCTATTCTAAAAGGAGAGTATTAATGTCGATATTAGAGTTAGATAATATAATTAAAAAATTTGATGAGAAAATCATATTAAATGAATTTTCTATGAAAGTAGAAAAAGGTGAACTTTTAGCAATAGTAGGTAAAAGTGGGAGTGGTAAGTCTACATTACTCAATATAATGGGGTTATTAGACAATTTTGATTCAGGGGATCTAAGTATTTTAGGAAATAAGAATATTAAAATAAATTCTAAGTTATCAGAACAATTACTTAGAGAGAAGATTGGATATTTATTTCAAAATTTCGCATTAATAGAATCAAAATCAGTTAACTATAATATAGATTTAGCAACTAAATATTTAAAATTAACTAAAATTGAGAAAAATAATTTAATAAAAAGTGTATTAAATGATGTTGGATTAGAAGATTATGGGAATAAAATGATTTATGAATTGAGTGGGGGAGAACAGCAAAGGGTAGCTATAGCAAGATTAATGGTAAAAAAATGTGACTTAATTTTAGCTGATGAACCAACTGGATCTTTAGATAAAGAAAATAGAGATAAGATATTTTCATACTTGAAAAATTTACAAAAGAATGGGAAAACTATAATTTTAGTTACACATGACGAAGAAATAGCAAGTAAATGTGATAGAATGATAAAAGTAGTTAAAGGTAAAGCATTTATACAAGAAAAGATTATTTAAGTAATAGATAGTAATTAAAGAATAGTTTATAAGGGTTTGACTTTGTAAAATGTTTTTTTATTAAATTAAATGTAATAACTGTAGTTTTGATACGGGTGAAGTATAGAGTCAAAAGAGGTAAGAAAGTCTTGTAATAGGTGTAAGATATTCCTAGAAGATGTTGGCGAGTATCTTTGTGAAAAATGATCTATTGGAGTAAAGGAAGTAGATAAAGATTGGTAGCAAGGTATATTGGATAAAGTAAAAGAAAAAGAATTAAAAAATAAATGATATAATGAAAATGTTTAATATAGATAAATATTAATTTATTTGCCGAGTGGTATCTATTGTCGGATAGATACTACTTTTTTTGGGGCTAAAATAGAGTTCAGTGAAAAGGTTAGGAAGGAAAACTTTCTAACCTTTTTAGTTTAAATATATTTAGATTTTAGAGAATTAAACCTATCTTTAATTAGTAAAAAAATGTAAGATATAACTAAAGTATCATTTTAGTATAAAGGAGCAGTATATGAGATTAGAGAAGTTATCTATTATAGAAATTGTTGAATATATTAATAACCAATTAGAGTTAGGAAGAGCTATGAAAGATATAGAAATTAATGATTTTAAAGTTAATGATAGAGTTATAGTAAAAAGATTAAATAGAAAAGGGTATAAAAGAGTTGAAAATAAATTTATAAATAATATAACAAAAGATATACAGATAGATAGCAAAGAAAAATTAGAAAATAATAAATCTAAAAAATTAAACAAAAAAAATGATGTTATACAGAAATATAACAAAGATATAAATAGTGATAAGCTTTTAGAATTAATAGAATTATTAGAGCCTATTAAAAGCTTAATTGAAGAATATGAGAAAAATAAAAATATTATAGAAGTTGAAACTCTAGAATTAAAGCCTAAAGTAATTACAAAGGTTAAACAGAAGTTGTTTAAAATAGATATTGAAGTTTTAGAGCAGTGGGAAGAGTTTGTTATGAGTCATAAGGAGTTTAAAGTTCAACAGTTGATAAGTATAGCTTTAGAAGAATTTATAGAAAAATATAGGTAGGAGGTAATAATATCTCCTACCTTTTTTGTCTATAAAAGAAATTGATTCTCATTATGAGAATTAATATTCATGAAATTGAATATTTTGGATATCATATAAAAGAGGAGTAAGCATATGGAATATGGGAATGCTCCACAAAATAGAGAGCGTATTTATATTGTAGGTTTTAAAGATAAAGAAGCTTGTGATAGATTTTATTTTTCTGATCCAATATCATTAGAAACTAAAATTATAGATATTACGAATCCAAAAGAAAAGAGAAATGAGAAATTTTACTACGAAAGTAGTAAATATTATCCAATGTTAAAAGAAGTAATGATAAGAAAAGATACAGTTTATCAACTAAGAAGAATTTATGTGCGAGAAAATAAAAGCAATGTATGTCCAACATTGACTGCGAATATAGGAAATGGAAGACACAATGTTCCGTTAATATTAGATGAATTTGGAATAAGAAAACTTACACCAAGGGAATGCTTTGAACTACAAGGTTTTCCTAAAAGTTATAAATTACCTGAAAAAATGGCTAATAGCCATTTGTATAAGCAGGCTGGAAACTCTGTAACAGTATCTGTTATAGAACGAATAGCAAAGAAAATGCTCGAGGCAATGGAATATAAAATAGTTTTATAAATAAAAGATTAAGCGATTTAATACATTTGATTTAGAAAAGAGGTATAAAAAAATGAAATGGTATATTGAAGAAGAAAATGAAGTGACAAGTTTTAATAAGAAAAGTTACTCCATAAAAATAAAAGAAGAAATTGTTGGTGATGAAGTACTACTAAATACATATATAGATGGTGAACTTGTAAATAAATTAACTAGGAATAAGATAGAAGAAAAAATTGAAAAACTAAAAAAAAATGATGATTATGAAATTGAAGAATTAGTAAGAAATTCAGAGAACTTACTTAGTTCTTCTGCTCAAGATTTTTTTAGATATATAAAGTTTAAGACTATTTATAATATTGTTATTTCAGATGTAGTTACAACTGAGAATTATATTTTACAATATAAATATTTAGTATTTTTTTTAGAAGATACTAAAAAGCAAAAATGTATTTTAAAAGATGAAATAACAGATATGATATTTGAAGCAGGAATATGGATACTCATATTTAATGAATTAAAAAAAAGATTAAATCAAGATTAAAAATAAAAAATGTCTAGAAAATTTAAATTTTCTAGACATTTTTGTTCATTATTATTAAAGTATCGTAACTTAGTAGTTTTGACACCGTGAATTTTATTATGGTATAATCATACTTAAGAAAGTGTCAAAACATATAGTCAAAATTAAAGGCGAATTGAGGGAGAAATATGGCGTATTATAATTATAAATTAACGTATTGTTATGGAGATTCTTCTCAAAGATATACGCATTACTTTGGGAGAGAGTTCTTAATGAACACATATATAGAAACTGGATCTAAAAGAAACTTAAAAGTTATAAAGGCAGAGAAGATACAAAGGATTGATGATGAAATATCAAAAAAGATAGTGAAAGATATATTAGGAAGTGCTGATAAAGTTGTTAAATCAGAAATTGGACTTATAGAAATACTTGCAACTAAGAATAATCGTGAAATAGTTATAAAGGCATTAAATAAAGATACGAATAAGTCAGTAAATCTTTTTAATAAACCATTTAAAAGCTTTAGATTATTATTAACAGAAGTTGGTGTAATTACATTAGGAAAAGATGGAGCAATAATAGTATCTTTAAAAGAACAAAGTAATGACACTTATGACACTAAAACAACAACAAATAATATTTATGGATATTGTAGAGTATCTACCAAAGGTCAATTAGATAATAATTCATTGGAGCAGCAGCAAGAAGAAATTAAAGATAGATATAATAATGCTAAATGTTACGAGGAAAGTTATACAGGAAAAACAATGGATAGACCTGTATTTAATAAGTTATTAGAGAAATTAAACACAGGTGATACATTAGTAGTAAGTAAGCTAGATAGATTGTGTAGAAGCACTAGAGAAGGATTAGAGATAATTGAAACATTGAAAGAAAAAGGAATAAGAATTCATATACTTAATATGGGACTTATTGAGGATACACCAATGGGAAATTTAATAGTAACTAATCTTTTAGCATTTGCAGAATTTGAAAGAGCAATGATAGTGGAAAGAACACAAGCAGGAAAGGCTATAGCAAAAACTAAAGATGATTTTAGAGAAGGAAGACCAAAGAAGTTTACTCAAAAGCAAATTGACCATGCATTAAGCCTTTTAAGTGTAAATAGTGGAAATAAAAGCTATAAGGAAGTTGAGGAAATAACTAATATATCAAAAAGCACATTGATAAGAGCTATGAGAGAAAAAAAGTTTACCTAAATAAAAAAAAAAGTTTACCTAAATGGTAAAAAATGGTAAACTTTAAATAAAAAGAGAACCATAGGCATTAAAAAAGTAAACTTAAAAAAGAGAGGGAGAAAAATGAGAGGGAGAAAGAAGAAGGATAAAGCAAATATAAAGAGCTTTACAATAAAAATAACAGAAGAACAACATCAATTAATAAAGAAAAATGAGTGTATAAGAAAAGACATAATAAATAATACAAGAGAATATTTAAATCTATTCTTAGGAGGAAAGAATACCTACTAATATTGGAAAAAATAATTAGCATAATTTTTTAGGAGGCAAAGGTAACCATTTAAGGAATTAAGAGTGGTAACCTTTTTATAGTCCTTATATGGGGGATATATATAATATTAAATCTATAGGAGCCATATCTAAAATACTAAGAAGAACCTTTAAACCTACTGATACTACTAACTTTATTAAGGGTGGGGGGGTTTTTATTCGGCTTATATGGGGGATATATAGAAAATTAAACCTATGGAAGCAGTATCTAAAATACTAAGAAGAACTTCTAAACCTACTGATACTACTAACTTTACTTAGAGTGATAGCCTTTTTATTACGCTTATATTATTTTTAAAGGTAACCATTTAAGGATAGTAATATCGAAAGTAAATTATTATTAGAAAATGAGAAGTTTAAAGATTAGATTTATGAGTGAATATAATCTTTAAAAAATATATATATGTATATGTGCAAAATATATATGTAGATATATATATAATATTTATCTACATAGTTGTAAAATATAAAATAATTACCTATATACTTGTAAAATAATTATATAGGTAATTATTAAGTACATAGATGTATAAATCATTATATGGAATTTATTTGAAAAAAGGTATAATAAAATATATTGATAATATAACGTCCTTAATATATTCAAAAGGAGGAATATATATGAATATTCTAACTAGTTATTTAAATAAGTATTGTGATGAAATAGAGCCTAAAGAATTTTATAGATATATATTTTCAGAAGGTGAACTTCAAGAAAGAGGTGTATATGAAAAAGGTAAATATAATGCTATTGCTATAGAAGTTACTAAAGATAAAAATATATATAATAAGGATAAAGTTTTAAGACACACGATTACTAATGATTTAGAAAAAATAGATGAAATTATTTCTAGAGATAATTTTTGTATAATGTCACCTATTAGTTATATTGGAAAAGAAAGATTAAGTGAAAATGCTAGAGTTCTGTATGCATTAACGATAGATTTAGATGGTGTAATTATCAAAGAGGGTAGAGATCCTATAGGATTAAAAACATTATTTCATCAAATTGAGAATATTGAAAGGATTCCTATGCCTACAATAATTGTTTCATCAGGAACTGGATTACACTTATACTATGTTTTTAAAGAACCAATAATGTTGTTTAGAAATGTAGTTAAACAATTTCAAAAATATAAAAAAGAATTAACTAGATTAATTTGGCAAGGATATATAACTAATTTAGAAGATAATATTCAATATGAAAGTCTATTTCAAGGATTTAGAATGGTTGGAACAATAACTAAAAAAGGTGAAAGAGCTAGAGCATTTCTTACAGGAGAGAAGATTACAGTAGAATATTTAAATCAATTTGTTCGGGAGGAATTTAAGGTTAAAGAATTTGCATATAGAAGTAATTTAACTTTAGATAAAGCAAAAGAAAAGTTTCCAAAGTGGTATGAGAAAAGAATAATTCAAAAAAGCGCTAAAGGAACTTGGACAGTAAATAGAGCAGTTTATGATTGGTGGAAGAGAAGAATAGTGGAAGAAGCTAAAACAGGACATAGATATTACTGCATGATGATGTTAGCTGTATATGCAAGAAAAGCAGGCATAGATAGAGACGAACTTGAAAGTGATGCATTTATGATTATGGAAATGTTTGATAGATTACCAGCAACTGAAGATAATCCATTTAATGAAAAAGATGTTTTAGATGCATTACAAGCATATGAAGATAGATATATGACTTATCCAATCAATAGTATTTCGTATTTAACGGATATTTACATTGAAAAGAATAAAAGAAATTATCAGAATCAAAGAGATCATTTAGAAGAAGCCAGAGCTATTAGAGATATTAGAATGAAAAGGATAGGAAAACATTGGAGTGATGGTAATGGAAGACCTAAAAATAGTGGAACTAAAGAAGAAATTATAAAAGCGTATAGAAAAAATAATCCATTTGCTAAGAAAAGTGACTGTATTAGAGATACAGGAATTAGTAAAATGACTGTTTATAAGTGGTGGGATAGATAAATTTTATTCGCTAAAATACCAATAAACGAAATTCTTGTTTAAAAAAATTAAATAAATTACCGTATACGGCTATTTAAAGCACCTTTTTAGGTGCTTTTTTCATCTTCTAATTGAGAATTGAAATAAAAGATAAATGAGAATTTTAATTTAAAAAATAGAGTTTACAATTTATTTACAGGTTTTTTTGCAAAAACCCTAAAAAAATAATCATATTATATATATACAGCTTTTTTATATATATAAATTATAATTTTTATTTATATAAAAATTTTAAATATCTTAGTTGATAAAATTATCTATAGCCTATTAATTTAGGATTAGGAGGAATTTTAAAAATAAAAAAATTAAAGGGAATATAGAGTTCCAATTAAAAATTGGACGTAGGAGGAATTTTAAAAATAAAAAATTATTTTGGAAATTTATTTAGTAGAAAATATTTTTAATATAAAACTTTAAAAACTTGTGGATACACAAGATTCCAATGGAAATTGAATTAACTAGTACTGTTGCTACAGGCAACTTTTAAAGGCAAATATTAAAAAATATTTTAGAAAAATAAAAAAGAAAAAATAAAAAAGAGTAAAAATAAAAATAAAGAAAAATAGAATTAATTTGGGACTAATTAATTCTATTTAAAGAAATATGTTTAGATACTATAAAAATAAAATGGGGTAAAACTTTAATAACTTTTAGTATTTAGACTTTAAAAAAACTTAATTTTAAAATTTAAAATTAAGAAGAGAAAATAAAAATAAAAAATTTAGTAACAACTAAAAAAAGAAAAAAAGAAAAAAAAGAAAAAAACCAAAAATTTTTTAATTTATGCATTTAGCCATATAAGGCTAAATGCAGAGCTATTAGCCTTATATGGCTAAAGCATATTTTGTTAAAATTTATTTTTAACAAAAAGAATTTGGTCTATTTTATAAAATAGCAAATTCCTTTTTAGGTCTCACAATTTACAATAAATTACAATTTGTGTTGTGTTTTGTGATTGCACCGGATCAGCCTGAAGCCAGTTATACCAGTTCTTTGATAATTTTTTTTGATCTAATTTGTAATGTACGCATTAACGAAATGTAATGGAGTTAATGCGTTATTAAGCATACATAAAATTAAAAAAAGTTAAAGTAGATCTAATAAAAAAGGGATATAAAAATTAAAAGCAGATCTAGTAAAAATAGATTTTAAAAGTTAAAGTAGATCTTAAAAATCTAAAAAAATGGTGCGATAGCACCAAAAAAATTTAAAACGGGAGGGGGAATTTTTAAAATGGGAAGACAAAAAAGTAGGTCTATAAAACAACAGCTGTACCATACGATTAATGAAAATTTTAAAGAAGCAATGGATAAACATAATTTAAAAAAAGATGGGAAAATGGATGGAACTAGAATTTTTAGCTATGCAGATCGCAAAAATTTGGTGGATTTTACAGCTAATTTTGCTAACTGGATGTATGTAGAACACAAAGAAATTAGATTAGTTAAAGATATAAACTCTAAACACGTGCAAGAATTTTTAGATTTTAAGGGAAAGACCTGTAGTAAAGCAACTGTAGAGCAATATATGTCTAAGGCAAACAAAATGCAAAGGCTTATTAATAAAACATATAACTTAAATAATAAACTAGAAATAAAACTTCCAGAAAAAATAAAACACAAGCAAAAAATACGAGACAAGCAGATGGAGATAAAAGACTGGGAAAGTTTAAAAAAGATTGTAAATCCTAATGCAGATAAAGCATTGGACGTAGCTAGATACTTTGGTTTGCGAGTTAGTGCAGTAGTAAAATTGCAAAAAAGAGATATAAATCTAAAAGAAGGATATGTAAAAGTTGTAGATAGTAAGGGTAAAAAAACTAGAAAAGTAGATATAGTAACAGAAAAACAGATGGAAATAGCTAAAAAGTTATTTAATAGTGTAACAGGAGCAGAACAAAGAATAGTGCCTATACAAGCAGGTTCTGTTAATGCAGAAATTAGACGTAAAATGGAACAACTGGAGATAAAACAAGATTATAAAAAGACAAGCACACATGCAGTACGTAAACTGTACGCACAAGAAACGTTTAATAGGGTTAGAGAAGAAGGAATGACTATTATGGAAGCGAGGGAGTATACAAGCGACCAGCTAGGGCATACAGAAGAACGTGGGGACACAGATGATAAACTTATGAAAACTTATGTAAGAAGTTTAAGGTAAAAATAAAGAAAAAGTAATGTGACTTTACAAAAAATAAATATTTTTATATAAAAAAAAACTTTACATAATCTAAGTAAAGTTTTATTATAAGAACATAATAATAAAAAAAAGCCTTTAACACACTTATCTAAAGAGCTACCAACTCTATAAATAAGCTAAAGTTAAAATGTACTACCAATACATTAGAACCGTTCGTAAAAGCTTAGATCTCATAATTAATTATGAGAATAATATACCAAAAGATTTGAGTAAAATCAATGGTAAAATAAGTTTAAAATGAATTTTCAAGCTATGTATTTAAAAGTACATAGCTTTTTTTAATGCCTAAATAGGTCAATCAATCGTTTTATGTGAAGAGCATATTAATTCGATATACGTAATTAATGACGAGAGCATTAATAGTTGAATATAACTAAAATATTCAAAACAAGGTTGCTATTCACTCTTGTAAATATGAATAGTAGTAGGACAAACCATAAAGCTACTTAAAATAAAAGGAAAGGTAAGCTTAGCCAACGTAAAAAGTCTTGTTTAAATACAAGTAGTTTAAAATATTTTAAACTAAAGCCTCCATACAAAAAGCCTAGTCCCTATCTTTAGGCGTATGGGAAAAAGCGTGATGACGGCGTAACGGTCAGGGTGGAAGTTCTAGGAGCATAGATGCTCGGGAACTATTTACAATTATGCTGGATAGAACTGGTGTAGAAAAAGTAAGTAGGTGTGCAAACACGTAACAGATAGGGTACAGAAATGAAGCGACGTGCAAAAGTCGGTATTGTAAGAGTAGTTATTTTCTTATATATGTTAAAAATTTTTTTAGCATATATAAGGGAATAACTGCGTCCATTCGGCTCGGATTCCCCATCGGTATATCCGACTTGGTAAAATATGGTTTCAATCTTTAGTTTAGGGATAGCAGTTATCCTGGGGGGTTTGGGGGTTGGAGAGCACCCATTTTAATCATAGAAAAATATTAATTTTTCTTCCTTTCTTTCTTTGAATAACTATAAATAATAAGTATAGAGTTTTATTATAGTTATAGGCTATTAAGTATGTATTGATATTTAGATATAAAATAGTGTAAG
>NZ_CAMTIG010000080.1 GCF_947072515.1 uncultured Clostridium sp.
ATTCATCGGATTTTAAAGAAAAATTTTTACTAGATAAATTCTGTAATTTACCCAATAATGAGGCATTTGAAAATGCGTCAAAATAAGCATTATCTATGTAATTTAATGAGTTTTCAACCTTACATATATAAAAATCTTTATTAGCTGTACACCAATATGAATAACCTACTTTTTTAACTCCAGGAGTTTGAACATCTCCTCCAAACTTTTCGACACCTTGTATTTGAGCCATTCTATGACCTTCTAAAACTTCATTTTGGAGTACTCCAAAATTTTTATTAAAGGCACTATTTTTATCGAATTTAGGTTCTTTTCCTGCTGCTGTAGTAGAAGCTCCTGTCGCTTTTTCCATTGCGAGTTTGACAGCTTTAGATGTAGCTAAAGTATCTGAATCATCTAAAGAAGTTGAATCGGATTTATTTTTATTAAAACCAGTATTTTTGGTAAATTTATCTTCTTTTCTATTTAATCCTTCTTCTAAATCAAATATGGTTGCATAGACAGTACTTTTATCAATAATTGCATTTACCTCTATAGCTGTAGATACACCAACATAAATATCTCTAACTCTTTCAACTATATTTCCTGAAGTTCCTGGAGGGAAACTTTCCCCCGCTCCATCATTTACATATGCAAATAATGTTTCGCTTTTACCTTCTACTGTTGCAAAAATTCCAACTTCTTTTAGAACAACTTCAATTGGAAAATCTTCATTTGTAAATGTAGATCTAATTCTAATTATTCCTGAGTTATTTCTAGAAATAGATGTTATTGGAATTTGTTTATAAAATGAAACAACATCTGTTAGTTTTTTTGCTTCATCAAAAGTATTAACATCTCCTTTCCCTAATTTTGTTTTAGTAAAGGTTATATTTTTATTATTAGCAATTGCATAGGAAATTAATTCCAATCCAGCATTTGTTATAATTGCTCCATCTGTTCTCATTTATCCTCCTAAATTGGGTTATATTTATCAATTTTTCTTCCAGAATCATGAACAGCACCATAGTAATTTAGCAGTGAATTATCTCCTTTTATGAAAATCAAATTCTCTAAATGCTGGCTTGTTCTTTTTACCGAATCAATCATTTTTATAATTCTATTAGTTTGGGTATAATCAGCTTCAGAATCAGATATTTCAACTTTAAATTTACCTGGTTCCCCACCGTATTCAAACCATTCTTTTATTACAGATTCCTGGAAAAATGTATCTAAAATATTTTGTACAGGAAATAGAGTTCCTTTTTTCATATGTGATAATATCGATGTTTTAACAATATGTCTTTTTTCTTTTATAACTGCTGAGTAGTCATAGAAATCAACATGAAGTTCATCAGCTAACAAATCAACTATTTCTTCTGGTAAATTATCAATATTATCTAGTAAGATTAATTTATATATTTCAGATAAAATTAATCTTTTAATCGCTTCATCAACAACATCATAAAATAATAGATCTTCTTTAGTTCTTAACTTTGAATTTGGAGCTAAATCTTTTAGTTTAATATCATAGATATCTATCATTCCATTCCTCCAGATACAATGCTAATATTAGTGCACTTAGCTATTTGAGTTTCAGATACAGTTATATTATCAGTAGGTTGTCTTATAATTACTCTTTTAGCTCCAGAGTTTTTACAGATAGTTATTATTTCTTGATAATCTATATCTTCTCCTATTTTAGATGTTACATCAGCTATATATGTATTAATATTATCTTTTATATTTTTATCTATTAAAGAAGCCTTTCCCTCATCTCTAGAATGAATATAGTAAGTTATATCTATTTCAAAATTAATTTTCCCTGGATCTAAAATTTGAACTCTATCTCCAAGAGGTCTTTTTGTATTAAGTTCTGTTAAAACCTTAGATTTTATTTCCTGGGAAATATTCTCACCGAGTGCTCCTATAATATAAATATCAATAAAACAAGGATTTGGTGAATCTATATGAACATCTTTTATTAAGCTAGAAAATTTTCTTACCCAAAATTCGTAGGCCGCATATGGACCAGCAGTTGAAAAAGATTCTGGAACTTCTCTTAATCTTTCTTTATAAGAAGTATCATCTTCTTCATCAACTCCACCAACAACTTTAGTAATATTCAAACAAGACTCATAAAAATCAAACATATCAATAATATCTTTTATTTCTCCAATATCATATTGAGGTACAAAGCCAGAGGTATTACATTCAACAATAATATCTGTATATTTTTCTCCTTGTTTTATAACTCCTTCTCCAATACTTGAGAAAACATATGTGTCTTTTATAAATCTTGTTCCTTTTGGAATGATAATATCTCTATTTTGTAAAGTTTGGATAGTACATCTTATAGTTGTAGTTGCTATACCTTGCGGGATTCTTTCTCCAGCAGTTCCATATATTTCACCTTTTAAATCAAGCCTGGCTCCAGTTGCATATCTTAAAAAATTTTGTTTTATAGATTCATTCATAGAAGCTCTTATTTGTGATAAATAATAGGCTATGGTATCATAATCAATTCTTCTAGGATCTGCACTAGGTAAGGTTATTCCAGTTTTTTCTTTGTATATTTTTAAAATTTTATCTAGAACTTCTTGCGGATTTGAAGTTATAAATACAATGTTATCTAAATTATTCATCTCTCACTCCTACTATAACAATTATTTCAATTTTTCCATCCTGTTGAGATGTACTTACTCCCAATACACTAGCTCTAGGAACAAATTTTTTAAATTGTTGTTGAATATCAACTTTCAATCCAGAGACTAATAAATTAGATGGTTTATCAACTGCTTTAGGATCCATACCTAAATCTCTTTCAAGAGGAACTGTTCCTCTTATTGTTGATAGAATGACTCTACATTGTTGTAAAACTCCATCAATTGAATTAGGATCTATGGAGTAGTCATATTTAAAATTTGTATTTGAAATTTTATCTACTACCATAACCTTTTATTAACCTCCTTTAAAATATTTTTATTAACTTCTCGAATTATTTTATTATCTGTATTGTATGTATCATTTTGCTTTAGCATTTTTGGAGAAATATTATTTCCTCTCTGTATATCGCTAATGTATTCTTCAAATGTAAGTTTAACCGTTGTTATTGTAGAGCTTCCATAACTATCAGTTTGACTGATATCTTCTTCCACTGACATCAGTATAAAATCATTTTCTGCTAAAGGTTCTCCTCCCACTAAAAGAGGATGTGTTTCTTTTCCCTCAACCATTCTTTCTAATTTTTTTAATACAGTTTGAATATCTATATAGTCATAGACTAGTTTTACTGGCATTGAAACTGTTCTTAAATTTCTTTTTTTGAATTCTGTTAAATCTGGAGAATTTATTCCTTCATGTTTATATGTTTCTTTACCTTTTGTTTTACTTATATTGCCAGTTGGAGTAAGAATATAGTTATCATTTACTCTAAAACTTATATCTCCAAATACTCCTATTTTTCCAAGATTATCAAATATGGAGTATTTAGAAGCTAAATTTTCATAAATTATTCTTTTTCCATCATTAAGTAAATCACTTTTATAACTCAAAGAACTCTACCTCCTTCAGTTGTTGTAGTTCCCTTTGTAGCTGTATTTCCACCAACATTTAAATCTTCTTTAACAGTAATAGTATTTGCAGTTACATTTCCATTTAATTTTATATTTTCAGAATTAAAATTTATTTCAGTTGAATTAACATTTATAATAGGTACATTAATATTTAAGGTCTTAACTATATCTAAATTTAGAGATCCTGTACTTTTATCAATTTCTATTTTAGCTCCTCCAGGATATTCCATTATTCTTTTATCCTTTGTCGCTCCATCAGGAGTTTTAAACTTTTCAGAAAAGAAAGTTCCTATTATAAATCCTCTTTCTAAAGAATTTTCAACAAATAGGCACACAACCATCGTTCCTGGAAGAAAAACTTTAAAATCTTTATCTCCATTAGAAAGTGGAACTAGGACTAATAAGTCTCCAGTAGTTTTACCATCTAATTCTGGAAGTTTAACTTTAGCAGTAGATTTAGTGGCATCTATTGTAGTAATCTCTCCAAATTCTATTCTAGCTATTGCTATTGTTCTCACTTCCTTCCTTATCAAATTCAATTAAATATGCTTCAACATCTGCTCGAAATGGAGCTAATGTTCTGGTTATTTTTTCAATCATGTACTTTCCATTAAATATACCTGCATTTATTAATTTAAAAGGAGTTCCAGCAGTTATATTCAAGTCTCCAATTATAGAAAATGTGAATTCAACTTCTCCTCTATTAGCTTGTTTTAATTTTTTCATAGCTAATTTTTTAATATCTCCCGATGAACTTCTCTTATTTATTTTAAGTACTTTTTCATCTTCTTCATTAGTTGCAGTATTTTTCCCATCTACTGTGTATGTTTCAGTTTCTTTTAAACAAGAAGTTAAATTTAAATATGTAACCTGGCATTTATCATAAACATCTTTTGTTCTTTCTCTAAAATTCCAATCATCTGAAATCTCTTGAGATAGTAAATTTATAATTCTAGTAGCCTCTTTTTTCTCTAGAATGTCTCTGTCAATAAGCACTATCTTATTGAATGTTATTTTTACACTTATTCCTTCATCTTCAGCTATTCTGTTTAAAAAACTTAAATCAGTTTCTTTATCTTGGTCTAAAGATCCGAACTTTATTTCCTCATTTACCAGGTATTGAAATTTCAATTTATGTTTTTTAGCTATCTCTTCTCCAAGTATTTTCAATGTTGTATTTTCCCAATGTTTACTATTTTTTTGATCTAAAATATTTCCAATTGGAGCTGATATACCTTTTACTGATATAGAATAAGCCTCAAAATTTCTATCATCTATAAAAAAGCTTCCACAAGGCAGCTGTATTTTCTCTTCTAATTGATTTTCCCAATTTTCTGTAATCAAGGCAACGTCTAACCTTGCTTTCTTTTTTAAAGCCCAACCAGGCTTTAAAAATAGCATTTCTTTACTTCTTAATCTAATATCTATATCATCAAGTTGCCCACTAAAATTATCAGTTATCGTTAATGCTGATAAATATTTTTCTAAATCTAAAGATATATCTTTTTCATTATATTTTATCTCTGCATAGGCTTGTCTTATTCTACCCATGGTGGCAATCCTCCTGTTGTTTTAGCTTCAATCTCTGGACATATTAATAAAACTCCTGATGAAAATATTATGATTCTTATAAATTCTTTATTTGCATTTCTGAGTTGTTCTGTCATTTCAATTGTTCCATATACTTTGTGAGAAATACAATCCCAGGTATCACCTGAGATTGTCTCATAAACTTTAGAATTGAGTTCTTGCATGTTTTATTCCCAACTCCTTTAATATTTTTTCAATTTCTTTTGCTGCTATTCTTGGCTGTTCTTTTATTTGCTCAAGTGTTTCTTGTGAAACATTACCATGAATAGTGATAGGCATGTCTATTTTTATTGTAATTCCGCCTTGAGTTCCATCATTTGAATTTCCCTGGTTATTATTTTTTATTGAATTAAAGCTAGATAATAATGATCCTTTGTTCTCATCAGCTGTAAGAACTCTTTCGCCTCTGTGTAATTCTGCAATATATCCATCATATGGAACATAATCTAATCCATTCTTATGACTTCCATCTAACTTGAATTTACTCACAATAGTTTTTATAATTGGAATATTTACAACCTTATCACCAAGCTTTGTAAATCCTTCCATTATTCCGTTTAGTTTTTGTTGTAATGTGTCAATAAATCCAAAGAATCCATTCTTAAGATTATCAACAAGTCCTAAAGAACTATCCCAATTTTCATAAAAAGATTTAACTAAGTCTACAAGCGTACTTACTGGATTAATAAAATCAAAAATCAGAGCTGTTGTACTAAACCATTGTTTACAAGCTTCCCAAATGCCTAATATATTTTCTTTTATTCCACCAAATTTATAGAATAGTAGAAGTAATGCAGCTCCAATCCATACAATAGGACCACCTAATCCTAAGAGAACAGCTTTTAAACTTCCTATTATTCCACCTGCTAATTTGACCATCATAATTAATCCTCTAAAAACTTCTATAGCTGTTTTAATTTTTGTTACAGCTCCGCCAATTAACATAAAAGCTCCTACAAAAACAATTATATTATCAACTCCTATTGCATCTATTATTTTCCAAAGAGTTTTAAATACTGGAGCTAATGTTACAATAATTTCACTTGTTACTTTTACCACTTCAACCAAAATATCAGCCATTTTATCCATAAAGCTTTTTATTGGTCCTAATGTTGAGTTATCAGGAATCATCTCTCTAAATAAATTTTTTAATGGTTCAATTGCCAGATCTAACCGTACATATAAATTATGAACCCAAGAAAATATACTTTTTAAAGTTTTATTTATACTATTATCGTTGTAATTACCTCTCAATACATTTCCTAACTCTGATATAAACTCTGTAACCTTTTTCATACCTTTAAGCATAGTAGGATTAAAGAATAACTCTCCAACAATAATTTTCAATCCATCTAAAGCACTACTAAGTAAAACTTGTGCACCCTGAGCACCTTGCAACATGACATCTGCCATTTGCTGAGCTTTGCCTTGTGAGTTTTCATTTTCTTTTATCATTGCAGAAATAGCTTTAGTCCCTTTTAAAACAACCCCATTAAACTCTTTTTCAGTTGTTAGCAACTTATCCATTGCCAATGCTCCCTCTTCTCCAAAGTTTTCCTTTAGAAAAGCAAGTTTATCTATTCCAGTCATTTTTGAGGTTTTCTTTTCTATCTGCTCCAGTAGTGGAATTAATCCAACAAATTGATTTTTTCCATTCTTAACATGAATACCAAGTGATTTTAAATTCTTTTGTACTTTAGGATCTGCAATATTACTAAAAGCAGACTTTAAATTTGTTCCAGCTTGTCCACTTTTAATGGCTTGGTCTCCCATTAAACCTAAAACAGCTGTAGTAGCTTCTAGAGATAACCCTAATGAACTTGCTGACCCTGAAACATATTTAAGAGACTCTCCAAGCATAGATACATTTACGTTTGTTCTAGACATAGTGTTTGCTAATACATCTGCAAACCTTCCAACATCTTTAGCACCCATTTTAAATGGAATTAAATTATCAGATATTATATCTGCAACTAATGCTAAATCCTCTCCACTGGCTGCAGTTAATCTTAAAACACCAGGCATTACATCTATGATTTGATTTACTTTAAATCCAGCTAATGCAAACTTTTCCATTCCTGCTGCTGCTTGTTCTGATGTAAAAACAGTACTACTTCCCAAATTTATAGCTTCATTTTTTAACTGTTGGAATTGTTCTTTTGTAGCTCCAGAGATAGCTTCAACCCTTCTCATTTGTTTTTCAAAACTTAAAAATGAATTTGCAGATAATCCTATTCCAACTGCTGCTGTTGCTCCTAAACCTAAAACTCCAATTTTTGCAGCATTTAAAGCTTTTGCTCCAGTATTTTTTATTCCTGTTTTTACTCCTGCTAATTTATTGGCAACTTTTTGTTTTATAGCCAATTGTCCTATTGCATGTTCAGTTTTTTTTAGTTCATCTCTGTAGTTTTTTAGAGGAATTTTTAATTTATTTAATTCCATTCTATATTTATTAAAGGAATTCTTTTGACTACCAATTTTTTTATCTAATTTATCAACTACTGCTGAAGCTTTTCTGTGCTCTTTTTGAAGTTCAGCAGTTTTTTTATTTGATAATCCCATCTGATTTTCTAACTTTTGTAAATTTTGTCTAGCAAGCTCCAATTCAGCCATTTTTTTAGGACTTTTTCTGCCCTCTAGTTTCTTGATTTGGTTAGTTATTTGAGCATGAGTTTTAGACATTTTTTCATTTGTTGCTACTGATTTTGCTATTTCATCATCTAATTCTTTAACTCTAAGTTTAGCAACACCATACTCTTTACCTAATTTTTTTAAATCTTCAGAACTTTTCCCAAATTTTTTTAATAGATCTGCTTTTTCTGCAAGCTTTTCAGATGATTTAGATACTTCATTGATTTTAGAAGAAATTTCTTTAAATTTATTTCCAAAACTACTTTCGATTTGAGCTTTTAACTTTAATGCAATTTCAAGCCCTTTATCTTTCACTTTTTCTCCTTTTATTTTTCATAATTTTTAATTAAATCAATGTATTTTTTTAATATAAACAAACTACTATCCATAAGAGATTCATAAGAGATATTAAGATTAATATGAAAAGGATTATTTAGAGAAAGAGCTAGTCGTTGAACTAGCTCTAAAATATTATTTAAAGGATCATTTCCTAATCTACTAACAAAAAATTTCTTGTTTTAAATGTTACTTGCGTAAAATCATATCCTCCTAAACTCATGATTGTACTATAAGCTACTCCAGATAAAACAGCAGCCACCATAGCTAAGTATTCTCCATCTAATTCTTTTACAGTTTCTCTATTCTCTCTGTTTTTACTTCTCCACATTTTCTCTATTTTACTTAATGAAGTTCCATTTATATTATCTGGATTTAATACAATCTCTTCTATACCATTTCTAGGATTTTTTAATTTAATAACTAAATCATTATCTTCTTCAACTACTTCTTCAATATCAAGTAATTCTTCAGTAGATTTATTTTCAGTTTTAACTTTTTTAGTTTCTAAAATTGAAATATTTCCTTTTGGATCTAAGTTATCTATTTTTAAATCACCAGATAACTGTTTATCAATTTTGTCATTTTCAATTTTCTCTAAATCTCTTTTTATATCTTCAGGTAATTTATCTTTGTCTACGTTTTTCATTAATCCTCCTATAGGTCTAGAGCACTTCTTACGGCTTGTGCTAAGTCATTTCCATTAATTCTTCCAATGTTATTAAGCTTATCTATCTCATATAACTCTTTACCATCTATCTCCAATTTATAATAAGTAACTGCCATTTCTATTTCAGCTTCAGCTTTTGTACCTGGAGCTACTTCTCCAGGCTTTAAACTCTTTACTCTACCTTTCATAGATGCAGATAGAGTTTTTATCTCTCCTGTTTCATGAGTTTCTGTATCTGCTTCTTGTAATGCAGCTTTGATGTTTATCTCCATTACTTTTCCATCTTCTAAAATCATTCCATCACAAATATTTGTAAACTTTATATTTGCAGTCATTGCTTCAAATTGACCTTCAATTGGAATTTCAATATCTCCTCCAAGTCCAGCCCCAGTTAAAGTTTCTATTTTTTTATTAATTTCTGGTAATGTAGCACTTCCAGCTCCAACTATTACATCCCCATTTTTTCTAATTATACAATTATTAATAACTCCTGGTAATTTCACTTTTGCCTCCTACGATGCTATTTTTTGAACAAATACTTCTTGATAACTTGGGTCATACTCTAATATAAAGTGAAGTGACTCTCCTGGAAGAACAGCTCCTATATAAATGTGCCACTTAAACTTTCCTTCAAGCATGTCTCCAAGTGGATTTTCTTCTCTTAAAAACTCAATTCTTCCACCTAATAATTTTTGTGCACTTACTAAACCGCCTAAATAGACATTTATAGTATTTTGAATTAGCTCTGCTCTTGAATAATTCATCGGTTTATCAACATCTTGAGCAGTATTCATAATGATAACATTTGAGATAAATTTAAACATTCTTTTAACTGGAATCCAGATATCTTTAGGATCTGTACTTCCTCCAGGTTGATATGCTGATGTTCTATTTCCCCATAATACAAAGCCATTACTTCTTCTAATAGCTGTTACAATTCCATTTTCATTTAATAAGTTAGCCTGCTGTTCTTCATCTAATAGAATCTCTTTATATCCCTCTGAAGTTTTTATTACTAGAGCATTAACTTTTAAATTTTTATTTGATGGTGATTCATAAGGCACTCCATCATTTCCAGCATCAATACTACTCATAGAACCTGCTGCTAATGTTGATAGATGATAAATTTTATCTCCTAATTTTCCTTTTCCATAGCATAGAAGTAAATCTTCATCAACTATATTTAATTCTTTCTTTTTTAATATGGCATCACCATATTGTGTTTCTTCTGGTAAATCCACAATTCCCATAGCTCCATATTTTGAGTTTATAGATGTTGATTTAGCTTCTATAATTGCCTTTACTTCAGGTTCGTGGCTAAATCCTGGTGCTATTATTAAACCTGGAACCATACTGTATTTATTGAAAACTTCATCAATACATTCAAACCCTTGTTTTTCTAAAGTATTAGGATCTATTCCACCAATAATATCTGTTTTTGTTACTTTTGAAGGGTCTAAAAATGAATACTCAACATCTATTTGAGGAATTCCTTCTCCAATAATTTCAATAACAGTTTTTCCAGCATTATCAAAATAAGCATTATATTTTTCTTGAGGTAATAGCTCTTGTTGTGATGCTATTTTTACTTTTAAAGTACTTAGAATAATTCCAGTATCACTTAAAGTAACCTTATTATTTATTGTTGCCATTCCACTTTCAGTTTTTTCAGTTTTGTGCTTTTTGGGATCCAATACATTTACAGCTACTATCGGTTTTACATTGTATATGTTTAAACAAGCATCTAAAACTTCTGAGATTGTAAAACTTAAATCAGCAGTTCCACCAAAATATTTCATGGCTTCTTCCGCTGAAGTTATTAATTGTGCCCTATTTACATTTGTTATATCTCCCATATTGATTGGAGCAGTTCCTACAACGAAAACTGGATTCTTTGCAACAACCATTCCCCTTAAACTAGTTGGGACTTCGCTAGAATAACTTCCATGTTTAAACATTAGTTACCTCCTAATTCTTTTTGAACTTTCTTTGTAAGCTCTTTATAATAATGTGATGTTTTAATTTGTTGTAAATTTTTACTAAAATAATCTATACTAACAAATAACTTTTCTACATCTTCAGATTTCTTAACCATATCATCCCAATTTTTAGGTTTATCTAACAATGTAGTAAATCTATTTAAAACTATATATGGAGTTTTTATATGAGTTCCAATATAAACAATTGCTTTACTCTCATTAACTTCATTTTTTTCTTTAATTTCAACTTTTATTTCTTCATCTTCTTGAATTTGTTTAGCTTTCGCCATTTTTTTACCTCCCTATAGTGGTATTTTACAGTCATAATATGGAGCATATGTTTTAAACTCCAATTTATGAAACCAATAATACCCTGAGCTTTCAGCTTCTAATAGTTTTGTTTTAATGTAATCTTGTTTCACACTAAATTTTCTAGGAACATTAGGATATTCCATCAAGTGCTTTTTTAATTTATCTGCAATGTATAATCCAACTGAATAACCATCTGAACTTTCTTTATATGTGCCTATTATGATTTCCCAAACTGCTTGAGCACTATATCTTCCATCTCTAAGCTCTTGGTCATCCTCTTTGTATCTTAATAAGATAAATGGGATATCTGAGTTTTTATCCTTTCCTGTTTGAACTTTTTCTTTGTAAGATTCAAATGGTAAAAACCCCTTATGGAACTCTAATTCTTTTTTTTCTTTTCCTGGTGTTTCAAATTTTTCACCAGTAAAAAGAGGCTTAAAACTCTCCAATATATTACTTTCAATTCTTAATATCGGTGTCATTTTATTCCCAACTCCCTTAAAAATTCATGTTCAAATCTTTTAGAAAAATTCTCATTAGCTTCTTTTTCTAATATTTCTTGAACCTTTTCATTTGTACCCATTTGATATGTAGAAGGACCATATAATTTCTCTAGTGTGTCTCTTCCTACACCACCTCTGTTATATAACCCTAGATTATTTGGTTTACTTTTAAAGAAAGCCCAAAATCCTCCTTCTAAAGTCTTTACAGCTCCCTTTTTTACACTTACTTTTATTTTTTCTGTATAATGTCCTGGATTTTGTTTATTAACTTTAAATTGGTCTAAAGATACTCTTTTTGATGAGTTTAAAACAATTGCTTCTAAGTTACCTGGAGTGGATTTTTGAAGTTTAATTCTTGTTCTTATAATTTGAGCAGGGATATTATATCCCTGCCTAATTAACCTATTCTGCTTAGTTTTAGCCATTTGAGCAGTTCTATTTAAAGACCTAGCTAAAACTTTATGAATATTTTTATTTGCTGCTTCTAATAAAATTTTAGCTTGCTCTAATTCTTTTGGATCTAATTCTAGCTTGTACATTAACCATCAATTCTTTCTAAGAAAACTCTATAAGTTAATGTTTTAATTTTTTCTACATCTACAACGAACATTATAATTCCATC
>NZ_CAMTIG010000081.1 GCF_947072515.1 uncultured Clostridium sp.
TAAGAAGCAGTAAAAATCTCGATATGGGTATATTTATCCATATTTTGAGTAGCAGAAAAGTTAAATGGTTGATATATGTTTACTTGGATGTGGTGGAGGAATGCCAATGCCATTTAGAAATCTTTCAGCAACACTTATAAATTATAAAGGAAGAAAGATTTTAATTGATTGTGGAGAAGGAACACAAGTATCGATGAGGATGATTTCATGGGGATTTAAAGCTATAGATGTAATTTGTATTACGCATGCACATGGAGATCATATTGTGGGACTTCCAGGACTTTTAGCAACTATAGGGAACAGTGGAAGAGTAGAGCCTTTAACAATAATAGGACCTGAAGGTATAGAAGAAGTAGTTAAAAGTCTTTTAATTATAGCAAAATACTTACCTTATGAAATAAACATAATAGAAAATAAAAAGACTATGGATTTTACTATAGATAAAGAGAGAGGGCTTATTGTATCAGAAAAATATTCAGATATAAAAATAAATACTCTAGAGTTAGAGCATTCAGCACCTTGTATAGGATATAGTTTTTATATTAAAAGAGAAAGAAAATTTAATGTGGAGAAAGCAGTTGAAAATAGAGTTCCTAAAGCTATATGGAGCAAACTTCAAAAGGAAGATGAGGTTCTCTTTGAAGAAAAAGTTTATAGAAATGAAATGGTACTTGGGACAGAGCGAAAAGGAATAAAAATTTCATTAATGACAGACTCAAGGCCTTTAGATAGCATGATAGACTTTATAAAAGAAAGTGATTTATTTATTTGTGAAGGAACTTATGGAAGTGATGATGATATAGAGAAAGCTATAAAAAATAAACATATGACCTTTAGAGAAGCTGGAACTTTAGCTAAGAGGGGAAATGTAGATAGATTATTATTAACTCATTTTAGTCCAGCAATGTTAGAACCAGAAGAATATATAGAAAATACTGAGTTTGAAAATACTATAATTGGCGAAGATAGACTTGTGAAAACATTAAGTTTTAAAGAGTAAAAAATTAAACAAATATAATATTTGCTTAATATAAGATAATGAAGTTTTAATATCAACTTAACAAAGGAAGAGTATAATTTAGATAAAGAGTAAGGTTTCCCGACAAATTGATTATATAGTTTACAATGAAAATGCCTTGAGAGAGTTAAATTAGCTTTCTCAAGGCATTTTTATAGAAAATTATATACAAATAAAAAAACTCCTTTAAAGGAGTTTAAAGATGGATTAAAGTATTTCTAATATTTCTATAGAATAGTTATCACCAGGAGCTTGAACTTCCACGATGTCACCAACTTTTTTACCAGCAAGAGCTTTTCCTAAATCTGATTCAATACTAATCATCATGTTTTCAGGATCAACATCTACAGTAGTAACAAGTGTTAGAGTATCTTCAAAGTCATCTTCTACAAATTTAACTTTAGCTTTACTATTAACACCAAGAACAGATTTATCAAGTTCATCTTCTTCTATTATAGTAGCTGTTGAAATCATAGTCATAAGGTATTGAATTTTATTATCGTTTTCTCTATAGTTAGCGCAAGCTTCTTTATATTCAGCGTTTTCAGATCTATCTCCATGAGCAGCTGCAACAAGCTTTTCTTTAGCGATTTCAGCTCTCTTTACACTCATTCTATAATCTAATTCATCTTGTAATTTCTTTATATTTTCTCTAGTTAATCTATTATGCATAGTAACTGCCTCCAATATTACATATATTCTTTTAATATTATATACTATATACAAAAAAATAAAAATGCAATATTGGAATTTGATGTATTTATACTTTTTAATGTAGAATTTATATCTTTTAGTATAAGGATTTAAATTCCTTTTATTTACATTATAATTATGGTAATAGCTTAGATAGGGGAGGATGTAGAGATGTTATTAAAAGTTAAAGAGCATTCATTAAGAAGATTAGTGGAGAAGTATAAAAAGGGGGAGCATACAGGAATATTTTCAGTATGTACATCAAATGAATATGTAATAGAAGCGACTATGGAAAAGCTTAAAGATAGGGATATGGAGTTACTTATTGAATCTACAGCAAATCAAGTAAATCAAGATGGTGGATATACAGGAATGAATCCAAGAGATTTTAGAGATTATATCTATAAAATAGCTGATAAAGTAAGCTTTGATAAAGAGAGAATAATTCTTGGAGGAGACCACTTAGGACCTCTTACATGGGTAAGCTTAAAGCAAGAAGAAGCAATGGAGAAAGCAAAAGTTTTAATAAGAGATTATGTTTTAGCAGGTTTTACTAAGATTCATATAGATACTAGTATGCCTATAAATGATGATATAGAAAAAGGCGAATTTAATGATAATTTAATTGCAAGAAGAGCGGCTATTTTATGTAAAGTAGGAGAAGATGCATATAAAACATTATTAGAAACAGAGGAAGAGGTGCTTCATCCTGTTTATGTAATAGGAAGTGAAGTTCCAGTTCCAGGCGGAGTTAAAGGTGAAGATGCAGAGGAAGAAATTCAAAATGGAATAAAGGTTACAGAAGTTAAGGATTTTAAAAATACAGTAGAGATTTTTAAGGGAGAATTTAAGATACATGGTGTAGAAGAAGCTTTTGAATACGTAGTAGGAATTGTTGTACAACCAGGTGTAGAATTCTCAAGTGATACTATATGGGCATATGAAAGAGAAAAAGCAAAGGATTTATCTTTTTCATTAAAAGATTATGAAAAATTAGTTTTTGAAGCTCATTCTACAGATTATCAATCACCAAAGAAGTTGAAAGAAATGGTGGAAGATGGATTTATAATTTTAAAGGTAGGACCAGCTTTAACATTTGGATTTAGAGAAGGTGCTTTTGCATTAAATAAGATAGAAGAAGAAATATTTAAATATAGACCAGAAGTTTCACAGTCAGAATTTATTAGAGTTTTAGATTATAATATGGAAAAAAATCCTGGGAATTGGATAAAGCATTATATTGGAACAGGAGAGCAGATTAGATTTTTAAGAAGCTATAGTCTTTCAGATAGATGTAGATATTATATGCCAACAGAAGAAGTTGAATATGCATTTAATAAAATGATAGAAAATTTAAATGAAGTAGATATTCCAATAGCTTTAGTAAGTGGATATATGCACAATCAATATAAGAAAATTAGAGATGGGGAACTTAAAAATAAGCCATTAGAAATTTTAAAAGATTTTATTGGAGAGTATATTGACGATTATATTTTTGCAATAACTGAATAATATAGAATATTAGAAAAAGGTGTTTTAGTGAAGAGAGAAAATTTCTTTAAATAAAACATCTTTTTTTATAATTTATTTTAAAACATAGTTTTTATATAGATTTTATAAGGAAATGAAATTTACAAAATGTTAGTTTTAAAATGAGATATAGATATGATATTCTAATGAAAGAGGAGGTGGGAAATGTTACTAATAACAGCCTTTTTATTTAGTCTATCATCAAATATAGATAATTTAATAATTGGAGTATCATATGGAATAAAGGAAGAGAAAATACCTGCTTTTCAAAATATAATTATTGCAGTAATTACAACATTAGGAACCTTTATAGCAATGATAGCTGGAAAGTTGATTCAGAAATATATTTCAAATGAAGTTGGAAATATAATTGGTGCAGTAGTAATAATTTTAATGGGTATTTACTTTGTATTAGTTAGTATAAAAGAAATAAAAGGTAAAAAGAAAACTACAGAAAATTTTCATGAGCAAGTTTCAGTACAACAAAATATTAAGATTAAAGATTCAATAGTATTAGGCTTTGCATTAGCAGCTAATAACTTAGGAGTTGGTGTTGCGGCAAGTGTTATGGGATTAAGCATATTTTGGGTATGTATATTCACTTTTATAACAAGTATATTGACCATTATAATAGGACAAGAAGTAGGAGATCATGTAATTGGAAGAATATTAGGTAAATATGATAATTTAATATCAGGTATATTATTAATTATATTAGGATTGATAGAAATTTTCTAAAATAGCATCACAAAGGTTATTGATATAAGTTTTGTGATACTATTTTTTTGTTTTAATTAAAAGAAAATGATTGGAAATGAAAGAAAATATTAAAAAAGTTTGAATGAAATGATTGGAAATGAAAGAAAATGATTGACAGGTGTACATACATCGTTTACAATTAAGACATAAGATACATGAAAGAAGGAAATAGTATGATAACTGAAAGAAGACATATAAAAATTTTAAAAATGTTAGAAGAGTTTGAAATAATTAAACTTTCAGAGATAATCGAAGAAATAAACACATCAGAATCTACGGTGAGAAGGGATTTAGACTTTTTAGAGAAGAAGGGACTTTTAGAAAGGGTTCATGGAGGAGCTAAAAGGGTAACACATAAGGGTGAAGAATTATCTTATAGTGAAAAATCAATTCAAAATATTGAGGATAAAGAGAAAATTGGAAAACTTGCAGCAGAGTTAGTTGAAGAGAATGATGGCATATTTATAGATGCAGGAACGAGTACTTATGAGATGATTCCATATTTAAAAGGAAAAAACATAATGGTAATAACTACTGGAGTTAATCATATAGGGGCATTAATAGAAAACAATATTCCATGCTATATGATAGGTGGAAAAGTTAAAGAAAAAACTAAAGCAATAATAGGAAGTGATGCTATAGAAAATTTAAAGAAGTTTAGTTTTGATAAAGCATTCTTAGGAGCTAATGGAGTACATGGAGAGTTTGGATATACAACACCAGATTCAGAGGAAGCCATGATAAAAAGAATTGCTAAAGAACTATCAAGAGAAGTATTTATATTAGCAGATCATACAAAGTTTAATAAAAGTGCATTAGTTAAGTTTGGAGAACTTGAAGAGGGAATAATTTTAACAGATATAGATGAGGGGATAGAAACTATTAAGGAATTAACAGAAGTAAGGATGGGATAGAATGATATATACTTTAACACTAAATCCTTCAATTGATTACATAGTAAATGTTTGTGAATTGAAGATAGGGGATGTAAATAGAAGCTTTAATGAAATAAAATTTCCAGGGGGAAAGGGAATAAATGTTTCAAGAGTATTAAGTGAATTAGGGGTAGAAAATACAGCACTTGGATATATAGGGGGATTTACAGGGAGATTTATAGATGAGAGTTTAAAAGAGTTAAATATAAAAACAGATTTTATAAAGGTAGAAGAAGATAGCAGAATAAATATAAAAATAAAAGACTCAAAAGAAAGTGAAATAAATGGAGAAGGCCCTAAAATTTCAAAAGAAAAATTAGAGGAGTTATATCATAAGTTAAGCGTTCTAAAAGAAGGGGACTACTTAATTTTAGCAGGAAGTATTCAAAAATCTTTACCAAAAGAATTATATTTAGAAATTCAAGATATGTTAAAAGAAAAGAAGGTTTGTGTAGTAATTGATACTTCAGGAGAAGCACTACTTCAAGGAATAAAAAGAAAACCTTTTCTTATAAAGCCGAATGATAAGGAAATAGAAGAAATATTTAATGTAAAGTTAAATGGAACAGAAGAAATAATAGAATATGGAAAGAAGCTTTATGAGTTAGGAGCACAAAATGTAATTATATCAAGAGGTGGAGAAGGAGCAATCCTTATCTGTAAAGAAGGAATATTTAAAGGAACAGCACCAAAAGGAAAAGTGATAAATTCAGTTGGGGCAGGAGATTCTTTAGTTGGAGGATTTATTGGAACATTTAGTGAGACAGGAGATATTTTAAAGAGTTTTAAATACGGGATTGGTTCTGGAAGTGCAAGTGCTTTTTCATTAGACCTTTGCAAAAAAGAAGATATAGAAAAATTATTAGAAGAAATTAAAATAGAAAAATTATTATAAGAGTTTATTCAGGATATAAAATAAGTAATGGGGGAAATAAGTATGAGAATATCAGATTTACTAAGTAAAGAAACTATCACATTAAATTTAGAAGTTAATGGTAAAAAAGATGCACTAGAAAAAATGATAGATGTTCTAGATAATGCAGGGAAATTAGCAGATAGAAAACTTTATGAAGAAGAGATTTGGAAGAGAGAAAATAGTTCGTCAACAGGGATTGGTGATGGAGTTGGAATTCCACATGCAAAGACTAAAGGGGTAAAAAAAGCAGCCCTTGCAATGGGAATTTTAAAAAGAGGAATAGAGTTTGAAGCTTTAGATGATGCACCGGTTAACCTTATATTTATGATAGCAGCACCAGAAGGAGCAAATAATGAGCATTTAGAAACACTTTCAAAATTAGCAGTATTATTAATGAATGGAGACTTTAAAAAGGAATTATTAGAAAGTAAAACTGCAAAAGATGTTTTAAGGGTTATAGATAAATATGAAGAGGGAGATAAGCCTGAATTTAAAGAGATAGATGAATTAGAGGAAAAGAAAAAAAGTAAACTGATATTAGGAGTAACTGCATGTCCTACAGGAATAGCTCATACTTACATGGCAGCAGATTCTTTAAAAAAGACAGCTGAAAAGTTAGGATATGATATAAAGGTTGAAACTAATGGATCTACAGGGGTAAAAAATGCTTTAACTACTGAAGAGATAGAAAGAGCAGATGGAATTATAGTAGCTGCTGATAAACAAGTTGAAATGGGAAGATTTAATGGTAAAAAAGTAGTTATAGTGCCGGTGGTACAGGCTATGAAAAGACCTGAAGAATTAATAAATGAATCAGTTTCAGGAAATGCTCCAGTGTATACTCATAGTGGACAATCTGGAAGCACAGGAAAAAAAGAAAAGACAGGATTTTATAAGCACCTTATGAGTGGAGTTTCAAATATGTTACCATTTGTAATAGGTGGAGGAATTCTTATAGCAATATCATTTATGTTTGGTATAAATTCTGCAAATCCAGCAAGTGGAGAATTTAATAGATTTGCAGCAATGCTTAAAGAGATTGGTGGAGGAAATGCATTCTTCTTAATGGTACCAGTTCTTGCAGGATTTATTGGAATGAGTATTGCAGACAGACCAGGTTTTGCACCAGCTATGGTAGGTGGACTTATTGCAGCTAATCAAGGCGCAGGATTTTTAGGAGGTCTTATTGCAGGATTCTTAGGTGGATATATTGTTCTTTTATTAAAGAAAGCTTTTGAGTTTATACCACAATCACTTGATGGATTAAAACCAATGCTTATTTATCCACTATTAGGTATTTTCTTAACTGGAGCAATAATGTTTACAGTAGTTGTAGGACCAGTTTCTTGGATAATGAAAAATGTTGAATTATTCTTAACTAGTATGGGAACTGCAAACTTAGTTCTTTTAGGAATATTCCTAGGTGGAATGATGGCTATTGACATGGGTGGTCCAATAAATAAAACAGCTTATACATTTGCAGTAGCAATGCTTGCATCAGGAAACTTCTTCTCAATGGCAGCAGTTATGGCTGGAGGAATGGTTCCACCACTTGCAACAGCTTTAGCTTCAACAATATTTAAAGATAAATTCAATAAAGAAGAAAGAAATGCAGGAAAAACAAATTATGTTTTAGGAGCTTCATTTATAACAGAAGGAGCAATACCATTTGCAGCAGCTGACCCAATTAGAGTAATACCAGCATGTGTGGTAGGTTCAGCAATTGCAGGAGGATTATCAATGTTCTTTAAAATCGGATTACCAGCACCACATGGAGGGTTATTCGTATTCCCAATAGTTGAAGGAAATCCATTCCTTTACTTAGTAGCAGTATTAATTGGAACTGTAGTAGCAGCTTTAATTATGGGAGCAGTAAAGAAGAAAGTAGTAGAATAGAAATTAGAAGGGCAAATCATTAGATTTGCTCTTTTTAATATATAAAATAGTTTGAAACTTTTATAAAGGAAAAGGAATGGTATATAATAGTACTTAGGATAAATTGTTATATTGGAGTTGAACAGATGATAAAAGTTAAAAGGATAGATTTATTAAAATTATTAGTATTTGCAGGCTTATTAATAATTTCAATAGTTTTTTTAGTGGAAAATAGACAGGCTTTAATGCATATAAAAATAGAAAGTATTGTGAGGTTTGCTCAGGCAAAAAATACAAGGATTTATGCTGTAATAATGGTACTAGCAGTATTTACAATAAAACCATTGTTTGTAATAATACCAAATAGTGTAATTGCAATAGTAAGTGGTTTTATGTTTGGTCCATTTGAAGGATTTGTGATAAGTATAATAGGATATTGTATTTCAAGTACAATATGTTTTTATATAGCAAAGCTTTTAGGAAGAAACTTCATGGAAAAAATTATGGGAGAAAAGTTAGGAGAGATAGAAAGAAAGTTACAGAAAAATCAATTTGCAATTATCTTATCATTAAGACTTATTCCAATAATTCCATTAGGACCTGTAAATTATGCATGTGGATTAGTTGGAGTTGATTATAAAAAATTTATATCTGCAACTTTAATTGGAGGAATTCCAGAGGTAATATGTTATACTTTTTTAGGAAAAAATGTTACTAGACCAACATCTCCAGCATTTATAATATCTATTGTTATTCTTGTAAGTGTAGTAATAGGATCAAAAGTTATTATGAAAAAGGATAAAAAATTAAAAGAGAATTAAATTGTAAACAGAAAGATAAATTCAGATTTATAAATGAATAATATTTTAAAATATATAAAATATCCACTAAAAAAACTTGCAAAAATTTTTGGATGTGGTATATTAGTAATCAAATAAAAACGAAAACTTTGTATAATCCCTATTATAAGGTTAGGGAGTTTCTACCAAGAGCCGTAAATTCTTGATTACAAAGACAATAAGCCATAGTCTGGTTTGTTGTCTTTGTAATCAAGAATTTTTTTTGTACTTAAATTTAAATCTAGTGCACGAGATTTAAGTGTTTTAGTAGAAATAAAAGGTAGATGAAGAAAGTTTAGAAAATATGAAAAGTTAAGTTTCTAGAGTAGAGAAGCATTTAAAATAATAAATTAATTTAAATTTTTAGGAGGATAATATGAATTTAAAAGAGTTACCAAAAATAGAATTACATTGTCACTTAGATGGAAGTGTTAGAGTAGATACAATAATAGATTTAATGAAAAAAGAAAATATGGATTTAGATGGGTTAGATTATGAAAAGATAAAAAAGAGACTTATGGTTTCAGAAGATTGTACTAGCCTTGTTGAGTATTTAGAAAGATTCGAATTACCTTTAAAGCTTATGCAAACTAAAGAAAGCTTAGAAAGAATAACTTATGAGCTTATGGAAGATGCAGCAAAGGAAAATATAAAGTATATTGAAATAAGATTTGCTCCAATTTTGCATATAGAAAAAGGATTAAGCTTAAAAGAAATAATAGAAAGTGTTATTAAAGGCTTAAAAAGAGGAGAAGAAGATTTCGATATAAAAGGTGGAATTATTCTTTCTATTCTTAGACATATGGACAAGAAGTATGCAATGCCAGTTATAGAAGCAGGAAAAGAATTTATAGGAAAAGGTGTTGTTGCTATAGATTTAGCAGGAGCTGAAAATGAAGGTTTTGTAGATGATTTTGTAGATGATTTTAAAGTAGGTAGAGACTACGGATATAATGTTACTATTCATGCAGGTGAAACAGGATTTTCTATAAATGTAATAGAATCTATTGAAAAGTTAAAAGCTACAAGAATCGGACATGGGATAGCAATCCTTAAAGATGAAAAAGCTTATGATTTAGTGAAAAATGAAAATGTTATTTTAGAAATGTGTCCTAAGAGTAATGTTCAAACAAAGGCGATAAATACCTATGAAGAACACCCTATAAAAAGACTTTTAGAAGATGATATAAAAGCTAGTCTTTGTACTGATAATAGAACAGTTTCAAATCTTATATTAACTGATGAATATATAAATGGAGAAGAAAAATTGGATTTAAATGAAGAACTATTTAAAAAAATATATGAATCAGCAGTTACTGGAGCTTTCTGTAGCGAAGCAGATAAAAAATGGCTTATGGAACAAATTTAAAAGTAATAAAAAAATTTAGTATAAGATAAAAGTATGGTCAAAAGGCCATACTTTTTTTGATAAAGAATATAAAATTTTTAAATGATGGGTAATTAAGAGTTAGAATGAAAATAATAAATAATTATAAAAGACTTGATAGCGACGTTACGTTAGGTTTTATAATGAAGTAAAGGTGGAAATAATTATGAAGGAAGAAAAATTAACTATTGGACAGTTAGCAAAACTTTTAAATGTATCAGTAAGGACATTACAATATTATGATCAAATAGGACTGATGAAACCGGATGAAGTAAAAGAAAACGGAAGGAGGATATATTCTACAAAGGATATAGCTACGTTACATCAAATAATTTCTTTAAAATCTTTAGGATTTTCTCTAGAGGATATTAAAAATAATATTATACCTGTTAATAATACAGAGAGTGTAGTAAATATATTAGATACTCAATCAGAGATATTAGTTAAAGAGATAGATAAATTAAAGAAAGGGATAAAAGCTATTGAAGTATTAAAAGAAGAAATTAAAAGTAAGGAAGAAGTTGATTGGTTTAAATATTCTAATATGGTTAATCTTATTCAACAAAATAGTGAATATTATTGGGTTATTAAATATTTAGATAATGAGTTAATAGATTATATGAGTGAGCAAAAAGAAGTGGCAGAAGCTATATCACCAGGATGGTGGAAAGAGATATTTGAAGAAGCTATTTCCCTTGAAAAAGAAGGAATAAAACCAGAGAGTAAAGAGGCTCAAGAATTAGCAGAAAAGTGGTGGTCTCAAATGGAGAAGATAAGTAAGGGGGACTTAGATATTTTAAATAAAATGATTGAATTTTATTATAGTGCAGATCAATGGCCAGAAGAATTTAAAACAATTCAACAGATGGCACAAACATTTATAGAAAAAGCATTTTTGTACTATGCAAAAAAAATAAAATTGTAATGCAAAAGAAAGATATATAAGTTTATATTTAAATAAATAATTATAAATTTAAAAGGAGCGAATGATAAAATGAATTTGATAATGACATGTATAATATTTATTGTAGCTATGATTGTGGTTACAGTAGGGATAATTACAGCAGTAAAAAATAATAGATTTACTAAATTACAAAGTATTTTACTTGCAATAGGAGGAATTTTAAATATTATTGGATTATATGTAATGAAGTTAAAACATACTCATAATGAAGCTATAAGTCATGCATTTAAACATATGCACTGTAACATTGGAAATGCTGTAATAATGTTAGTTTTTCTAGAAATTATTTTAGGTATAATTTATACAATTATAAAAAGAAAATTAGGGAAAGTTGATAAAGTAGTATTTACTGTATTGTGTATAATAACTATACTTTTATATTTAGTAGCAATGATAATGGGAATCTATATTGGATAATATGGCATTAGTAAAAGTACCTAGTGAATAAGAAGGCGAAGTGAAAAAGATATGAAAATAACTAATGAAATGATAGATAAAGAGCTAAGAGCTAGAGGGAAAGTTATGAATATGATTTTTAAAGCTGAGAATAGAGAATCATATATAAAGCTTTCTAAAAGGTTTAATAAAATAAATAAATTATCAAGGAAAAAGCCCAAAGATATGATTTTAGAAAAAAGATGGATAAGCTTTAGGGATGGTAGTAAAAAAATATGTGTGAATATATATAAATTAGATAATAAGAAAAGTAATAAAGTAACAGGAGTACTTTGGCTTCATGGAGGTGGATATTCTATGGGTGTGCCAGAACAAGATGAAAATCTTTATAGAGAATTACTTAAGGAAGAAGACTGTGTTATAATCGCACCAGAATATACATTATCTATTGAGAAGCCATATCCAGCTGCACTTTTAGATAGTTATGAATCCCTTTTATGGATGAAGGAAAATGCTGAAGAACTAGGAATTAGAGAAAATCAGTTAATGGTAGGCGGAGAAAGTGCAGGAGGAGGATTAACAGCTGCATTAACTCTTTATGCAAGAGATAAAGGTGAGGTGAAAATTGCATTTCAAATGCCTCTATATCCTATGATAGATGATAGAATGATAACAGAATCATCAAAAGA
>NZ_CAMTIG010000082.1 GCF_947072515.1 uncultured Clostridium sp.
GCTACAGCTTAGTATAGTTCGAATTTTAGTGTCCAGGATATTGACATAAATCCATGTTGGTGTTGATGTTTCAAATGAACGCTCTGATCAATTAACGCTAATTCCTTTCTTGGATAAATTAAAAGAAGGATTAAATGTTAAGTATGAGAATATTATTGCTGACGCAGGATACGAAAGTGAAGAAAATTATGAGTACTTAAAAAATAAAAAGCAAACCGCATATATTAAACCACAGATTTTTGAAAAATCTAAAAGTAAAAAATTTAAAAAGGATATAAGTAAAAGAGAAAATATGACTTACAATCAAGATGAAGATTTTTATATCTGTGCATTCGGTAAAAAATTAGTTCCAGTAGGTACTAAAGAGAGGCAGTCTAAATCAGGATTTGTATCTAAAGTGACAATTTATGAATGCTTTGAATGCGATGCATGTCCGTATAAAGATAAATGTACCAAAGCAAAGGGGAATAGAAGACTTTATGTATCAAAAAATTTTATTAAATATCGTGAAAAATCACGTTTAAATATATCGACCCCGAAAGGTAAACTTTTAAGAATGAATCGTTCAATTCAAGTTGAAGGTGCATTTGGAGTTTTAAAACAAGATTATTCTTTTAGGCGATTTTTACTTAGGGGAAAGAAAAATATAAAGATAGAATTTATGCTTTTATGTTTTGCATATGACATTAAAAAATTGTTTAATAAAACACTTCAAAAAAGAAATGGAATATTATTGCATAATATGAAAACAGCGTAATGGAATAATTTGTTACAAATAGAAGGGTGTCAACCCTTCTATTTGTGGTGTTTCAAAAAAAGTTTTTCCCAGAAAATTTCTACCGAAAATAGACTATCAGTTGTACTAATTGAAAAAAAAAGAAGCGTCTACGTAAATGATTAAAAATCATTTACGAGACAGCTCCTTTTCTAATTTTTATATATTTTCTTTTATTAATTCTTCAATCTGCTTTTTACATCTTAATCCTCTACAGATTCCAGTTCCAGCACCTGTTGCTTCTTTAACTTTTTCATAAGTATCCGCACCATTTTTTATTGCATTAATTATTGTTTCTTTATTTACATGCTTATGTACACATACCATGTCTTCATCTTTTGAAAATAATCCCATTTAAATCTCCTCCATAAAAAAAATTATATGTTTTCTTATATTACCATAATAAACTATATTTCTCTATAGATTTCAATTAAATTTAATTTTACTCTGAAAGTTGAATGCCGCAATTATTATAGAATGTTTGCTTATCACGAATAATTGCTTGAGCTGGTAATATTTCTGTTTTTGTTTTTACATTTGGATTTTTTCTAACAGCTGTTCCAAGTGCTAAAACTTCAAACATTCCTCCTGATAAGTGATAAAAACGTAAATCTAATCCAATCACATCATCTGCTCCACACTCTTCTGCTTGCTTTTTAAGATTTTGAATAGCATTTTCACGTGCATTATATATTACTTCTGTATATTCTGATATCTCACCTTTTTTAAATGATTTAAAAGCTGCAGACCACTGTCCTATTTTCCCCATTGAATAAACAGATGTTGATAATACTAAAGATACAGGTGAATATCCTAATGATGTAATATTCCAAAGTTCCTCTGCCGTTAAATCTGATGTAATAATTTCATTTGGATCAGAAGATAAAGGTGCCTCACTAGTTACAAAAGTTCCTACCATCTCCATTTCCTCAAATCCCATATAAGGTGTAAGGGATGTTTTTATTGATAAAATTGCATGATATCCTTCATTTCTTGCTTCTTCAATAAGTCTATTTAATGCAATATGTCTAGTTTTATTAAAAACATCTGATAACTCTTTAACTTCACCTTTTCCTAATGCACGCAATCCTGACATTACTCCACCAACTACTCCAAGGGAATAGATACATGTTCCCATTGCAAAGTCTTTAGGTGTGTATCCACTGTCCATCATGCACCATAACTCTTGCCCATCTGTTGACATTACCATAGGTTCACTTATAGTTTTCCCAGATTTATCATGAAAAGCAGATGCTGTTGCTAGAAATTCAATATTATTTGTGCCTGGTGTGTGTATTACTGATACAGACATATCAGTGGCACCATAAGCTCCAACTTCCTTTAATTCATCTTTCAATCTAGAAAGTGCTAATTCCTTACCATCATAAATAATTTTAGTTAAATCTTTTACTTCACCTTGAAAATTTTTATTTACAGACGTTTTAAAGTTTCTAAGTATTCCTAATGATTGATAAGTATTTCCAATAACTAAATCTCCTGGTGTTAAATTTAATTTATTTAAACACCACCACTCATTTCCTGTTATTTTACTTGCATTCATAATAGCACCTCTTCTTTTGTTATTTTTAAATTTATCCTATTACTTCTTCTATAAATCTTAATAGCTTGGTATTATCAAATTTATATGGTTTTAACTCTAAATTTTTATAATCTAAAACTGCATTTTGAAATTCTTCAAAAGTTGTGCAACTTACTATATATCCATCATTAGCTAACTTTTCACATATTTCTAACTGATGATCATCGTTATGCTCATTATATTTTTGTAATCTTGCCATCGTAATAACTTTTTTCTCTCTTTTTAATGCTCCAAGTATAGAACCTACCCCACCATGTGTTATAACTAAATCACACTTTTCCATAGTTTGATCAAATTCTGTAGGTGAAAGAAACTGCACAATTTTATATTTATCTGATTTAAACTCTGTATTTCCTGATTGTATTAAAACTTCTTCTGTTAAATCTAGCTTTTCTAGATACTCTAACATTCTTTTAAAACTTAATTCATGAGTTCCAAGTGTAACAAATATCATTAATATAACGCTCCTTTGTATACTGCATTTTCATAAACCTTCTCCATTTCAGGATGTTGAACTATAAATACATCTGCAATTTTATTAATCATTCTTCCTGACATACTTGTAGAATTTACTCTAGCAAAAGTTTCTATAAAAATTATTTTTTTCTTTAAAAACTTTCCTATATAACACATTGGAACAGCAGTATGTGCTCCTGTAGTCACAATAACATCTGGTCTTATTTTTGCATATAAAACTAAGGATTTTAAAATATTATATGGAAACTTAAACATATAACTAAACATATAATTTCTTGCTCCATAAACTAAATAACTTATTTTATTATTATATTTATCTTTAAGTTTTATTGTTGTATCTGTTTTTTCTGTTATTATATGATAATCATATTTCTCAAATAGTGGCTTAAGCTCCATAAGCTCTGATAAATGCCCACCTGTTGATGCTATGAAAAGTACTTTTTTCAAGCTAAATCACCTTACTTCTTTAAAATTATTTTATCAACTAGTCTCTCACTAGCCTTACCATCTGTATATTTAAAGAATTTATTTTTAAATTCCTTAATCTTTTCTATATCATAATTTCCTTTATTTAAAATATCGATAAGTTCATCTGTAGTCTTAACGATTGGTCCTGGAACTAATTCTTCAAAGTTATAATAAAAATCCCTATCATCTATATATTCTTCTAAGTCATCTGCATAGAAAATCATTGGTTTTTCTAAAAGTGCAAATTCAAATATAGTTGAAGAATAGTCTGTTATTAAAATATCTGTTATTAGGAGTATATTATTTATTGATTTATAATCAGACATATCTATAACTCTCTCGTCATTTCCTTTATATCTCCAAGTTACAAAAGGATGCATTTTTAATACTAATACAGTGTTTTCATCTAATGAATTCACTAACTTTTCTATATCAATATTAATTCCACCATTAGCATTACTTTGTCCAGTTCCTCTAAATGTTGGGGCATATAATATAACCCTTTTCTCTTTTAATTTAGGATATAAACTATATAGTTCCTTTTCAACTTCCACTTTCTTTTTTTCATCAAAAAACAAATCTGTTCTTGGTGCTCCTAATGGAACTATATTCTTTTCTGACATTCTAAATGCATCTGCATAATGTTTTGCTACCTCTTCAGAAGTTACTGTTACATAACTATAATTTGTATGAATAGGCACATATTTTATATATTCATTTCCGTTAGAATAATTTTCATCTATAGTGCTTAAAGCAAATTTTTTAAATGCTCCACATGCATGCCATACTTGAATAACTTCAGTTCCCTTTCTTAACTTATTCATTGCATATACTGGGAAGTAAAAATCATCAATTATAAAAAAACTAGATGTTGCTAAATAATATTCTGCCTTGCACATGTGAAGTAAATATTTTATATTTCCTATTACTCCTCCACCTGGTTTTTTATATAAAATCTTTATTTCTAAATTTAAATTTTCTTTTTTTATTTGTTCTAAAATATATTTATAGTTTCCTTCCATATAGTCTGGTCTATATGTTGCAAATACTACTCTTTTTTTCACACTAAAAATATGTGATAGTCCATATACTATTTTTAAAATATATTTTATTACAAACCTTTCTACTATCTTCAAAGTTCTATACCTCACTATATATTTTAGGGGGTTGCAAAACCTTAATTTCACAACACCCCTATTAATTATTCTTAACTATTTTAAATATTCCATTCTAATATAGTTTTAAATGGAGTAGTTAAATCATATTCAAATCCTTTTATGATATCAGCTACACATCTTACATCTATAACTGAAGATATAAGTTTTTGAAGTTGATTTTGAGCATCTGCGTGAGCTTCTAAAAAGTCTACTGCTTCTTGAAAATCTACTCTACCACTTCTACTACTACCAATTAAAGTTATTCCTTTTTCAAGTACCATTCTAGTATCTATAGGTACTGGACTTTCTGATACTCCAAGAAGACAAATACTTCCTTCTGGATTTATATAATCTATAATTTGATTTATTGCAGGTTCACAACCTTTTCCACCTACAGCTTCAAAAGCATGATCTACTTTAAACCCTTCTGGAATATCATCTATTTGATATGTTTCATCTACAAAAGAGAAGAAATTTAGTTTCTCTTCATTCTTTCCTAAAACAACTATTTTAGATTCAGGAAATTTTTTCTTCAATATTAATGCTGTTATAAAACCAACATTTCCATCTCCCCATACTCCTATAGTATCTCTTCTTTTATGAGCTTTTTTATCAAATCTATCTATTGAATGAACTGATACACTTATAAGTTCTAAGAAGGATGCCACATCATGATTTATATTATTATATTTTATGATACGGTCTCTTCCCATAAATACATATTGTTGTAAAAATCCATCAAAACCACTTGCTCTAAATTTGCTTGTCCTTAAATAGTTTTCGGCTATTATACCATCCTCTTGAGTAGGTGTGTTTGGGATCATAACTACTGTATCTCCATTTTTAAACTCACCTTTTGGATCATAAATAACTGTACCAACACCTTCATGTATAAGAGCCATTGGTAACTTTTCTTTTAAAGCTTTTTTTCCTCTAGTTCCTGTATAATATCTCTGATCAGCAGCACAAATAGAAAGTCTAGTTGGTCTTACTATAATTCCTTCACCATCTAAGTTTCTATCTTTAAATTCAACAACTATTTGCTTTGGTGCAATTAATCTATAAATCTTATTTATCATTTAAGTCATCCCTTAATAAAGCATTTGCTAATTTTAAATCATAAGGAGTCGTTATTTTCATATTGTAAACTTCACCTTGAACTAGCTTAACTTTTTTTCCTTTAACAACAAATATTTTAGCTGCATCAGTTAATATTTCTTTTTCTTCTTTACTTAAAGACGTATATAAATCTACAAGTTCTTTTATATTAAAACTTTGAGGTGTTTGCCCTTGATACATAAAATCTCTTCTTGGAATATCACTAATACATTCCCCATCTTTAGATTCTACTATTGTATCAAATGCTGGTACTACAGTATCACATGCCCCATATTCAATAGCCATATCTATATTCTCATTAATCATTCTATGATTTAAAAATGGTCTTACTGCATCATGTGTTACAATAACATCTTCCTCATTTATTCCATACTCTTTTTCTATAAATCTAATTCCACTCATTATGGATTCATTTCTATCTGTTCCACCCTCACAAACCTTAATCTTTTTAATTAAATCTTGTGGTATATATTTATTGATTAAGTCGCTTGTATGTTGTATCCATTGACCAGGTGTAGTTATTATTACTTTCTCAAATCTCGAATTTAATAAGAATATTTCTAGCGTATGTATTATTATTGGCTTTCCACCAATTTTTAAGAACTGCTTAGGCATTTCTGTATTTCCCATCCTAGTTCCTTTTCCACCTGCTAAAATTTCTGCATATATCATAATCTCACTCCTTTTACTACTTAGTTTTAATTTACTAAGCTTGTAATCAATTTTATCATATTTACAGATTATTTAAAATAAATGGAATTTATTTTATTTTAAGAAGCTCCTCTTAATCTAAACTCTAAACTTTAAATTTAACTCTTCTATAAATTTTCCCAAATATAGCTTTTGATTTTCCACCATTATATTTCAATCCATTAAATACTGATGTTAGATATAGTGGTTTTATACTATTTTTATTTTTCATTTTTATTGCTTTTTGTTTTAAAGATATTTTATTTGTATCTTTATATGCTGCATTTACTATCTCTATGTATATACCTTTTTCCGAAGAATTCAATGATTTATTTTCATGCATAAATCCATAAGTTAATATAGTTTCTAAAAACTTTGAGTTTTCTAAAACTTCTCTATCTGTTTTTTCTATCATTTTTTCAAATATTTTTAATCCATTTAATTTCTCTTCTTCGCTACCCTTAACAATTATATTCTTTAAAGGTGGCCATACATCAAACTTTAATAATCTCTCAAAATATTTAAGCATTAATGTTATTTTTTCATAATTACTCAAATCACTATTTTTTATGTTAGCTACAGTTATACTCCATGATTTATACACCTGTGAAATTACAAAACTTGAATTATTAACTATCTGTTTAGTTAAAGATCCTTCTGCCTCTTCTGGTCTTATTCTATAGTAATATGCCGTATAATTTGATGCATATATTTTTTTAGCTTTTAAATATGCTTCAATAATAAAAGCCTGATCTTCAGCATATTTCATTCCACTTGGAAATTTCATATTCTTTACTAACTCTCTTTTAAAAATCTTATTACAAGGCCCAAGAGTTAATAATAAATTATAATCCCTTTTTATTGTTTTTTCCCCATCTCCTAAGAAATGATTTGTCATAGGCCACTTATTTTTTCCATCATATTTATATGTTCCAAAAATCCCTATATCAGCTTTTGCACTCTTTACTGTTTCATATCTAAATTCTAAAGAATCCTTTGGTAAAATATCATCAGAGTCTACAAAAACTATGTACTCACCTTGAGCTTCTTCTAGTCCTTTATTTCTTGCTATACTCGGTCCTGAATTTTCTTGTTTTATAAGCTTTACATTCTCATGTAAACTTTCATAGTCCCTAAGTACTTCATATGTTCCATCAGTTGAACCATCATCAACTAATATTAATTCAAATTCTTTAAATGTCTGATTATATATAGATTCTAAAGTTTCCTTTATATAGTTTATAACGTTGTATGCTGGAATTATAATGCTTATTTTATATAAATTCATATACTCACATCCTAATCTTTTTTTCTTTTAGGTTAAATCTAATTAAATATATCTTTATAAAAATTATCTAAAAAAAAATTTCAAAAGTAAACTAATACTTTTGAAATTCAAACAATTTGGTAGGGCGTATAGGAATCGAACCCATAATATACCGTCCGTAGCGGTATGTTATATCCATTTAACTAACGCCCCATGTATACCTTATAACAAAGTTATATTATCACACTTACAAAAAATGTGCAAATTTATTTACTACCTAACCTTTGAATTTCCTTACTTAAATTCTTGTCAAAAATTCAGATTATAATACCATAAATTAAAAAGGAGTTGAATCAACTCCTTTTAATTTATAAAAATTTATTTATTCTATTATTTATTTTACCGCCACTCTTTTTTTGTCTTTTTACTAAATCATCTTTTATATGTTTTAATATGATAACAACATATATGGCTGTACCAAGCATTATTGGATATTGTAATGGTATGCTAGGATATAAAATGCTTATTGGTAATGAAATTAAGAATGGTACCGTTGCTGCGTATACAGATAAACTATATAATGCAGCTGGCTTAACCATCATTCCCATAATCATTGATGCTATTAATCCAACTATAGTAATAATTAAACTATCCATTATTAAATTTATAAATCTATTTATTACTTCAAATACAAATTGGAATATAAAATAGTATTTTTTCATTCCTTGTATTTTTCCTGTTAAACTTTGATTAGTTATTTCACCTGAATTAAATAACTTTTGGCTAATTGTATTATACGTAGCTGTTTGGCTTTGTCCAGCTAAGTTTAAGTCAATACCATTTTTTAATACTAAAACATTTGCTGTGTTATTACTTAAATCATTTAATACACTTTGTGCATCATCTAATGTTTTATTATCATTTATATATATACCAATTCCATTACTATTAAATTTATATGGTCCACCTGTTAAATCTAACGTGTTATCTTTAACTGTAAATCTATATTCTGGCTTGTTTATTTGTTGAATTGTAGTATTTAAATTTGTATTTAAACTAAAACTGTTATATATCCCAATAATCCCACCAAAAATCAAACTTATTAAAAATCCATATTTTATGGCCTTTCCAATTCCTTGATCTATGTATGCAGGAAATTTATCTAATCTATGTAAGCAATTTTTAAACTTAATAAAGAAATTATCTTTCATAGTCCTTCCTCCTTAAAATCTTCATATTTATATTTTAACCATCAAAACATATCTTATCATACTTAATTGAAATATTAAATTATTATGTTTACTTTTTTCTTTTTTCCTATGTTTATTTTTTCCTTTTTCTGTTAATACTTCTTAAAGAAGAGAGGTGATTTACCATGGAAAATCTAAACAATACAAGCCATGAAGAAAACTTACCAAAAGATAAAAAAGATAAATTAAATATAAAACTAATAACAATAACATTGTCATTATTACTTTTTATAGGTGCTTTATTTAGTTTTACAGCTTTATCTTATAAATCATTTTTAACAGAATTTAAAGGATATTTTGATAATGCACATTATAAAACTGCAACTAACTATGCTGTAACTAAAGGCAATATGAATATTTTAAAAGCTGTTAAATTAAATTCTGATTTAAGCAGCTATTTTAAAGATAAATTAAACACTGTTGCTGCTGATATAAATGCTAAAAAAATCTCTAGTGATGAAGCCCTAGTTGTAGTAAATGAAATCAATAGATATAACCTTTTAGATTCTGAAATAGATACTGTAGTTTCTGTTTTATCTAAGAATACTTCTAATGTAGTTTCAAGTGATAAAAACACTAATAATACTAATATTGAAGATAAAAATACTGCATCTAATGGAACATCTGCTAATGGATTAACTTTAGCTATTACTCAATTTAATCAAGGTAATTTTAAAGATGCATTAGAGAATTTTAAAAGTATTTCAAGTACTCATGAAGGGTATGAAACCGCTTTAAATTATATTCCTAAATGTAAGGAATCTCTTACAAAAGCTTTAATGACAGAAGTAGATTCTTTAGTTGCTGAACATTATTATAGTAAATCTATTGATTTATTAGAAAGCAATTTAACTATTTTAGATAATTCAAATGATCTTGTAGAAAAAATTACTGAATTAAAATCTGCTCGTGAAGAATATATAAAGGAAAGAGATAATAAATAGTATTCTCTTACTACCTCATTTATAATTATAAATGAGGTAGTTTTTTTAGGAGGATTTTTATGAACTTTAATATACCAAAAAAAGTTGATTTTATTATAAATACATTTTACGAAAATGGTTTTGAAGCCTTTCTTGTTGGCGGATGTATTCGCGATTTTCTTTTAGGAGCTGATCCTAAAGATTATGATATTGCCACATCTGCTACACCAGAGGAAACTATAAGTTTATTTGAAAAAACAATACCAACTGGGCTTCAACACGGAACTGTAACAGTACTAATAGACAGCGAAAGCTTTGAAGTTACTACTTATAGAACTGAATCAGAATATAAAGATAATAGACATCCGGAAAAAGTAACTTTTGTGAAAAATATAAAAGAGGACCTTTCAAGACGTGATTTAACTATAAATGCATTTGCATATAATAAAAAAGAAGGATTAATAGACTTTTTTAATGGAATGAATGATTTAAATAATAAAATTATACGATGTGTTGGAGATAGTAATCTACGTTTTAATGAAGATGCTTTACGAATGCTTAGAGCTATACGATTTTCCGCTAAATTAAATTTTAAAATTGAGGAAAAAACTTTACTTAGTATAGAAAAAAATAAGGATTTAATTAAAAATATAAGTGGTGAGAGAATTCGTGATGAGCTTTGTAAAATTCTTATCTCTGATAATTCACGTTTAGGATTAGAACTTCTTTTAAAAACAGGATTACTTTTAAATATAATTCCGGAATTTAAGTCTTCTATAGAATTTAATCAATATAATCATGAAGAAGATATTTTTAATCATACATTATCAGTAATTGAAAAGACTCCAAAAGTATTAAATATCCGTCTGGCAGCACTTTTTCATGCTATAGGAAAACCCCAAACTTTTACTATAGATGATAAAAATGTTCCACATTTTTATGGGTATAATATTAGAAGTGAAGAAATAGCACGTATAATTTTAAACAGACTTCGATTTGATAACAAACAGATTAAGGAAGTTACTACATTAATTCGGGAACATTTAAATACTTTAGATAATCCGAAATCTTTAAATATAAAGAGATTGATAAATAGAGTTTCAGTAGATTTTATTTATAATCTTTACGCTTTGCAAAAAGCGAAAATTTTATCTTTATCCGATTCAAGCGTAGCAATTCAAAAGCTTGAAAAAATGATTTTCTTAACAGATGAAATTTTAAATTCAAAACAACCACTTACAATAAAGGATTTAGATATTACCGGAAAAGATTTAATAATTGAATTTAAAGTTAAACCTGGAAAAAAAATCGGGGAAATTTTATCTTATCTTTTAGATTTAGTTTTAGATAATGAGTATTTAAATAAAAAAGAAACTCTGCTTTTTAAAGCAAAAGAGTTTCTCAATGAGTAATTCATTTGTAAAACTCTTCTTTATATAAAGAAGAGTTTTTTTAAAAATTTTTTTCGAGATTTTTAGCCTATTTTTCCCAATTATATAATAGTTTGCTTCTTATTCTCTTTAATAAATTGCATTTTTATAAATCCAATTAATAAACCTACTCCACATAATATCCCTATTGCATTAATTCCATATGCACCAAAATTAAATCCACAAATATATGCAATATTCTCTTTTCCTATAGGACTAATAGTTGAAATTATTCTATCTCAAAAAAGAATTTAAATCATTTTATTTATTGACAGTTAATTTAAAAAACTGCTATTATTTAGACATAATTATAACTTTTTATTCATATTTTATAAGATTTTGGAATTATGAGAAAAAATTATTATTGAAAGATGCTTTTTATTAGGTATCTTTAAAACTAAGAGGGTGAATTATGAGAAATTACAAAAATACACTAAAAAATAAAGTTGATTCATTTATAATTATCATAATAATGACAGTTAGTTTAATAGGTGTGAATATAATATTCAATATATTATTCAATGGTTATACTGAATCAAAACAAACCGCATTATGGTGTTAGTATAAAAAGGTGGACAGATTTAATCGAACTAAATAAAATAGTAT
>NZ_CAMTIG010000083.1 GCF_947072515.1 uncultured Clostridium sp.
GGCAAGTTATATCAATGCCTAAGGTTATAAACCTCATTTACTTATGGTACGGTTCTCCGTTTCTTACTAAAGTGCGAATATCTTAAGAAAATTCAAAACCTATCGCTTGAGTTTTTACTCTAACCCTTTTTATTTTATCAGTAGCTATTAAGTATGTCCCCATTCCACCCAAAATCAGTCCTGTTACACATATAATTATAACTGCTATTGTACTCATTTTAATCACCTCCTCTTTTATGATTCTCTCCTCTTTTTTTAATTACTAATCCAATTTATATTACTATATTTAAATTTAAATCAAAACAAAAGGAAGTATCTTTTTTTGATACTTCCTTACTCGCGTATATACATTTTAATACCTCTTCATTTATTCTTATATTTATAGTTTCTACTTTTCTACTTTTATCCATCGTTATACTAGATACTATTAAATGTAACAACATTTTTTCCTTTTCTCTATCCTTGCACTCTGTAAGTATTTTACCAAACTTACTTAATGCATTTTTTATTAGTGTAGAATCTACCTCTTCTAATTCTTTTGCATAAGCTATATCCTTCAATTCCTCTAATCTACTCTCTAACTTTTCACTCTGCAAACTCAATTCTTCTTTTCTTTCTACAAACTCTTTCTTATTTAAAATTTCCTCCTCATATGCTTCTAATATCTTCTTTTTCTTTTTAGTTAATTCATCTATTCTATTTTTTAATTCATTTATTTCCTTTTTAGCTGGTTTGACTTCTTTATTTCGCTTTTTATTTATAGATCCTACTATTTTTTCAACCATTTTTTCATTCATTACTAGATCTTGTATTTTTCCAAATACGTATTCATTAGCTTCATCTACTCTTATCGAATTGCTTCCACATACCGCTGTTCCTTTATTTTTCCATGCTCCACAACTATAGTATGCAATCCTATGTTTAGTTCCATCTACTAATGTTCTAGTTGTTCTTGATATTACCATTCCTGCTCCACATACTGGACATTTCAAAATACCTGTTAGTGGGTATTTCCCATCATATATTCTTTTAGGCTTTCCTTGTTTAGACTTTAATATTATTTGAACTTTATCCCACAATTCTATCTCTATTATACCTTTATGTTTTCCCTCTACTATTAGTGGATTAGGATTTATGTTCTTTCTTCTTTTTTCTGACCACTCTCTTCTGACATTATATCTTACTTTACCTATATATACTGGATTGGTTAGTATATCTCTTATTGATCCAACTGAAAATGGATTTCCCTTTTTAGTCTTACATCCTAATTTATTTATCTTATTGGTTATTGCTTTATATCCGAATCCTTTAGCATACTCATTGAAAATTAGTTGAACACACTTTGCTTCATCCTCATTTATTACTAGTTCTGTTTCTCTTCTTTTTTTGTGTTCTGTTCCTGAAATAGGAACTATGTCATACCCTAGAACCCTATTTCCACACCATCTTCCCTCTCTAGCTCTAGCCATCATTCCCATTTTTACATTTTGAGCTATTGTTCCCCTTTCAAACTCTCCAATTGAAGCCATCATTTGAAACTGCATTCTTCCTGCTGGTGTATTAGTTTCAAATGGTTCTGAATAGGATTTAAAAGTAATATTATTTTGGTCAAATGTATCTATTATTTTAAGAACATCTGCAAGTTTTCTACTAATTCTATTGATCTTCCAAGCTATTACCATTTCAAATTTTCCCTCTTTTGCATCATTCAAGAGTTCTTGCATTGCTGGTCTATGAACTATATCCTTACCACTTATTCCTCTATCTGAGTATGTTTCATATACTTCACACTCATTTTTTTCTGCCCATTCTACTAGCAATCTTTTTTGCTCATCGATGCTATATCCTTCCTCTGCTTGTTCAATTGTGCTAACTCTACAATAGATTGCTATTTTTTTCTTATCCATTTTAAGTCCTCCTTAGTTATTCTTCAAAAAAATAATATATGTTTGTCTTATTTTTCATTACTCTTTTTCTTCTCTTCCTTTAGGTATTCTATTAGTAGTTCTGCCACTATCTCTACTATATTTTCCATTTTTACACACTCCTTTAAGAAATCCCGTTTTCCCGTATTTTTTTCCTTATATTCTACATTTTTATATAGCATCTATTTTTAACTTTATATCCATGAACGATTTATTTATCTATATTTATACTTTTACGGGAAAACGGGATTTTTTATTTATCTAATTTTATTACAAAGAAATCTTCACTATATCCTAAACTATTCTTTCTACACCTTGTGTAACGATCTTTCTCACAATTTAGAAATCCTGCTTCTTTTAATTCTTTTAAGACAATATTTTTATCTTCATATCCTCCCTGTTTTATCATATATTCAAACGATATTTTATTCATCTGAACTTCAACATACTTCTCTTTTTGAATTATTTTTCCTAAGTTTTCGGTTGAATTTGCTGATTCACCTTCAAACTTTCCTTTATATTTAGATACATATTGCTTTATATAATCAATTGCTGACTCTTTAAAGTTTCTATTTTTTATCGATTCCCTTTCTATATCTACTATCATTTTCTTTATTCCTTCCACATTTAATGTAGTTCCCATCATATTCTCAAATAGATATGCAGTTTGTATTATTACTCCAAATTTATTACACCTTCTTAGCATCATACTGTCAGCTATCAATTGATCTTCCAATAATCTATATACTTCTTCTTTTGAACTTTTAAAGCCTTCTATCAATTTAGTTTTTTCCATATCCATAACATACTTCGCAAACTCAAATCCTATATGACCATAATTTTGTAAAATAATTTGATTTATACTTTCAGCATTTTCAGCACTATTAGTCCATTTAACATTACTTACTTCCATAACTCTAATTTGTACACCAGCATTTTTATTTGCTGATCCTATTAGTGATTTTTCTCCATTAGATAGAATTGTTGTAAGCCACGTTTCCCGCTCCTTTAATTCTGAATCCTTATTTAGCCTATCTTTATCAGTCCCATTTGATAATCCATATATGAAATTAGTGAAATTTTGTGTATACGACATTGATATTTCATCTAATGCAAATGGAACACCCCTTAATCCTGTTAATTTCTTTATTAATGCATTATTTGTTCCATTATATGTTCCAAACAACCCATTCTTTTTAACATCAGGATATCCAAATAGCGAGATTGCCAACTTTAATGCAGTAGATTTTCCTGTCGTTGAATTTCCAAGTATATGTAGTATCATTGAATCTAATCCTAGTTCTTCTCCCATATATCCTATCAATATAGCTGAAAGTGAAACTATTACTATAAATTCTAATGCTGTATTTCCAAATACCTCTTTATTTAACATATTAATATATTCATTTTTATCACCTACAGGCTGTATATCATAACTACCTTCATATTTTGACTTTATTCCAATGCATTCAGCTAATTTATATATTACTTTTCCTTGGTAATTCGAAAATCCCAAGCTTGTATGCACATTTTTTACTGGACAACATTTTTCTCGCTCTCCTAAATATTGCGTAAGTAGATTTACATTTTCATGCGTTATATCTAATCCCTTACTTTGATATTTTATTAAATTATTTTTATTTAAATATTCTTCTCTAGGTATTGTTATTTCTTTTATTCCTACGAATGAACTATATTTAATCAATGCTTTATATGATCCATTGTCAATATTTTGCTGTACTGATGTAATATCAATAAGCTCTGCTATCTTTGCTTTTTCTCCATTACTATTAGTATTTATCCCTTTCTGATCTACAGTAAACCTTTGCATTATTGTTCCTCCTAATTTTAAGCTCCTATACTTTATTCTCCTCTGTATAGGAGCTTACATTTTTTCTATTATTCTAATTTACTTTTATTCACCATCAACTGGGTTAATATCAATTATATTTATATATCCATTTTTTTCTTTTGTTGTTATTTCCATATATACTCCATTAAAGTCTTCTTCATCTATCTCTTCATCAAAGTTCTCTTCATAAGTTACATTTATTAACTTAGTTATTACATACGTATTATTAATGAATATTAAGAAGGTATGATATACTTCATCATCCTCAATAGTTTTTACTGTTATTTTCAAAGCTTGTTTATTCCCTGGATAGCTTACTAAGATTGTTTTTACTATTTGAACATTATATGTTCCTTCACCTATACCTATTATTCTTTTAAATGCCATTTTAATCAGTCTCCTTTTTATAATATTAAAAGGTGTGCACACTTCATGATTAAATAATACCATTCAAAAAAAAATAAGGCTAAGACAAAAAACGTTACTTTTTTTGTCTCAACCTTATTATTTAAATCTCTATCTTCTTTTTTCTCTTCTCTAATATTCTGCTATATTTATCTTTAAACTTTTTATCCTCTATACTTGATATATATCCTTTTATTAATTTTGTTTCATATATCTCATCATCTATTACATCTAATTCTTTAAATCTTGACTTAGCTACCTTTAAAAGATTATTTACTTTTCCCTTATGTTCATCTAATAAATTTTGCATCTCTTTAGCAATCTCATTAAATACTCCTTCTGTTAAAAAAATAGCATCATCACAAAAATATGTTAATACTTCTTTCAATATATACATATTTTCATCTTGTATCTTATACATTTTTTCTTCAAGTTTATTTATAATATCTATTTTTTCTTTAACCTCATCCTTTTTTGTACCTAAACTATTAATAAATACAGCCATTATTTTTTCAAACTCTTCCCTCGTAAGAAGTTTTCTTTCATTAAATTTTTTTATAAGTTTTTTTACATCATCTGTGCTTGTATCGATATTTTTCATTAACCTAACATAATTATCTTTATTTTCTGCTAAAACCCCTTGCATATCGCTATAATCAGTATTCATCTTAACTAAATTATTTAATCTTACTAATTCCTTATATTTAGACTCAAAACTATTTGACTCTTCCCCAACTCCAAATATTTCAGGAACTAATTCTCTTAAACTATAAACTTTTTGTGTATTACTCATTTCTTTTCTCCTTTGTAGTTAAAACTTTTATTTACTCTATTATTATATCAAAAAAAAAATTAAGGTAAGTACTTTTCACCTTAATTTTTTTACTTTTATTCTAATATTTTCCCATCTACTGTATTTAATTTTCCTGTAAATATTTTGACTACATCAATAATTGCCCATATCCAACTTATCAAAATTGCTGGTGCAAAGAAAATTAAGGCTATTATAAATATTCCTAATTGTATTAGTCCTATCTCCTTATATCCTAAATAGAATCTTTGAAGTCCCATTGCTCCTAAGAATATTCCTAACATCCCTGCAACTATTTTCGAATTTCCTAGTGGCTTACTATTTCCTTTAATATGTTTTGAAAAATCTATTCCATTACATTGTAATTTAGATCCACAATTCAAACATACCTCTGCATTTTTATTTTTCACTTCATTTCCACATTCTTGACAATAATTATTTCCTTGTCCTCTATTTGTTCCACACTTCACACATATTACTGATTTTTCATTTATTATTTTTTCTCCACATTCTTTACAGTACATTTTTATCCCCCAGTTTCTCTCTTAATTTTTCTTTCTTTACTATTTGTTGTATCCAATTGCTTGTATATCCTAATTCTCTAGCTATTTCTTTTATATTTTTCCCATTGTAATTTTTCATAATATATTCAATTACAAAACTTTTAGAATATATTCTCATTGGAAATGTTACTTGTTGTCCTTTATAGTGTTCATATATTCTCAATACTACTTCTTCCCCCAGTATCTCTACCATATCTTTATATATCCCACTATACTTTTCACACATTATTCCCTCCTTTTAATTTTCAATTAAATAATATGCCTATCTATCTTTTTTGTAATGTTTATTCTAATTATGATTTTCACTTGTAAAATCTACTTTTTTTCCATTCCATCATTTATTGCTATTAATATAGCAATAACTATCTTTAATATATCTATCCACTTCATCCTTTCTCTCCCTTTAATTTAAATATACATAAATATAAGAATATGAATCTTGTACTGGTATTAACTTCACTACATATTTTGCAATATCCATTTGTAAGTATGTTAAAGTTTCTTGTTCAAATCCCTGACCTTTACATATTTTTATTACTTCACCAAAATTACAAAGCAATTTAAACTGTATATAGTTTAACTCCTTTTGTAACTGCTTTAGATCTATCTTTTTTTTCTTATTTAAATCCATTATTAGTTGCCTTGGATTCCATTGATTAGCTAGTCTTCCATCATAGAAATCAATCCTCATTACTCCTAATAATCTATCTGAATTATACTCAAAATATTTTTCTTTACTTAATTTTTTCATAATATTCCTCCTAATATTCTTCTGCTAACATCATTACAGAATTTAATCCATCATCTATTACAAATACTTTTACTATTTCTTTATCAACTCTCTCTAGACTTTCTAACACATGTACCTTTTTATATTTAGGTATTTCTTGACTATGCTCTATTCTAACTTCTTTTTCATTTCTTTTAATTTTAAATACTTGTAAGTAATCCACCTCCTTACTTTTCTCTTTCAACCCATCTACCATTTGCCACATAGCTAATTGCATTCCAATATCTAAAGCACCCTTTATTCCTCTAGTAATATATCTATTATTTTTTTCAAGCATCTTAATCCTCCTAAAAACAAAGAAAGCTACTTAATCACTTTAATTTGTAATTAAGTAGCTATTTTAATTCTTGTCTTATCATATCTATGAAATCTTCTGAAAATACTCCATTTTTTAAAGCTTTCTTTACAAGTTCTATTAGTTCTAATTCTGTTACATCTAGACTTCTAGGAACATAGATATCTTCTCCTCTTACAGTATCTTTATATACCGCAAATCTAACTTCATTCCTTTTCCTAGATTTCACAAAAATTCTTTCTATACAATATGTGTAATCCTCATCACCTAAACTTGCTTGTTTTAGAAGATTACAATATTTAGTACTTTTTATTATGCCTTCTTGGACTTGTTTAGCCATTTTTTTCTCCTTACTCTAACAATATTTTTGAAAGTTCTTCATTTGCTATTATTACAACTGAAAAATCACTAGAAAGTAAAAATAGTGAAGAAGTATAATTCACTCCCCCACTACATTTAATTAGATCTGTATATTCTGGTAATATATCTTTTAATATACCGTTTTTAAGTTCCCTAACATCTTCTATAATTTCAACTATTAAAACATACCCTCCTAAATCGTTATCTACATTTCTATTTTCTCCATAGTTCTCATTAAATATCTCTATCGTTTCAGAAATACTTTTAATTACTTCTATAAAGTAATTATTTAACTCTACTAATTGTTTTTCTAAATAAAGTTTTTTCATTAAATTATTTCTCCTTTCTAAAATAAAAAAACCATTATCCATATCTAAAATATAGGTAATAGTCTTTTTAAATTAAACTTCCATAAAACTCTTCTGTTGGATTTTTATTTTCTACTAATAACTTCAACTTAGTACACGTACTTTCATAGAATCCATTTTCTTTTGCATCCTTAATTACCTCTTCATATGTTAACTCAAAAATATTATCAACTTTTTTATAGTAAAATTCTTCATTCAAAACTCCAAAAAAGTATTTTACAGCCTCTTTATATGTCATTTTTTTAGCTTCTTCTAAATCACACCTTTCATCTGTATACCATCCATTTTTATCATTCCACTGTAAAAACCATGTTATTTTTTCTTTTCTCTTCATCTTATTCACTCCTTATTTAGTATCATATATATAATATATGTTTATATAATAAGTTTATTTTATATTTTTCGGGTTGTATTCGGGGTATTTTTCGGGTTATATTTTTTAATTATATTTTTACTTTCATTTTATTATTGTTTGTATTTTATTTATTTATCATTTTAAAGATTATTTTTTATCTTATTTATATTTTTTTATTTTTTATTTGATTTTATAACCAGCAAGTTTTATAATTAAACCATATTAAATATGGAGGTGCTTTTATGCATAGTCAATTACAAAATATTCAAATAAACAACAAACTTTATAATTTAACAGATCAATTAAATGTCAGTTTACCGGATTCATTTGTCTCACCAAATAATAAAATAGGTTCCGGTAGCGGTGAAGCACGATTATATATCTCTTCACAAAATTCAAAACCTATTTTTACTTTTTCACCTAATGAATTTATAACAAAAAAAGGGAACTCATATCCTGCATGTACATCTAGTTGCTTTTTATTGAAAGAAAATTTATTAGAATATCTTGATGATACACATAATTATTATCTTAATCCAACCCAAAAGCATAATAGAGATATTTCACGTTTCTATAATCATCGTGCATATGTAGTAAATCATTTAAATGATTTACTAGAATTTAAAATTTACATGCAAAATGGTAATCTTGATTCTGCTCGATTTTATATCGGCTGTGCAGATTCAGCTTGGGATATAATAAGAGAACTAGCAATCCCTAAGTTTTCTCACTTAACAATTTCACAATATACGAGTTCTGCTTCTTCTATAGATATCATTTACATTTTTACACTTTCATTTTCTGCACCTAATACTCCTATGTACACTTTAGAAGATGAAAATTTTATTACTAATACTATAACTAATGATACAACCATTAGCTCAACAGTAAGACTTTCTCTAATCAAAGCTCGAAATGGACAAGGAAAGTTTAGAAGTAATGTCTTTAATATTATGCCCGCTTGTCCTTTTACTGGAATTTCAGACTCCTTCTTATTAAGAGCTAGTCATATAATGCCTTGGAGTCAATGTATAAATAATTATCAAAGATTAGATGGGTATAACGGATTAACCTTAACTCCTACCTATGATGTTTTATTTGATAAAGGTCTAATTAGTTTTAATAATGATGGCTCTTTAATAGTTTCATCTAAATTAAATTCCGAAATAACTTCTACTTTAAACTTAGTTCCCGGTTCAATATATAATATCGGAAATCTAGATGGTTGCAAAAACCCTTATTTAGATTTCCATAGATCAAAAATTTTTAAGTATTAGAAGGTCTTATTTAAAAAAAATAAAAAAGTAGTAAAACTCTTACTACTTTTTTATTTCTATCTATTCTTTTGTAATTGCAACTTCTAAAATTCCATCTCTACTTTTATCACTAACTATATTAGGATATGCCTTTATTATCTCTTCCATTACTGCAATCAACACATCTACCACTATCGAATTCCCAGCTTGTTGATATGCTTGAGTATCTGATACTACAATTTTAAAACTATCACAAAATCCCATGAGTCTAAGACATTCTCTTGGAGTTAATTTTCTTATTCGCCCTTCAGTTGTTACATAATTATCAACTCCAGCTCTATGCATCTTATGCATCGTTGTTAATAACGGTCTTGCTATTTCTAAATCAATCTCAGGTTTAGAATAAAAATTTTTAGTTCCACTAGCTAAAACATATTTTTTTACTTTCTCTGATAAAAAATATTTTTCTAATTCTTGAATCGTTTTTTCTCTATCTATATTTTCTTCTTCAAATACAAAATCTCCATGCCAATTAAACTGCTGATTTTTCTTTTGACACAATTGAATTTCACCATCTATTTGAGTCCATTTTTTCTTAAGATTTTTATCACTTGTTACAAATGCAACACCCTTTTTATTTAAATAATATTTTCCTGATACATTCTCCAAAAGATAATCTTTCATTTTCTTTTTTAGCTCTTTTTTTCTAGGCTCTTCAAAGCTTTTTTCTAATTTTAAATCATTTCTAAATCCAACAACAAATATTCTTTCTCTATTTTGTGCAACCCCAAACTCCTTACTATTAAGAGTCATTAGTTTCCACTCATATCCTAAATCATCAAATACCGCTTTCATAGTATTCCATGTATTCCCATTATCATTACTTAATACAGCTTTTACGTTTTCATATATAAATACTTTGGGTTGTATTTCCTTAACCAATCTTGCATATTCATAAAATAAAGTTCCACGTGTATCTCCTAATCCTCTTTGTTTTCCAACCATTGAAAATGACTGACATGGACTTCCTCCAACAAATAGATCTACCATTCCCTTGTATTCATTTCCATCGATAAATGATACATTCCAATGAAAATTCTTTTCATCTATTTTATAATTTGCTAAGTAACTTTTTTTTACAAAATTCGATTTTTCTTTTCCTGAATATAGAGAATCTATATATTTCTTCTTCTCCTTAAAGTCTTTAATTTGTTCTAATTTTGCATGTATATGTAATGTTTCAATCTTTTCATTTAGCATCACTAATTGTGCTATCATTTCTTTCATTTCTTTTATTATTAATTTATTGTCTAATTTATTTTCCTTTATTATTTCTTGTACAGCATCTTTATTTTCCTTCTCAATTATTCCAAGTATAATAATACTATCAATATTATTAATACCATTCTCAATTTCTTCATCACTAAATAGTTTTTTTATTTCTTTTTGTAATTTCACATCTTTCAATGTCTTTATGTATTCTTTTATATCTATCTTATGATTTTGTCCTATATTTTCTAACAAAATACTTTTATTTTTTATTTTTAAGAGATGATCTTCCAAATCAGTTAAGTACTCATAGTCACTTTCAAATTTTACATCTATTTCTTCTATTACTTTTTCTAAAGTCTTTATTTCTTTTTTTATTTCTTTAAAGCTAAATTGTATTTTTTTTTCAAAAATATTTACATCCCCATTATCTGCTGCAAAAACTATTTCATGCTCTATTTCCATTCTTTGTAATGCATGTTCAATAGCTCCTATTCCACTAAAAACGGTTGCTAATTTCAACATAATTTAATCGCCTCACTTTTGTATAACTTCTTTATTATATCATATTTATATTTTACTGTTTATTTATTATTTCATCCTATTATATAGAACTTATGTTCCTGTGTAAAGATATGATTTCATAAAAAATACAAGTAATTATTTTAATTACTTGTACTTTTCTTTCAAAAGTTTTTCTCTATTTTTATATTCTTCATTATTTTAAAATACTCCATTTAATCTATTAATAATAATAATAATGTCAGCATCGATCCCTATCATACTACATTGAGAATCATAACAAGCAAATGCATCTTCTTGAGAGTAACCCTCTTTAATCATACACAGTATAATCCCCTCTTCTCTTTTTTAATTCCGTTACTATTATACCATTATTTAACATATAGCTCAATTGTATTTATTTTAATTTAATACACATTTATTTATAATATTCTCAATCCTATAGTTCGCATTTACTTATGGTACGGTTCATTCTTCATTATCCTGTATGCTCTATATATCTGT
>NZ_CAMTIG010000084.1 GCF_947072515.1 uncultured Clostridium sp.
AAAATTAGATGAAAATTTGAAAACTAATGAAAATATAAATAAAAGTGTTGAGGAAGTTATTGATTCAAAAGGAACTACTGGAGAAAATATAAAATTAGATGAAAATTTGAAAACTAATGAAAATATAAATAAAAGTGTTGAGGAATCTATAATTTCTAATGAAAAATACAATACTGAAAATATAAACACAATAAATAAAAACATAAATGAAAACTATGATTTTAAAAATGATAAATCAGAAAAAACAGTAAATCATACATTTGATGTTAATATTAATTCAGATTCAGAAGAATTAAATGTAATTTTAGATAAAAATGTAAAAAAAGTAGTAAATGAAACTATACAAGATTATGAAAGAAAAAAGATGTTAGATATAGGACTTACATAAAATAATGGGAGGTGATTAATAAATGCAAATATCTTTGAATGGTATAAAAATAGATTGGGTGAGTTTTGTTCCTAAGAATTTAGAAGGTAATGTAACTGAACACACTATTCAAGGTGGAGCTAAAAAAGATTTAACTTCTCATGTTCACATAAAAAATAGGACTATACCTTTAGATTGCATAATTGAAGATGGAGTTTTTACAAGAGATAAAGAACAGAGATTTGATAAATTATATGAAATGGCTGAAAATGCTGAAATAATAGAATTAAATTCTACTGGTTTTTCTGTTCTTAAAAGATTATTTGGAAGTAATAAATTTGATGAAGAATTTGCAATAATAAAAATTGAAGAAGATGAAAGAGGAGATAATTTCATCCAATTTACTATGATTCTAAAGGCTGTTAATTTTGCAACTTTAAAATTAGTAAAAACATCTATTCAACCAGATAAAAGTTTAAAAACAGCAGCAACAAAAAAGAAGAAAAAAATAATAGGACAAAAAGAATTGAAAGAAATGGGAGTTAAAAGACCAGATTACCCTAAGTAAAGGAGCTATTATATGATTTTAGACATTAAAAATACTGATATACCTTGTGATTATAAATTTAAAATAAAAGATAAAACATTTATTTTAACATTAAATTATAGAGGATATGACAATAGAATTGTTTGTGATTTATCAGATGAGTTTGGAGAAGAAATAGCAGTAGGGGAAAAAATGGTGTTTGGAGTACCTTTATTTTATTATCTATACAAAGATAATTTAAATAATTTTAATAAAGATATGCCAAGTGCTTATTTAATACCTACAACTATTGACGGAAAAGAAGTTGAATTAACTTTAGAAAATTTCTCTACAAAGGTATTTTTATTTGTAAAGGAAGTTGATTAAAATGTTATTTAAAAGAGATTGTGAATGTAGAATTAAAGATTATGTTTATACTACTGTTGATGACCCTGTTTATGGTAAAGGATTAACAATAGAGTGGGGATATGAAATAAGAAATTATGATGATCCTGGAAGATTAGAAGTTGAAATATATAATCCAGATGAAGAAATATTAACTAACATCCAGCAATTAGACCCGATAGTTTTTAGTTTCGGGTATGCTGGAGAATTAGAAGTATTCTTTAGTGGTTTTTTAGATAAATATGAGTTTAAAATTAAAGGTGTTGATAAAATACTTAAAATAAGTTGTATAGAGCAAGATTCTCTTATATTTAAAAGTTTTTCTGTTAGTTATAATGCAAATACTGGAGCAAAATATATTATAGAAGATATTGCTAAAAGGTCAGGATTAACAATAAAACAATTAGATCTAAAGCAAGATAAAAATTTTACTACTGGATATTGTATCTATGGTAAACCTTTGAACGAAATAAGAGATTTAGTAAAAGATTGTGGAAGTAAATTAAAAATAGAAGGAAAAGAACTATATGTCTATATAGATGATGTAAATAAAAATTTAGCTGTATTATTAGACTATGAAAGTGGATTATTAGAAGAACCACAAGTAGCAATAAGAGCTTTATATAAAAAGAATGGTAAAAAAAATGATAAAGAAACTTTATATACACATAAATTAAAAGCATTAGCTATTCCACTTATAAAGAAAAATTCAATAATAGTAATCAAAGGAGATAATATTGAATTAACTGGACAAGTAATTGAAATGGAAATAGATGATTATGAAGCGGAATATAAAGTTAGGAGAATGGATAAAAATGAATGAAGAAATAATGATGTATTTTTTAAGTAAAATAATGGTAACTATGCCAGTTGAAATAATTGAAGTAGATAACAATAATAATTTGTGCACTGTAAAACCTCTTATTTTCAACGAGTTAGAATTACCTCTTATAGTTAAGTGCCCTTTTATGCCGATAGGCTCTAAAACTAAAAATATAAAGTTTAAAGTGCAAAAAGGACAAAGATTTCAAGCTTTGTTTTCTCAATTAGATTTATCTAATTATATTTCAACTGGAGCAGTTGGACAAATTAACAGTACAAAACAATTCTCATTTACTAATTGCGTTATTTTACCGATATTAGCGCTAACAGAAACAGATGGAGTGAAAGTTCCTGAAATGGATTTTGAGATCACTGGAGATATTAAAATAAATGGAAATATAACTATGGAAGGAGATATAAAACTTAAAGGAAATATAACACAAGAAGGTGGAATAAATTCTACTGAAGATATTGTATCTGGTAAAATTTCTTTACAAAATCATACACATAAATATAATCCAGGAACTGGAAGCCCTACTCCTTCTCAGAAACCAGAATAAGAGGTGATTAAATGCAAGATTTATATATAGATAGTCAAGGTGGTTTTAATTTTGAAATAGCAACAGATAATAAAGCTCTAAGAAGTAGATTAGGAGTATTTTTATCTATTAGAGCAAGTAATGGATATGATGATGGAGAATTAGATTATGATATAAATCAAGGATTAGACTATGAATTTTTATTAGATGGAACTGTAAAAGATGAATTTAAAAGCACTTATATTTATAATCAAATTAAAAATTACTATAAAGAAGTAGAAGACGTAAAAAATATAAATATAATTTCTGATAAAAATAATAGAACATTAAATATAACTTTTGAATTTAAAAGTATATTTGATAACGATTATATAAAACAAGAGGTGAGTAATATTGTTTAAACTTAGAAGCTGGGAACAAATAGAAAATTTATTCGCAAATACTTTAATTGCACAATATCCAGAGTTGAAATTTACAACTGAATCAAATATGTATAAAGTATTGCTTCCTGTTATGGAGGAAGTTAAGAGAATAGAAGAAAGACAACAAAGTAATTTAGAAAAAAATAATTATTTAAAAGCTGAAGGTAATGATTTAGATATAATTTTACAAAACAGAAATTTTCCACGAAAAAAACAATCTAAAAGTAAAGGATTTTGGAAAACTACAAATAGTATTCCTAATACATCAGCATTAGCTGGAGAAGTTAAATTTGAAGATAATAAAGGAAATACTTTTGTTAATACTGAAAACTTTACAGTAGATGAAACAGGAACAGCTATAATACCAATAGAAGCTGAAAATTATGGTAAAGATAGCAATGTAAAAGCTAATACTATAAATAATATTAAAACTCCAATATCTGGGTTAATTTCAGGAACAAATGAAAAAGATACAGAAGGTGGAGCTGATAAAGAAACAGATGTAGAATATAGATTTAGATGGGAAACTACAAGAAATTCTGGATCATATTGGAATACTGATGGAATATATTCTGAAATAAATTTAGTTAATGGTGTTAAAAGCTGTAAAGTTTTAGAAAATGATAAAGATATTCCAGTAAGTGTAGGAGGTTTAGAAATGCCTTCTCGTTCTCGTAGATATTATGTTGATGGTGGAGCTGATATTGATATAGCAAATGCTATATTTAGGAAAACAGATAGAGCTATTGAAGAAACTGGAGGAGTTACAGTAACTATAAAAGATGTTCAAGGAACTGATAGAACTGTAATATTTTCAAGACCAACTTATGTTAATGTTAAATATAAAATAATACTAGATGGTTCTATATCTACTAATCAAGCTAATGCAATTATAGAAGAATATATTCAAAATTCTAGAATAAATGAAAATCTGACATCATTTGCAGTAGTTGAAAAAATAAGACATAGCATTGATGTTTCAGGAGTAACGAACTTGGAAGTACATTTTAGTAGAAATAATTCAACTTATTTTTCAAGTTTAAAAATGGATGTTTTTGAAAAGGCTGTGGTATAATATGGGAGGATCATTTGAAAGAATGTGGTCAAGATTACCAGATGTTTTAAAAAGTGATGATTTAAAAAAATTATATATAGCTTTAGGTAGTATATTTGATTTATTAGAAAAAGAACAAGAACCATATATATATACTGAGGTATTAGATAAATTATCTGGAGAAATGTTAGATAACTATGGTATTAGCTATGGAGTTAATAGAGGAAATTTAGTTGATGAAGGTTATAAAAATAAAATAAGAATAGAGGAAGCTAAAAACAACTTTATTCCAACTCTTAATCCATACATAGAATTAATAAAATTAGTTACTGGATATAGAGTAGAAGCAGTAGAAGGATGGAATTTAAATCCACCTCAAAAAGCTTTAATGAAATTATTTATAACTATTCCAGCTGGTTCAGATACAGATTTATTGTTTGATTTAGATAGTGTATATAGTTGTGGTGTAAAAACTATATGGGAAGTTAGCCAAGAGTCTTATATTCCTTATGAGCTTATTGGAGAGCATAATAAAACTGGTATTAGAAATATTAATAAAGATTATTTAAGGGTTATAGATGAAACTCTTAAAAATAGAGGTGATAATAATGGCAAATGGTAAATTAACAAATTTTAAGGATCTAAAAGTTGAATATCCAGAAAGATACAAAGTTATAAATGAAGATTTAACTGAAGAAACTAAAACAATAAGATTCCTTCCTGGTGTAACATATCAAGAAGGAACTCCAGAAACAGCAGAAAATTTTAATAATATACAAAGAAACTCTATTTATGAAGTTAATGGAACAAGAATTACAGAAGGACAAAATGAAATATATAATATTGTAATAGAAGGAAGTGAAGATTTTACATTTACAGATTTAAAATTATGTTTAGTTCCAAATGAAACTAATACAAAAAAAGGTCCTTTGATAAGATTTAATGGTAATACATATACAATAAAAAATGCACAAGATACAGTAAATATTGGAAGTCTAGTATCTAAAGAAAAAATATTTTTAAATCTTAATTTTACACAAAAAACAGCAGAAATTATTGGAGTATTAACTGGTGGAACTCATAGAACAATAAAACAACTAGATACAGATAATAGAGCTAATGCTGGAATACCTTATGACCCAGAGATTGAATATATACAAGATGTTGGAACTAAAAAAGCTAATTTCTATTATAAAGATAAAAATCAAGAAGGATTGTTCAAATGTAAAGAAAATTCTACAACGACTACTAATTTATCAAATATTTTTGAAAAGTTTGATAACAATGAGTTGTTAAATAGATTACGGAATTTAAGTATATTTAAAACGAATGTTCTTACTCCAGTATTAACAGCTTCTAGTGATCCCAATGCAAAAGTTGGAGATGTTTATTTAGCTGTTGCTACTTCTGGAGGTGAAAAAGAAATATTCGATTCAAAAATAATTATAATACCATTCAGTAGATTGATAACTTCGTGTAAAATGAATATATTCCAAGGAACTGTTAATGTAACTTATGATGGTACTATATGGCGATGGAATCGAGAAGGTACAGATGTAGAAGGAGAAATCAAGGTTTATAAGTTACATCTTTTTCTATAATTCTAGAAAATTATATTACATTAGTTCAACACAAATAGGGATTTGTACCATAGCTCCCCAACTAAATTTAGGAATATAATCCTCGGTTCTACACTTAATTATATTAGATGTTACATGAATATTTAATCCATTAGCCATATATTCAGACCCATATAGAATTTTAATGTTACTGGGTATTCTTATAATATCTCTATAATTGTTTGTTCCTGCTATACCTGTTTTTAGTCTAATATCTAAAAATGCAAATTTATTATTTACATTTAAATAAGCTTCGTAAACTAGATTACTATCTAAGACTTCACAATTAAAAACCGAATGAGTACCTAAATTCTGTAATCTATACCTAAAAAAATAAAAAAAATTAAAGGAGGTGATTAAAAATGTATCAAGAAAATGTAAAAATTTATGACGAATATTTAAAATCAAATAAAGCCAGAAATTATGAAACTTTCGAAACAACTTATAAGATGTACAAAAGTAGAATAAATGATTTTTTTAATTATTTAAAAGAAAATGAAAATGACATAATGATTATATCTGAAAAAATGATAAAGGATTGTGTTAATATTTTAGAAAGATACATTAGTGATTGCAGAGATAGAGGAAACAATAATCAAACTATTAATAATAAGATAACTGCTATTAGTAGTTTTTATATTTGGTGTGTGAAAAGAAATATAATAGAGTACCATCCTTTTCAAACTAAATTAGATAGATTAAAGAAAAGTGAACAAACCAAAAGGAGAGAGAGTTATTTTTTAAGCACTCAGGAGATTATAGAAGCCAAAGTAATGATGAAGTATGAAAACTTTAAAATGGATGAAAGATTAATGTGGGAATTATTTCTAGATTGTGGAGCTAGAATATCAGCTATACAATCAATAAAAGTTGGCCAAATAGATTTTAATAGTGGTATAATAAAAGGTGTAAAGGAAAAGTATGGGAAAATAGTAGATTTGATGTTTTTCGAGAATACATCAAAAATATTAAAAGATTATATTTATATGAATAATATAAAAAATGAAGATTATTTATTTTTCTCAAATAGAAATAAAAAAGCTCCAATGACACAATCAACTATAAGAGCTAAAATAAAAAAGATAGGATTGTTAATTGGTTATGATAAATTATATCCTCATACATTGCGTAAAACTGCTATAAATCTATTATATAATATGGGTGGTATAGAATTAGCAGCAGAGTATGCTAATCACAATGATTCTAAAACTACAAAGGATCACTATATAAAAAATAAAACTACTGAAGAAAATAGAGATTCTATACATAAATTAAAAAAATCATACGGATTATAAAAGGAGTGAAAACAATGTTAGAAAAAATTTATATTTATGATTCTAAAGATATAAATAAAGAACCAATAGAAATAAATGGTCATATAAAAAATTTTATGGAAAATCCTATCAGTTGGTATGATAAATGGAATAATACATTAATTGCAACTGATAGATTAATACCTTATCCATATTTAGATTCTAATGGAGAAATAAAAGAAAAATCTGAATCTATGAAAAAAATAGAAGGGATAATTCCTTTAACGGATGGAGAATACATTGAAGGTGGAATAATATATACAGTAGAACCACCAGACAATTTATTAAAAAGAGTTTGGAATAGTGAACTAAGAGAATGGCAAGAAGGAGCAACACAAGAAGATATTTCAAATGAAATAAGAAGATTAGAAGATAGATTTATAGAATTAAATGAACAAAGAGAAAAAAGAATTAAATATAATTTCGATACTAGCGAAATAGAAAAAGAAATTATAGAAATTGAACTTAGAATAGGTTGGGTATCAAAGATAGTTTTAATATAAAGGAGGCGTGTTTTTATGGAATTTTTAGTAGAACATAAAGAAGTCATACTCGTAGGGTTAGGGGTTATAATAGGATCATTTATACCAGTTGCTAAAACTCATTTAATGGGTAGGAAAGTTGGAGAAAAGATACCTAAAAAATTAGCAATAGCAATAGCTGACCATTTAGATGCCTTTGAAAAAGGGTTAAGACAACAAGATGTAAATGGAGATACTTCTATTATATCAAATGAACAATTATCAAAAGCAACAGAAAAATTAAAAATTGATGTGGGTTTAGAACAAAAATCAAAGGGCAAGGATTTGAAATAAAAATAGATCCTTTGAATTACAAGAAAAAATTAATAGAGTTAAGAGTCTATAAAAAGGCTCACTCTATTAAAGAATTATTTAAGTTTTGGTAAAAATGGAGGATTGATAACATGAAAATGTCAGAAAGAGGACTAGAATTAATAAAGCACTTTGAAGGATTAAAATTAGAAGCATATAAATGTCCATCTGGAGTATGGACAATAGGTTATGGAACTACAAAAGGTGTTACTTCTGGAATGAAAATTACTAAAGAAAAAGCTGAAGAACTTTTAAAATTAGATGTAGAGAAGTTTGAAAAATCTGTATTAAAACTTGTAAAAGTTGATTTAAACCAATCTCAATTTGATGCCTTAGTTAGTTTTGCATATAACTTAGGAGAAGGTAATTTGTCAAGCTCAACTCTTTTAAAGATGTTAAATAATAAAGACTACTATGGAGCTAGTCAAGAATTTATAAGATGGAATAGAGCAAATAAAAAAGTTCTTGCTGGCTTGACTAGAAGAAGAGAATCTGAAAGGAATTTATTTAATTGTTATCCAGTTTATTTAGTAAAATAATAACTACCTTTTACCCTGAGAAAGTAAAAAGGGGTGTTCTTATAAATATGACAAAATACATAAAAGAGATTATAGCAGCTTTAATTATTGCTACTATTACTGGAGCTTTTACAAAAATTAATTATTTAGAAAAAGAAGTATCTATATTAAAACAATCTTCAAATATTACAGTTACAGAAGTTTCATCTTTAAAAAATACTGAAAAAGACGTAACTTTATTAAAACAATTTTCAGAAAATGCAGCAACAGACATACAAATATTAAAAAAATCAAGAGAAAGTCTTTCTGACTATTATGTTACTAGGAGAGAATTTAACTCCATAATAGAAACACAAAATAAAAAAATAGATATGCTTAATGATAAAATAGAAAAATTAATAGATATATTAATGAGAAAATAAAAAATAATCAAAAGGGGTATAATACATGGTTCAAAAGAAGAAAAGAGTCGTTTTTTATGAAGAACCACAAGTATTGGATGAAATAGATAGAGCTATACAAAAGCTAAGTGAGAAAGAACATGAATTAATTTCATGTTCTTGTTTTATAAGAAGGTCCATTAAAAATTTTTTAAAAACATTAAAAGAAAGCAATGATGAAAAAATAGGCACTAAGTAGGCACTAAGTAGGCACTATATAGGCACTATATAGGCACTTTATTTTTATAAATAAATATTATATTATAATATTAAAAATGGGAGTGGTAAAAAGTGGAAGAAAATAAAATACTTTTTAAATGTAAACATTGTGATAATGATGATATGAAACATATGATTATAAAAACTGTGGTTCAAGCTAATCCAGAATATAGACCTTTTCCAAATAATGCTGGAGTTTCTCCTACATTAAATGTTGGATTACATATAGATTGTGCAAAGTGTAATAAAGATACTTTAGTAATTATAGATGAATTATATAAAAACAATACAGAGCTACCTCAAAATGTTCCTAATGAAGTTTTAGTTCATGTTAAATTTGAAAAGCCTATGTTTTCAGCGATAAAATATATTCTAACAGATGATATGACTTTAGATAAAGTTGTAGTTGATATAAATAATCAAAAAATATCTCTTATAACTCAAAAATTTGTTACAATAGGTTATAAAGAAATTACTGAAGAACAATATAAGGCACTTAAAAACAAAATGGTAGAAGAAGTAAAGACAGAAGTTAAAGAATCAGAAATAAAGCAAGATAATGAAGTTAAAATAGAAACAAACAACATTCGTAACGGAGGGAAAAGATGAATAAATTAGACTTCGATACAATAGCAAGAAATATGTTTGGAGCTAATGCTGATAAATACAAAGAATATGATGGGTATAAGGTTTATGAGTTTAAAGCTTATACTGAACCTGAAATGAACTTCCTAAAAGAAGCATTAAAAAGTATTTAATAGATTAGAGATAGGTTTTTCCTATCTCTTTTTTATTTTTTAAAAATATTTTAAAAACTATTTGCTTTTAATATATAATGATATATACTTTAATTATCAAGAGTTAGGAGGTTTATATGGAACTTATAAAAATAAAAAACGAAAAAGGTGTAAATCTAGTAAGTGCTAGAGAATTGCACAAGATTTTAGAGAGCAAACAAGATTTTACAACTTGGATAAAAAGCAGAATAGAAAAGTATGGGTTTGTGGAAGACGAAGATTTCACGTTCCATAAATTTATGGAGGGTAAAAATTGGAAGCATGACTACATCTTGAAGTTGGATATGGATGATGAAAGCGAGAAGTCGGGAAAGAAATTTCAGAATCCATTTTTGGATTGTCAACTTATACGAAACATAAATTATATACCAGTTGTAAAAAAAATATTGACATTTATAATTTTATAGTTTATACTAATATTAACTTAATAAACAAGGAGGATAATATGGAAGAAAGATATTTAGAGATTATGAAAGAAAAAAAAGAAATATCTTCTTTAGAGTTGGTTGAACAAATTAATTTCTTTAGAAGACAAGAGGGAAAAAAAACAGATTTACAACACAAAGATTTACTTAAAATTATAAGAAGTGAATTTGAAGAGGAAATAGATGAGGGAAAAATTTCCCCTATCTATTATACAGATTCACAAAACAGACAACAACCGATGTTTTTGCTTAGTTTATCTCAATCAAAACAAGTACTATTAAGAGAAAGTAAATTCGTTAGAAAAGGGATAATAAAATTCATAGACAGTATAGAGGAAAAAGTTTTAGAGCTAAAGCAAACTGAAAAGGTAGAAGTTAATTTCCAAGCCTTAAAACATATATCTGATTTAATGGGATATAACGACAATTCAAAGGCTATAATGTCGAACAAGTTAATTGATAGCTTAGGGCTTGAGCAATCTCTTAAAATAGAATATACAAAGTCTATAGGAGTTTTAAAGCCGTTGTCACAGTTGTTAAAAGAAAATAATATAGAATTATCAGCTATAAAAGTGAATAAAAAGCTTTTAGAACTTGGTATAATAGAAGAAAAAACTAGAAATTCTACAAAAGGAATTAAAAAATATAAATCTATAAAAAAATCTGAATATGGAGAAAATCAAGTCTCGCCTAGCAATCCAAAAGAAACACAACCTCTTTACTATGAAGATAAATTTCAGGAGTTAATGGAGTTGGTGAAATGTTAGATTCGTTCTTAGGGGTTAAATGCACCAAAGAGGAGAGGGATAAGATACAACACTTATCTTCTACCCTTAAAAAAGATAAAAGTGAAAGAGTAGCAGAGGTTATAATCAGAGCTTTGGAAAAGTTAAAGGAGGAAAGA
>NZ_CAMTIG010000085.1 GCF_947072515.1 uncultured Clostridium sp.
GTTAGTAACATAGACTTTAAAGATTACCAGTTAGGAGATTTAATAGATGAATATTAGATAGATAATGATAAATTTTTTAATTTTATTCCTATTGAAGGATTTAAAGTATTTAATAAAAATATAGATATTGAGAAATTAGAAAGAGAGTTTAGAAGTGCTGGGTTTGAAATATTAAATAAAGAAAAATTTGAAAGAGAATATATTGACAAGGTAAAAAAAGAAAAGAATGATATAACTAGAGAAGTAAGTGAAATAGAATTTGAAGCATTAGATAGAAAGTTGAAAAAAATTGAGCAAAAGATAGAAATCACAAAAATTTTAAAGGAAAATAGAGATAAGGGATTTTTAGAGTTCTGTAATAATAATAGCCTTAAATACATTAGTGATATTACTAGTGCGAAAATATTGCAATTTGCGAATCAAAAAGGGGTAGGCTATGGGAAAATAAAATATTTGATAAGCAAGATTGAAGATACAGATAAAATAGTAAGAGAATCGAACAAGAAAAGTATAGTGATAGATAAACTTGAAAGTTTAAATTTATTGAAAGAAAAAATAAATAATGTAATACATGTACAATCGTATCTAAAGTATTGTGAATTAGAAAAAAAAATAATATTAAATGATATAGTAGATGAAATTACGAATGATTTTATAAATATTCCCAATATAGGAATCGGTAAAAGAAAGCAAATAAAGGAGGATATAAAAAAGTTAATTGAAGAAAAAGAAAAAATAGAAGAATTAATAGAAGGATTTAATATAAATATAAAAGAAATGTGGTTTGAAAAAGTAAAAAATAAAAAAGTAAAAGATATAAAAAAAATCTTTGGGGTAGAAGAAAAATTTGATGAATTAGATAATAAGCTATTTAAGGAAATTCAGAATACAAAGTTGAAAAAATATGAAGTTAATGTAAATTCAAAAATACAATTTATTAAATTTGTAAATAAATTCAATAAATTGCAAGATATAAACGAAATTATAAGGAAAAGCCTTGGATGTGTGAGTGAAAAAGATTTTAAAATATTAACTAAGAGATATATTTTAGGTGAAACATTAGGGGCAATAGCAAAAGAGAAGGAACTTACGAGAGAGAGAATAAGACAAATAATAAAAAAAGTTTCAGAAAAGATAAATTGTATATTGATTAATAGCAACTTAATAGAATCAATATATATTAATTTTTCAGAAAATAAATATATAAATATAAGTGATGTATTTGAAATCATAGAAGAAGATATAATGATTGGATTTAAAATATTTATAGAGCAAAATAAAGAGATAATATTTGAAGATATGGAGATAATAGATGTATTTAATAGTGAAGAGTTACTGAGTTTAAATACTAAGATTTTAGAAATATTAGATAGAGAGTTTATTTTAGATGAAAAGATTGATCAATTGCATGAGATATATAGACAGTGTGGATTTAATCAAATTGAAAGCTATAAAGTTGAAAAATATCTTATAAAATTAGGTTATAAAAAAAGAGGGAAAATATTCACACTAGAAACTATTAGTTTAGCTAGAGGATATGAATTGACATTGAAATATGGTTTAGATGGAGCTATTAATTTAGAAAAAGAAGAAAAAATGTTTAAAGATATATACAAAGAAATATTTGATGAAGACATATCTAATAAAGGAATAAGAAGTATAGAAGCTAGAATGGCTGATTGTTCTGAGATCATCTGTATTGGAAATAAGGAATATATTCATATAGATAATTTTGAAATAGATATAAGAGCAATAGATTTAATAGATATATGTACAGATGAGATGTTAGTGAAATTAAAGATTACAACAGCGCAAGATGTATTAAAAGAAAATAGAGAAAAATTAGAGCTATATGGAATAAATAATAAATATAAACTATATGGAATTATAAAGTATTATATGGAAGAAAAATATATAACAGGAAAAGGAAATTCTATGTCAATAGCTTATTCAGAAGAATCTCAAATGATGAAAAAAAGCAAGGAAGAACTTATCCGAGAATATATAGAAAAAAATGAAGGGAAAATAAAAGGTGAAGAATTATTAGATCATTTTAAATGGAAGAAAAATAAATTAGAGGATACAATTTCAAAAAGTGAGTTAATTATAAAAATTGCAAAATATATAACTTTAAAAGATAGTAAAGAAATAACTGAAGAAATTCGAAAGGAAATTAAAGTATTAATAGAAGGTTCGTTAAAAAGATATGGAATAGTATCTACAGGATATATTTATACTAAGGGAATGTTAGATACAAAAATATATGAATTGTTTAAGAAGTATAACGTTACATCAGGAGAAGATCTTGCATCATTAGTAAAAATGATTGATACAAGATTAAAGGGACACACTAATATTTTGATTATAGATGGAGATAGTATCAAAACAATAAATGATTTAATGATTAATAGATTTAAAGGTACTTATAAAAAAGAAGAATTAAAAGAATTTTTGAGTGAACTTGGGTATAAAGAAGCAGGAATAGGAAATATATTCAAAAAATTAATTGCAGAAAAAGAGTATTATTATATTTCAAGCTCAGAAATAACATATAAAGATAATATAAAATCAATAGATGAAAAGGTAAAGTCAGAAATAAATAAGTTTATAGAAGAAGAATTTAAAGATAGTGAATACTTAGTGATAAATAATATACCAAGATTACGTAGAGTACTAACTCAAAGAACTGATAGTAGAGAATTTAGGTGGGAACCAGAAATGGTAAATTGTCTAAAAGATGATGAGAAATATACATTAATTAAAAGAAAATATTCTGATTATATATACGGAACAGATAGAGTTATTTTAGTAAAAAAAGGATCTAACATAAATAGCTTTGAAGAACTTGTTAAATATATAGTTCAAAAGGAGTATACAGGAATAAAGCATGTTGATAGTATATATAAATTTTTATGTGAAAAAGGAGTTATTTATAATAATAAAAAAGGTGGTATCATGCCTTATGAAATACTAAATTCAGTATTATTTAATATTGATGAAGTAGGTAGATTTGAAATAAAGGAGTAAGTCAATGAAGGGATTAGAAGACTTAGAATTGAAGTTTAAATATAGATCTAATGAGGACAAGCTGAATATAGACTTTTATGAAAAATGTTTAAAAGTTAGTAATAAATATGACAGAGCAGTGGGCTATTTTACAAGTACTAGTCTGAGTGCATTAGGAGAAGGCTTAGAAGAATTTTTAAATAATGATGGGAAAATAAGAATAGTTGCAAATCCGTTATTAGAAGAAGCTGACTATAAAGCAATATTAAAAGGTGAGAAAGCTAAAGAAGATATTATAGAAAAAGCTTTATTAAAACAAGTAGAGCTTTCCAAAGAAAATATAAAAAAAGATTCATTTAACACATTAGCATGCCTTATAAGTGAGGGACGATTAGAGGTTAAGATCGCTTTTTCAGAGAGAAATGTCTTATATCATGAAAAGTTTGGAGTTTTTTATGATGAATTTGGTAGTAAAGTAGGATTTTCTGGTTCGGCAAATGAAACTTTTAATGGGTTAGTAAATAATTTTGAAAAGATAGATGTATATAGAAGTGAATTAGAGTTATATAGAATAAAAGATATGATAAATGATTTTGAAAATCTATGGGAAAATAAGACAGATACACTAACAGTTGTTAATATACCAAATGCAGTTTTATTAAAACTCATAAGTCTTAATAAAACTCCGAAAAATAGAGAGAAAAATATAGAAGCAAGGAAATATCAAAAAGATGCTATTAAAAGCTTTAGAAACAATGGATGGAATGGAATCTTTGAAATGGCAACAGGAACAGGAAAAACAATTACAAGTTTGCTAGCGGCAAAAGAATATAGACAAGAGAAAGAAAAAATATTTTTAATAATTCTTGTTCCATTCACACATCTTGTCGATCAGTGGATAGAAAATTGTGAGCACGTGGGTTATAAAAAAATATTAAAATGTTATGGAAATAAGAAATATTGGATAAATAAATTAGAGAATAGAATAAGAGATTTCAATATAGGGTTAAAGAATATAGAGATCGTTATAACGACATATAAGTCAGCATCTTCAGAAGAATTTAATAATGCTGTTAATAGAATAAAAAAATATGGATTTATGATAGGTGATGAATGTCATTATTTTGGAATTAAATCTTTAGAAAATAATAAATTTGAGAATATTGAAACAAGACTTGGATTATCAGCAACACCAGATAGATGGTGGGATGAAGAGGGAACTCAAAGGCTAAGAGAATTTTTCGGAGAAACTGTTTATAAATATGATATAAAAGAAGCTATAAAAAATGGAAATTTAACAGAGTATCAATATAATCCTATTATCTGTGATTTAAATGAAGAGGAAATAGAAGAGTATGAGAAAATCACTAAAAATATTACAAAGATAGCTTTAAAAGAAAAGAAAACAATAGAAGATAAAAGAAAGTTAGAGGAATTAAATAGGAGAAGAAGTCTTATTTTATCTAAAGCAAAGCAGAAGGTGGCAAGACTATTAGAGTTAATTAAGAAAGAAAAATTAGAGGAATTAACACACACATTAATTTACTGTGCACCAGGAGAGCTTGAAAATATAACAAAAAAAGTTTCGGAATTAGGATTAAGAGTACATAGATTTGATTCAAAGATAGAAACTAGAGAAAGAAAAATTATATTAGAAGAATTTAAAAAAGGTGTAATACAAGTATTAGTTGCAATTAAATGTTTAGATGAGGGAGTTGATATACCAGCAACAAGAAGAGCTTATTTTTTAGCATCTACATCAAATCCAAGAGAATTTGTACAAAGAAGAGGGAGAATTCTACGTAATGCAAAAGGAAAAAGATTAGCAATATTATATGATTTTATTGTGGTACCAGAAAGTGCAAAAGAAAAAACATATATAAATATAATAAAAAAAGAGATGCCAAGATTTGCAGAATTTTCAAGATATGCAATTAATCAATATGGGAGTAGAAAAATATTGATTAAATATTTAGAGACATTGGGGTTAGAATATCTTATGGATAAATTACCATGGGAAGTATATAACGAATTAAAAGGAGGCTTTGAAAATGAATAAGGAAAAAACTAAATTAGATATAAATAATGATTTAAAGAGTAAAATAAATGAATTAGATAGTGAGATAGCTTACTTAGCAAATGAAATTTTAGCAGATATAGAGAAAGAACGATCAATAAGTAAAATTAAAGAATTTATAAGAGATGAAATAAATGAGATTGTAAAAGAGGAGATGAAATAAATGCAATTGATAAGTATTACAATGAATAAATTTAGACAATATTATAACAAACAAAAAATAGAATTTGCAATTGGAAATAAAAATATAACAATTGTCTTTGGGGAAAATGGAAAAGGAAAAACAGGAATATTCAGAGCATTAGTATTTGGAATATTTGGAGATCGATATATAAACCAAGACAATAAAAATGATGATATACACTTGGTTAATTTTAATAGATTAGAGGAAAGCAAAGGATCTCCGGTCGAAGCATGGGTTGAGGTTAAATTTAAACATAAAGATATAGAATATATTATCAAGAGAATAATTGTAGGATATAGAATAAATAATAAGATTATCGAAGAAGAAAAAGATGTTTATCTTGCTATAAAAGATGAGGTGGGAAATTATAGGGTCAAGGATCAAATGACTATCGAAGAAAAAAATAAAATTATAAATTCAATATTTGATTCAAAAATTAAAGATTTTTTTCTATTTGATGCAGAAAAGATCGATACGTTAGCTAAAACTAATAAAGAATCAAAAAAAGAAGTTGAAGAAGGGATAAAAAATTTATTAAAAATAGATAAATTACAAAAAGCTATTATAATAACGAATGATTTGGTAAGAGAAGAAAGAAAAAATATTAGCAATAGGAGCAACGATATAAAAGTTGTTGAATGCGAGGAGAAAATAAAGGGATTAGAAGAGGCTATAAGGGATTGCGAAGAAAAAATAGATAGAAAAAAAAATGATAGTGCGGCATGCACAGAAGAAATAAATAGAATAGAAAAAAAACTTAGAGAAAATGAGAAGATTAAATTAATTCAAGATAAAATTTCAGAAAAAAAATCTTTTAAATTAAATAAAATAGATTTTTTGAAGTTGGAAAAACAAGGGTTACAAGAAAAAAGTTTTTCTAAATGTCATATGTTTTTGATGGATCCGTATTATGAAATGGCAAAATCTTATTTAAACCAAATAGCTATAAAACAAAAGGATCTAATTCCACTTGAGGTAATTGAGAAATCATTAAATGATAAAATATGTAGTTGCTGTAAAGTAAATTTAGAAAAAAATATAGAGGCATATAATGAAATTCTTAAGTTAAAAGAGAACTTTAAAAGATCAGAATTAACACCATTAATATCAAATATAACAAATTCAATTAGTGAGTTTTTACAAGAAAAAGAAAATGAGTTAAAAAGTATAAAGAGTAAGCTTAAAAAGATAAGAATTTTAAAAGATGAAATAGATGATGTACAAAATGAGATAGAGGAATATGAGCAGAAAATTAAGACAATGAGCAATGCCTCAGTAAATCTGCAAGAACTTGAAAATGCAAAGAAGAGAAATGAAGCAAATAAAATAGAGATTCAAGAAGAGATAAGAAGCTTAGAGTTAAAGAAAGAAAATTTAGTAGACGCTTTAAAAGATACTAATAAAAAATATCATAGAGTAATTAGTGCAAATAAAGAACTACAATTTGATAAAAGAAAATTAGAATATATTGAAAAATTAAAAATTTCACTAGAAGAAATATTAAATGGATATAGTGATAGTATGAGAAAACAGTTAATGAATGAAACAACAAATATTTTTAAAAAATTGATTGATAGAAGGGATAAAGATCTTATAAATAATATCTTAATAAATACAAAATATGAAATAGAAGTAATAAATAGACTAGGTACTATAATAACTCAAGATATTTCGCAAGGACAAAGGCAAATAGTAGCATTATCATTTATAACAGCATTAGCAAAAGTAGCTGGAGGAAGTGGACAAGAAATAGATTTTCCTTTATTTATGGATACACCTTTTGGAAGAGTTAGTGGAAATAATAGGGATAATTTAATAGAAAATATACCACAGCTTGCAAATCAGTGGATATTATTATTGACAGATACGGAGTTTACTATTAATGAAGAGAAAAAAATAAAAGAAATAGGTAAATTAGGAAAATGGTATAGATTAAATCAAAAATCAGATGGGCATTCTGAAATAGAGGAAGTTAGTTTAGATGAAACACTTGCTACAAGGGGGTAAAAGACATGGATTTTTTAAAGGAACAAGGATTAATTTTTACAGGGAGAAAATACGAAGATATATATATATTACTCAAGAATAGATATGACATTAGCTATGATCAGTTATTTACACTATGTTCTGTAATAGGATTTAAAAATAATAGATTATTAAATAGAGGAGAGAAAGGAAGAGAGTTTAGAGGTAGTTATCTTAAGGTTGATAATAGAACGAGTCTATATTCGATAATATTAGGAGATAGTGAATTAGGAAAATCTATAGATTTATTTGATGACAAAGAGTATCAACGGAAATGTATAAATAAATTAGAACAATATGCAGAAGGTGGAATGGAAATATTAGTTGAAAATGTATTTAGAGGAAAATGGGGAGCTAATAAGTTAGATGATAAACATGATGAATATATAATAGATATTATTAGCTATGTATATAGTGAGGTATATGAAATTCCGTTTTAAAAATACAGAATATTTTATGAGTGCATGCAACGAAGTTTAAATTGTTAATAAATGTAAAGTGATAAAGAGACATACTAGAAATTCTAGCATGTCTCTTTATTTTTTATCTAAACCTCAAATGGAGTAGTTTCTGTAGAAATCAATTCACACTTAACTTTTTCAGTTAAAGGATAACCACCAATAATAAAGATTTCATTGTCTATTACTGTGTCCATGATTTCTCCTAAAACAGCTTGGTCTAAATCCTCTACTAAATCCTTAAGTTTTAAAGAGAATTTCTTCCCAGTTTCGTTTGTAAAAGTCATAACAAGTACTTTTTCGAACATATAAATCATCTCCTTTTTAATAATTTTAATTTTGTTAAGTTTAAAAATTTCTGATATAAATTAATTTTAGAGAAAGCCCTTATTAAGGCTCAAACCTTATAATTTATATTCTTCAGCAGTTCCTACATAAGTTACAGGATAGTTTAAAACTTCGCTAACCTTATCAGCAAATAATTTTAAGCCAGCAGGCGAAGCCTCTAAGTTGATTCTAGAAAAACTTTGTCTTTTGATTACAGCATTTCCGTTGTTGTCCTCACCTTTTTGGTATTCAACCTTTAAAGTAAGTTTTCTTAAATTTTTATTTTCCATATTTATCACCCCTTCATCTAATAAATATGCAGTTTTAGAATTTGTGGGGCAAATATTGAAAAATTTTTAAGAACTAGAGAAAATGATTTTAATATGGGAATAATTAAAAATAAATTACCAACCGATTAAGTAACATAAAAGAGTCTAAAGATAGTAATATAGAGAGGTTGAGAAGAAATGAAAAAGAGAATAGAAAAATGATAGAATAACTGGTAAATTTTAATGCAACTTACTAATTGTAAGGCTTAAGGGAATGGGGTATACTAAAGATACAAGTAAATACGTTGGATTCATAATAACAGTAGATGTTTTTAAATTTTGTTGTTGTTGTAGCACTTAATTCTTTTTGACCAGATTCATAATAACAGTAGATGTTTTTAAATTCTAAAGGTTTTTCTTCATCTAAAGGTTTTTCTTCGATTCATAATAACAGTAGATGTTTTTAAATCTCCTTTTTCCCCAAAAGAAAGTTTGTTGATTTAAAGATTCATAATAACAGTAGATGTTTTTAAATTTTAATCCTCTATTTTACTTCTAACATTTTATTGCCTGATTCATAATAACAGTAGATGTTTTTAAATTTAAATTTAACTTCCTTCGTATTTCCAATAACAATAGATTCATAATAACAGTAGATGTTTTTAAATATCCAGTTGTTGAACCAGTAGCTGCGCCGGTAGCTGCGATTCATAATAACAGTAGATGTTTTTAAATATGATCTTAAACTATTTCATATTTTTAATTTACCCTGATTCATAATAACAGTAGATGTTTTTAAATTCTAAATTATTTTTTAATTCTCTAGTATCTTCTGGATTCATAATAACAGTAGATGTTTTTAAATTAAAATCACCCCTACTATATTATATATAAAGAATAGATTCATAATAACAGTAGATGTTTTTAAATTTCCTTCGCCTTCTCTATAAGCCGTAACACAATGAGATTCATAATAACAGTAGATGTTTTTAAATAGTTATTAAATGTTGTTTTTTCTTTATAAGATACTCGATTCATAATAACAGTAGATGTTTTTAAATAGTAGATGTAGATGTTTTAATGTAATGTTCGATAAGGATTCATAATAACAGTAGATGTTTTTAAATACGTCTGATATGTGTATCGAAAAATAATTGGTGTTTGATTCATAATAACAGTAGATGTTTTTAAATTAGTAGAATTACACCTGCTGCATAACTCAATTTTAAAGATTCATAATAACAGTAGATGTTTTTAAATGCAATTTTTGCAAATTCTCCAAATGATGTTGGCCACGATTCATAATAACAGTAGATGTTTTTAAATCCAGCCGACACAATAATATCATATTGTTGGGTATCTGATTCATAATAACAGTAGATGTTTTTAAATAAATATTTTGGCTTGTATTTGTCTGTTATTCCATAAGATTCATAATAACAGTAGATGTTTTTAAATTTATGCTGATACTTTAGGACTGGCTTTAAAATCACGATTCATAATAACAGTAGATGTTTTTAAATGATTGAGTGATATAATCTGTCAACGTAGACTTGTGGATTCATAATAACAGTAGATGTTTTTAAATATTTCTTTACAATTAGGAAAACAGCAACCTACACTAGATTCATAATAACAGTAGATGTTTTTAAATTTTTGTTTGTAGCTAGATTTGACGGGTCACCAGTAACGATTCATAATAACAGTAGATGTTTTTAAATGTTGAAAAGATATATTAAATATGTAGTGGTAGGTGAGATTCATAATAACAGTAGATGTTTTTAAATTCTTGTATTTCAGATAAATCTATACTTCGATAGCCGATTCATAATAACAGTAGATGTTTTTAAATAAAGAACTTGAATAGCGATGGTTCAACTTCTTTAGGATTCATAATAACAGTAGATGTTTTTAAATTAAGCTTTTAAATTTTAAAGTTGGGGACTTTAAAACGATTCATAATAACAGTAGATGTTTTTAAATTTGGTCCATAATCTCCATCTATTCCACCAACTCCATGATTCATAATAACAGTAGATGTTTTTAAATAATACTTTTCTAAATTTGACCAACTCCAAATCTGGATTCATAATAACAGTAGATGTTTTTAAATTCTTATCTCTCTCCTCTTTCTTTTCTTTCAAAATCTAGATTCATAATAACAGTAGATGTTTTTAAATAGTTATACATAAGCTACAACTGGCACATTTTGGAATGATTCATAATAACAGTAGATGTTTTTAAATTTTTCTCGCCATAATGTTGGATTATACTCTATTCGATTCATAATAACAGTAGATGTTTTTAAATTCATCAGTAAGGTTTTTGCCTAGTAGATTAGATAAGATTCATAATAACAGTAGATGTTTTTAAATTAGCTAGCATTAAGCTACTCCCTATTCCATTTCTAGATGCATAATAACAGTAGATGTTTTAAATAACAAAAAATATTATTTAAATGTGTTTAGAAAATTATTTTTATGGATATAAATGTAAAGTAGACCGAAAAATATATTCATAGTAACAGAAAATGTATTTAAATATATTATTTTATATAACTACAAAAATATATACATAGTAATATGGGATGTTTAGAAAAGACTAAAATTAAAATATTAGCAGAATAGCTTAATAAGAAAAAATTCTTATTAAGCTATTCTTTTTGTATAAAAGATGTATTAAAAATTTAGAAGGGGGAAATACTCTAAATAAATTATGTGTCTTATAA
>NZ_CAMTIG010000086.1 GCF_947072515.1 uncultured Clostridium sp.
AAATAAAATAAAGGACTTTTTCAATTTTGAAAAAGTCCTTTGTCTACAAGCTGAGCTGTTCACTATAAATGAACAGCTTCTTTTTTTAAAAATATTATTTGCTTGCATCAATATGCATTATTGGATTATACATTTCTGGTCTACGATCTCTATAGACACCCCAACCATAACGTTTATCTCTAATTGCATCAAGATCAAATTCAGCTACTAAAACAGACTCAGAAGTTCTATCAGCTTGAACAACTTTTTCACCAGTTTCATCAGCAATAAATGAACTACCATAGAAAGTCATTGATGTTCCATCAGTTTCAGTTCCGATTCTATTTGATGCTACAAGTGGCATAATATTAGCAGCAGCATGACCTTTCATACAGTTCTCCCAATGTGGTTCTGTATCTCTTACTAATACTGGTTCTGAACCTATTGCTGTTGGATAGAATAAAATTTCTGCTCCAAGAAGTGACATACATCTTGCACTTTCTGGGAACCATTGATCCCAACAAATACCTACACCGATTTTAGCATATTTTGTATTCCATACTTTAAATCCTGTATCTCCAGGAGCAAAGTAGAATTTTTCTTCATATGATTGACCAGTTGGAATATGAGTTTTTCTATATTGTCCTAAAACTTCACCATCTGCATCAATAATTGCAATTGAGTTAAATGTTGTATTTCCAGCTCTTTCAAAATAGCTTATTGGTAAAACTACCTCTAATTCTTTAGCTACTTTTTTAAATCTTTTAATAGCAATATTGTCTTCTAAACTTGTTGCTAAGTTTAAATATTCATATTTTTCTTGTTGACAGAAGTATGGTGCTTCAAATAGTTCTTGTAAAAGTATTATTTGTGCTCCTTTTCCTGCTGCTTCTCTTACTAATCTTTCTGCTTTATCTAATGTTTCTTCTGCATTCCATGAACATGTCATTTGTGTTGCAGCTACTTTAACTTTTCTCATATGTTTACACTCCTTCTCTTGGTTGTTGTTGAGTTATACAGTGAATATTTCCACCACCTAATAAAATTTCTCTTGCATAAATTTGAATTACTTCTCTGTTAGGATAAAGTTCTTGAAGTTTTGCTTTTGCAATTTCATCATTTGGATCATTAAAGCCTGGCATTATAACAGCACCATTACAAACATAATAATTTGCATAAGAAGCTGCAAGCCTTTCACCTGGCGTTCTTGGGAGTGTACCTTCTACACTATCTACACCCATACTTTCTTCTTTCGTTATATAAATAGGAGATGGTAAAATAAGTTTGTGAACTTCTAATTTTCTGCCTTTAGCATCTCTTTCATTACATAATGTTTCATAACTACTTTTTGAAAATTCATATTGAGGATCATTTTGATTATTTGTCCATGAGATTACAACTACTCCAGGTTTTACGAAAGTAGCTATATTATCAATATGCTCATTTGTTTCATCTAAATATATTCCATGTTTTATCCAAATTACTTTGTCAACATTCAAATATTCTTTTAGTTTATCCTCTACGGCTTGTTTACTCATTCCAGGATTACGTCCTTTACTTAAAAGACATGCTTCTGTAACTAAAGCTGTTCCATCACCATCTACATGGATAGAACCACCCTCTAGTACAAAGTCATTTAATTCATACATATCTTTCCATTCAAGATTGCAAATTTTCTTTGCAACAGAATCATCTTTGTCCCATGGAAAATATAATCCATCAACTAGACCGCCCCATGCATTGAATTTCCAATCAATTCCTCTGACTTCACCTTTCGCATTTTTTACGAAAGTTGGACCACAATCACGGGCCCAGGCATCATTGCTTGCAATTTCAACAACACGGATATTTTCTGGAAGCATTTTTCTTGCATGTTCATATTGGTCTTCATTGACACACATTGTAACTTTTTCGAATTTTGATATAGCTTTTGCAACGTTAGTAAATGCTACTTGTGCATATTTACCACCAAAGCGCCAGTTATCATTTCTTTCAGGCCAAATCATAAAAGTGCCTTCATGAGGCTCGTATTCGCCTGGCATCCTAAAGTTATCTTTTCTAGGCGTGCTATTTATTGTTTTCATACTTTTTTACCCTCCTTATCTTATTTTTTCGATACCACATTTTTTATAGCTAAATACAAAGATTTAAATTATAAAAAATTTAGTAGAAACTTATAATTTAAAAATATTAAGCTGAAGACTTGATAAGTGTTCAACTTTTAACAAAATATAGTACAAATAAATTTTTATGTCAATCAGGTCATTTGACTGAAAATTTAAAGTATTCTGTTAAAAAGTATACAAAAAGTAGATAAAAGTAATTTTAATTGCTAATTAGTAGTTTTAAATTATTCATTAGCTAAAAATTAATAATTAATTTCAAGTTTAACTTAGAAAAGTAAATTTCAGACTTAAATTATAGTAACAGTAAATTTTTAGAGAAAATTTTGTTGAAAATAGATTGCTTATAATAAGAGTTTAATAAAAATTGCACATGTTTTTATTAAAAAAATAAAAAAATACAGCTTTTATTTACTGAAAATATACAAAAATATATAATAGGGAGCAAATAGAGGAAAAGGATGTAAAAAATGAAAACAAATAAAAAATTTTTATTATGGACCATTTTTCTAATTCTAATTTTAATGATAGTAATTCTTTTAGGAATAACATTTGGTAGTACAAAAATAGAAATAAAAATAGTTTGGAAATTTCTAAGGAGTAAGATTAGTGGGACTAATATAGAAGGACTTTCAAGTGCTACGGAAGCTATAATATGGCAAATTAGATTTCCGAGAACGCTACTTGCAGCCATTACAGGAGGAAGTTTAGCTTTATGTGGAATCTTAATGCAATGTATAACAAAAAACTCTATAGCAGATCCATATATATTAGGAATATCTTCAGGTGCATCAGCTGGAGCTGTTAGTGTAATTGTACTTGGTGGAAGTTTTCTTGGAAGTATTGGAATTGCGGGAGGAGCTTTTATTGGAGGACTAATTTGTGGAATATTAGTTTTTGTTATTGGGACGAGGTGTGGAAAGGTGAGTTCAACAACTAGACTCATATTAGCAGGAATGGCATTATCAACTATATTTGCAGCAATAACAAATCTTTTAATATATTCTGCAGAAAACGGGAATCAAGCTAAAAGTGCAATGTTCTGGATAATGGGAAGTCTGGGGGGAGCAAAATGGGAAATACTATTGTTACCAGGGATAGTTTTTATAATAGCTTTAGGAATTTCTATTTTTTTATCAAAATCTTTAGATTTACTTTTATTTGGAGAAGAGAGTGCAATAATGCTTGGCATGAATGTAAAAGTTATAAAGAGTATAATTATTATAGTAGCAGTACTTTTAATAGCAGTAATAGTATCATTAACGGGAGCAATAGGATTTATAGGACTTATAATACCACATATAATAAGAAATATAACAGGAAGTAATCATAAAAGATTAATAATATTATCAGTTCTATTAGGGGCTATATTTTTAATTATTGCAGACATACTTGCACGAGTGATATTTGCACCAAGAGAAATTCCTATAGGAATAGTAACAGCCTTAATTGGTGGACCATTTTTCTTATGGCTTATTGGGAAAAAAGACTATTCTTTTGGAGGAAATAAATAGTGAGTAAACTACAAATTGAAAATTTAGATTATTATATACAGAATAAAAAAATTCTAGATAATATTAAACTAGAAATAAAAGAAGGAGAGTTTGTTGGAATAATTGGTTCAAATGGATCGGGAAAATCAACACTTTTAAAAAATATCTATAGAATTTATAAGCCACAAAAGGGGGAAATATTTATAGATGATAAAGATATTTTTAAAATGAAAGGAAAAGAAATTGCTAAAAAACTTGGTGTCCTTGCACAAGAAAATAGCTCGGAATTTGATTTTAAAGTAGAAGATGTAGTAAAGATGGGAAGATATCCATATAAAAGCTTATTTGAAGATTATTCGAAAAAGGACTTAGAAATTGTAGATAAAATGCTGAAGAAAGTTGGAATGGACAAATTAAAAGAAAGAAACTTCAATAGTCTTTCAGGAGGAGAAAAACAAAGAGTTTTAATTGCAAGAGCTTTAGTTCAAGATGCAGAAATTTTAATTTTAGATGAACCAACAAATCATTTAGATGTAGGATATCAACTTCAAATTATGGATATAGTTAAAAAGTTAAGGATAACAACATTTGCAGCAATTCATGATATGAATATAGCAGCCATGTATTGTGATTATTTAATCTTAATGAAGGAAGGGAAAATAATAAAAAAGGGAAGAACCGAAGAAATTTTAACTCAAAAAATTATAAAAGAGATATTTAATGTAGAATGTCATATAGGTAAAAATCCTATAACTGGAACAGTACATATTTTTTATATTAGCATACATGAGCATAGAGAGGGGATGGGAAATGGACATGTCCATTTAGATGGTTATACAGGTGTACATAAACATTAAGGGGGATAAGTAAAATGAAGAAGTTAAAATTACTAACGATAGGTGTATCTATTATAATAGGAGCTACGGTGTTTATAGGGTGTGGAGGAGATAAAAAAGAAGAAGGAAGCAATTCTAAAGGGGAACAAACAGAAAAATTTATATATGATTATAATGATGGAAAAGAAAATTTAGAAGTAAAAGTAACAGAACCACCTAAAAGAGCAGTTACTTTGTCTCAATTTATGACAGAAATGCTTTTATCACTTGGATTACAAGATAGAATGGTAGCAACAGCATTATTAGATAACCCAATTTTACCACAGTATAAAGAAGCTTATGAAAAAATTCCTGTATTAAAAATTACAGGGGGACACAGTATTTCAAAAGAAGCATTTATGGCGTTAAATCCAGATTTCGTAAGCGGCTGGGAAATGTCTATATCAAATGAAACAACAGGAACAGCTAAAGAGCTTATAGCAGAAGGAATAAAACCATTTGTTGCAGAATCATTGAAAGGAAATGCAACTATAGATACTGTTTATGAAGATTATAAAACTCTAGGAAAAATTTTTGCAGTAGAGGATACTGCATTAGAAGTCATAAACAATATGAAAGAAGATGTAAAAGAGGTAGAAGAGAAATTATTAAAAGAGAAAAAAGATAAAGTAGATGTTATGGTATATGATTCTGGAGAAAAAGAAGCAATGGTAGTTGGTGGAGGTTTACCAAACAACTTAATTACATTAGCTGGAGGAAAAAATATTTATGGAGAGTTAAAGAATACATATGAAACTGTATCTTTTGAAAGCATAGTAGAAAAGGACCCAGAAGTAATAATTGTAACAGAATTTCTAGCAGGAGAAAAGGCAGAGAAAAAAATTCAATTCTTAAAAAGTAATCAGGCCTTAAAAGATGTAAAAGCAGTAAAAAATAATAGATTTTATGTAATAGAATTGGCGGATCTTTCACCAGGAATAAGAAATTCTAAGGCAATAAAAGAAATAAATGAAATGCTCTATGGAAAATAGATAAAATATAAAGTGAAAAAAAGTGAAGCCATGATGACTTCACTTTTTTTATGATTAAAAACAAGAGAAAGATATTCCATTTGGATTTGTATTAATAGTAAAGTTTGAAGTTGTATTGTTAGCAGAAAGAATACCATTAACAGTTGAACTTCCATTTGGTGTAGAACTAATATTAGCATTAACATTTATAGTAGGTGTAGAACCATCAAAATTAATGGCATCAGCAAAATATAAATGAGCTGTAAAATCAGCTTGCTCAGAATTGTTACTAGTAAAATGAGCAAAGTTTGCTATATTAGATAATTTATATGCATAATTTCCATTTCCTAAATTAATAAAACTTGATAAAGGAAGAGTTTTACTTACAGTTTCATTGTTTGTAGTAACATAATTTAAAGTTACTGTTGAAGTAGTAGGATTAATTTTTATACCAGATACATTTAAAGTTAAATAATTATTATTTAATCCATCTAACTCTAAAAATGAGCCAAGTGAAGTTCCAACATATAATCCATCTTTGTAATTACGAGAAGTAATAAAAGGCTGGCCTAAAGATGTTGTACTTGGTGAAGCCGAAAAATAAGTACCAGGAGAAAGAATACTCCCAGAATCAGTTACAGAATTACGAGATTGAGTAAATGATTGGAAACCATAAGATTGCCAATTACCTAAAGACATTCCGTCTAAATATCCATAAGAGCCTAGAACAAAATCATAACCACCATTATTATTAGTAAACAAAGTATCAGAATTACTATTAGTTAAAGAATTGAAATGTTCACTAAAGTAATTTGAGCTATTTGAATTTGAAATACCAACTATAACATTACTAAGTTGAGGCCCCATCATAGAATCACCAGCCCAACCGGTAGTATCAAGAATCTTAGTAGTCAAAGAATTCTGATGAATAATACCATTTATTTTAGGTAAAGCCTGACCGCTTTGTGCCATTTTTAGAAGTTCACTACCACTATAAATAGTATAATTAGGATTTGTATAATTGTTTGATAATGCACTATTAACTATATTTAAAGACATCTCATTTAAACTTTGGGTTAAAGAGGAACTTTGTGCTGAAGAGCCGTCACTCATATCAAGGTTATAAGTATTTAAATTATTAATAGATACATAGTAATTATTAGTATTTATATTAGTAGTGTTCTTATTATTTAGTAAAGCGATACCTCCAAAAATATAAGTTAAATTATAAGTTGAATAATCTGTATTAAAGCTTGGAATCCCTGTAAGGCTACTAGAAATTGTATATTCAGGTTCTAAATATAAAGTTGCTGACTGTGTATCAACAGGTGTAATAGTATTTTTTATAGAAATATTATATTTAGGTTGAGTAATTTTAGTGGTACTTGCTGTATTTACAGTAGTTGCATGGGCTGTTATAGCTGGATAAAAATTAACTAGAACAATAGATGAGGCAAGAATAGAACCAATAGTAAGTTTTTTGGAATGATTAGAAAGCGTGTTAAATAAGTTAATATTTTTTTTGTTAGATTTTTTCATAAGTAATCACCTCTTAAATTATTATGGTTAAATTATATTTTCAAAATGATAATAAAACAATGATTTGATATATAAATTTTTAATTAATAAGAAAATTAATTAAAAGTATATTAAATAAGTATACTTTAATATAATAAAGTAGCAAAAGAGAGAAAAGTAAATTTTTGAAATATATACTTTAAAATATAAAAAAGATTTTGTTAGATAGATAATGAACTATCAAAATAAAAGAAATAAAAAAGATAGAATAAAAAATTAATAAATTTTAATATAGTGATAGAGGAAAGTGAAAATATGAAAAAAATAGAGTAGATTAAAAGAAAAATGAAAAAGTTTTCTTTTGAGAATAAAAAAAAGAAAATTTTTGTAAATTATTTTATAAAATATAAAATAATAAATGAAAAAAATAGAAATAAATAGAAAAAAATAAGAGTTATAAAGAGGTAAAAGTTAAAAAATTCTTACAAAGATTAATAAAATATTTTTAATAAAAAAGTTATTAGAGAAAAATTTTATAAAAGAGGAATGATTTAAGGAAAAATTTATAGAATTTAATAGAGTAATAGATTAAGGTGAGGAGAAATGAATAAAAAAACAATTATACCTATAGCTATAGTTTTAATTATAGTAATCCTTGGGGGAATAGGTGCAGGTGGTATGTTTGTCTTTTATAAAATGAAGGTAAAAGAAAGCATGACTGAAGTAAGTAAGTTAGTATCAGAAGAGCGATATGAAGAAGCGGTAGAAAAATATAAGATGAGTTTAGAAGAATATCCAGATAATAAAGAAGCTAGAAATATGAAAGAAATAATAGAAAAATATTTAGAAGTCAAAAAATATTATGAAAAAGGTGATTTAGAAAAAGCAAAATTAATAATAGAAAATATAAGAGAATATGAAAAATATGAGATAGCTAAAGATATAAATAATTTAAAGATGAATATAAGTAAACAAGAGGATGAAGAGAAGGTTGATGCAGAAAAAAAGAAAATAGAAGTAAAAAATAGAGAAGTTGAGAATAGAAAAAAAGAGATTGAGGAAAAAAGAAAGGCAGAACAAAGAAGACAAGAGGAGATTAGGAATGCAGAACAAAGAAGGAGAGAAGAGGCTAAGAATGCAGAATTAGAAAAAGCACAATACTTAAAAGAATTAAATGCATTATCGAGTATGACAAATGGATATATTACAGGAAGTACACAAGCAGATATGAATTCCCAATCAGGTGAAGTATATAGAATGTGGGACGATAAAATAAATGAAATATGGAAGGTGTTAGAGAAGAGACTACCAAAATCTAGATTAGAAACACTTAGAACAAAGCAATTAGCATGGATTAAAGAAAAAGATGTTAGGCAAAAGAAAATTGAAAAAGAATATAAAGACGGAAGTATAATACTACTTGCAGTTAATTCAGAATTAGCAGAAATGACTCGAGAAAGGTGCTATTATTTAGTAAATAATTATATGTAATTTGAAATTTGAAAAATGCTAGATTATTCTAGTATTTTTTTTAGATAAAATATTATAATAAGGAGAAGATAGTATTATTGACAGAAATAAAATAGAGTGCTAAAATATACGGTATCGAATGAAATGAGGGATGACTATGAGAAAACAATGTATTATAGGTAAAATTAGAACTATATCATTAAAATCAGATAAGTTTGTAGATAAGAAAATAAAAGAGAGAAATCTACCAGTCTTAAAAAGTCATATACCATTATTTTTTATATTACCAGAGAGTAAAGAGAGAATGCTTTTTAATGAAGTTGCAAAAGAGTGGGATATATCAAAATCATCTTTATCCGATATAATCAACAAATATGAGGTAATGGATATATTAGAAAAATGTATTTGTCCAAATGATAAGAGGTTGGTGTATGTTAGCTTAACTGATAAGGCTCTTGAAATAAGAAAAAATTTAGATGAAATAGAAAGAGAATTTTTAAATATTTTATTAAAAGATTTTAGTGAAAATGAAAGAAAAATATATGAAGAATATATGGAAATGTCTTTAAAAAATGTAGTTACTATAAAATAAAGTGCCAAATTGGTATTTTATTACTACATTCATTCGTACAAGAACGAATGAATAATTTAATGAAAAAAAGAAAACTAAAAAGAATAAATTCTAATAGGATTTAAATAAATATATTAATATATACATAGGAGGAATTAGTTATGAATGAAACAATGAAAACTATATTAAATAGAAGAAGTACAAGAGTATTTGGTGAAGGCAATGTTAAGGAAGAAGATATTAGAACTATAATGGAGGCAGCAGTTTCTGCTCCAAGTTCAATGAATACACAATCATGGCATTTTTCAGTTATTCAAAATAAAGAAATATTAAATAAATTAAGTGAAGATGCTAAGAATGTAGCAAAATGTTTTGATAATGAACATATTAAAAAATTAGCTAATAATGAAAAGTTTAATATATTCTATAATGCACCAGTAGCAATTATAGTATCAGCAGAAGAAAAAGCTTATGAAAGCGAAATAAACTGTGCTATTGCATCACAAAATATATTATTAGCAGCTGAATCTTTAAATCTTGCATCATGTTGGATAGGATTTGTAGGAATTTTATTCCAAAGTCAAAGAGAAGAAGATAAAAGTATACTTGAAAGTTATAAAGAGAAATTAGGGATACCAGAAGGATTCAAGCCTTTACATGCAATAATATTAGGACAAAAGAATCCTAATGCATCAGGAAAGGCAACAGAAAAAAGAGCAGATACTGTAACATACGTGAAATAGAATTTAATACTATAGAAACTCTGAGATTTTTCTCGGAGTTTTTTTGAAAAAAATAAGACAGATATTAAAATAATATCTGTCTTTAGATATGGGATAGAAATAATAAGATAACTAATATAAATTATCTTTTATTATCAATAATATTTTGGATAAGTGGTTTACATCTTCCACAACCAGTTCCAGCACCAGTTACATTACCCACTTTTTCAACTGTGTCAGCACCGTCTTTTACTGCATTTACTACAGACTCTAAAGACACACCTTTACATCCACAAACACTTGCAAGAATTTTTTCGATTTCAGGGATACAACCACCGCAACCAGTTCCAGCTTTAGTTATTTCTTGGATTTCTTCTACAGTTCTAGCACCATTTATCATTGCTTTTCTGATATCTATGTATGAAACATTCATACAGTTACAGATAATTCTATTTGGATCTGACATAATTTAAATACCTCCGTTAAAATATTATACTTTAATAGTATATATCTTTTATTAAATAATTATGCAAACTATAATA
>NZ_CAMTIG010000087.1 GCF_947072515.1 uncultured Clostridium sp.
AGAAACAAAACCTACTACTAAGCCAGAAGTAAAACCTGCACCAGTAGTAAAACCAGCAGTACCAACTACAAAACCAGCAGTAAAGCCTGTAGAACAACCAAAAGGAACAATTACAGTTCTTATGAAAAATACTCAAGGACAATTAATTGGACAAATAGAATCAGCTACAGGAGTTATAGGAAGTAAGGATACATTAAAGATGCCAACTATTCCTAATGGATACAAAGAGAAATCAATGAAAGTAAATGGAGTTTCTGTGAATGAAATGCCAACGACTTTTAAAGAAGGTACTCAAGATGTTGTAATTATAGTTGCAGCAGAAACTGAACCAGTTAAAGTTGTATTTGAAAGTAATGGACAAGTGATAACTATACAAACTAAAGATATGACGGTTGGATCTAAGCTAACAGATAGTTTAATTCCAAGTGCTTTAAGTCAACATTATGTAATTAAGTCAGTAACTGTTGATGGACAATCTACAGGAACTAATGTTAGTGGAACAGTACACGAAGGACAAAATGTTGTTATAGTTAATATAGCTAGAAAGTAAACGAGAATATGTTCAGACAAAGATAATTTATATAAGAAAAATGAAGGATAGCCTAGGATTCTCTAGGCTATCCTTTTAGCATTAAGTGGAAACAAATAGTTTAAATACATTGCTCGGACAAAGATAAACTTTTCATGCTATAATGAGTAAAAGTATAGATTAGGAGACATTATGAAGAGTAGTTGGACAGAAAAATGGTGTGAAGATTTAGAGTTTCTTAAAGTTAATTTAATTCAAAATCATAAAAATTTATTTTTTAAGATAAGTGAAGTAGAATTTAATGAAATGATAGATAAACTTAAAGAAGAGGTAGAAAACTTAGAGTATGATGATATGAAAGTTGAGATAAGTAGAATAGTTGCTACTGTGGGTGATGCTCATACTGCTGTATTGTTTCCAGTTAATAAATATCTACCAGTTAAGTTTTATCTCTTTGAAGATGGAGTTTACATAATTAATGTAAGTGAGGACTATAAAGATTTACTATATAAAAAGTGGAGTACATTGAAGGAATTCCTATAGATGAAGTAATATTAGAACTATCTAATATTATATCTCATGAAAATGAATTTTTATTAAAAGCTTATTTAGCCAAATATTTGCAAGGGGTAGACGTTTTATATGGACTTTGTATATGTGACAGTAGAGAGGAAGTAATTATAACTGTAGGAGGAAAAGATATATCTTTAAAAACCGTCTCAATGCAGAATTTAAATTATATAGAAGAGATAAAATTACCTATATACGCAAGAAATAATGGCAGTAATTATTGGTTTGAAGAAATTAATGATGAGCTGTATATAAAGTACAATAGTTGCAGGGAAGATGGAATAAAAACTTTAAATGAAAAGATAAATGAAACTATAGATTTTATTAATGAGAAGAGTATTTCAAAAATTACTATTGATTTAAGAAATAACCTAGGTGGAGATTCCACATTAATAAAGCCGCTTATAGATTTTATAAAAGATAATGAAAAAATAAATACAAAAGAAAATTTAAAGGTTATTATAGGAAGAGAAACTTTTTCATCGGCATTATTAAATGCATATGAATTTAAATTCCAGACTAATGCTGAAATAATAGGTGAACCTTCAGGTGGGAAGCCAAACTGTTATGGTGAGATTTTAAAATTTACATTGCCTAACAGTAAATTTATTGTAAGCTACTCAACAAAATACTATAAATTAATTGGAGATGATAATGTATTAGCATTATATCCAGATAGAAATATTTATGAAAGCATCAAAGATTATCTTTAAAGAGATAAAGACTAAAAAATAACATTAACATGGAGGAAAAAGAAATGGATGGAACAAAAAGAAACGATATAAAAATAGGCGGAAAGGTATTAGTAGTTCAAAAGCAAGATCAAAGAACTGGAAAATTAACAGAGGGAATAGTTATGAAAATACTAACAAACTCTAGAGAGCATCATCGTGGAATAAAGGTAATGCTTGAAAATGGTATTGTAGGTAGAGTTAAAGAAGTGCTAAATTAAAGAAAATGCTATTTTTTCAGGTGATGAATAAGCTCAAGTAATTAATGTAAAATAAGAAGGTTAATTAGTGGAAGACTTGGTATAATATAAGTGAGAGTTTAAATCTTTGATTTGATTAATCGAACTTACACAGAAGTGAAAGCAAGATAAAAAAAGTGAAAGGATGGGTTAAAAAATGAGTAAAGAGCAATATGATGATATTATAAAACATGCAAAGGAAAGTCTAGAGCAAAGCATTTTAGAAAAAATAACGAAGTTTGAATATAGTGAAATAGATGGATATTATGTTATACAAGTTTATGTAAAAGAAGGAATGAAAGCTAGAAATTTAGGTGAGATACTTACTAATATTGAGGATTATGCCAAAGAACAAGATACTAGTGTTGTAGTTGATTTTTTAAGAGGTTAGGTTATGGAAAACTTAGTTGAAAGATTTACATTAGAATGTAGAACTAATAAATCAGGAAAAGCAAAAAAATTTAAACCTAGAAATATTAATAAAGAGCAATATAAAATATGGAAAGCAGATTCAAATGTTATGATGAGAGATGCTATTTTAGCTAATAAAGTAGGAATATCATATCCAAGACAATTGGAACTAATTCATGGAACTATAGAAAGAATATTAAAAACATTTATTATAAAGACATTTGGAATAGAACTTTCAGTGCATGAAATAACAACTATATATAATGAAATAAAGAATGATTTAATAGAGGAACTAAATATAGAAGATTATTTTACACTTAGGATGTTAGATAGTAAATTTATTTTGGATAGATATCCAGGAAATAACAGAGCTTATGAGTATGTAATGATTGAAGAAGGTTTTGAAGCTCTTATAAATATAAATAAAATAGTAAATGAAAGCTTAGAACTTAGTAATAGAGCAAAAAGAGTGATAGAAGAAGTTGAAAAAGAGATAAGTATAAATAAAGAGAGATAGAAGTCAGTACCTAGAGGTGCTGGCTTTTTAATATATAAAAAATCTAAGTTCAGATATAAAAAAGAGTTTTTAAAATTATTTGAGAAATTTTTGAAGATTTGCCCCACAAATTTATTTTTTGCATATATTAAAGGTGAGGGCATTTTGGGAGAGAGGTAGCAGACTTCAAGGAGTAATAACGGGGTGTTTTAGGAGTGATAGCTATACCCTTTTAGGAGTGCCCAAATAAAGATAAATAAAGATAAAAAAAAGTCCAATATGCACAAAGGCCCTCACAAACTAAAGTGTAAATTTTATCTTTTTTTATTTTAAAGGAGCTTATGGGAGATTTGTAAATAAAATTTGAAATTAAGTAAAAAATAGTTTGAATATATTTTTCAAACAAATTTAATACTAAGAGTGATACTTTACACCAAAGATATATAGAAGTATTATAATTTTATTAATAGTGATAGATAGGAGAAAAAGATGGATACTAAAGATATAAGTATAGATAGAAACATAGAATCAAATAATGAAAGAATGCCAGTATTATTTACATCTCATGGGAATCCTATGAGCATTATTCTTTCAAGAGAAGAACATTCATTTTGGAATGAACTTTATAGATTAGGAAAAGAGTTAAGAGAGAATTATAATATAAAAGCTGCTTTAGTAGTTTCAGCTCATTGGGTAACAGATGGAACACTTATAAATATTGCATCTGAACAGAAACAAATATTTGATTATTATGGATTTCCAGAAGAGTATTATAAAGTTGAATATAAAGCTAAAGGAGCACCGGATATAGCAAAGAGAGTAAAAGAAGTAATACCTACTGTAGAAGAAACTACTGATTGGGGATTAGATCATGGAGCATGGCCAGTTCTTATGCATTTATTTCCTAAAGGAGATATCCCTGTATTTCAATTAAGTATAGATAATAATGCAAGTTCAGATTATCACTTTAAAATAGGGAATAGGTTAAAAATATTAAGAGAGCAAGGGATATTAATTATTGGAAGTGGTTCTCTTATTCATAATTTAAGTCTTTTAGGAGAAAAATATAGAAATAATGATAATACATCTTTTGAGTGGGAAGCACCATATGAAGCATGGATAAAAGAACAAATAGAAAAAAGAAACTTTGAAAATCTTATTAATTATGAAACAAGTCATCCAGCAGGTAAGCTCGCTTCACCAACACCAGAACATTATATTCCTCTTTTATATGCACTAGGATTAGTTGAAGAAGAAGATACTATTTCATATTTCTATGAAAAATCATCTAATATGCCTGCATTTAGTGAAAGTAGTTTTATTATAAAATAGATACTATGAAAATTATATTAATTATAAAATATAAAAATCTAAGAGTTTGTTAAACACTTGGATTTTTTTATCTATAAATAGCGTTAGAAAAATAAGACTAAAAGTTGGGTTTAGGTAGATTTAGGTATATAATAGAATTATCAGAAGAAATTATCTTAGTTTAATAGGAGCAAGATTTACACCCAAAATAAAAAAAGAGGTGTTAGTTATGGAGAATGTTTCAATTAAAGACAGAAAAGTTTATTTGGTTGGCGGGGGAATTGCTTCTCTTGCAAGTGCAGTATATTTTATGCAAGAAGGACATATTCCTGCTAAGAACATTACTATTTTTGAACAATTAAATGTTTTAGGTGGAAGTATGGATGGTGCAGGTAATGATGAAGAAGGGTATGTAGCACATGGAGCTAGAATGTTTGATAAAGAAGCTTATGCGTGCACTTATGATTTATTATCAAGAGTTCCATCTATAGAAAACGAATACATGACTTTGCTAGATGATTTTAATAAGTTTAATAAGGAAACTAAATTTAATCGTTCTGCTGTTAGGCTTATTGGCGATAATGCTGAAAAGATAGATGTTCTTTCTTTTGAGCTTTCTAAAGCAGATCAATTAGCATTAACAAGTATGATAATTAAACCAGAAGAAATGCTTGGTTTAGCAAGAATTTCAGATTTATTTACGCCACAATTTTTTAAGAGTAATTTTTGGTATATGTGGGCAACTACATTTGCTTTTCAACCTTGGCATAGTGCTGTTGAGTTTAAACGTTATTTACACAGATTTGTACATGAGTTTCCTCATGTAACTGATTTAGCTGGTGTTAGACACACTAAATATATTCAATATGATTCAATAATTTTTCCTATAATTAAGTATTTAGAAAATGAAGGTGTTAATTTTAATATGAATTCAAAAGTTACTAACTTATGCTTTGATATTAAAAATAACAAAAAATATGTTAAAACTATAGAATATATTGAAGCTGGAGTAGAGAAAAAAATTACTACTGATACTTCAGATTTAGTTTTAGTTACAAATGGTTCTATGACAGCTGGATTCTCAGTAGGAAACAATATGAAAGCAACAACTTTAAATAATAAATATTCTGATTCATCATGGGAGCTATGGGAAAAAATAGCTAAAGAAGATGATCAATTTGGACATCCTAATGTATTTACTGATAGAGTGGATGAATCCCTTTGGGAGTCAATTACAATGACTTTTAAAACACCATTATTCTTCAATTTAGTTAGAGAATTTTGTAGTGGTACAGGAACTGAATTTACATTTAAAGATTCTAACTGGTTCTTATCTGTTGTACTACCAAAACAACCTTACTTTGCGAAGCAGTCAAAAAATGTACAAGTAGCTTGGGGGTATGCTCTTCATCCTGATAAAGAAGGAAACTTTATTAAGAAAAAAATGTATGAATGCACAGGACTAGAAATTATAGAAGAGATTTGTTATCTTATGGGCTTTGAAGATAAGCTAGAGGAGATTTTGGATTCAGTTATATGTAAGCCATGTTTAATGCCATTTATAACTAGTCAATTTTTAACTAGAAGTCCTGGAGATAGACCTGCTGTTGTTCCAGAATCATCAATAAATCTTGCATTCTTAGGTCAATTCTGTGAAATAAAAGATGATACTGTATTTACAGTAGATTATTCTGTTCGTTCAGCACAAATGGCTGTATATAAGCTTTTAGGATTGGATTATAAAGAAGTAACACCTATTTATAAAGGTGAAAATGATATTAGAGTAATGCTTGGAGCTTTAGCAGCTATGATTAAATAATTAGTAAATTAGAATTAGTTAAAATAGAAATGATAAAAAGAGTGGGAGGGATTCTACTCTTTTTAAAAATCTAATATAAAAATAAAAAACATTGACAGAAAAAGAAGAGAAGAGTAAAATATTCGATAACGAACGAATTTAGGTTTTTATTTTTATCTTATTTGTCCGATAACGAATAAAAATATTAAATAAACTAATTTATAAATAAGGAATAGGTATGGATAAATAGTACAAACTATAATAGACCATACTATTAAGATTTTAGGAGGAATAATTATGAATGAAACAATTAAAACAATACTAAATAGAAGAAGCACTAGAATGTTTGGAGAAGGAACTATTAAAGAGGAAGATGTTAAGACTATTGTTGAAGCAGGGTTAGCAGCACCAAGTTCTATGAATACTCAATCATGGCATTTTTCAGTAATACAAGATAGAGAATTAATGAATAAAATAAGTGAGGATGCAAAAAAGGTAGCTAAAAACTTTGATGAAGAAATGATTCAGAAATTAGCTAATAATGAAAAATTTAATGCTTTTTATAATTCACAAGTAGCAATTATAGTATCAGCAGAGGAAAAAGCTTATGAAAGTGAAATAAACTGTGCTATAGCTTCACAAAATATGTTGTTAGCTGCAGAGTCTTTAGGGTTAGCATCATGTTGGATAGGATTTGTAGGATTTTTATTCCAAAGCCAAAGAGAAGAAGATAAAGCTATTGTAGAAAAGTATAAAGAAAAATTAGGAGTTCCAGAAGGATTCAAGCCATTACATGCAATAATTTTAGGACAAAAAAATCCAAAAATGTCAGGCAAAGCACCAGAAAAGAGAACTGGTACTGTAACATATGTAAAATAAGGAGTGATGAAAATGAGTAAAGTATTAGTAATAAAAGCAAACCCAAAAAAAATTGAGGAATCAAGAACATTAACATTAGGGGAAGTTTTCTTAGAAGAGTACAAGAAAAATAATCCAAATGATGAAATAATAGTTTTAGATTTATATAAAGAAAATATTAAACCATTAGATGCAGAAATGATAGAAGCAATATTTGGAGGGAAAGAAAATGATGCTAAAAAATATGCAGAGTTATTTGCATCATGTGATAAATACATTTTTGAAGCACCAATGTGGAATTTAAGTATTCCAGCTATTTTAAAATCATACATTGATTATATATCTTATGTAGGAATAGCCTTTAAATATACAGCAAAAGGTGCAGTAGGATTACTTGCAGATCAAGGTAAAAAAGCAATTCATATAACTGCAAGAGGCGGATTATATTCAGAAGGTCCAGGGGCAGAATTTGAAATGGGGGATAGATATTTAAGAACAATTCTTCAATTCTTTGGATTAAAAAATGAAGACATAGAAACATTGCCATTAGAGCTTACTAATGTATTACAAGGAAAAGAGTTGGAAGAGCAAATTGAAAGAGCTAATATAAAAGCAAAAGAGATTGCTAAAAACTTTTAATAGAAAAATTTTAGCTATAGATAAAAAATAGATTAAGGTAAATAAAAGATATGCTAGAGAAAAGTCTAGCATATCTTTTATTATTTTTGATTAAAGGTTAAGTGATAATTTTTATTTTTTATTATAAGTGTAGTAATTATAATAAAGCTTATAATTGATACTAGAGCACAACATATTTCTATACTCCATATTCCAAGTGGTAATATACAAAACATATCAGCTAATGCATGAAGTAGTATTCCATATATTAAAAATCTTATCTTTTTCTTTTTAACTGCATAATAAGCAAAAAGACAAAAAGCTAGATGTCCTAAGAGTGCAAAACTTCTTTCAAAGGATCCTATGAAAGTTGATTGGCCTCCAATATTCACTCCAGTTAATAGTATTGGAAGTGCCACATATAAATTTTCACAAAGTCCATGTGCGATTCCAAGACCAACGGCATCACTAGTATTACAATTATTTAAAAACCATCTAAATGCGATGTAGTCAGCACCAACTTCTACTAATCCAGCTGTAAAAGGAAGTTGAGCTTGATAAATAATATTTCTTGATATTCCAGGATCTAATCTGTTTATTAAATCTAAAATAGGTATTCTAAAAAATACTTGTGAAACTAAAAATGTTAATAAGCCTATACCTATAACTTTAAAACTTACCTTATATTTAACCATTAAGATAATTATTAAAACTATAGGAATACCAACACTTATTCCTAGAAAAATATAGTTATCCATCATATTAAAGTAGGAAGAATCCTTCCACTTTACCTTGTCCATCAAGAGCTACTTTAACATTTATAGTAGTTTTATCAAAAGTTCCTTTATAAATATTTACTGTAGAACCATCTGCTGTTGTGGTAGTAATATATTCTATATTTTTAAAATCACCTAATTTATTTTTAAATAAATTTTCCATGCTACTAAATATTTTCTCAGTGCCCATTTTATCATTACATACACTTGCATACATATTATAATTATTAGTGTTTATTGAAGTTAAGAAAGTGGTTGCAGTTTTATTGTATTCAGTTAATTCTTTTTGTGGTGCATTTGGTAAAATATTAAATTCTGAAACCTTATTATCTTTATTAAAGATAACTTGCATAGTATTTGTAGCTTTTGAGAACTCACCTTTATAAATATTTGCTGTAATTCCATTTTGAGTTACTGTTTCTATATAAGTGATGTTTTTAAAGTAGCCAAGCGTATCTTTTATTGTACTTTGAACTTTGCTAAAATCAGCATTTGAATTTATTTTAGAATCACATAAATTCTTATAGCTTTCATAATTATTAGTTTCAACTGCATATAAAAAGCTTTTAGTTATACTTTGATAATTACTTGAATCTGTAGTAGTAACAGTTGTAGCTTCTGACTTAGAGGTTGCATAGCTGTAAATTGAGTAACCGCCTCCAATTACTATAATAGCAACAACTATTATGATTATTACTTTTTTCATGAAAATCACTCCTTTTATTTGTTATATAAGTTATATAACAATAGATAGTGATTTGCAAACTTTAGTTTTATCTCGTTTAGTTTGTTAAAGAGGGGTCATTTTAACTATTAACACAATAAAATCATATATTTTTAATCAATTATTAGTGAAATATAGTTTGGAGTCATAATTACATATTTTGTATGTGATTTTATAAAAATTAATAGTGAAAATTATTTATTTAGATATATAGATAATGACACAAATTGAGATTAGTAAAATAATATATATGGTGTAATTTAAGAGGGGAAAATTAATATGAGAAAGTGGAAGAGAAATATAGTTTTATCAATGACAATGGTATTTATAGGAATGTTTTTAGCAGGAGCATATTATCTAGATAATAAAACAAAATCTAAAGAAGTTTCTAAAAATGAGATTGTTAAGAATGATAAAGCAAAAAAACAAGAAAAGGGAAAGAAAAAAGTAAAAAAATCCAATGTGATAGAAAGTGCAAAAAAATATGCAGTTCCTGCAAAGGAAGTTAATGCAATGCTTAATGGCAAGAAAAATGGTAAAAAAGAAGTGTTTTTAACTTTTGATGATGGTCCAAGCAAAAATACACCTGAAATTTTAAAGATTCTTAAGAAATATAAAGTTCATGGAACTTTTTTTGTGTTAGGAAGTAATGTAGAAAATTCTAGTGCAAATAAAAAATATGTTAAAGATGCATATAAAAGTGGTAATGCTATAGCTAATCATACTTATTCTCATAATTTTAAAAAGATATATCCAAGGAATCGTGTTGATGTGAAAGCGTTTATGGGGGAATATCATAAAACGGATAAAATACTAAAAGGCGTTTTAGGTAGCAATTTTGAAACAAAGGTTATGAGAATGCCAGGTGGATATATGTCTAGAAAATATTATAAAGATAAAAACTTAGGCGCATTAAATAAAGCATTAAATAAAGAAAAAATAGTCTCAATTGATTGGAATATAGATTCCACTGACACTAGTGCAGTAAGAGTTCCAGCGAATAAGATAGTATCAAATACGATTAAAGCCGTAAGAAATTCAGAAGACATAGTTTTATTGATGCATGATGCAGG
>NZ_CAMTIG010000088.1 GCF_947072515.1 uncultured Clostridium sp.
GTACCATAATAATCTAAAAGATAATTTCTATTATTTAATCCACCTAATTTTTTTATGACATGTTTATATAAAAAGTCCATAATTTTCTCCTTAATAATAATGAGGATATAGGTATTATAGCATAAAGAGAGGAGGTAAGAGGTAAGAGAGAAGAGGGAATAGAGGGGAAAGGTAAGGTGAGAGGAAGTAGGGAATAGGTAAGAGGTGAAGGAGGGTTACATAGTTAGGGGGGGTTGGGGAAGAGTAAGTATAGAAGCATATGTAGAGATGGGAGATTTTTTATGATGAGAAGTATTTTAAGAGGTTTATTTAAAGTGGGAGTTTTGGCTATAGTGATTATTTGTGTTAAGGGAATAGAGATGCAAGTGTATGGTGATATTGCAGCAAAGGATAGCGAATTTAAAAAAGAAAGCTATGTAGTTAGATATTTAGAGAAAAAGAAGATTAAAGAAGGCAAGAGAGGGGTATGGGTAAGTAATAGTGAATGGGATGAAATTGAAGTTCTAAGCATGGATAATAGGGGAAAAGATAAAAGAAGTATTGTAAAAGCAAATATGGAAGAAATGGATGAAATAGATGATGAGAAAGAAAATGCCTTAAAGGTAAGAGATAAAGAAATAGACGAGAAAGAAAATAGTTTAAATGTAAGTAATAAAGAAAATGAGGGAGAAAAGATTTTAGATATAAACAGTAAGGAAAAAGAAGAGGAAACTGAGGTTTTTACAGGCAATGAGAAGATAAGTAAAAACTCTGTTATTCCTAAAACATTAGGAAGAGTGCCAGGAGGAGTCTATCTTACTGTTGAAGCTAAAATTTATAATGGAGAAAAGGCTGAAGTAATTTTAGACAATAAAGTATATCCTATGGAACAAGTAGAAAGCCAAGAGTACTTAAGAGGGAAAATGACAGAGTTTGCAAAGTATAGAGCTTTTATAAAGTTAGATAAAAAGCTTCAAACAACTAGTTTAGGAAGAGTTGTTGTAAGATTAGAAAATAAAAAGGAGATGGCTTATGGTGGAGAAATAGTTGTAATTGGAGAAAGTGAAAGATTAAAAAAAGATTTAGTTGTGAGAGAATATTCAGCTAAAATTTATAGCGGAGAAGATACAACATATATACCCTTAGAAAATCTAAGTTCAATTCCAAAGGATACAATTTTAAAGGGAGAAAATATAATACATATAGATGATAAAACTTATTATCTTTTAGATTCTGGTTACAGAATAAGATGTGAAGATGCAGAGGAAGTAACAAGGGTAATATTTAAAGGTGATAAAAACAAAATCGAAAATATGGTCGTAGTAGAAGATGAAAAATTTACTACATTAAAAATAAGAGAAAGCTACAAGGGTGAATATAATCTTATATTTGATCAAAACCGCTATAAAGATTATAAAAATAAAGACTTTACTGTAGTAGAAAAACTAGAAGAAAAAGTTTATTTAAAGTTTAATGATGGTGATATTAAAAAATTAAAGAAAATAAAGTTTGAAGAAGATTCAGTTTTAAAAGATATGGGAAAGCAAGGGAAGGATACAATAAGCTTTGGATTAAAGAAAGAATGTTATGGACATTATGGCTTTTATGATAATGAAGGAGTTTTAAATATAAAATTCAGAAAAAAACTTAAAGATATAAAGGGGGCTAAAATAATTTTAGACCCAGGACATGGTATAGGAAATAAAGGATACTTTGATCCAGGGGCATTAGGATATTATGGAGTTACAGAACATATGCTAAATGTTCAAATAGCAAAAGAAATAGAAAAAATCTTAAAAGAAAAGGGAGCAGAAGTTGTAAGATTAAACACAACTGAAAGAATATACTCTCTTAAAGATAGACCAAATAGAGCCTTTGTAGAAGAGGCAGACCTTTTTATATCCCTTCATCACAATGTAGGAAATAAAAAGTTAAATGCAACAGAAGTATATTACAATACTTCATTTTCAAAAGAGCTTGGATTAAAGGTAAATGGAGAAATTTTAAAAGTATATAAAGAAAAATTATTTAATGAGAAAGGTGAATATGATAGGGGAACTAAGTGGGACTATTACACAGTCCTTTTAGAAAAATACACACCATCTATATTAATAGAAGTTGGATATATAGATAACTTAAAAGCCTTTCAAAAATTAAACCAAAAAGAAAATGCAAGAGAGCTTGCAAAGGGAATAGTTAGAGGAATTGAGAAAGAAATAAAAGGTTAAAATTAAAAGGAACTTTTTTAGAAAAATTGGATATATTGAAATATAAGCTATATAAAAATCTTTATTTCATAGAAACACCTCCTGTTGAACAAGATTTTTATATAGCTTTTTTGTCATATTCTTTTATAGTCATTGAATATAATAAACTTGAAAAGCTATTTTAAAAAGAAAAGGGAGAAAAGGTATGGAGAAGATAGTATGTAAGTTTTACGATTTTGATATAGATAAATATTATGATGGGATAATAATAAATAGGCGTGTACATTTTTTAGATGATAAGAATAACCCGGTAGACATAAGAGATATAAATTATGGATTTGTTTATGATGAATTACAAAGTTATCTTATAGATGAAGAAAACTTTGATAAAGTGGGCGAAGATAAAACACATTACAAATGGGGATATTTCTATAAAAAGAATGGAAAGATTGCAATACCAGCAATGTATGATGAAGCATTTCCTTTTGAAGATGGATTAGCATCTATAAAATTAGACGATAAATATGGATTTATAAATTATTTAGGTGTAGAAGTAATAGAGCCTATTTATGAATATACAGACATGTACTTTAGAGGCGGGCTTTGTTTAGCTAAGAAAGATGGTAAGTTTGGATATATAAATATAGATGGAAAGGTTAAAATAGATTTTAAATTTAACTTTGCAACAGAATTTTTAGTAAGTGATATAAATGGAGGAAAAGAAAGGTTTTATGCAATAATTAAAGAAGAAACTAGATATGGAATTATAGATATAGATGGAAATTATATAATTGAACCTATTTATGAGGAGCTAAGACAAACTTTTTTTGAAGATATGCTAGTAGCAAAGTTAGAAGGAAAATATGCATTAATTAAAGTAAATTATAATGAAGAATTAAAAAAAGAAGTGGCTAAATATATGGTAGAGCATATATTTGATGAAGTTGGAAGTATGGTATGGACAAAGAAAATAAAGGGTGGAAATTATTTCTATACTATGAAAATGGACAAACATATTTGCCTTATTGATAGGGGTTTAAAGCTTTACTTTAGTGAAGTAAATGAAAGAAAGATAGAATATAAAGAATCTAGTATAGAGGTTAGTGAAGACGTTTTCTTAAAGGAAAATAATTTAAGATACAGAAAATTTAGAGGAGAAAACTTCCTCTAATTTAAGTTATTAACAAATAGTTATAAATATTAATTGAATAGTTAAAGTTAAATTAGAAAATTAAAACAATAAGGAATGATAATAAGTTATAATAAAATTATAAAAAAAATAAAAAAAATTACGAAAAGCAAAAATTAAAGGTTGCAGAAGCAAGGGGGCTATATTATGAATAGAGTCAATATATTTAGATATTCAAGGGGATCAAACTTGAATGTTGCTATATTTGGTTGGCTGTTAGATTTTGCAAAGTATGGAGGTGAGTTACAGGATATAGGAATTCAGATGATTCGAGATATACTTGAAGATAAAGATCTAGAAATAAAATCAATAAAACCTTTAAGTATGTACAAGAACATAGCATTAGTAGTAGAAATAAATGATGACTATTTACTAAGTGTTGAAGATATAACATTTGCTAAAAATAAATGTAGTATGTTAAAAAAACACAGAGAAATTCTTATAACAGATCCTAAATATCTAGATAGGAAGAAAAAATTCGTCTATATAAATATTGGGAATAAAATGAAATCCAATCATAGAGAAGGAGAAAACTGTATACGAGTCACCAGGTATCATTTATTGAAACTATTATGCAAGTATGAAGGACCAACTATGTCGTTAATTGATGAATATAAAGATTATTTAATATATTTAGATAAGATGACGCATAGTCATGCGTGGGAAGATAGTTTTGAATCTTGGCACAGATTAAGCTGGGAAGGATTCTTTGAAAAGTTTAAAGAAAAAGATAGTAAGTCAGATTGGGAAAATATAAGTAGTCAAAAAGGGGATTCTATAATCTTAATTTGGAATAGAATAACTAAGGAATATAGAATTGACGAAAATAAATCTCAAAAGTATGCTGTCTATGCAACCATAGAAACAGAATTACCTTGTAAGTACAATTACAACGTAAATAAATACAAGCCATTTATGCATCTAAAAGTAGAAGTATTAGAAGGCAGGTATAAATCAGATATTAGAAACTACGTTTGGAATATCATTGAAGAAAAAAAGAAAAAATATGAGAACAATGGCTTTTATATAGAAAAGACAAGTCATGCAATAGGAACTCATATGACAATTGGTAGAGTAGAAAATATAACTGATAAACAAATATTAACAGATTATATTGAAAAAATAGAAAAATTATTAAAAGAATTTGATAAGTTAGCAGAATAAACAATATTAAATAGCAGAAAAATACGAACTTTAAACACGGAAATTAAATACAGAAATTATTGTAAATTCATACAAAAATAAAATATAAGCGATGGAATAATATGAGTAATTTATATGAAAAACTTACAAAATGGGACTGTATTTATACAGTCCCACTTTAAGGAAAAGCTATGAAAAATTTTTAATAAATCAATTTAATAAATGTTTACTACATAAACTTTAAAATATTAGTCAATTTATTTTTAGCACGTCTTTTTAAACTCTTAACTTTCTCATAAGATACACCATATTTTCTAGAATAATCACTTAAAGTAGAAGGATAATCGGTAAAAATAAGAAATTCACAAAGATGACGTTCCTCATTATCTAAATATTCTAAAGCACTTAAAATTGTGTTTTCAGAAGTCTTAAATAAAATATCTTTATCTATAATAGCATCTTCATCTATAATTAAATCCACAATAGTAGTACCAAAATCACAAGGAATATCTAAACTAGAAGGCACTTTTTCTTTAGGGTTTTTTCTATAAAGATAGGAAAGATTATTTAAAAGTGCTTTCTTAATATAACAGCCAAAAGTAACACTAGAATTAAAACACAAAATAGAATTTAAAATAGTTAAATTGCAATACTGAACTAAATCTTCATGAGTATAACCATTAATATGAAACTTTCTCACCAAAGATAAAACTAAAGGAACATAAGCATCTAAAATCATTTGTCTGCAATGTTTATCACCATTCTTAGCATTAAGAACCACTTCATTAGTAATCAAAATATCCTCTTTTTTATTAACCATATCAGTTCCCCCTAAATTTAAAATTAAATTAAACATATGTTCTATATTTATATAATACAATAATTGGGATAATATGTAAATATAAAAGTGAGAATAATCTGAATATTCTAACTTTTATATGGAATTAACAAAAATATGCCTATAAAACGAGAAAATATGTAAAAAAATAGGCTTATAATAATAAAAAAATAATCATATAAATCTAAACTGATAAATTAAACATAGAATTTATTTTGAAAGTAAATAAAACATATTAAGAAGAGAGAAATATATGTAAAAAATTATGGGAATGATATAATAAAAATAGTTAAAAATACTAAAAATAAACAAAGGAGAAAATCTTATGGGGATTTTAAAAAACATAATAGGAATAAAAGAGATAAAAAGTCCAATATTTTATAAGGAATTTAAAGAAAATATAGAGGCTGAACAAAATCTTTTAAAGCTTATAGAAGAAACTAAAGATAGAGACACTGTAAGAGATATAAAAAGTGAAATATATGCAATGAAAAAAGGAGCGAAAGGAGAATCAGACGTAGCCTATGAATTAAAAAATTCTTATGTTCCTATGATTTGCTTACATGATATAAGATTAGAATTTGAAGATAAAGTTGCACAGTTTGATTTTATAATACTAACACATTATTTTATTATGGTATTAGAAACAAAAGCACTAAGCTGCGATGTTAATATAAACCAATATGGAGAATTTGAAAGAGTTATAAGACTTAAAAATGGAAACTACTATAAAAAGGGAATGTATAGTCCTATTTCTCAAAATGCCAGACATGTTAGAATCCTTAAAGATTTTCTTTCAAGAAACAATAAGTTATTAAAAAAATTGCCTATACATGATGCTGTAATAATGGCAAATAAGGAAGCAGTAATAAATAGAAGATACGCTAGAAAAGAAGATAAAGAGAAAATATATAAGATAGATCAAATAACGAATCTACTAGAGACAACTATCCAAGCAGAGAAAAAAACAGGTGAAGTTTTTGAAAGTAAAATAATAAATATAGCAAATATACTTTTAGAAAATAATAAGCCAATAGATATAAACTACAGAAAGAAATTCAGAATAGAAAAAGATATAGTTAAGAAAGAAGCTATAGTTAAAGAAGATACAGTTAAAGAAGAAATAACAGAAGAACAATACAACAGAGAAGTAGAGCAAATAGTAAAAAAACTAGAAGGAAAAATAGAACATAAAGAAGTAAAAGATAAAGAGATAAGAAATAGAGAAATAAGAAATAAAGAAATAAGAGAAACATTGGAGATAAATGAAGATTTAGACCAAAAGTTACGTGAAAAATTAATAGCATATAGAAAGAAATGTTTTATGGAAGAAAAAATAAAACCTTACTTTGTATTTAAAAATAAAGCTATGGAAAACATAATAGAAGCTAAGCCTAAGAATATAGACGAGCTTAAAAAGGTCAATGAGGTTGGAGAAAATACTGTGAAAAAATATGGAAATGATATTATAAAAATAATAAATGATATAAACTAAGAAATTTAAATATAGATGAAAATAAGAGGTGAACTATGAGTAGCAAAGGGATATGTAGCGAAGAAACTTTACAAAATAAAGAAATATTAATAAAAGAAAAAGAAATTGGATATAGTGAAAATTGTATATTAGGTGGAGACAATGATTATTTAATAGATAGATTAAATAAAGCATTTAATAAAGCTGTACGAGTAGATATTATTGTATCTTTCTTAAGAGAAACAGGAGTTAGATTATTAAAAAAAGATTTAACCTTTGCAAGAGAAAAAGGAACAAGAATAAGAATACTTACAGGAAACTATTTGGGGATAACAGAGCCATCTGCACTATATTTAATGCGAGATATTTTAGGGAAAGATTGCGATATGAGGTTTTATAAAGACTCTAGGAGATCTTTCCATCCTAAAGCATATATTTTTCACTATGAAGGTGGACAAGGAGATATTTTTATAGGTTCATCGAATATTTCTCTATCTGCCTTAACTAAAGGGCTAGAGTGGAACTATAGAATAGAAAAAGAAAAAAATGAAGAAGACTTTCAATATTTTAACGAAGCTTTTGAAAATTTATTTTTTAACCAATCAATAATTTTAGATGATGAAGAATTAAAAAAATACTCTAAATCTTGGACAAAACCTAAAATACAAAAAATACTTTTAGAAACAGAAGATGAAGAAGAAAAAGTAGTTTCTTTATTTCAACCAAGAGGGGCGCAAATAGAAGCTTTAACAGAACTAAAGAAAATGAGAGAAGAAGAAATAGACAAAGCACTTGTAGTTGCAGCAACTGGAATAGGAAAAACATACTTAGCAGCCTTTGATACAGAAGGATATAAAAAGGTTTTATTCTTAGCACATAGAGAAGAACTTTTAACACAAGCGGCTAATAGTTTTAAAACTATAAAAGAAGATTTTAAGATAGGATTCTTTAAGGGAGATTTAAAAGAAAAGGCGGTAGATGGACTTTTTGCATCTGTAAGCACATTAGGTAAAAAAGAATATTTAACAGAAGAATATTATAGTAAAGATTACTTTGATTATATAGTTATAGATGAAGTACATCACGCTGTAAGTAAGAATTATCTAAATATCTTAGAATACTTTAAACCAAAATTTACTCTAGGAATAACAGCTACACCAGAAAGAATGGACAATCGAGATGTGTTTAGACTATTTGACTATAACGTAGCCTATGAAATAAGACTCTTTGAAGCCGTAAACAAGGGGTATCTTTGTCCATTTAGATATTACGGAATATATGATAATAGCATAAACTATGAAGAAATAGGAATGCAAAATGGTAGATACAAGGAATCAGAGCTAGAGAAAAAATTAATGATAGACAAGCGTGCTAACCTTGTATTAAATCACTATAAAAAATATAAATCTAAAAGAGCTATAGGATTCTGTTCTACAAAAAATCATGCTGAGTATATGGCAGAATACTTTAATAAGAATGGAATAAAAGCCTGTGCAGTGTATAGCAATGCAAATGGAGAAAATTCTTTAGAGAGAACAGAAGCTATAGAAAAAATTAAAAAGGGTGAAATAAAAGTAATCTTTTCTGTGGACATGTTTAATGAGGGTGTAGATATAAAGTCTCTAGATATGGTAATGTTCTTAAGACCTACAGAGTCATCTACAGTATTCTTGCAACAGTTAGGACGAGGATTAAGACTAGATAAAGACAAAGAGTACGTAAATGTTCTAGACTTTATAGGAAACTATAAAAAAGCTGATATGATACCAAATTTAATAGGGAAATCTACAAAGGAATTTGGAAAAGGAGATGGAGATCCAAGGGATTTTAAGTATCCAGAGGATTGCCTTATAGATTTTGATCTTGAAATAATAGACATATTTAAAAAGATGGCAAATAGAGATAAGAAAATAAAAGACTTTGTAATAGAAGAATACTTTAGTATAAAAGAATTCCTAGGACATAGACCAACACGAGAAGAATTTATAGAAAGTATAGAGGGCGAAATATACTTAAAAGCAAAAACAGGTAAAAAGAATAATCCATTTAAAAACTACTTAGAATTCTTAAAAGAAATAAAAGAAACTACTATGGAAGAAGAGAAGTTTTTAAAAGCAGAAGAATTCAAGCTGCTAAACTATATAGAAACAACAGCAATGTCTAAAACATATAAAATGCCTTTACTAATGGGATTTTATAATAATGGAGATTTTAAGTTAGAGATAGATGAAGATGAAATATACCAAGCGATGAAAAGTTTCTATTCAAACTCAATTAATAAACAAGACTTACTATCTGCAAAAGGAACGAAAAATATAGATTCTTGGGAGAAACAAGATTACCTAAAAAAAGCACGAGAAATGCCAATAAAATTCTTACTAAACTCAGGAGAAGAGTTCTTCTATTCAAATGAAGAGAAAACAGTCTTTGGAATAAAGGAAGAATTTAAAGCTTATAAAGAAAATAAACTATACAAGCAGCATTTTATAGATGCAGTAAAAATGAGAGTTATAGAATATTATAAAAATAGGAAAAAATAAAAGCAAAGATACAATAGGGGGAGTATGAGAAGGTTTGAAAAAATTAATGAAAAAGAAGTTCTAAGAGCATTAAATAGAAGAGAAATGGAAATAGGTATAGACAAATACGAATTTATTATGAAAAGATTTTGGCATGTAGATGTTAGAAAAGACAATGAATTTAAAAGGGTATTTATTGACTTCTATAAACTAATAAATTTGAATGGAAAATTTTTAGAAATTTATTTTGAGACATTAGAAAATCATAAAACTATAGAATATACTTATGTAGAGGTATTGCGAATATTATATAAATATTCTAAAAAAGTACATGGATCTTTTGCAAGTAAGTTGTTAGCAACAGTAGATGAGGAATTACCTATTATAGATAGATTTATAAAAAAGCATCTAGAATTAGAAACATATTATAGTGTAGGAAATGTTGAAAAAATAATTGCACAATATGATGAAGTAAAAGATTTATACAGTGAATTTTTAAATACAGAACAATCAAAGAGATGGATAGAATTATTTGATGAAAAATTTTCTGATAGGAATATATCAGATATAAAAAAGATTGATTTTATATTATGGCAAATAAGATGAAAAGTAATATAATAAATTTAAGAAAAGACTATAGATAGGGGAAGGGCTTATTCACCCCCGGGCAAGTGAACGCCTCATAGAGGCTTGTACTGTGCCCGTGGGGTGAGTATGC
>NZ_CAMTIG010000089.1 GCF_947072515.1 uncultured Clostridium sp.
ACTGAAAATTTATAGATTTTTCAGTGTTTTTTTCTTAAGTTGATAGCATTGTGCCTAGGGTTCGTGTTGGGCACATTTGAGCCCAACTTTGTTATTAGATAAATCTTCGATTTTTTATTCATAAATTATTAAAGAGAGTTTAGTATACTAAAGTATCATTAATAGTTGGGGGATGGATATGAAGAAATTTATAATAGGTGGAGCTAGTATAGTCGTAATTTTATTTGGAACTATTTTTATTAAATATAATTTACATCAAAATAATGCTACGCTGAAATATTTTGAGGCAAGTAATATAGAAGTATATTCGAATGGACAAGAAGGATTGAAGGAATATTTACCTAATAAATATAAGTTAACAAATGTTGATAGAAAGCATTTAAAAGATAATAAAATTTATAAAGAACTCATTAATTATAATATGGAGGCAAAGGAGCTAGCAACAAAAGGATTAGAATCAATTGATAATTCTAATCTACCTATAAATGAATTAGAATCAAATTTTACTAATTTTTTTGCTAAAACATATATATATTATAGATATCCAATTACAGAAAATCAAAAAGATATTGGAAATTATATTATTAAAATTTCGAATTTATTAAATAAGGTAAGTATGAATAATGTAGGGGAGCTTAATAGCCAAGAAAAAATAAATTTAAAAAAGTGGATGCAGGCAATAAAAGAATTGGCAATTGAGTAATAGAGGAATTTTATGAAAAAAGAAATAGAAAATTTTTAAAAAAGAAAAAAAGTTGCATTTATAATGAAATTACTTAAAAACCTACGTAAAATAATCATAATTTTAGATTTGACAGTAGTATTGAATCTATTATATTTTGCAATAATTACACCAAGTAGTTTTGAATTCTCCCAAATAGTTCCTAGCTATATAAAAATATATAACTATATTGTAGGAATTTCTAATTTTATTTCGCTAAAATAGAGTTCATTGAAAAAGATTGGAGAAAAATTTCTTTAATCTTTTTTATTATAGTTACAGTATCATAACTTAATAGTTATGATACTACTGTATTGAAGGTGAGGGATTAGGATTTTAAGAAGTATCAAAACTTAGAGTCAAATTATAATTAAAGAAAATTTGGCTAAAATATTGCTATGTGAAATAACAGTTCAAGAGAATTAAATAAATCATCATTTTTATTAAATTTGGTTTCACATATTTCATATTTCTCCATTTTATATTTAATAAGAAAATGTGAAGAATAGTTTAATTCTATTAAAGTTCTTGAAGAAGAAGTGGGTAAAATGTAAAATATAATAAAAATATGTTTTTTTATGGAGGTGAGGAAATGAATAGCAGAATTTTAAGATTTTTATTGATAAGTTTAGGAAGCAAAGCATTAACGAGTGCTCTTAATAATAAAAAGACGGAAACAAAAGAGAAGGATAATGTTCCAAGTTTTAAAGGTGTTTTAGAAATCAAACATAATATAAAAGGAAGAGTTAGATTATATGCACCTAGAATAAAGGAAAATAGTGAATATTCTCAGGTTTTAATATCTCAGCTAACTAAGGTGAAATCAATATCTAATATTGAAGTGAATAGTGTTACTGGAAGTATAGTTATATGCTATAATCCTGCGGAATTAGAATTAGCTTTATTGGTTGGAGTTGTAATAAAATTATTAGGATTAGAAGAGGCGATAAGTGAAAAGCCTAAATCATTAATATCAAAAGAAATAAAGAATGTAAAAGAAGCAGTAGATTTAGCATTCTATAATAAGACAAGTGGAATTCTAGATATTAAAAGTGTAGCAGCTGTACTTTGTCTTGTAGTAGGAGCTAGAAGTGTAAGATTAAATCCTCTTCAATTACCAAATGGATATACATTAGTTAGATGGGGAATGAACATGATTTAGAGGTGATGGAATGTTAAAAAAATTTATAATATCTCAAATAGCAAAAATTAAAGTATCACATAGTATTCCAGGAAGAATAAGATTTAAGGTTAATTCTATGAAGATGATTCCAGATGAATATAAAGAATATCAAAAGTTCTTATTTGAAGCTTTAGAAAAGTTAGATGGGGTAACAAATGTAGAAATAAATCTTGTGACAGGAAGTATATTAGTTAACTATGATATTAATAAACTTTATGAAAAGAAAGTTTTAAAATGGGTAGATACTATTAAATCTGTCGGAATAAACAATTATGATGTTATAGAAAAGTACGGAGACACAAATCTTGATTTTGTAATAAAAACTATAAATCAACAATTAGATGAGGCCGTTAAAAACATATAATTTGAAAGGAGGTAAAAGATGAATAAAGACTTACTTTTAAATAGTATTATTAAACACAGCATTAAAGGAAGATTAAGATTAAAATGCAATGGAATAAAGCATATAAATAAATATATAGATGAATTTAGAGAGAGTATTCTTAAAAATAAAAACATTTATAATGCAGAGATAAATACTGTAACAGGATCTGTATTAGTTAATTATAAAGAAGAGTTATCTGAAAATAGTATAAAAGAATATATAGATGCGGTTATAAATACATATGCACTTAATATTTTTACTGAAGTAAGAAAAAGCAAAGAGAAAGTTTCTTACAATGGAAAAAAAGAGGATGATGAAACTTCATTTGATATAGCTAAAAGATTAGCATTAAATGCAGGAGTTTTAGGATATACAGTTTTAAAAGATAAATTAAACTTAAATGATTTATATAAAGTAGATAGATTTGGAATGATGGGAAAATTTTTAACTATTCCAGCTCTTGCAAGTATATATCTAAATAAAGGATTAATAGATAATGGAATTAAAGGTGCTTTAGTAGATAAGAAACCAAATGCAGATACATTAACTTTAACTTCAGTAGTTGCAAGTTTACTTTTAGGTAATGCTAAATCAGCTTTAATGATAACATTATTATCAGATGTTGCAGAACTTATGACTAAATACACTATGGAAAAAACAAGAGATTCTATAAAAAATCTATTATCTGTAGCTGAAGAAGATGTTTGGAAGCTTATGGAGGATGGAACTTTAAAGAAGATTTCCATTGATGAAATTAGTGTTGAGGACTTAGTTGTAATCCACACAGGAGAAAAAATCTGCGTAGATGGACAAGTTATAAAAGGAGAAGGTGTTGTAGACCAAGCTTCTGTTACAGGTGAATTTGTACCTGTAGTTAAAAGAAAAGATGATAAAGTATTTGCAGGAACAGTAGTTAAAAGTGGTAGCTTAACTGTGAAAGTTGAAAAGGCAGGAGATGATACTGTCGTTTCAAGAATAATTCATTTAGTGGAAGATGCATCTTCTAAGAAAGCACCAATACAAGATTATGCAAATAAATTTTCAACGTACTTAGTTCCATTTAACTTTTTATTTGCAGGAATAACGTATTTAGTTACAAAGAGTCCAAGTAGAGCTTTAAATATGATGATAATTGATTACTCATGTGGAATAAAATTATCAACAGCAACAGCGTTCTCTGCATCTATAAACACTGCAGTAAAAAATGGTGTTTTAATAAAAGGTGGAAATTATATTGAAGCATTAGCAAATGCAGATACATTAATTTTAGACAAAACTGGAACATTAACAGAGGGAAAACCAGCTGTAACTAATATAGAAGTTGTTAATGGAGAATACAATGAGGAAAAGATTCTAGAAATTGCGGGAGCAGCAGAAGAAACCTCATCTCACCCTATGTCAGTAGCTATAATGACAAAGGTTAAAGAAAAGGGCATTGTAATTCCTAAGTATGGAGAAGTAATAACTCATATTGCAAGAGGAATGGAAACAACCATTGATGATAAGGAAGTCTTAGTTGGAAGTAAATTATTTTTAGAAGAAAATAACGTTAATATGGGTGAATTTTTAGATTCGGAAGCTAGAATGCAATCTGTAGGAGCAAATGTTATATATGTAGCGTTTGATGGAGAACTTATAGGATTAATTGGAATAAAAGATAAGATGCGTGATAACATGAAAAAATCTATAAATAATTTAAGGTATCAAGGAATTGATGATATTGTATTATTAACAGGTGATTTAGAAGATCAAGCAAAAGAAGTAGCAATGCTTATGGGCGTTGATGGATATAAAGCAGAACTTTTACCAGCAAATAAGGCGGAAGAGGTTCTTAAATATCAATCAAAAGGCTCTAAAGTAATAATGGTAGGAGATGGAATAAATGATGCTCCGGCACTTGCTTATTCAGATGTAGGGATAGCACTTGGAGGTGGAAGTACGGATGTAGCTATGGAAGCTGCAGATATAACTATCCAAGGTGATAATCCAATGATGATTCCAACTATGATAGATTTATCAAAGAAAACTATGAATGTAGTTAAACAAAACTTTGGAATGGTAATAAGTATAAATAGTGCAGGACTTATATTAAGTGCATCAGGTGTACTTCCAGTATTCTGGGGAGCAGTACTTCACAATTCAAGTACTATTTTTGTTGTAGCAAACTCTTTAAGACTTATGTTTTCAAACATGGAGAGAGGTGTTTAAAAGGTGAATAAACCAACTATAGTAATAGTGCATAAAATTAAGAATAGAATAAGATTCAAAGTATCTCATCCTATAATCAATATCCAAAACTTGAAAAGTGAACTTTTAAAAAAGGATGGACTAAGAAGTTTTGAATACAATAATATAACTAAATCTATTGTAGTATTATTTGATGAAGATAAGGTTAGAGATGATGAAGTTATTTTAAGAATTGTAGCACTATATTCTAAAGATTATAATCTTACACCAATAAGATTTATATATAACACAAGAGGAAAGAATATGCCTCCTATGGCTTACTATTCTTTAGCTACATTAGCTATTGGAGCTGCTAGTAGATATATTCCAATGAATGAAAGAATTAAAGATTTTATAAACTGGGCAGTAGTAGGAACCACACTTGGGGCTATTGGTGAACATGCATATAATGAAATAAATGAAAAAGGATATTTTGATCCAGAAGTTGTTTCAGTTATGTACTTAGTAAATTCTATTACAAAAGGAAATTTCTTATTACCATCTGTTGTAACATGGATTACAACCTTTGGAAGGCATATATTAGAGATGTCTTATGGAAGAATGATTATAAATATAAATGAATTTAAAAGTAAATCATCAGAAGAAATTTTTTATGATATAAAAATATTACCTGATAATGAATCCTTCAAGAAAACTAATATAATGAGAACTTTCTTAGAGAAGTTTATAGAAGGTGAAGGAAACACTATGAGAAAGTCATTTATGTTAACTAATAATAGTATAAAAAATTATGAAGGCAGTTTATTTAAAGGGCTTGATAATGGCTCATCATTTATGCATACAGATGAGACTAGTATTAAGAACTTTAAAAATGCAATAAATTAAAAACGTAGGAGGAATTAAAAATGATACAATCAATAAACAAAGACCATTTAACAGGAGCACTAGTAGGTGTTGGAGTATGTGCAGTAGGATATTATATATATAAAAAGAATCAATCTAAGGTAGATGATTTTTTAAGAAACCAAGGAATAAATGTAGGAACTGAAGGAGCTAAAGATTACTCTGTAATGTCTATTGAAGAATTAATGGAAAATAAAGAACTTATAGAAGATTTCATTGCAGAAAAAGAATTAGCAGCAGAACCACAAACAGAGCAAGAAGTAGAAATACAAGCTTAATTTTAAAAAGAACTGTAGGACAATTGTCTTACGGTTTTTTTTACTTTATAGATAAGAAAATTTAAAAAAGATAAAAAGTATACAAAAAAAGGTTAATAAAAAAAAGAAAATGTTTAGTTTACATAAAGTTTAAAAAGTTTATGTAAACATAATTATGAAATGATGAATAATTCTAGTATTATGTAAAAGACAATATATTTATTTATTAGGAGGCAGAAATGAATTTTTTTAAGTCTTTTTCAAAATTTCATAAAATCTACTTTGTAGTATTTTTAGTTTTAAACGTGGTATTATTCTTTACTCCCGCGGTACTTAATGGGGAAAATATATTTACTTTAGTTAGTATATTAGGATTTGTATCAACAATAGCAGGTTTATTTGCAGCGATATATACGGCAAGAGCAAGTGTAGTTTGTTATATTTGGGGATTTTTTAATGCAGCAGCTTATGCATGTGTATCTTACTTTAGCCATGTTTATGGTCAAGTTATTTTATATGTTTTATTCCAAATACCAATGCAGTTTGTAGGGTTTTACTTATGGAATAAAAGTTTAAAACAAGGTGATACAGGTGAAATAGAAGTTAGAAGAATGAATGCTAAGAATTGGATTACTTTAGCTATATTCTTTATAGTTGTATGGATTTTATATGGAATATTATTAAAACAATTACCAAACATATTTGAAGCATTATTTAATGTACATATTGATCCCGATAAACAATTTATCATAGATTCATTAACATCTACATTGATGATTTGTGCAGTTATAACATCAATAAAAAGATATGTTGAACAATGGTATTTCTGGATTTTAACAGATGCAGTAGGTATAGTTTTATTTGTACTTTCATTAATTAGTGCAAAACATTTTTCATTCAACTCATTATCAGGAGCTATAATGTGGATTCAGTTCACATTAAATGGAATATACGGTTTTGTAAATTGGAAGAGATTAAATAAGAAATAAAATAAATAATAAAAAAAATGGATGGGAAGTTCCCATCCATTTTTTATATATAAGGTATACTTGAGAAAACTATTTTATAAATTGAGTTAATTCCATTAATATTGGAATAACTATAACGAATAATACTGTACTTGAAGTAACAAGATTAGTTGCATATTCAACATCACAATTATATTCACTAGCAAGTATAGGTAAAACTGCAAGCATTGGAGTTGCGGCTTGTACTATAAATGTTTGTTTCATTAAAGTTGGCAAATTAACACCAAATGCAGATGAACCTATAAGAATTAATGCAATTATTATTGCAGGACAAATAATGAAACGTCCAATTAATGCAACAACTGTATCTCTGTCAAAACGAATACTCTTAAGTCCAGCATCATATAAAATAATACCGATATAAATTAAAGCTAGAGGAGTAACAACTCCACCTACATCAGATAATGCAGAACCTATAAATTTAGGTACTGGGATATTTAATAGTAAGAAAATAACACCAAGTATAAATCCCATTAATGGAGGTGATAATACTTTCTTCCAATTAAATACGCTACCTTTAGAATTTTTATCTTTAGTTGGGTCATCATTAGCAATTAAGAAGACACCAAATGCCCAAGTTGAAACAGTATTACTAACGTAACAAACTAAGAAAAATGGAATACTAATAGATCCAAATAAAGCTAAGTTTAAAGGCATTCCTATGAATATAGTGTTAGCGTTTGCAACAGCATTTAAAAATATCCCTCTACGACCAGGTCTAATCTTTAATACTTTCATAAGGATGTAAGCAATTATATACGAAATAACTACTGTTCCTAATGGGTAGATAAGACTTCCTGATAAACTAAGAAGGCTACTTCTTGTTAAATGGCTTAGAATAGACATAAATATAGCACAAGGTAATGCAATTTTTACAACTAATGATGAAATACCTTTAGCAAATCCATCACCAAACCACTTGAATTTCTTTAAAAAATAACCTAATGCAATCATTAAAATAACAGTTAAAACACTTTGTACTGAATTAAGAAATAACATAAATAAACTTCCTTTCCATAATAATTTTATATAATCAAATATTTTTTTAAATCTTGAATTGAGTTAATTATATAATTTTTCTGAAAATTAAGTTAAATATATTTTTTTTATTATATATAATTAAAATTTATATAATGGTTGCACTATTCATTACTTTTATAATATTTTCTTCCATCTCAGATAGGTAATGACCTTTTTTAGTGGCAATGGAAATATAAAAGGGAATAGGTTTTCTTAAGTCTTTAGTAACAATTCCTTTTAAATCTTGAACAGCCATATTAGCTAATATTCCAACACCAAAATTAGCAGCAATAAGTGTTTTTGCAGTTTGAATTTCATCTATATAACAAACTTTAGAATCCGTTATATTAAAATCATTAAAAAGTTTATTTAAAACAGTTAAATGAATAGAAGCATCACTTAAAACAATAAATTGAGAATCACTCAATTTTGAAAAGTTTAAGTCGGGATCTCTTAAAATAGGGTTATTTTTACTTAAGCACATAACAAACTTATCTGTAAAAAGAACTTTACTATTTATATGTTCATCTAAAATAGGATTTAGAGAACCAATTAAAGCTATATCTACAGAACCATCCATAAGCATATCTTTCATTTTTTTTGAACCGCACTGAATAAATTCAACATTTTCGACAAACTCACTATCAGAAAAATAGCTTGCAAACTTTGGGAAAAAATATGTACCTATAATAGGTGGAATGCCTAATTTTATCTTTTTAGATTTACATTTTAAAAGTTCTGCTTTAGCCTCATTTAATTCAGAAAGGATGTTTTTAACACGCTTTCTAAAGATTAATCCTTCATTTGTAATTTTTAGTTCTTTACTATATTGATTTCTAATTATTAGTTTAGAATTTAATTCGGATTCCAATCTTTTAATGGAAAAGCTTACAGAAGGCTGAGAAATAAAAAGTTTTTCAGCTGCTTTAGTAAAACTTTTTTCATCACAAAGACAATCAAAATATTCTAAGTCTTTTATATTCATAATATCATCCCTTTCTATATAGTATTTATTGAAATATAATAATTTCTAATAAGAAAATTATAGCATTTAACGAGAGAAAAAATTGTTAAAAGTGAGATTTTAAGCTTTTTTTTAATAGAAACTATTCAAAAAGAGAAGATTAATATAGAAGATGAACTATTTAGAATTCTTCATAATAATATACCGATTTTTATGATAATTTCTGATATTATTATAAAAAGAGGCATAATACTAATGAAAATAGATTAATAAAGATTGTGAGGGGACAAATGAAAAAAAAGAAAAAGATAATTATAGGAATAATCATAGTTGTGATAGTTATTATAATAGGTGTTGCAGGAACTGTACTTGCAATGAATTGTAATAAAAATACAATTGCGTACACAAATAAATACGGAGATAAATTTACAGCAGAACAATTAGATGCAATAAGAAGTAATAATGTCATTATTAATAATTATATAGAGCAGCTTAAACAGGATGAACAACGAAATTTAGGAACACTAACAAGTCAAGCACAGAGAGATTTAAATGCAACTATACCAACTATAGAAAATGATAGTGCAAAAAATATAGTAGAATTACAAAAGCAACTATTAATTAATTTAGGGCAAGATATTGCTGCAAATTAAATGAATAAACAATTAAAATAAATGCAAATCACTGCATTTATTTTTTTTGCGATTAAAGAAATAATATTTTAATTGAATATATATTTGAAGATGCTTAAAAAAGGAATAAGTATTATTAGAAATTAATGTTTAAAGTGAACTTAGAGTATTAGAATGAAATATTTTATTCAGATGGTTAATTTTATTTAACAATAAGAAGGTTTAATGATATAATTATATAAAATTTTACAGAAGGAGTTGAAGTAAATTATGTTAAATACCAATAAATACTACAATCAAATGGAATTGTTTTTAAAATTTCAAGATGCAAAAAGTAAGGCAAGAAAACTAGCAAGAAAAGTGAACAGCATGGACACTGAAATTTACTTATTACTTCTTAGATATAATGCATCTAAATCTACACAAGATTTATATTTATTAGCAATTGAATGCGAAAGATATTTAGATCTTAATTTAAAATATGCTTATGATAGCATACCTGTATATTATACTTATAAAACAAATAGAGATTTCTATTTAAGTGATGAATATAAAGAATATATAGAAAGTGTATCAATTTAATTGATACACT
>NZ_CAMTIG010000090.1 GCF_947072515.1 uncultured Clostridium sp.
CCTATAAACGAAACACTTTTTTTTAAAGTGTCCAGTTCATAGGTACCATTTTAGTCTTTAATATTAAGATAATCCTTTTTTATTTAAAAAATAATTGTATTTCTACCTGATTCTTTGGCAATATATAGATTTTTATCAGCAGACTCTAAGAGAGCATCTAAAGTAGTACTAGAATAAAATGAAGAAACAACTCCCATGCTACAAGATAATGAGATTTGGAACTCATGGACTATAAATGGATGATTATCTAAAGTATCTTTTATAGTATTAGCTAGAGAAACAGCCTTATTTAAAGGTGCATTATCTAGAAAAATTAAAAATTCTTCTCCACCAAATCTACAAAAATATGAGTGAGAATCTAAAAAAGTAAAGATTAAACTAGAAAACTTTTGTAAAATAGTATCACCAATTAAATGTCCAAATTCATCATTTATATTTTTGAAATGATCTAAATCAATCATAATTAAAGAGATTGGAAGAGAGGACGTACTATTAAATTTATCTCTGAAGTTAGAGTTCAAAAAGTTTCTATTATAAGCTTTAGTTAAAGAATCCTTATTTGCCATCTCAGTTAAAGATGTTAAAAACTTTCCAATAGGAGTACTTGTTTTTGATTCTGAGAAAAATAAAGTATCACTTATATCTTTAAAAAATTCTACTACATAAGTAGTATTATCTATTGAAAAAGGTGATAAAGTATGTAAATAAGCTTTATTATCTATAAGTTCTATTTTTTGTAAGGTGGTTTGAGTCAAAAAGGCTTTTTGAGCAAGACAATCACTACATCTTTTAGAATCACTTAGACAATGTAGATTATAAGTATCTATTTCAGAATTAGTATTCTTTATTACTGTAAAGTTTTTAGTTTCAATAATACGTATATAATCATAGAAATCTTTGAATATAGAAAATCTATTTGTGATTTCTTTTAGTATGTTCATTTTTAACCTCTTTTCCTAAGTATATTATTTACAATTAATATTATACAATTAAATCCAAAAAATAAAAATAAATAAATGAATAATATAAAGAGATAGACAAGAAATTTTCTAGCAATTATAATAAAGGATATGAATTTTACTATATTTTAAGGGGAGTTTAAAAGATGATAATAGAATTAAATGATAAAAAAATAGAAGAATCCTTAATTCATTTAGGAAAAGCACTAGAAATAGTTGGTGGAGAATTTGAAGTAAAGAAGAAAGAAGAAATAGTTACTAATATAATTAGAAGTCTTTTTGAAGAAGGAACAGCAGGGATTACGGTAAATAACAGAGAGTATACAATAAAAGAATTATTTGATATAAAAACAGAATTTGAAAAGTATTACTTAAAAAATAAAATTAAAACTGTTAGTAGAATTGTTGAGAAGGTTAAGAAATATAATACAGAACTTGAAGGGAAAATAAGAAAGTTTAAAAAAATTAATTCGTACCAGTTACTAATGGAAATAAACAGTGAAATTGAAAAGACATATAAATGGGAATTTGATACATTTTTACTAGTAAATATAGAAAATAAAGATGAAAGTAAGGATTATTATAGAGAATATTTAAAAGAGAAAAAGAATACTCTTATAGATAGTATTTTAATGAAGTTAGGTGTATAATGTTAGTGTAACCAAATTTTAGAGAGAATTCTTTAAAAAATGGGTAATGTTTTAAATCTAACAGAAAAGAGAAATCTAATTTGAAAGAACAGTTTATAAGAAATCACTTAGCCATTAGATTAAAAAATAAGAGCTTTTAGTGAATTTAAAAGCTTTAAATTAAGAGGATTTTTATATGCTAATATTCTTTCGTAAAAAAGAGTATTAGCTTTTTTAACGTATATGGAAATAATAATACCTTTGTTATATAGGATTTTAGATGAAATAAACGTTAAAAGTAATTTAAATAGGGAAAGTTATAGTTTCAACATTTAAATATAATAAATAAGAGAGGTGTTTTTTATGAAAATAGGGGTTATAAGTGCAATACTTGAAAATCCAATAGAATGTCAAGAAAATTTTAATGGTGTATTAGCATCTTTTAGAGGTGTTGTTAAGGGAAGAATGGGTATTCCCTTAGACGATAATATGACAGTAATTTCAATAGTGGTTAAAGGTGAAGTAGATCAAATTAATAGCTTAACAGGAAAACTTGGAAACATTAATGGGATAACAATTAAAACAGCAATTAGTAAAAAAGAAGTTTAAATGATGAAAGGAATTTTTATGAACGTAAAAGAGATAATAGACAAATTATTTAAAGAACATGATGCAACAGATACTGAACTTTTATATATTTTAGATAATATAACTGAAGAAGAAGAAGAATATCTAGTAGAAAAAGCTGATATTAGAAGAAAAGAAAATTATGATAATAAAGTTTATGTAAGAGGTCTTATTGAGGTCTCTAATTATTGCAAAAAAGATTGTGCCTATTGTGGAATACGAAAAAGTAATAAAAATGCCGATAGATACAGATTAACTAAAGAAGAGATTTTAGAATGTGTAGATAAAGGTGATGAAATTGGTTATAAAACATTTGTACTTCAAGGTGGAGAAGACAGTTATTTTACAGATGAAAGACTAGTAGATATTCTAAAAGAAATAAAAAGACGTTATCCTAAAAATGCTATAACACTTTCTTTAGGAGAAAGAAGCTATGAATCTTATCAAAAATTATTTGAAGCAGGAGCTGATAGATATCTTTTAAGACATGAAACAGCAACAAAAGAACTTTATGAAGCACTTCATCCAGGAGCTTCTTTTGAAGAGAGAAGAGAATGTCTTAGAAATTTAAGAGAAATTGGATATCAAGCAGGAGCAGGATTTATGGTTGGACTTCCAAACCAAACAAATAGTGATTTGGTAAGAGATTTAAGATTTGTAAAAGAATTTAAACCACATATGTGTGGAATAGGACCATTTATTCCACAAAAAGATACTCCTTTAGGTAAAGAAAAAGGTGGAACAGTACAAAAAACAGTTATAATACTTGCATTAGTAAGATTATTACTTCCAGATGTATTACTTCCAGCAACAACAGCCCTTGGAACAATAGATCCTTTAGGAAGAGAAAAGGGAGTAAAAGCAGGTGGAAATGTAATAATGCCAAATCTTTCACCAATGAATGTTAGAAAAAAATATGCATTATACGATGGAAAAGTTTTTACAGGAGACGAAGCTGCCGAATATAAGGCTCAAATGGAAGAGAAGATGAAAACATTTGGTTACGAAATAGAAGTAAATCGTGGAGACAATGTAAAGTGGCTTAAAGCTAAAAAGGAAGAAGAGGAGAATTAATATGTTTATAAATCACGAATATATAAATAGTATATTAGAAGAAACTAAAAATCCTACTAGAGAGGAATCATTAAAGGTAATAGAAAAGGCTAGAAAAAGAGAAACATTAGATTACAGAGATATAGCTATTCTTTTAGCAACTAAAGAAAAAGATGTAGAAAAAGAAATTTTTGAAATTGCAGGGAAAATAAAAGAAGAAATATATGGTAAAAGAATAGTTATATTTGCACCTCTTTATGTAAGTGATTACTGTGTTAATAAATGTGTTTACTGTGGGTACAAATGTTCAAATAACTTTAAAAGAAAGAGATTAACTCAAGAAGAAGTAGCAGAAGAAGTAAGACTTTTAGAAGCTATGGGACATAAGAGATTAGTTTTAGAACTTGGAGAAGATCCTGTTAATGCACCAATTGAATATGTTTTAGATTGTATAAAAACTATGTATGCAACTCAAAATGGAAATGGTGAAATAAGAAGAACAAACGTGAACATAGCAGCAACTTCAGTTGAAAATTACAAAAAGTTACATGATATTGGAATAGGAACTTATGTATTATTCCAAGAAACATATAATAAACCAATGTATGAAAAAGCTCATCCAAATTCATTAAAAAGCAATTATGAATATCATTTAACTGCATTTGATAGAGCTATGGAAGCTGGAATTGAAGATGTTGGAGCAGGAGTATTATTTGGATTAGCAGATCCAAGATTTGAAGTTCTAGGACTTATGATGCACAATGCACACTTAGAAAAAGAATATGGGGTTGGATTCCATACTATTTCTGTACCAAGAATAAGAGAAGCAACAGGAGTAGATTTAGAAGAACTTCCACATATCTTAGATGATGAAACATTTAAGAGAGTAGTTGCTGTAATAAGAATAGCTGTTCCATTTACTGGACTTATGATTACAGAAAGAGAAACACCAGAATTAAGAAAAGAAATAATGACTTATGGTATTTCACAAATTTCTGTAGGATCAACTACTGTAATAGGTGGATATAAAAAGAGAGCAAATAATGAAGATAGTGATGAACAATTCAAATTATTTGATGTTGAAACAGATAGTTTATCTGCAATAGAAAATCTTATTGATGATGGATATATTCCAAGTTTCTGTACAGCATGTTATAGAAAAGGAAGAGTTGGAGATAGATTCATGGAACTTGCAAAATCTGGAGAAATCCAAAAGGTTTGTGAACCAAATGCTATAACAACTTTAGTAGAATATGCTATTGACTATGGAAATGATAGATTTAAAGAAAAAGCTGTAGCTTTTGCAAGAGATATAGCAAGTAAAATAGAAAATCCAAAGACAAGAAAAGTAACAGAAGATAATATAGAAAAAATGTTACAAGGAAAAAGAGATTTATACCTTTAGAAAAAAGTAGTATAATATAAGTAAAGCTCCTTCAAAGGAATTTTTGAAGGAGCTTTATTTTAAATAACACATAAGACAAGAGGGAGTGAATATTATGAATAACACACCAAATGCCAACAGAAAACATATAGCGATATTTGGGAACACAAATAGTGGAAAATCATCTCTTATGAATAAAATTTTAGGTCAAGAGATGTCATTAGTTTCAGAAGTTGAAGGAACAACTACAGATCCTGTACAAAAAGCAATGGAACTTATTCCAGTAGGACCAGTTCTTCTTATAGATACAGCAGGACTTGAAGATAAAAGTGAATTAGGTGAATTAAGAATGAAAAAGACTATGGATGTTTTAAGAAAGACTGATATAGCAATTTTTGTTATTGATTCAAGTAGTCCAGATTATGATTCATTTGAAAAATGGGTTATAGAGGCTAAGAAATTTAATATTCCATTTATAGTAGCAGCAAACAAAGCTGAGATTGGTAATGGAACTATCGTAAATGGGTTAATAAATAAATATAAAAAAGTTATACCAACTTCAACAGTAACAGGAGCAGGTATAGAAGAACTTAAAGATGAATTAATAAAAGTTCTTGAAGCTGAAGAAGAAGATAGAAGCTTAATAGGTGATTTAGTTCCTTATGGTGGAAAAGTTGTTTTAGTAGTACCTATAGATTCAGAGGCACCAAAAGGAAGAATAATTCTGCCGCAAGTACAACTTATTCGTGATTGTTTAGACCATGGAATAAAGAGTTATGTTGTTAGAGATACAGAGCTTTCTGAAGCATTAAATGAATTAAAAGATATAGATTTAGTAGTTACAGATTCACAAGCATTTAAAAGAGTAAGTGAAATAGTACCTAAAGAAATAAATCTTACAAGTTTTTCAATACTTTTTGCTAGACAAAAGGGAGATTTAGCATGTTTTATAGAAGGTGCTAATGCAATAAGAAATTTAAAGCCAGGAGATAAAATACTTTTTGCAGAAAGTTGTACACACAATGTATCACATGAAGATATTGGAAGAATTAAAATTCCTAAAGGGCTAGAAAAATTTGTTGGTGGAGAGCTTGAATGTGATTATAAAGTAGGATATGATTTTGCTGAAGAAGAGTTAAAAGAATATGCACTTGTAGTACACTGTGGAGCTTGTATGATAAATAGAAAAACTGTTGTAAATAGAGTTCAAAAATGTAGAGAAAATAATATACCTATAACAAATTATGGTGTAGTATTAGCATTTTTAACAGGAATATTAGAAAGATCAACAGAAAATTTAATATAATAAAAATACTCTTCTTACATGGATGGTAAGAGGAGTATTTTAACTTTATAAAGATTATGTAGTTCATATAAGTATAGCCTATCTTTAATTTGTAAGATAGGCTATACTTATAAGGAAGTTCAAACATTGGAGGAAAAAATGAGTACATTTAAAGAATATAATTTAAGCAATGAAGTATTAAAATCGATTGAAGATTTAGGATATAAAAAACCAACAGAAGTTCAAGAAAAGGTAATGAAAGAAGCCTTATTAAAGAAGGATTTAATAGTAAAATCACAAACAGGTAGTGGGAAAACAGCAGCTTTTGGTATACCATTATGTGAAAATTTAGATTTTGAAGGTGAAGAAAAAGCATTAGTTTTAGCACCAACAAGAGAATTAGCGATTCAAATAAGTCAAGATTTAAGAAATTTAGGAAGATATAAGAAGTTAAAAATAGTAACTTTAATAGGAAAAGAATCTTTTAAAGATCAAGAAATAGCATTAAAACAAAAGTGGAATATAGCTGTAGGAACACCAGGTAGAATTTTAGATCATATAGATGAGGGTAGATTAAATGGAAAGTCTATAAAATATTTTATAATAGATGAAGCAGATGAAATGTTTAATATGGGATTTATTGGTCAAGTCGAAGGTATTTGTAGAAGAATTAAAAAAGATAGAGTAACGATGTTATTTTCAGCAACGGTGCCAGAAAAAATTGAGGAATTAACAGAGAAATATATGGATAAACCAGTTTGGATAAAATGTGAAAAAACTGGACTTGTAACAGAAAGTATTACACATGGAATTTTAGTTGTAGATGGAAAAGAAAAGTTAGATAAAACAAATGAAATACTTTTAGGGGAATTACCTAAAAGAGCAATATTATTCTGTAGAACTAAAGGAAATGTAGAAATTGCATATGAATACTTTAAAGAAAAAGGATATTCAATAGATAAATTGCATGGTGATATGTTGCAAAAAGAAAGAAATAAAAAAATGGAAGAGTTTAGAGAAGGACGTTTTAAAATTCTTATAGCTACAGATATAGCTGCAAGGGGATTAGATGTAGAAGAAGTTACACATGTTATTAACTTAGATATTCCTGTAGAAAAAGAAGCTTATGTTCATAGAATAGGAAGAACAGGAAGAGGCGGACTTAAAGGAAATTCTATTACTATAATGACACCTTTTGAAGAAAAATATCTTCAAAGAATAGAAGAATACATAGGATTTAAAATAGAAGAGTATAAGGAAAAAGAGATAGAAGATAAAAAAGAATCTATTGATGATTTAAGAAAAAAGCCAGAAGTTAGAAAAGATAAAAAGAAAGTTATTAAAGGTGTAACTAAAATTTATTTAAATGGTGGTAAGAAGAAGAAAATAAGAATCCTTGATATAGTAGGAACTATTTGTAGCATAAATGGAGTAGAAAAAGATGATATTGGTGTAATTGAGATAAAAGATATGGGGTCAACAGTAGAAATATTTAATGATAAAGGAAATTTAGTTTTAAAAGAATTAAAAGATAAAACTATTAAAGGAAAAAAATTAAAGGTTGAAAAAGCTAAAAATTAAATATTATAGCAATTGAAAGCTTGAAAATTAAAATTCTAATGAAATATTTTTCATTAGAATTTTAATTTTTTTATTAAGTATTCATAGGTAATATAAATTATATTACAAAAATGCATTATTTAATCATAATATGGATAGAAGATAAATAATATAGAGTAGATAACTTTTATTTTGAACATCAATAGATGAAAGGGGAGCAAGGATGAAGTTAAACTTAAAAACAAATACTAGTATTGTATATGGAAGAGGAATTTTAGAAAAATACGGAAATGATATACTAAAACTAGGCAACAAGCCTTTAATTGTTTCAGGAAAAAAATCTTCAAAAAATAGCCATGGATTTAAGGATATAACAGAATTTTTAAAGAGAAATAACAAAGAGTTTGAGGTATATATAAAAGAAAAAAATATATGTAATATGGAAGACATAGAAAAAGGAAGTAAGATAGGAAGAGAGTTAAATTGTGACTATGTTATAGCTATTGGCGGAGGAACAACTATAGATATAGGGAAAGGTATTAGTGTATTATTAGTGGAAGAGGAAATTGAAAGTAATAAACATGCTAAAATTTGTACAGTACCCACTATTTCGGGTTCAGGAAGCGAAACAAGTAAGTACGCATTAATTTATTTAAATAGTAAGATGCTTAAATGTATTGAAGTTGAACCAAATATAGCATTAGTAGATCCTTATTATACAAATAAAATAGATATAGTTAAAGTAAGAAATTCTAGTTTAAATGGTATGAGTAATTTGATAGAAGGTTACTTAAATAATAATATAGATAAAGAAAATGAGAAAATAGCAATAGAGGGACTTAGAAGATTTGGAGAATCTATAGACAATTTATTGAATGGAACTATAGGAAGTAGAGATAGAGAAAATTTATCTATGGTTTCTATTCTTGGTGGAATACTACTAAATAGATATGGTAGAGATATGTTTAATATTTTAGGTGAAACTTTTTCAGTTGTAGACAATATTGGATTAGGATTTGCTAAAGGATTACTTTATAGTGAATATTTAAAAAGGTTTAAAAAAGAAAGAAGATTAAATAATATAATAAATGTATTAGGATTTTCTACATTTAAGGACTTAGTTAAAACTATAAATAAATTAAGCTATTATGAAAAAGTAAACCTAGAAAATATTGATATAGATAAATTAGTTAGAATCTCTATGAAAAGGATATCTGAAGGTAATAGAAGAGTGAAAAATGAAGTATATTATGAGATTTTCAATATTTATTCAAATAGTTTGAAAAATAGAGAACTTAATTATGATATAATATAAGAAAAAAGAAAAGAGGATTAAAATGGAATACAAATTCAAAGTTGAAGAAAAAGAATATATATTAAATAAAGAAAATTTTTTAGAATTAATAAATGATGAAGAAGCACCAGTTGAAGGATTTAGTTTAGAAGAAACTATACGACTTTTAAATGAAAATAAATCAGAGTTTGAAAAGTCTTATTATAGTACTTCTTGTGAAGCGTGTGATGGGAATTTTAAAGGAAAAAGAAATATAAGTGAATATGTAGAAGCTTTCTTTTATATATATACTAAAGATAAAAAATATATAATAAGTAATATAGATAAAAGTTATGAAGGAAAAACTTATCATAGATTAGAAATGCTAGGAGAAGTAGATGATAGCTACATAGTAAGCGTAATAGTTTGTAATAATTGTGGTAAGTATACAGTTCAAATTGAAGAATTAGTAATATAAAAGGCCGCGGTAAAAGTAAAATGGAACCTATAAAGTGGACACTTATAAAAAGTGCCTTCGCTTATAGGTTC
>NZ_CAMTIG010000091.1 GCF_947072515.1 uncultured Clostridium sp.
AGGGTGGTAAACTTTTTAATGATTTTCTGGATTACTATTAGTTTGTGCTATACAAGCATTTTATGACAATTGCTAAAAGCACATATAATTTAACTGTTAATGTGGATATATCTATACTTATGGAGTTTATAAAGAAAAATGATTATAGAGTATATCCTACATTTACATGGATTGTTTCACGGGCAATTAATAATCATATAGAATTTAGAATGGGATATGATAAAGAAAATAATCTTGGATATTACGATGTAGTACATCCTGATTATTCAGTTCTAAATGATAAAACAAAGATTATGGATACTTTATGTACAGAATATAACAATGAATTTTCAACATTTTATAAAGCAATGGTAAATGATTTAGATAATTATAAAAATTTTGGAATGAAAACAGAGAGAAAAAGAGATTCTTTTATTGTATCTTGCATTCCATGGTTAACATATTCATCATTTAATGTATCTAATGAATCAGGATATCAGTTTCTTTTTCCTATGGTAACTTGGGGAAAATATTTTGATGTTGAAGAGAAAACTTTAATGCCTGTTACATTACAAATTCATCATGCAGTAGCTGATGGATACCATTGTTCTTTATTTTATGAAGATTTAGAAAGAGTTTTAAAGAATCCAGAAGAATATCTTAGAAGTTGATTGAGGGAGAAAAATATGAATATAGAATTTAAAGAATTAAAGGAAGAAAATATAGATAAGCTGATTCCAATAATGAAAGCTGCATTTGATTATGATACGAAGATTCATTTAGATAAAGAGTGTGGTGGCCCAAGTGGATATGATGATGGAACTTTTCTCAGAAGGTGGGCTTTAGATGAAAATACGACATCTTTATGTATATATGAAAATAATAACTTAATTGGAGCAGTAATACTTTGGATTAATAGTAATAATGAGAATTATTTAGGAAATATTTTTATTGATATTAATTATGAGAATAAAGGAATAGGAACAAGGGTATGGAATTTAATTGAGAAATTGTATCCAGATACAAAAATATGGAATACTGAAACACCTATATTTTCAAGAAGAAATCACAATTTTTATGTAAATAAATGTGGATTTTCTATAATAAAAATAGAAAATCCTAAGGATATAAATGAAGGAAGTTATATATTACAGAAAGTGATTAATATATATATAAAAGATTCTAAAACTATTAGAAATAAAAAGTATGAAAGGATAAGTAAAGATTTATGAGTATAAGAACGATTATGATCTTTCCAGAGTTTGAAAATATGGGAAAGATAAATAAAATTAGAGATAAATATGATCCATTAGCAAAGTTGGTAAGACCACATATTACATTAGTATTTCCGTTTGAAAGTAAAGTAAGTGATAAAGAACTTAGTTTGCATATTAAAGAAGTTCTAAAGGATATAAAAAGATTTGAATTAGAGCTTAATGGATTTAGTAAAAAAGAGGACAAGTATGGAAGGTATTTATTTTTGAATGTTATAAAAGGAATAGAAGAAATTAAAGAAATTCATGAGAAGCTTTATGCAGGAAGTTTAAAAAAGTTTAAAGGTGAAGAGAAGTATATTCCTCATATGACAGTTGGGAAAGTTGCATCAAAGGAATTATTAGATAAGGCATTTATAAGTATTAATGATGAAAATGAAAAATTTAAGACAATCATAAAAAAGATATCAGTTGAAATGATTGGGGAAAAAGAAGAATCTATTATAATATTGGAACAATATTTAAAAGGAGTTTAGTGGAGTAGAGAGGAAAAGAGAAGATGAGATTTGAAAAAATTACTATTGGTGTAGATATGGTTGGATGTCCAAATAGGTGTAAGCATTGTTGGATTGGACATTTTAAAAATGGAAAGCTGACTGAAGAAGATTTAAAAGATATAGCAAAAAGTTTTAGGAAATATACAGATTTTTTAGATGTGTATAGTTGGTTTAGAGAACTAGATTATAGTGAAAATTATAAGTCGTTATGGATGTTAGATAAGGAATTAAGTAAAAATAGTATTCCGGAAAGATTTGAGTTATTAAGCTTTTGGAGAATAAATAGAGATGAAGAATATGTTAAGTGGGCATATGAAATTGGTGTAAGACGGTGTCAATTAACTTTTTTTGGACTTGAAGAAAAAACTGATTATTATATAGGACGTAAAGGTGCATTTAAAGAACTAATAAATGCGACTGAAATATTACTTGAAAATAAAATTGCACCAAGATGGCAAATGTTTGTAAATAAAAATAATATACATGAAGTTCAGAAGTTAATTGAATTAAGCGAAAATCTGAATTTAAAGAAAAGGTGTAGAGCCATAGGCGAAGAATTTGAATTATTTGTGCATCAAGGCAGTTGTGATGGTGAAAATGAAAAATTATTAAATATAAGAGTTACAGAAGAAGATTTGTGTTATATACCTAAGGAGTATGGTGATAGATTTGGAAAACCAGAAAAAATTCTTTATAGAGAACTTATAAAAGATGATTCAGTATTAAATTTAGCTACAAAGACACCAGTATTCTATATAACATCTGAGTTTGATGTATATCCTAACTACACAGGAATAGAAGAAGCCTGGAGACTTGGAAATTTAAAGGAAGATGGATTAGAGAAAATTTTAAATAATTATATAAATAATAAGTCAGTAGCACAGCATTGTAGAGCAATAATACCTTTTAATGAAATGGTGAAAGAATATGGAAATTCTGAAGGTAATAAGTTATTTGATAAAGATGATTATGTTATGTATATTTTGAATAATTATTGCAGAAAATTAGTTTGAAAATGATTAGTATATAGAAAATTATTAGAAAATTCTTTATATTTAATAAAAATTAAGTTTAAAAATGAAAGAATTGCTGAAAACCAATTGAAATTCTTAAAGGAAAATATTTTAATTATAATATATAAAATAAAGATTAATACTAAAATAGGGGAAAATACAAAATTACTTTAAAACGAACAATAAAAGGAGTAACGGATGATTAAAAGTTTCAAGTTTAAAAGAGATAAATTAGCAATTACGTTAATTGTCATTTTAGCAGCAATTTTGGATTTTTGGAATTTGGGTATAGAAGGTTTTGGAAACGAATTCTATGCAGCTGGTGTAAAAAGTATGTTAGTAAATGGAAAGAATTTTTTCTTTTTATCCTTTGATCCTACGGGCTATATAACCATGGATAAGCCGCCTATTGGTCTTTGGATTCAGGGGTTATTTGCTAAGATATTTGGGTTTCATGGATGGAGTATAATATTACCTCAGGCAATAGCAGGAGTACTATCAGTAATTATATTATATTGTTTAATGAAAAAATATTTTGGTACTTTAGTAGGATTAATTTCAGCTTTAATATTGGCAGTGACTCCAGTAGTTGTTGCAGCAAGTCGGAATAATACTATTGATAACTTATTACTTCTAACTACATTAATTGCTAGTTATTATGCAGTTAAAGGAGCTAAAACAGGCAAGTTAAAATACTTAATAATTTGTGTTATATGGATAGCAATAGGGTTTAATATTAAAATGGCAGAAGCCTTCTTAATTTTACCAGCAGTATATTTTGTATACTTTTTATCAAATAAAATAAGCCTAAAAAGGAAGATAGTTAATTTAATTATAGGAGGTTTAATTCTTATAATTTTATCATTATCATGGGGATTTATAGTAGATATGGTTCCAGCAAAAGATAGACCATTTGTAGGTAGTAGTACGAATAATAGTGTAATTGAGCTGATGGTAGGGCATAATGGATTACAAAGATTAGGAGTATACTCTAAATTAAATGGTGGATCATTTTTACCAAGTCAAATGATAAAAAGTAATAATTTATCAACTCAAAATAATACTGATGAAAAAGGAAATGCAGCAGCAGTGAGAAATAATGATAGAGGAATAATGAGATTATTATCTAGAAATTCTATGGCAGATCAAATTATTTGGTTTTTACCTTTTGCGCTTTTAGGGATATTAGTAGGAGTAATTAGAGAAAAAAATATATTTAAGTTTACTAATAAAAGAAAAGTTGCATTATTATATTGGATAGTTTGGTTTATACCAGATTTCATATATTTTAGTTTTTCAGGTGGAATAGCACATACCTATTACTTAACTATTCTTGCAGCACCAATAGCTGCTTTAGCAAGTATTGGAATTGTATATGCAGGAGAATTATATAATGAAAGTAGAAAAAAATCGATATTATTAGCTTTAGGATTTTTAGCAACAATATTTTTCCAAGGAAATATGCTTATATATTATAATGGGAATTTAACAAAAGTTTTAAGGGTTGTTTCTTGGGGAGCATTAATTATTACATTTATAGTAATTGGAATTATTCTTTTATTTAGAAATGCAAATTTAAGGTTTAGAAAAATTTTGTTTGGAATAGGGATACTAGGAATTATAGTAGTTCCTTTAATTGGAGCAGGAGCAACGATTAAATATCCTTTAGATGGAAATGCAGCAGAAGCAGGGCTACAACTTTTACCAAACAAAAATAATAGGGATACAAATACAAATTTAGTAATAGAGAAAAATATTCCCAAACTAATAAATTATTTAGAAAGCCATGAGAGTGGAGAAAAATATTTATTAGTAACACCAACATCGATAGATACATCACCATATGCAGAAAAGATTATATTACATTCTAAAAAATCAGTTATGGCACTTGGAGGGTTTTCAGGAGCTGATAATGTGGTAAACTTAGCGAAATTTAAAGAAATGGTTAAAGAAGGTCAAATAAAGTATGTATTGGTACAAAATATAACTCTTAGTCCGAACAATGAGCAAATAATGGATTGGGTTAAGAGTAGTGGGGAGTTAATACCAAGAAATCAGTGGCAAAACATTGGAAATGAAGATATGAATGTTAATTTATATAAAGTGAGCTATAAATAAATATTAAAATTAAGAAAAGCCTTAGATAAATCTAGGGCTTTTTCTTATATGTGAAGGAAGAGATATGTGTTTAATGATTTCTGAAAATAGGGAGAGTACTACAAGTAAAGCTACCACCAGCTTTCATTATCTCTGAATAGTCACAATAAATTGGTTTGAATTTTAATTTTTTTAATAAAGAAAAAACTTCCTCATTAGATGTTATAATTCTTTTTTTTCCTAAATTTATAAAATTTGTACCAAGCTTTCGTGCAGATTTATTACTTATAAAATATAAATTTGGAATGTATTTTTTTATTAAACATATATCATAAACATAATTAGAGATAATAGCATGATTATCATAGAGAATATTAAAAACACAATCTAAATGAAGCATTTTTTTAGAATTAAATTTTATAGGAATTACCTTGAAATTTTTGGGAATGGAATTTAAGTAGTCTTGTAATTCATATACAGCTTCAATGGAAGTTCTAGAACTTAATCCTACAAAAATAATAGTATTATGAACAAGAACATCGCCTCCCTCTATGAAATTATGAAATTCATAAATTTTTTTATGCTGTGGGTAGATATATTTCTTTAAGGCTAAAGTTTCTTTTTTTCGATGAGGATTTTTGAGTTTAGAAATAAAAAAAATATCATCAATAACAAAACCTACATCACGAGTAAAAACTTGATTTTTTCCATAGATAGGATCTAAAAATTGTATATTTATTTTCTCATTAATTAATAAATTTATAAATGTATTATATTGGTTAAACATAAGTGGTTTATTTACGTTTCTAAAAAAAAGTTTATGTAAAAGGTTGAAATTACAAGGGTAACACATAATAAAAGTGCTTACTTCATCGTAATGATTAACATGATTAATTTGCATAATAATTCTCCTAAAATATATTTTTTATAGTATTAGCAAAATTTTAATATTATATGAAAGTTAAATAAAAGAAATTATTGAGTGTTGACAAGAATAATTAAATATTATATCATTTAATTGAAAATGATTATCAGTATTAAATTATGTATAGATTGATTTGCAGAAGAGGAGTGTGTAATTATGGGAATATTAGAATTTTATAAAAATTTATCATCAATGAGTAGTAAAGAATATATTGAAAAATTCTTATTATATAATACATCATTAGTTATATCGGGAGTAAAACCTTCGGAAACAGTAACTCTTAAAAAGACAGGTGAAAATGCATATGAAAAATGGATAGAATATGGGGAAAGTTATTTAAAAGCAGTAGGGATGGAATATATAAGTTTAAGAGAAAACAAGGATGCTTTAATAATACTTGTATATAATAGAGAGGTTCTTTCAAGAAGGTTATTTGAAGAAAAAAGTAAAGAGTTTTTAATGAATTTAGATTATCCTAAAGAAGAAAATTTAGATTTCTATCTTAAGATGCTAGTTAAAAGATATGAAGCTTATAATTGTCCTCATGAGTTAGGATTATTTTTAGGAATTCCAATAGAGGATGTTAAAGATTTTATGGAATGTACAGATAAAAAATGTCTACATTGTGGTTATTGGAAAGTTTATAATAACTATGCAAAGGCAAAAGAAACTTTTGAAAAATATGATAATATTAAAGAAAAGACAGTTCAACATATTTTAAATGGAACTTGTCCGTATAATTTAGCATTAAGCATAAAAGTTTATGCTTAAGAGTATATATAGGTGAAACTAACAATGCAAAATATAGATTATAAAATCTAGAAACTCAATTTTAAGATTATTTTAAAATTGAGTTTCTATTTTTGTAAATCTATTTTTACTGATGTTTAACTATTTAATACTTCTCCGCCATTTACATGAATAGCTTCACCAGTTATATAAGAAGCTCCATTAGATGCTAAAAATACATAACTTTCAGCAACTTCAACTGGTTGACCTGCTCTCTTAAAAGCAGTACTTTGACCAAATTTACTTGAATCTTCTTCATTGAAAGACGAGGGAATAAGCGGAGTCCAGATAGGTCCAGGAGCGACTGCATTTACACGTATTCCACGAGGAGCTAAAGCTTTAGCAAGAGATCTTGTGAAAGTGGTTAAGGCTCCCTTAGTACATGAATAATCTATAAGTTTTTCATTACCTCTATAAGATACTATGGAAGTAGTATTTATTATGCAAGAACCACATTCCATATACTTAAGAGATCTTTTAGTTAAGTAAAAAGCACTAAACATATTACTTTTAAAAGTATTTAAGAATTGATCATCACTAAGATCTTCAATATTTTCACAAACAAATTGCATAGCAGCATTATTTATAAGAATATCTATTTTAGAATACTTTTCTATTGTTTTGTCTACTACAGTTTGACAAAAATTAGGGTCTCCTAAATCACCAGAAATAAGAAGACAATCGCCTCCCTTTTCTTTAATTAATCTTTCGGTTTCTTTAGCATCATCATGTTCATCAAAATATACAATAACAACTTTAGCACCTTCATTTACATAAGCTAAAGAAATAGCTTTTCCAATGCCACTATCACCACCAGTTATAATAGCGATTTTATCTTTTAATCTTTTTCCATCATTGATATATGAAGGGTGTTCAGATATAGGAAGAGGATTCATATCTTTTTCTAATCCAGGTTGCCTATCTTGATGCTGTTTTGGAAATTGAGTTGGGAATGTATGATTTTTATTCATAAATAAACCTCCTAATAAAATAAATATAGAAATATTCTTTGTAGAAATTAAGATAAATATTAGTTTAAATTAGAGATTTTATATGATTAATGAGTAAAATAGCCTTAAAAATAGAAAAAAAGAGTAAATTTACTATTAATTATTATGGAAAAATTTCCTTAAAAACTTATTAAAGTGTAAAATAGGAAAAGGAGGTAAACAGATGAAAAATAATAAAGCAAAAATAGGAATTGGAATAATAATTATATTGATTTTAATTATCGGAGCATTTTCGTTAATAATGGTTTCTAAGAATGAACAAAAAAAGAAAAATGAAGTGTTTCAGCAAAACTTTACTCAAGCTGAAAATATAAATGTTGCAAAAAATAACAACATAAATAATTTATTTGATTTATATCTTGGAAAAGCAAATGAGATAATGATGTATGCAAATAACAAATTTAAAGACCCTGACTATCAAACATTATATGGAACTATAGAAGTTAGTAATGTAGCTGGAGATAAATTTGTAAAATTAGAAAATGATTTAGAAAAAAATATAGCCCAAAATGGTGATGTAAATCTTCAAAATTCTTTGGGAAATCAAAAGAAAATTTGGGAAGAATATTTAGTTAATCAAAATAATACTCTAAAAGGAGAAAAAGAAAATACGAGACTAATGAATAAAGGATATAACTATCTTTCAGTAGCAGCTAATGTAATATATTTTAATATATATAACTGCTTAGAGAATAATGGAATAAATCCACAAATTAGTGAGAATTATTTTGGAAATGAATTAGCTAGTATAGGAAATATAAATAGGGAAAATAATTTAACAGAAAAACAAAAAGAATATATTAAAAAAGAAGTGGATCAGTTAAATTATACAGAAATAAAAGGAAATAATATAATAAATGGAGCTGTAGGAAGTAAAGGTTCTATATTGGAAGCATATAAAGAAATAAATACTTTATGGACAACTACTTTAAATGAAGAATACACATCTTTAAAGGCAGAATCTCCAAATAAAGAAGTAATTATAAGAAATGAAACTCCATGGTTAACATTTAAAACAGCTATGTGTAATGAAGCTGGAAAAGAATATACTAATGGAACAGAATCACAGCTTGCGAATATAAAGATGAATATAAGACTTACTCAACAGCAAGCATTTAATTTATTATCATATAGTTAAAGAGATAAAACAGAATAGCTAAACTTGCTATTCTGTTTTATCTCAGCTTGTAGACAAAGGACTTTTTCAAAATTGAAAAAGTCCTTTATTTTATT
>NZ_CAMTIG010000092.1 GCF_947072515.1 uncultured Clostridium sp.
TCTCCTGCATTTCCATGACATGAACATTCACATTTACATTTGTCATTATTTCTTTCAATTTTTGCTTTTATCATTTTTATCTCCTAACTTGTATTCTTTCTTTACTTTCTCTACAGCTTGGATAACTGAATACCCACTTTCCACTAGCTTTACTGCTTTCTCTACGTACATTTCTAATATCATGTTTACACTCCTCACAAATAGCTCTTATATTTGTACAAGTTTCTTTACATTTAGAAAAGTCATTACAAATTAAGCAGCATTTATTACATTCATTTTTAAAACCTTTGTGTGTGCTCCACTTCATTTTTAATCACCTTTTAAAAATTTATTTGTTTTATAATTTTTATGTTTTTAATAGTCTTGACCTTATCAGTTTCTATTTTTAAAATTTAAAGATTATAAAATAAATAATATTTTTATTGTTTTGGTATATCTTTAACCTTTTTTAATTCTTGTACAACCAAACAAGAATTAATTGCATTTTTAACCAATTTTATATCTTCATTATTTTCAATTAACTGTAAATAAGGTATTATTTCTAATATTTCTTCAGCATTCATATAATCACCTCGCTCTCACAATACAATATTATTACTTTATTTTTGTCTTTACAATACACATTTTGCATTTTAACACATTTTTAACATTTATTTTTGTCTTGATAGAACAATTTTTATATTGTATAATTTCTATGAAAGGAAGTTTTTTTATGGATAAACGAATTAAAGAACTTAGAAAACTTGAAAATTTATCACAAGATAAATTTGCAAATAAACTTGGCGTTTCTAGATCTGTTATTGCAAATATAGAGTATGGAAAAGTTGAACCGAAAGATTATTTAATTAATTTAATAATAACTACATTTGGAGTTAATAAAGAATGGTTAATTCATGGAATTGGAGATATATATTCTATACCATTGAAAGAGCGAGAACTTGCTGAATTAATGTATGAATTAAGTCAATCAAACTCTGAATTATATGAAATTGTGATAAGTTTGAAAAAATTAGAACCTGAATATTTTGATTGTATAAAAAAACTTATATCAGGACTACCAAAAAAGGAGAGCTAATATTAGCTCTCCTTTTCTTTTATTATTTTTACATAATTTAATATATTTTTTATCCACTTACTATCTAATATTTCTATTAATTCTATTAATTCTTGTTTCTCTTTTGTATCCATTTTAAAATCCCCCAAACATCATTATACTTAAATTATACGAACTTATGTTCCTGCTTTCAAACGACTTAAATTGATAATTTTTTAGCAAACCTTCATATACAAAATTCCATTTTCAATAATTTTTTGGTATAATTTTCTTATTTATTTTAGTATTTTATATATTTAACTATCATTTTCATATTTTAAAAACTTTTTTTACTTATCACCTTTCTTCTTATTTATTGGCCGCCTGCTGTTATATTTAGTTTAGTTTAAATAGCTCTATAGAACAAACCTCATATTTCTTAAATAGCTATTTATTTCTCAAATTTTCTTTACTATACTTTTTTCTATAAATTGCATACAAAAAAAATTTTTTTTCATACTTTTTATAAAAACACTCCATGTTTTTATAGTTTTTTATAGTTTTTCAAATTCAGTATTTTTAACTTTAAACTCTAAAATACTCTTTAATTCTCCTACTTTCTTTAAATTTCATCTTTTGATTTTTTGTACAAAAAAAGAGACAAAACTTAAAACAATATAAATAACATAACTCTACTTTAATAAGAGCTATTCTATTATCTATATGTATTTTCTTGTTTTTATCTCTTTTAATTCCGCCTACGCCCAATTTAATGGGATACTATATTTTATTCCTCATAGCTTTCGCTAAATTTTTTTAATATATCTCTATAGCCCAGTGGCTAATTCTTTTTAATTTAAATACCTTCTACGCCTAAATAAATAGGATTTTAATTACTTTTATTAATTTGCATTAATATTCTATATTCTCTTAAACTTAGAAAATTTTCTATATTTTATCTGCGCTGTTTACATTATACAGCTATACTTTCAAATTTACAATATTAATTATTATTAACTTTTACAATTCTAAATGTAGTTTGTAATTCTGTAAATTTACCATATGCTAAATAACCATCATATGTTAGCCTTCCTAATAATATACTCGGATGAATATTTAATTCTCTTGAATATTCCACAATACTAGTTTTTGTACAACTATATCGCTCTAAAAATTTAGAATATAATTCATCTGGAATTAAATAATTTCTAGCTATTCTATCAGCTTCAGCCTCAATTTCGTCATCTTCTTTATCATAACTTATATTACAATCTTCTTTTTCATGATGAAGTATATGCGCTAATTCATGGAAAAAAGTAAACCAAAATTTATCAGATTTTTTTCCTCTAACTGTTAGTCCTAAAATAATCTTATCTTTAGCCCATATTGTTGCTCCAGATATTCCATTTCCCGGTATATCTTCAAGAATTATTAATGCAATACCACACATTGCACATTCTTCTACTAACTCTTTAAAAAAGCCTGGCTTATTAGTTAATTCTCTAAATTTCTGAATCTTAGTCTTTAACTTTGTTTTACTAAACTTTTCTGTTCTAAATGAATTTCCTAATCTATTTAATTGAGCTAACCATCCAGCTACATTATAGTTCATCTCTGTTTTATTTTTTCTGAATCTAACATTACAAGTTTGATCTATTAAACATAAATTTGATACCCCATAATGCTTTCTGCACTCCTCAATTTTTTCAAACTTATCTCTTGTTTTTTTCAACCAACCATTCTTAACAAAATCAGTATATTTTATATTTTTTAGTATTTCTAACTCTTTATCTATATCTTCTTGTTTCTTAATTCTTTCTAAATCTAAACGATAGTTTGCTTCTAAATTCATCCAGAATTTTGCACGTGGTCCTAGTACTTCCTCTAATTTTATAGCCATACTTGCTGTTATAGCAACTTTACCATTTATTAAACCACTTAAATGCTTCTCTGTTATTCCTAATCTAATTGCTAATTTTTTTTGATTTAATCCTAGATACTCCATATTTTCTTTAATAGTTTCACCTGGAGCAATTGCTTCTACTGGTTCAAAATTATTAGTTCCCATGATAATCAACAACCTCCTCGATTTTAACAATTTCAATAGAGTTTAGTTTATTTAAATCAGCCGCATCACATTTTGGTGCAAAAACTAACCTAAAAGGATGAACTAAATCCACAGCATACTGATGGCTTCTATTGCCTTTTAATCTGTGAAGCCTTGCTGCTGGAATATAGCTAACATCCTCGAGCGTATCTGATGATCTCAATTCATTTACTCTTAATAATAATTTTTTTTTCATTTCTTCGCCATAGGCTTGTTGTGCCTTTTTAGGATTTTCACACTCTTTTTGTATTTTATTATTCTTAAACTCTAATATCATTATATTATAAACATCCCCTTTTAGTCCATTTTTATTCACCTATCAGGTTAATTTTTTTAATTTAATTATTCTGTATCTAATTAAATTAAATTTTCTATGTTTCTAAAATTAATTTTAAGCTAGCTTATCTTCTCTATAGTATTTCCTATTACCATTACTATTTAAAGCTTGTACACACTAATATAACCCTATAAAAACTATATATTTATTTAAAAGTCATATTTCTAATAATTAAAACATATATTATACATTAGTTATTAATCATTATAAGTCCCAATTAAAAGCTTCTTCTTCAAACTCTTTAGCTGCTTTCTGATAGTATTCTTTATCTTTTTCAAAGTAAGGAGATAATCCAGTTCCTTTTTTCTTTTTAGAAACTTTTTTAGATATAGCTAAATCTTTTTCAGTTATTAATTCATTCTTTATTTGTTTTGCAATATAATAACAAAACTTATCTAAATTTTCATATTCACTAATAGCTACATAATTTTCTAATAGATCTATTTGCTCTTGGTTTAAATTAAGTCTTTTAATATTAGTTTTTGTAATTCCCTTAATATCTAAATTTATATTTATACTACTACTATTATTTTTTTTAGTATTATCTTTTTCTTTAGTAGTAGTTATATTGTTATTGTTAAAGTTGTTATTGTTAGAGTTGTTATTATTTATATCCTTGTTTTGAGTATCCTCGTTTTGAGTATCCTCGTTTTGAGGAATCTCATCAACGTTAGTGTTTTCAGTAGGTTCAACGTTGCCTTGTTTTTTTATATGACGTTGTTTAACGTTACTTTTTTTAACGTCTTTTTGGTCTTTTTCTAATTTATATTTTTCTTTTTGTTCTTCTATTTTTTCATAATCTGTAAGTAAAATATAAAGACAAGTATCTAAGTATTCTCTGTTTTGATTTTTATATTTAAATCTTCCTTGCTCTACTCTAATTAATCCTTTTTCTAGTAATAGCTCTCTATGTTTATAAAATCTAGTTTTACTTATCCCTAATTCAGCTAACATTAAACTTACACTTGGAAAAGCTTCATGTCCTTTACCAGCAAATCCTGATAAATAATTATAAATCTCTTTTGCTTCAATAGTAAGCTCTTTACTTCTATTAATATATTGATATGTAAATCCATATCCTTGATCTGCAATACCTTCTATTTTAACTTCTGTTTTAACAATTCTTTCTTTTTCCACTTTAAAAATCCTCCTTGAAAAGAACTTAAAACAATTCTTAACAGGAGGATATCTATTGACATTACATATAATTTTTATTATTATAAATGTAATGAAACCCTTAAAGGATATAGAAAGTCCTATTAGGAACTGGTGAACCGTTATTACTCTAGCCGACCAAAGTTTGAGTATAACGGTTTTTTGTCGTTCTTTTTTATTATATGTTTATTCTTAATTTAATTTGTTTATATAATAACATAATATTTATTATATTGTCTATTAATTGGTAATTTTGTTTAAAGCTCTTTGAATAATTTCAAGGAGCTTTTTTAATATCAATTAACCTATAACTACATTATACACACAATATACTTATAAATCAAGGGGTGTCGAATTATAAAATAAAATAAATGTGTATTTTATACACACAATATATTGACATAGTAAGTAAAATGTAGTAATATAAGTTTGTAAGATAAATTAAAACAATTTGGAGGTAAATTGAATATGAAATTAGGAATTGATGTAGGATATAGTCATACTAAAGTTTTTGGAGAAGGAATAGAATTTTCATTTAAGTCTACTATTGAAGAAGGTTCTTTAGATATTGGAGGTTCAATAGTAGTTGAATTTGAAGGAACGACATTTACTGTAGGAGAAGAAAACGGACTTTATGCAACTGAAATAAATAAAATGCACTCATTAAATTTTAAAGTATGTTTATATACTGCAATTGCTAAAGCAATGAAAAATAAAACTACTGAAGAAATTCAATTGGTAACTGGACTTCCAGCTCAATATTATGCAGAACAAAAAGAAGAATTAATAAAAGAATTACAAGGTAAAAAAGTGACAATAACATTAAATGATAAGCCTAAAAGATTTACTATTACAGATGTTATAGTATTTCCACAAAGTGCGGGAGTATTATTATTAAATCCTGAAAAATTAGTAGGTGATGTTTGTATAATTGATATAGGGGGATTTACAGTAGATTTAAGTTATTTCAATAATAAGAAATTAAGAAAACTTAATACTTTAGAATTAGGAATGAATGTATTAGCTAATACATTAGTGCAAAAGATAAAAGCAAAATATGAAGTGAGCTATGACGTTTTAAAAGTTGATGATATTTTAAATTCAAAAGAAATAATTAAAGATGGAAAATCTATAAATATTGAAAGTTTAATAGATGAAGTGTTAAAGGGACACGCTAACTTAATTGATAATAGATTAAAAGGAATCCAAGAATTTAATATTTCAAAAAGAATTTATGTTGGTGGAGGATCATTAAGATTATCTAAGTTTATTGATAGTGAAGTAGATGAAGATACAGTTTTTACAAATGCAAAAGCTTACTATAAAATAGGATGTGAAAAATTTGAAGGTTAGAAAAAACATAAGTATTGAAGAAGAAATTTGGTTAAAAGGAAAAGAAAAAGCTGATAAAATGTTTGGAGGAAATTTTTCTATATATTTAACTAATTTAATTGCTAGAGATTGTGCTGGAATGGAAATAAAGAATGAATTAGCAGTTACTAAAGAAACTAAAGAAGAAATTAAAAGTGAACTTGATGAAGAAGTTAAATCTTCATTAGATGAAATATTATAAAAAAATAAAAAAAGCAGCAACCTTTTGAGTTACCACTTCTACTGCAATATTAGTATAACTCAACTGTGTTGCTCTGTAAAGGAGCAAAAGATATGAGTGTAAAATTATATAAGGAACTTATTGATGAAATGATTAAAGATGGAATAAAGGTTGAAACATTAAAATTAATAGATATCAAAGGTTCGATTAGCTTATACAAGATGTTCAAAAATAAATAATGAACTATATTTTTTTGAATAAAGCGTTCAAAAACTAAAATGAACAAAAGAAATTATTAAATCATAATGTGTTCAAATTTATTTTTGAACAATAAAGGATATGAAGACTCTATTAGAGAAGTTAGATATATAATTATAAATTAAATAGAATGAGGTGATATTTTGGACATAAAAGAAAAAAATACAACTATATATAAGCTTCGTGATGAAATAAATAATCTAAAAGATAAACTATTAAAAAGTGAAAAACAAATTCAAACTTATAAAGATGTTGCCAACACTTTTGAAAATGAAAATAAAAAGTTAGAAGATAAATTAAAGAGAATTAAAGAAAGACATAAGAAAATAGTTAAAGAGTTTGAAAATCAAATTAGTGATCTTAAAGTAAAAAATAGTTCTGAAAAAAGGGTTTTAGAAAAAACAACTGGAATAATTACAGATAAAGCTAAAGCTCTTGATGAATTACTTGCAAAAGAACTTAGAGAAAATAGAGAATTAAAATCAAAATTAGAAAAACTAGAAAAAGAAAATGAAGAATATAGGGATAAGATGGAATATTCTAAAGTGAAAAATAAAGGTGGACGTAAAAAAATATTTACGGAACAGCAAATTGAAGAAATTAAAAAACAGAATAAAGATGGTAAATCAATTAGAGAATTAGGAAAAATGTTTCATTGCTCAATTGGTACTATTCACAATATATTGAAAAACAAGTCGAATGATATATAATATATTGAAAAATAAGTCGAACGATTTATCTTTTAAGGGGAAGAAATATATATTACAATTAAAATGTAATAAAAAACCATTAAAGGTAAAAAGGGGGAATTAGATGAAAGAGAAGAAACAGAGGATAGCTATAATGGGGTTAACAGCTATACTTACGACAACTATAGTATCACCAAGTTTAACGGTTATGGCGGAAACTATTAAAGAAAAAAAAGAGATACAAACTGAAACAACTGAATTAAATAGTGACATTTATAAAAAAGAAAATATCGAAGTTAATTCAATATCAGGAGATAAATATACTAAAGATATACAAGATATACAAATGCTTTTAGAAACTGCAGAAGAAGAAAATAATTATGATGAAGTAGACAAATTTATGAATAAATATGAAATTAGTAGCAATTTTATAATAGATCCAAATAATATAGAAGCATCTCCATTTTATAATAATGAAAAATATTATAGTGCATCAAGTGATGAAAAAGCAATAAATATAATAACATTAACAGCAATAGCTATACGAGCGGGATGGAAAACAGGAAAAATTCTAAAGTTTATAAAAACCGGAGCAAAAGTAGTAGGATCAGTAGGAGGATCAATTGCGATAGGTGTAGCTAGTAATGTAGCATATAATGGATTACCTAAAGTTACTCCTAAAACCCAATATGTTGGAAAAGGGTATTATGAAGCTGGATGGGTTGTACAAACTGCACAATTCGCATTACAAAGTCATGGATATAATATAAGCGCAGATGGATATTATGGACCAGCAACAAAAGATGCAATAATAAAATTCCAAAAAAGCAAAGGATTAGCAGCAGATGGAATTATTGGAAATGCAACGTGGCAAGCATTATATAAATAAAATAAGATATGTTTATGTTATAATTTTACTGGTTACGCTTATAATATTATTATGTATAAGACCATGGATATATTCATTAAATAATAGTGAATATATAGTGATTGGATCAGTACCAAGTTTATTATTAGCATTAATTATTATTCAAATAAGATTTATATTTAATTCTAAGCAAAAATGGTTAGATGTAAGTAGTATTATAATTGGATTAATAATTGCTGAATTAATACAAAGTAGAATAGATATAGGAACATATGATTTCATGGATATAGTATATATTTTATTAAGTATTCCAATAATTTTTTTAGGAGAAAAATTATTATACAAGAAAAAAAAATAAATTTAGATATAGAGAACACTATTTAGTGTTCTCTATTGTTTTGATAGATATTAACTTTAAAAGTTACCGACACTTACTCCATATAGAGCTTTCCAAGTTGCTTTACCTACAATTCCATCTTGAACTAAGTTAAAGCAGTCTTGAAGCGTTTTAATTGCTTTTACAGTAGTATCTCCAAAATCTCCATCTGCTCCATAAGGATTTAAATTATAACTTCTATTAATTAATCTTTGTTGGATTAATTTTGTTAAGCTTCCATTAGCTCCTGGATAAATAGTTATACAAGCATTTAAGGTAGAATCTCCAAAGAATCCATCGACTTTTAAATTAGCACCACATTGATTATTTAATTCATTTTGAAGTGCTTTTACTTCATCTCCACTTATAGATTCTTTCCATAAAGGAGTTGT
>NZ_CAMTIG010000093.1 GCF_947072515.1 uncultured Clostridium sp.
GTGATACAATTTTAGATTCAAAGGGTAATACAATTGGATATAAACAAGGTGATATATATTATGATTTTGATGGAAATGTGATTACTGTAGATTGCTAAATATAAAATTAGTAGATGAATATATAGTATTTTAAACTTTAAGTAAGATAAAACTTTAGCTTACTTGAAGTTTTTTTATTTTGATAGGTAAAGTAGCTAAAACTAAAGGCCAAACCCCGTGGCACGGAACAGCCTCTAAAGGAGGCTAGTCTGCTGCCCGGAGATTGTGAAAAGACTAACCAAAAGTAAATGAGCCTAAAAATTAAAAGTGTGGTTTTATTAGCCTGGCTGTGTTCAGGGGCTGTGCTGGACATTTTATGACCAGCTTCTTAAAACATAACTATAACAATCTTTATGTTTTTCTAAATTATAATTTTTTTAAGAATCATTCCACGACCAAATACCTTTTTTATATAATCTAGTAATTCGAAAGTAGTAGATGCTATAGATACACAAGGAGAAGGAAATTCATTCTTATAAATTTTCTGTAGAATAATTCTGCATTCACTATCAATAATTCCTGCAATATAAGCTTTTTCTGTTTCAGTCATTAAAGTCAACTTTAATAATATTTTTATCTGAATAAAGCAAAATATGTGATTTATAGATAAATTTTAAAATATATCAAATTAAAACTAGAATCCAAAGTTTGATGTAAGAATAACTCCTGAAAGCAGCTATTTTGCTAGTAGGAGAGTGTGAAAAATGAGTTTGAAAATTAATAGAAGTTAAAAAGGTTGTCTGTGGCCCAGAATTCATGCTAGAGATTTTATGATTAGTTTTTTATAAAAAAAGACATAGCTCAAAATGATTAATTCTAAATCAGAAATTAAATTATTTTTTCGATTTAGAATTAATCGTTTTGAACAATATTATTTTTGCATGTTAAAAATAATATTGAATTAATAGGCAGTTAAAAAATATTGCTTGTTAATAATTAAGACCTTCATATTTATTTCCAATAATTCTATTTTCACAATTTGTGTTGAAGAGATAAATAGCAGTATGTTCATTATCTAGCCACCAGCTACCATCATAAAATTTAACTTCACCAGTAAAATTGATATCCGGGCTATTTAGTACAACTGATTTTTGATATACTATATCTCCTTCATAGATACTATTTCCATGAACATCATTAAGTTCGGTATACTGCAAAAATTCTAAATAATCCCTATCTAATAAATCAATTTTTACATTTTTACACATATAATTAATGTTTCTATGCCATGCTCGAAACTTAAGGTTTCTACTCATAATTTCGATACTCCTTTCTATATGTTATTTAAAATATTCCAATAAAATTCTTTTTTTATTCTTATTTATATACAAAATTACTATAAAAAATAACACTAAGAAAAGATTTAATACTAATTATAATTTTATTGGTTAATTAAATAAGGGAAAGGTAAATTGATGGTTTGTATTCTCTTGAAATATAAGTAATAAAAAAATTAATCATCTTAAATATGGATAGGGTGGATATATATATATAAAGCATGTATAATAATATTTGTATAAAAAAACATAAATTTACAACATAATTATTTTAACAAAAAGGGTGAAAAATGTGAAAATAAGTAGAATACAATTAAAAAACTTTAGATTATTAAAAGATTTAAAATTAGACTTAGAAGAGATTTTATCTATTGTTATAGGTAAGAATAATTGTGGGAAGACATCATTGTTATCTGCACTAAATAAATTTATAGGGGATAAGTCATCAAGTAATAGTTTTACATATGATGATTTTAATATTGAGTTTAAAAGTGAATTGTATAGAAGTATAAAAGATGACAAAATAATAGGAGAGAAGCAAGATGGAATTTCATTATTAATTTTTATTGAATATAACGAAAAAGATGAACTTTCAAATATTAGTGATTTGATGTTAGACTTGAATCCAGATAATAGAATAGTGGTATTAAAGTTTGAATATTCATTAGATATTGATAATTTTAATAAAATGAAGGAAAAATTTAAAGAATATAAATCTAAACATGTTGGATTATCATCAAATGAATTAGAATGTTTTGAAAACTTTGCAAAATTACAACATAAAAAATTCTTCAAAATAAGAAGGAAAGCAGTACAGTATGATAATTCCATTCAAGATATTAATTTAGATGAATTTATTGATTTAGATAAAAAAAAAGTAGATGTTAGTAAAATAATAAATTTTAAATATATAGGAGCACGAAGGTCTATAACGAATATTGAAAATGATGGAACATTATCAAATTTATCATCAAAGTATTATGAAAAAATTGAGGTAAATGATTCTCAAAGTAAAGCGATAGAGAATTTTGAAAATGCTTTAATAGAAACAGACTCAAAATTATCAGCTGTTTATGGTGATTTATTCGAAGATGTAGTTGAGAAGGTTAAAAAATTTGGAGGAATGAAAAAGGATGAAACAGTTATTAAAGTAATTTCATCTTTACAAAGACGGGAATTATTAAAAGGTAATACTACTGTTGTATATGATGATAATAGTCATTATCTTCCAGAAAGTTATAATGGATTAGGATATTTAAATCTAATAAGCATGATTTTTGAGATAGAAACATTATTAAGTGAGTTTAGAAAAGACAATAAGAAGGAAGTAAAGCCAGCTGATGTAAATTTATTATTTATTGAAGAGCCTGAAGCACATACTCATCCTCAAATGCAATATATTTTTATAAAAAATATAAAGGATATATTGGAAGATGGAAGCAACGGGAGTAATAATAACAAAAGTTTTGAATTACAGACAATTATAACAACACATTCATCGCATATTGTATCAGAATGTGAGTTTGACAACATTAAATATTTTAGGAAAAATAGTTCGAATTATGTAGAAGCAAAAAACTTGAAACAATTGGAAATAGAATATTCTAAAGAAAAAGATATTGGTAAAGCTCATTTTAAATTTTTAAAACAATATTTAACATTAAATAGATCAGAAATATTTTTTGCAGATAAAGTTATTTTTATAGAAGGAGATACAGAGAGACTTTTGGTGTCAGCTATGATGAAGAAAATAGATGATGAGGAGATAGATACAGATGTTTTACCATTACTGTCACAAAATATTTCAATTATAGAAGTGGGAAATTATTCTCAAATATTTGATAAATTTATAGAGTTTATTGGGATTAAGGCACTAATTATTACAGATATTGATTCAGGGAGGATGGTCCAAGATAGCGAGAAAAACGGCACATTAAAGATGAACGCGGATGGAAAAGCCAAATTGAAAATGAAAACTAGTCCAGTAGAAGAAAGTATATGTACAAGTAATGGTGCGTTAAAGCACTATTATAAAAAAGAAATAGAAAAATATTTAATAAAACATGGAACAAATGAAATCGAATATTTTAAAAATTTAAATATTAAAGAGAAAGTATTAACAAAGGAAAATGATGAGTGGCAAAGTTCATTTGAAGGATATTTAATGCTTGTTTATCAAGGCGAAGAAGATAATGAATATGGCGAAAATTACAATGCAAGAAGTTTTGAGGATGCTTTTTTTCATATAAATAGAAAATTAATAATTGATAATATGGATAAGTTCAAAAGTCTAAAAAATATTAATTATTTTGATGAAAAAGAAGGTACAAGTGAAAAATATAAATATGATAGCTATGAACTTGCAGAAAAATGTATACAAAGTAAACCGTCTTTCGCTATGGATATTTTACTTAACAGCATATGTGATGATAAATCAAATTATTCAAATTGGAAAACACCTAAATATATAAAGGATGGGTTAATATGGTTAAAGAGGAATTAGAACCTGAAGTATTAAAAGTAATTGAGTATATTAAAGAAAAGAAAAATTTTTTGCTAAGTGGTGGAGCTGGAAGCGGAAAAACCTATTCACTTGTTCAAATTATAAAACAAGTAATAAATTTAGATCCAACTTCAAAGATAGTATGTATTACCTATACAAATGCAGCGGTAAAGGAAATAGAACAAAGAATTTCATATAATAATTTATCGGTATTTACAATTCATGATTTTTTATGGGATACAATTAATACTTTTCAGAAAGAAATGAAAGAATCATTAATAGAAATCATTAATAATCCGGTTTCTAAAATTAGAAATCCAAATGGGGCTACAGAATATACAAATGATTTCGAAAATGGTATTCAGTACAAAGAGTATGTAAGAATAAATAAAGGTGAGATATCGCATGAAGAGGTATTGATATTAGCAAATTATATGTATAAAAAATATTCGAAACTTTGTGACATAGTAAAAGACAAGTATCAGTACATATTTGTTGATGAATATCAAGATACATCACCATTAGTAATGGAAATATTATTAGAATTTCTTGAAAAAGGTAATCATAAAAATGTAATAGGTTTATTTGGAGATTTAATGCAGGAGATATATGATGGTGGAGTTGGTAATGTTACTAAATATATAGAGGATGGAGTAATTAATGAAATCCAAAAAGTACAAAACAGACGAAATCCTAAAAATGTCATTAACTTAGCAAATAAGATTCGTTTTGACAATCTTATTCAAAAAGTATCAGATGATTTAGATGCGCCTAATATGAAAGATGGATTAATTAAAAATGGGGATATCAAATTTGTGTATTCAAAAAATATAGATATAAATAAGTTGTACAATTCTAAATATTGTAATATGTGGAATTTTAAAAATTCTAGACAGACAAAAGAATTAAGATTAACACACAATTTAATTGCTGGACAAGCTGGATTTTCTACATTAATGGATATATATGCTTCAGATCCAATTATTAAATTTAAAAATGAAATTGTTAAAGAAATCAATACTAAAAATATATCTGTTAATGAGGAAGAGAAATTTGACAATATTGTAAATCAAGTGAATGTTATCTGTAAAAGTAAAGAAAATAAAGGATGTTCTAAAAAAGATATATTATTAGAAGATGATTCATTTAAAGAGCTGTACAATATTGTGAAAGATTGGTCATTTAATAAAGTGAAAAGAATATATTTGAATAAAGATCAATTAATAGACGATAAAAAAGAAGATTATATTGAGGAAAAGGCAAGAGAGCCTAAAAGAGATAGATTAATTCAACATCTATTTAAGATACAGAATTTATTATATCTATACAGGAATAATCAATATAATGAGTTTTTAAGAGCAACATCATATGTAATAACTACAATTGATGATAAAGTAAATATAAAAAATGTTATTGATAATTTTAGTAGTATGGAAAATGATACAATTGAATCAGTCATTAAATACGCTGATGAACAAAATTTGTGCAGGATTGATGATAAACTTGAATATTTTATAGAATCTAATGAGTATCTATATGAAAGAGTTAAGAAAGTTAAATATAAGGTATTTCAAGAATTATATTACTATTTAGAAGGTTACGTACCGTTATCAACACAGCACAAAATAAAAGGAACTGAATTTGATAATGTATTGGTTATTCTTGATAATGGTGGATGGGCAAATTATAATTTTGAATATTTGTTTAATCCAGAGATTAAAAATACTATTACGAAAGCTAAACAAAAGAGTTTTCCAACTATTTTGAGAAGAACACAGAAGCTATTTTATGTATGTTGTACAAGAGCAAAGGAAAATTTAGTAGTATATTATCCAGAAGCAACAAGTCCTATTGTGGCAAATGCAAAAAAATACTTTGGAGAAGAAAACGTGATTAATCTAGATAATGAAACGAATTTTGAATGATTATTGAAAAACTTTTATGTAAGAAATGTGGTAAAATTCAATGTATAGAAAAATTGAAGATCAATAAGTATTGATAAATAGGTGGAATCAAAATCTTCTGCTACGAAACTTGAAAAGAAGTGGGAACAAATAGTTCTCACCTGCGGGGAATATCCTATTTTTACCTTTTATTCAATTAAATTAATTGTATTTTAAACATCAAATAGGACAAAACTTTTGATTGAAGTTTATTTTTTATGATAGACAGGTAGCAATTAAAATCTTTCATCACAAAGTTTGAGTGAAGATAGGGGATTAGTCAGTCTGTGCCTAGGTTTCGTGCTAGATATTTTATGTCCAGCTTCATCCTTAGACATCAAATCCATGATAGAAATGTCGTGGATTTTTTTATTTTAAAGAGCATTGTGTATAATAGAGGCTTCAACTCAACTATTAGATCAACAAAAGAGATGCTAACATATTTTGTTAATATCTTTTTTGTTATATAATTAAATAAATAGTAATGGGAGGATAGTATGTTTAATTATAGAAATTTAGACGATGTTGAATTCGAAGAATTATGTAAAGATATTATGAAGAGAAAATTAGGTGTTGAATTGAGAACATTTAGAAAAGGAAAGGATGGAGGAATTGATTTACAAGATAATGAAAAAGGTAATAATATAATTGTACAAGTTAAGCATTATATTAATAGTACATATTCTAATTTGATTAGTTCATTAAAAAAAGAAGTAGAAAAAGTGAAAAAGTTAAATCCTAAGAAATATTATGTTTGTTGTGCTTTAGAACTTAAACCAAATCAGACTAATGAGATACTTGAATTATTTGATGATTATATGGAAAGCAAAGATAATATAATTGATCTTAAGTTTATAGATAGTTTTTTACAAAATGAAATTAATAAAGATATAGTAAAAAAGAATTTTAAATTATGGTTAAGTTCATCCAATATTTTATCAGAAATATATAATCAGGATATCTTTATTGATTGTGAAGTGCTTTTAGATGATATTGAAAAAGAAAGTGAGTTGTTTGTAGAAACTAATATATATAGAAGATGTAAAGATTTATTAGAAGATCATAACATTTTAATTATTACCGGTGCACCAGGTGTTGGAAAAACTACAATATCAAAAATGTTAGTATTATATTATGCTTCGTTAGGATATAGAATTAGATATACAACTAATGGAGTGCTTAGTGATTTAAAGAGGGCTATTTCATCAGAAAAAGATAGCAAGGAAGTAATTTTATTAGATGATTATTTGGGTCAATATTATTTTAGTATGAATAATAATCAAGAAAGTGAACTTATATCGTTAATAAAATATTTGAAATTTAATAGAAATAAAAAAATAATAATGAATTCTAGAGTCGCAATTATGAATGAGGCGAAACAGCGATCTATAGAATTTGAAAAACTTATACTAAGTAACGATGAGAAGATATATGTAATTAATATGGACAAAGTAAATGATTATGAAAAAGCGCGAATTTTATATAATCATATATATTTCAAAAAACTTCCACTAGAATATTATTCTAATATAAAAAAGAATAGTAACTATCTTAAAATAATTAATCATTCTAATTATACACCTAGAATTATAGAATATATAACAGAACTAGATAGGTATAAGGATATTTTACCAGAAAAATATATTGATTTTGTTTTAAAATGCTTAGGCAATCCAGAATTAATATGGGATAATGAATATAAAAGAAGGCTTAAAAAAGTAGATAGAATATTAGTTAATACATTATTTTCATTAACAGATACTACTATAGATTGTGAGATATTAAAGAAAGCATTTAATAAGCGCATTAGTACTGAAAAGGATATAGATGTAATTGTAGAGAGTTTTGAAAATACTATTAAGAGATTAAATAAATCTATGCTAAAATTTGTAGATAGAAATAACAATAAGGAAATTTCAGTTTTGAATCCTTCGGTTAATGATTATATTAAAGAGATGCTTGTAGAAAATAATCTAGAATTAGAGAAGATAAGAGAATCCGTAATGTATTATGAACAGCTAAAAAGATGTTACTCAGATAGTGAAATTCATGAGATAATTACTAAATATATAAAAAATGGGGAATTTAAGAGCTTAAATGTGTGTGATATAAATATATGCAGAAATATAGAAACTTTACTGTTATATTACATTGTTAAGTATAGTATTTTGGATGAAAAATATATCGATGCAATGTCTGATTATATTATCAAGATGAAAGATGAACCATGGTTTCCTAAATCAGAAGTTAATAAAGCACAGATAATTAATTCATTTTTTAAGGAACCAATGTATTCATTTTATAAAATAGATGAAAATATAAAAAATATTGATTTTGTTAAAAGTATATTGGTGGATATTAATTTTGAAAATTCATGTGAAATTTATCATAAGCTAAGTAGTATAAATTATGATGATTTTATGGAAATAAAGATATTCATACTTCAAGATGGTAAAGAAAAAATAGAGGAATTTTTAGAGAATGTAAGTATTGATATATTTATAGATAACTTTGATTTTTGGGAATGCTTCAATCATAACTATAATTTTATAAGTGATTTTCCAAGGAGTGAGTGGGAAAAAGTAGAATTAGCAACAGTAGAAACAAAAAAAAATATATATAATGAATACATAGATTATATAAAGGATTATTTTCGAGAGTGTATAAATGAAATAATTAATGAAAAGTTAAAAGTTGAATTATACACTTTGGTAAATAAAGTTGATTATGAAAATTACTCATTTAAGAGTGATGTATTTTATACTTAATTTGTAGACCAAAAAATCATTTAAAAGTAATCCACTAGT
>NZ_CAMTIG010000094.1 GCF_947072515.1 uncultured Clostridium sp.
TTCAATTTTCAAAGACCATTTTTTCCTCATCGCTTTTGGCGACTTGTTTAGTTTATTACGTTTTTTCATTTTTGTCAACAACTTTTTAAAAGTTTATTTCAAAAATTTTTCCGTACATTCCAACTTCGCTTAATGTTGTTTCGTTCGGTTGGAACATTTACTATCTTATCACTTTATTTCCGCTATATTAAATCAAATTATACTATCAATTAAAATTGTCGTCATATTACTACATTTTTCTATCTTTTTCTATCTTTTTCTCATTGTGATACACCTGGCTACATAGTTGTTGTTATTTTATAAAAACTTCTATTTTATCACTTCTTTATATTTTATTACATAAAAATAGAGCAAACTAATTGCTCTATTTTTCTAATAATTGAATCCTCTTCTTTGAATAACCACAGGATATTCTTCTGTTCCTATATATTTTTCTTTCTCCTCAATATTCATATTTTTTTCTACAATTATATTTTTTAATTCCGATTCTTTTCCAATAGTTGAGTTTTGCATTATTATACAGCCTTCTAATTTTGCACCCTTAGCTACATGTACACTTCTTCCTATTACGCAATTATTTACTTCTCCTTCTATATAACACCCATTCGCTATAATTGAATTTCCAACCTTACTGTCCTCTGTATATAAAGTAGGTGCACAATCCTTAGCTTTTGTATATATTAATTCTTCCCCTGAAAATAATTCTTCACTTATTTCAGGATTTAAAAAATTCATATTTGTTTTATAATACTCCTCTAATGTATTTATACAGCTTAAATATCCTTCAAATTTATATGCAAATACATTCAATGTATTTAACTTTGAATGTATAAACTCCTTAACTTTTCTATATTCTCCACTTCTTATACAGTCATATACTATATCTATAAAAAGCTCTGTCTTCATAAAATACATTTCCATACTAATATTACTACATTTTTTCTCTCCTAAGTTTTTTCCTATACTTAAAACTTTATTATTTACATCTAAATTTAATACATCACATTCAACAAAAGTCTTGTCTGCATTCTTTACTTCTTTATATACGATAGTAACATCGTTATTGTTCTTTTTATGCTCTTGAATTAATTGTCTATATTCAATATTACAAACCATATATGATGGTGCTATTAAAATATATTCTTTTCTACTATATTTTATAAACTCTATATTTTCTAAAAAATTTCTAACATCACTAAACTGCGGATCCTCTTCTCCAAAATTAAATACTTTTAACCCATCTTTTTTTCTATGCAAATCCCATGGTCTTCCATTTGTTAAATGATCCATTAAAGATCTAGATTTATTTTTTGTAAATATCCCTATGCATTCAACTCCTGAATTTGTCATATTTGATAATACAAAATCAATCATTCTATATTTCCCTGCTATAGGAACTGATCCTAAATTTCTTTTCTTAACAAGTTCTCCCAACCCTTTTTCATCTTCATCTAAATTAATAATTCCTATACAATCATTCATTTTATTTACCCATAAGCTACAGTTCTATTTCAGTAACTAATTTGCTTCCTTTCTTTATATAATCTTTAGATCCCACTACTGCTATCTTTTTTCCATCCCCAATAAAAGATTCTTTTCCTATCCTAGCTTCTGCTCCTATTATTGCCTTTTCTATATAAACATTATCTTCTATATATGCATTATTCATTATTACAGAGTCTTTTATGGTAACATTTCTGCCTACATGGACTCCTTGAAATACAATTGAATTTTCCACTTCTCCTTTTACAATGCAACCTTCCACAACCAAAGAATTCTTAACACTCGCTTCTTTTCCTATTATCTGTGCTGGACTAACTGGATTTTCAGAGTATATTTTCCACTCATCATCATATAAAGATAATTTATTATCTTTATCTAATAAATCCATATTTGCTTCCCAAAGACTTTCTATTGTCCCAACATCCTTCCAATATCCTTCAAATGGATATGCTATTAATTTATTTCCTTCATCGAGCATCTTAGGAATTATATTCTTTCCAAAATCATTATTTGAAATTGGATTCAGTTCATCTTCTTCTAAATGTCTTTTTATCATTTTCCAATTAAATATATATATTCCCATAGATGCATTTGTACTTTTAGGAAAATCAGGCTTTTCTTCAAATTCATAAATTGTTAAGTCAGAATTTGTATTCATTATTCCAAACCTTGATGCCTCTTCTATTGGTACATCAATAACAGCTATTGTTGCATCAGCATTTTTTTCTTTATGAAAATTTAGCATTTTAGAATAATCCATTTTATAAATATGATCTCCTGATAATATCAATACATATTCTGGATTATAGCTATCTATATATTCTATATTTTGATATATTGCATTTGCTGTTCCTTTATACCATTCTCCTCCTTGTTCTTCTTGATATGGTGGTAATATACTTACCCCACTTCCTCTTCTATCTAAATCCCATGGACTTCCTATCCCTATATGTGTATTTAGTTCTAACGGCTTATATTGTGTTAAAACTCCAACTGTATATATTCCAGAATTTGAACAATTGCTTAATGGAAAATCTATTATTCTATATTTCCCCCCGAACGGTACTGCAGGTTTTGCCAATTTTTTTGTTAATACACCTAATCTCGATCCTTGTCCACCCGCTAGTATCATCGCAACCATTTCTTTTTTGCTCATAACCAATCTCCTCTCATATGTTAATTTTATTTACTTTAATATCCTTATTTAAACATATGAGGTTAGCTATGCTTTTATACATATCTTTTCAAATTTATATTTATCTTATTATGTAAATAATTTATATTAAAATGACACAGCTTATTAATGCTGTGCCATTCACTTTTCTACAAATTTTTATAAATTAATTCTGATCCCCATATTCCTGTTGCATACTCTGATATAGTTCTATCAGATGAGAATATTCCTGAATGTGCTATATTTATTCCACATTTTTTTTGCCAATTATAAATATCTCTAAACTCTTTATCTACTCTTTCATTAGTTGATATATATGAATCAAAGTCCTTCAACACAAAAAATTCATCATTATAAGTTATTAAGTTATCATATATTGGTCTAAATCTTTCTCTATCCGCACAATACTTTCCATTAACTAAATCATCTATTGCAGCTCTTATCCTTTGATCATCTCTATAATACTCATAAGAAGAATATCCTCCATATTTATATAAATTTAAAACCTCTTGAGATTGTAATCCAAATATAAAGATATTTTCTTCGCCAACCTCATCTTTTATTTCTATATTAGCACCATCTAATGTAGCTATTGTTAATGCTCCATTCATCATAAATTTCATATTAGATGTTCCAGATGCCTCTTTAGTCGTCGTCGATATTTGCTCACTTAAATCTGCTGCTCTTATAATTTCTTCTGCTAATGAAACTCTATAATTATCTAGAAATACTACTTTTAATTTATCATTAACCCTACTGTCATTATTTATAACTTTAGCCATTCTATTTATAAGCTCTATAGTATTTTTAGCTAAATGATAGCTTGGTGCAGCTTTTCCACCAAAAATAAATGTTCTTGGTACTATATCTTTATTAGGATTCATCAATAACTCATTATATATATGCATTATTCTTAAGCAATTAAGACTCTGTCTTTTATATGCATGAATTCTTTTTACTTGTACATCAAATATAGAATCTGGATCTACTACTATTCCTTTAGTCTCTAAAATAGTTTTGGCAAGCTTCTCTTTATTACTTCTTTTTATCCTAGCAAGTTCTAATTGAATTTCCTTTTTCCATACCTCATTCTCAAACTTACTTAAATCCGTTGGATGTTTTATAAATCCATCTCCTATAGTATTTCTAAGCAATTTTGTCAGTTGAGGATTACTTTTTACAAGCCATCTTCTATGTGTTATTCCATTGGTTTTATTATTGAATTTATTTGGATAGAAATAATATAAATCTCTCATTTCTTGTTTCTTTAAAATTTCTGTATGAAGTTTCGCGACTCCATTGACACTATGACTTCCTACTACAGCTAAGTGTGCCATTCGTATTTGTCCATCCGCTATAATTGCCATTCTAGAAATTTTATCCCATTGTCCTATATATTTATTCCAAAGCTCTTGACAGTATCTTTCATTTATTTCTGTTACTATCATATAAATTCTTGGTAACAATGTCTTAAACATATTTATTGACCATTTTTCTAATGCCTCTGCAAGTATTGTATGATTTGTATATGATACTGTTCCGATAGTTATCCTCCATGCCTCTTCCCATGGTAAACCTTCTTCATCTAATAATATTCTCATAAGTTCTGGAATTGCTAATGTTGGATGTGTATCATTTATATGAATTGCTATTTTTTCATTTAAATTCTCTATTTTCCCCCCATGTTTTTTATAATGCCTTATAATACTTTGCACTCCTGCCGAAACAAAGAAATATTGTTGTTTAAGTCTAAGCATCTTTCCTTCATATTGACTATCATTAGGATATAGTACTTGTGATATAGCTTCAACTGAATTTTTATATTCTAATGCTTTTAAAAAATCTCCTCTACTAAAAGTTGAAAAATCAAATTCATCATTTACAGTTTCTGCACTCCAAAGCCTTAAATTATTTATAGTTTCATGCTCATATCCTACAACAGGAGTATCATATGGAACTGCTAAAATAGGTTCATAATTTATATGTGTGAATTTAACTTTCCCATTAACTTTTTCTGATACTACATTACCTCCAAATTTAACGATTTCATTTTTATCTTGATTCCTTTTCTCCCAAAGATTTCCGTCTCTTAACCAATTATCCGAAACTTCAACTTGCATGTCATCTACTATTCTTTGTTCAAAAAATCCATATTTATATCTTATACCACAACCATGTCCTGCTATATTTAATGATGCCATTGAATCTAAAAAGCATGCAGCAAGCCTTCCTAAACCACCATTACCTAAACCTTGATCATGTTCTAAACTCTCTAATTCATTTAAATCAACATTAAGTTCTTTCAATGCCTCCTTACAAACATCTCTTAATCCTAAATTTAATAATGCATCACCTAACAGTCTTCCTAACAAAAATTCCATGGAAAAATAATATATTTGCTTTTCTCCACTGTTATTATACTTTTTTGTTGTTTGAACCCATTTCTCTCCTACATAATCTTTTACTAAACTTCCTAAAGCTTCATATTTTTTATAATTACTTGCTTCATTTAGCTCTTCTCCATGAATTTCAAAAAACTTTTTAAGATACGCTTTTTTAAATTCTTCTTTTCCAATATTTATCATAAATATACCCCCTATTATAAGGATTATCTATATACTTTTATAAAGCTTTAAATAATCCCGTGCAGATTTATCCCAACTATTGTCAGACTCTAGTGCTTGCCTTACTATTGACTTCCAAAGAGGTTTGTTTTGAAAAGCATCTAGTGCTTCTTCTATGGTATTTGCCATCTCATGTGCATTATAATTTTTAAAACTAAATCCATTTCCTTGTCCACTATATTTATTAAATGCAAATATAGTATCTTTTAGACCACCAGTTTCTCTTACTATTGGTACAGACCCATATCTCAATGCAATTAATTGTCCCAATCCACATGGTTCAAATAAAGATGGCATTAAAAACATATCCGACGCCGCATATATTTTATGCGCTAATTCATTATCAAATATAATATTTGAAGATACCTTTTCCTTATATCTATATTCTAATTGTTTAAAATGTTCCTCAAAATGATAATCCCCTGTTCCTAAAATAACTATTTGTACATCTCTTTGAAGTATTCTATCTATCATAGTTACTATTAAGTCAAAGCCTTTTTGACTTGTCAATCTTGATATTATACCAATTAGCGGTATATTCTCATTAACTTTCAATCCCAATACTTTTTGTAATTTTATTTTATTTTCTTCCTTTCCATATTCCACATTTTCTTTTCCATATGTTCTATATATAAGTGAATCTGTATTAGGATTATATTCCTTATAATCTATACCATTTAAAATTCCATTTAACACTTCATCTCTCTCATTTAAACACCAATCCATTCTTTCTCCAAATTCTGAAGATTTTATTTCTTCTACATAAGAATAACTAACTGTTGAAATCCTATCTGCATACATGATTCCACCTTTCATAAAGCTAATTCCATTATCAAATGCTAAGCTTCCATTATAATAAGGTTCTAAATCATATCCAAATAACTCTGATAAAATATTTTTATCAAATATTCCTTGAAATTTGAGATTATGAATTGAAAATATGGTCTTCATATCACTATAAAATAAATCCTTTTTGTATTCTAAATTTAATAATACAGGTATCATTCCAGTATGCCAATCATTACAATGTACTACATTTGGTTGATAATCAATTTCTTTCATAAATTCTAATACGGCTCTTGTGAAAAATGCAAAACGTTCTCCATCATCTACATACCCATATATTCCATCTCTTCCAAAATAATATTCATTATCTAAAAGATAATATTTTACTCCATCACAATCATATTCAAATATCCCACAATATTGTTTTCTCCATCCAACATTAACTACAAACCATTTTATAAATTTTAATTTATCCTTTAATTCTTCATTTATATCCTTATATTTAGGAATTACTACTCTTGCATCAACTCCACTTTTACATATTTTTTTAGGTAATGATTCTAAAACGTCACCTAATCCTCCACTTTTAATAAATGGATTTGCTTCTCCCGCTACATACAACACTCTCATTTTTTAAGCTCCTTTCAACTTAATTTTTTAAAATACTTATATTTCTCTAATCTTTTTATATTTTATACCTTCAAAATATCTTTAATTTACTTAACAACCCTCACTACTCAGAATCTTTATTATCAATACTATTCCTTAGATATATTTATTCATCTTTATATTGTTTTAGAATTTAAACTTATTAAATAATATAATCTCACTTAAAATAAGTATTATATATTTTTCTTATATAATAAAAATAGAGGCTTAAGAAATCTCTTAAGCCTCTATCTTATCTAATTTAAGCAATTCCTATTTGCTTAATATCCTTAGTTTTAGTTGTATTTTTAACTTTTCCACTAAAAATTTTATTCTTTATTAAATGAAAAATCATAGCTACAACTATTGCTATAACTAAATTTACACAAACAGTTAAGATTAAAGTTAAAATTAACTCAACCCCCGCCATTTTGTCATTTTTTGTCAAACTAACACAAGTTCTCCATTCACTCATATTATAAGATACTACTATTAAAATAGCTGCTAATACAGTTAATGGTACAAATTGCAATAATGGTACAAAAACAAGTAATACAGTAAGTAAAATTATTGCATGCACTATTCCAACAATAGGTGTTCTTCCTCCACTTTTTACACTGGCTGTTGTCCTAGCAATAGCTCCTGTTGCTGGAATTCCACCAAATAATGATAAGACAATATTTGCTATACCTTGACTAATAAGTTCAGTATTTGAATTATGTTTATATCCTAACATATCATCTGTTACTACTGCCGTAAGTAATGCTTGAATATATGCTAAAAAAGCTATTGTTATTGCTGGAAACATTAATTGTTGAATACTTGCTAACGTTATATTCGGTATTTCTGGCATTGGAATAGTTGAACTAATCGTTCCAAATGTACTTCCAACAGTAGCAATATGTATATTAAAAAATTTTACTCCAAGAGTTATAAATATTAATGCTATCAACGAACTTGGAATAGTTTTATTTATTTTAGGAAAAAATAAGATTATTCCTATTGATATTAATCCAATAATTAATGTCGCAATATTTACACTATGTATATTAATAAAGTACGCATTCCATTTCCCAAAAAAACTTTCTGGCATTTTTCCTATTTCCAATCCGAGAAATTCTTGAATTTGAGCTGTAAATAACACTACACCTATTCCTGCAGAAAATCCTAGTATAATACTTTTAGGAATATACTTAATAAGATTTCCAAGTTTTAAAACACCTAAGATAATAAGAATTACACCTGCCATTAATGTTGCTATTAATAATCCTCCGAATCCATATTTTTGAATGATTCCATAAACAATTACTACAAATCCTCCAGTTGGCCCCCCTATTTGAACTCTACTTCCTCCAAATATTGATACACATAGACTTGCTAATATTGCCGTTAACAATCCCTTTGCTGGACTTACTCCTGATGAAATCCCTATTGCTATCGATAATGGTAATGCTATAATAGCAACTACACTTCCTGCAATTACATCCTTAATAATTTGCTCTTTACTTATCCACTTTTTTCTATTTTGAATCATAGAAAAAAATTCCGGTCTCCTCACGTATCTTCATCCCCTATCATTAAATAAATTTTTTGTAAACTAAATTTCCCCACGAAAAAAACCAGTAGATAACTACTGGTTTTTCCTATGTTTTCACTTGGCAATTTCC
>NZ_CAMTIG010000095.1 GCF_947072515.1 uncultured Clostridium sp.
TAATTAAAGTAACACACTTTATTTTATTCTATGATGTAGTTTTTGAAGATAATATATGATTAATAATGTTAAAGCATAATCATATATTAAGAAAATAATTTCTATGAGAATAATACTAAAGCCTATTGAAAAAGGAAATTCAAATTTACCAATGAAGCTTGTAAATAGGAAGTAATAAATGATAAGCATAATATTGAAAAATAGAAGCTTAACGATATATTCCAAAGCTTTTAATTTAAATTTTTTCTCAGCTAAGTATTTAATTATTCCATAAATACCAAAGAATAAAATATACATAAGGCTAATATTTAAGGGAATCAACATAAAAGATAGAAGAGATGCCCCTATATATACAGCCAAAGCAGTTTTTAAATTGCAGCGCATTAGTGCTACTGGAACAAAAAGTGATGTCACAGTAAGTAATGTAACATTACTTATATGAATCATTGATGTAAGGTAAAGTATTACTAAAGTTAAAGCGATTAAAATACCACCTGTAGTAATATTAGAGGCTTTATTAACTCTCATTAAAAATCACTCCCCCTTTTTTAAAGATTAGCAGCCATTACCACAGAAACAATTACAAAGTGAATTTAAACACCAAAGGTCAACACAGCAATTACAAATATCCATACCATTAGATCTATTTGTGTTATAATATTGATTTCCGTAATTACGGTTTCTTTGCATTAAGTTATTTAATGTTTGTCTATATTCAAAATTATTTGGATCAAGATTAACAGCTTGTTGAAGATAATTTAAAGCTGAATCACCTTTACCTAAATAAAAGTAACTAATTCCCATTAAATAATTCCATTCAGCATTGTGATTTTGAATAGCATTTAGTTTATTTAATGCTAATTGATAATTCCTATTTTGAATTAACATTCTAATTTCTTGGAACTCATTAATATTACTATTATTATTTCCAGTATAAGAATTATTATTTGTAGAAGCTTTCATAAGTGTATCATAAGCTTCATTTATTTCTTTTAATTTTTCATTAGCAAGCTCTTTTAAAGGATTATCAGTAAATTGATCAGGATGATACTTTTTTACTAAAGTCTTATAAGCAGCTTTTATTTCCTCTTGAGAAGCACCTTCTCTAAGACCTAAAACCTCATATGGATTCATTATTAAATTCACTACCTTTCTTTGTGCAACAATTTTTTTTCTTATTTAGTATTTTTACAAATCTATCCATCATACCTAATTCTATGATATTCTTAATTATATCATTATTACGTTTTAATGGAAGCTTATAAAAGTATTCTCTACATGTGCAAGCACAATTTATTATATTAAATTCTAGTCTGTCTTTAATTTGCTCAATTAATTCATTGTAAGTTAGATTATCTTTATTAAAAAGAATATTAATTGGATTAAACTTCTTTTTTTCAATATCATCTTCTAAATCATCAAAAGCATCTATTAAATATATCCATTTTCCTAAAGCATAGCCAAAGCTATAAAGATCTTCTCTTAAATCAAAAGAATCATCTCTTAAAGTATTAGGGTACATCATTAAAATATTACCTACAATCTCAGCAAATGGATGAGAAATATCATCAAGAGACTGAAAGGATAGATTTTTTTCTAAAGCAGAAAGTTCCTTTAAAGAAGTTTCTATTTTTTTGTTAATAACATTTATTTTAGAAGAAAATCGTTTTTGATAAGGACTTAAAAATAAAACACTTGTTTTACTTTTTAAGCTTTTTTCATCATTAACATCATCTAGTAATTTATAATAAAATAGAGAAACATTCATATTTGCAGCGTAATCTACAGCAGGATTATTTACAGCTGTAGGCTTTTTCTTAACAGGATGAACAAAGCATCGTAAAAGTTCTCCTTGTTCTTTTTCAGGAATTAAACCATCTAAAAAAAGTGAGAGAAAAGTCATATCATAATTAAGAGCGAGTCTAGGGATATTTCCAAACTGTTTTTTTATAGAAAGACATAGACCACAATAATAGGCTCTAAATTGATTATATTCTCTTATTTTTAATTCAGGTTTTAATGGAGTAACGTATCCAAACAAATAAAAACACTCCTTTTAATAAATTATAAAAACATTATACAATAAAATTTTATAAAAAGGTGTTGCAAAATAAAATTCATTAGAATATACTAGAGTTAATAAAACAATGTTACGCACAAAAAAGAGAAAAATAATTTTTTTTGCAGATTAATGTAACAATGTTACATTGGAGGTTTTTTTATGAATAATAATATGAATATTAATGGAACAGGAACAATAACGGAAGGGGATTACAATAATATCTCTATTTCAGGAATGGGAAAGTTAAATGGAAAATTAACAGCTAATAAAATAAATGTATCAGGAACTTGTGGTGGAGAGGGAAAAATAAAAACAAATGAATTAATAGTAAATGGACATTTAAAATATAAAGGAAATTTAGAAGTACTAGAAAAATTCACAGTTAATGGACATTCAAGAATTTGTGAAGAATTAATAGGTGGAGAAATTAATGTTGCAGGAAATTTAAGTGCTTCAAAAAATATAGAATTTGAAGAGATGAATATATCAGGTAGATTAAGTTGTAGTGAAAATTGTGAAGGTACAAAATTTAATTGTGAAGGTGAAATAAAAATTGGAGGACTACTAACTGGGGATTCGATTTTTATTAGAGTTTATAGAGGATCTAATGTAAGAGAAATTGGTGGTGAAAATATAACTATTAAAGCAGATGATAAAGTAGTCAGTATACCTCTTGTTGGTAAATTATTTAATAATAAAATTACTGTTGAAAATATTGAAGGAGATAATATTTTTTTAGAAGATACAATTGCTAAAAAGGTTAGTGGAAAGAATATAGTTATAGGAAAAGGATGCAAAATAGATGAAGTTAATTATAGTGGAAAGCTAGATATTAAGGGCGATGGAAAAGTATATAAAGAAAACCATGTAGGTGATATTAAATTATTAGGAGACGGAAAGTAATGGATAATATAAAAATTATGGGTGAAGGAACGGTTGGAAAAGGAAGTTTTGGAAAGATAAGTGTAATGGGAGAAGGCGAACTTTTAGAAGATTTTTCGGCTGAAAAATTGAATGTTTATGGTGAGGCAGAGATAAAAAAGTTCTTTGATATAAAGAAAGTAAGAGTTATGGGGGAGCTAGAAGCAGAAAGTAGTGGAAAGATTACAGAGGAATTAAGTGTATATGGTGAGGCGAAATTTGATAAGGATGTAGAAATAAATCTTTTATCAATAAAGGGAGAAGTAGATATAAAGGAAAGTTTGAAGGTTAAGAAAACAAATATATTAGGTGGATTAAATATTGATGGAAATTGTGATGCTGATGAGTTTAATTGCAAAGGGGAAGCGATAATAAAAGGGCTTTTAAATTGTGATAATGCTAATATTGAACTTTTTGGATTTTCTAGAATCAATGAGATTGGAGGAGAAAATATAAAAGTTAAGAGAGGTAAAAAAATAATAAGAGGAAGACGTGGAAATTTAAAGGCAACTCTTATAGAAGCAGATGAAATAGAGATAGAAAATACAGAATGTGATACTGTACGTGGTAATAATATTATTATAGGAAAAGGCTGTTGTATTAAGAGAGTTGAATGTACAGGAACTCTTGTGATAAATAAAGAAAGTGAGGTTTTAGAAACAATATGGAAGAAAGATTAATATCAAAAAAGGATTTACTTAAAACTACAGGGATTTCATATGGACAATTATATAGATGGAAAAGAAAAAATATAATTCCGGAAGAATGGTTTATAAAGAAGAGTGTTTCAACAGGGCAAGAAACTTTTTTTCCTATGGATAAGATATTAGAGAGAATATATGCTATATTAGCATTGAAAGATGAAGCATCTCTTGATGATTTATCTAGAATGTTTTCAGGAAAAGTGAAAAATGGTGAATTAGCAAAAGAGTATTTGATAAAAAATAATATTGTTTCAAACTATGTATTAGGTAAGTTAGAGTCTATTATAGAAGATAAAGAAAGATACTCTATGGAAGAAGTTGTTTTAATTTTAACATTTAATAATATATTAGATGAAGGTTCAATTAGTTTAAATGAAGCAATGGAACTGATAAATAAAATAAGAGATAATTATAAAGAAATAAAAGAGAATGAAGTTTTAGTTATAAAAAGAAAGCTTGGAGTTCTTTATTATTACTTAACTGAAAGAAGAATAGAATTAATAGAAGATAAGGAAGCTAAAGTATTAATAAAAATAAATTTTGAAGAAATAAGAAATTATGTGAATAGGATAATTTAAAAGGTTATTAAAAATAACCTTTTATTTTTTGAATATAAAGTATTAGAATGAAATATACTAATATAAAAAGGGAGAAATTATGAGGAAATTATTAGTTAGAGAGAGAGTATTTGCAATTGGAGCAAAGTTTGATATATCAGATGAGAATGGAAACAGTGTATTTTTAGTTGAAGCAGATAAGTTTGATATAGGGAAAAATATACATGTATATTCACCTAATAAAAATAGAGAATATTATTATTTACAACAAGTTATAAGATTAGGAGCACATAAATATAGAGTTATAAATGAAAATAAAAATGAAATCGGTATAGTAGAAAAAGTATTTATGAGTCCTGAATATACATTAAATTCTAGCATAGGTAATTTTACTATGGTAGGGAAAAATCTTTGGGGAAGAACATATGAAATAAAAAGAAATAGTATAGTAGTAGGTAAATTTACAAAGCCAATAACATTTATAACAGATTATTATGAAGTAGAGATTTATAATGAAGAAAATATGCCTTTAATAATAGGATTAGTTATATTAATTGATATGGTGAGGTTTCACAATAACAATTAGATTAGCATAGTATAAATAGAAAACTTATTTAAATAAAATAGGGGCTGATATTATGAATAAAAAACATATTGTATCTGCAGTAGGTGTATTAGGCGTAGTTGTACTAGGAATAGGAGTTTTATATAAAGTAATGAAAGAAAAAATAGAAGTTAAAGAAATATAAGATAAAGGATGCAATTTTAGCATCCTTTATTTAATTATATGTATATATTTATTTAAGATAGGGGATTATAGAATGTGAATTTTAGTTTAGGAGGAGAGAGGTTTGAGCATTATAAAAATAAATAATATTGATATAAATTTTGAAGGGGAAAAAACAATTTTAGAGTTGGCACGTGAAAATAATATTGTAATACCAGCTTTATGCTATTTAAAAGAATGCTATCATAAAGGTATATGTGGACTTTGTTTAATAAAGATTAAGGGGAAAAATGGTCTTTTTCATGCGTGTTCAACAAAAGCAGAAAATGGACTTATTGTAAGTAGTGAAGATGAGGAGGTAAAGGAAGAGGTTAAAAAGGCTGTGTCTAAAATTTTAGATAATCATGATTTTAAATGTGGAACTTGTAAAAGAAAAGAAAATTGTGAATTATTTAAGTTAGTTATTAAAACAAGAGCAAAGGCTAATAAACCTTATATATTGAGGGACGAAGAATGGTATTTTGATAAAAGAAGTGAGGCACTTCATTTAAATAGAAATAGATGTATAAAATGTGGAAGATGTGTAGCAATGTGCAAAGAAGAAACAGGAACAAAATCTATTATATTTCATGATTTAGAAAATGGAGAGAGAGTAGTAGGTGCAAGAGAGTTGAAATGTTTCGATGATACAGGATGTTTGCTTTGTGGTCAATGTTTAACTGTATGTCCTGTAGATGCACTTGGAGAAAAATCACATATTGAATTAGTTGAAGAAGCTTTAAATGATAAAAATAAGCATGTAATAGTAGCAATGGCTCCGGCTGTTAGAACAGCAGTAGGAGAGATGTTTAATATGGGATTTGGAGTAGACACTACAGGAAAAATTTATACTGCATTAAGAATGATTGGATTTGATAAAATTTTTGATATAAATTTTGGAGCAGATGCAACTATTATGGAAGAAGCGGCAGAATTTATAGATAGAATATTAAATGGTGGAACATTACCAATGTTTACATCTTGTTGTCCCGGATGGATACGTCTTGTTGAACATTATTTTCCAGAACTAATTCCTAATTTATCAACAACTAAATCACCACAACAAATATTTGGCGCAGCAAGTAAAAACTATTATCCTCATATTTCAGGGGTTAAACCGGAAGAGGTTTTTACTGTCACAATCATGCCATGTATAAGTAAAAAATTTGAAATGTATAGACCGGAAATGGAGAATGAAGGGATAAGAAACATTGATGCGGTTTTAACAACGAAAGAATTAGGTCAAATGATAAAAAAGAGAAAGATAGATTTTAAAAATTTAGAAGATAGTAATGTTGATGAAGCAATGGGAATGTATAGTGGAGCAGGAGTAATATTTGGAGCAACAGGAGGTGTTTTAGAGGCAGGATTAAGAACAGCAGCTGATATACTTGAAGGAAGAGATATACCAGATGTAGATTATACAGAAGTAAGAGGTTTTCAAGGCATAAAAGAAAGTGTAGTGACAATTAATGGTAAGCAACATAGAGTTGCAGTAGTGAATGGAGCAAAAAATTTCTTTAAATTTGTAGAAGAAGGGAACTTACAAAAAGGCTATAGTTTGGTAGAAGTGATGGATTGTCCTGGAGGATGTATAAATGGAGGAGGGCAACCACAGGTAGCTTCAATTGACAGAGAAAAATATGATTTTAAGAAGCTTAGAGCTTCTGTATTATATAATCAGGATAGTGAAAAGGTAGAAAAACGTAAATCACATCAAAATCCAGCAATTATAAAAATGTATGAAAGTTATATTGGAGAACCAGGAAAAGGAAAGGCACATGAACTTTTTCATACAACTTATAGAAAAAGATAAAATAAGGCTGCCAGTTGGCAGCCTTATAAATTTAATACAAAATTAAAATTTTTTTCCAAAGCAGTTAATAAAAACAGAGTAAACTAGAAAAGTAATTTTTTTAAGATTGGAGAAAATAATAATGAAAAACAAGAAAATTTCTATGTTAATAGCAATGACGACTGTCGGAGCAACTATTTTACTAGCAGGACCTACAATGACAAGTTTTGCGAGTACGATAAATACAGCAAATACAAAAGTAGAACGTGGACAAGCTAAAAATACTCAAAAAATTAAAGGGGAGGAAAATCAAGGGGGCAATCAAGAAAATAAATCGGCAAAAGGTGTGAGCTTAGAACAAGTAAATATATTTACTGGGAAAGTAGTTAAAAATCCTCAAAAAGCTAGAACTGCTCCAAGTAGTTTTGCAGTTACATTTAATGGATCAGATAATATGAAATATTATAATGGTAAAAACGTTGAACCTAATAATGTACAAACAGAATTTCATTCTAAAACACAAGCAGAACTATATAATTATTTAATGAATCCTAATAACAGATGGGCAGCAGAGGATGAGGCAATAGGTCTACATGGTGGAGATGCAGCAAATACATGTGTGTTTTTTGTATCTTCAGCGCTTAGAGGTATTGGAGTAAATATACCAGACAGTATAGGATATACAACAAATTTAATGAATGAATTACAAAACTTAGGTTGGGAAAAAGAAACGGATTTAAGTACACTTGAACCAGGAGATATATGTTTTGCATCAACAGCTCATACATATGTATTTATGGGATGGGCAAATAAGGCAGAAGGAATTGCATGGATAGCAGATAATCAATTTACTTGGTTTGGAACAGATTTTCATCCTAGAACTCAAGCAAGTGTACCAGATGTAGATGTTAGTCCAACAACTTGCTATTATAGATTACCAGGAAAGTATTCTGTAGAAGGAAATTCAAAACAAGTGGATATGCCAGTAAACTATAATTATAGTGTTGGAGTAGTTGGAGTACAAGGGTTACATGTAAGAACAGAACCATCAACTAATTCTCAAATTTTAGCAGATTTAAATTATGGTAAAAGAATAGAAATCTTAAGTAAAGATGGTAATTGGTTAAAAATAATGTATAATGGTCAACTGGCTTATGTGTGGGCAGGTTCAGTAAGTGGAGCAGCCCCTTCAGTAAAAGAACCTTATAATGCTCATTATAAGGTAATAGGAACGGGAAAAGTAGATTTTAGTGGTGGAAATTATACAGACATAATGAGTGGTGGAACATGGTACTCAAATGTAAGAGGAACATTAAATAATGGAGAAAAAGTTTCTATAATAAATCAAAATGATAATTGGTATCAAATTGAATATCAAACAGGAACAGCATGGATTCCAAAAGATAGATTAAGCACATCATTAGGACATACTGTAATAGGAACAGGAACAGTTGCATTTAGTGATTTAAGTTATACAGATATAATGAG
>NZ_CAMTIG010000096.1 GCF_947072515.1 uncultured Clostridium sp.
AACCTATAAGCGAAGGCACTTTTTATAAGTGTCCACTTTATAGGTTCCATTTTAATAAGCAATGTACCTTTTATTTTAAAAGTCTATTTTTCTTTAACTACAACACCGTTGTTTCTAGCGTTATCTAGAGCAGCAACTCTTTTTCTAACAGCTAATGATTTTTCGATGATAGTGTCTAAGAAATCAGAAATTTCGATTCCTGCACCTTTTAAGCTTACAGGATATAATGAGTTCTTAGTCATTCCTGGTAATGTATTAACTTCTAATACATAAGGAACACCATCTTTAACTAACATATCAACTCTTGTGTAAACACTAGTTTTTAAAGCGTAGTAAGTACCAACAGCCATTCTTTCAACTTCTTCATGTAATTCTTTTGGAAGGTTTATAACGTATCTTTCTGAACCTTCAGCTGTATATTTTGATTGGTAATCAAAGAATTCACCTTGAGGATCTATTTGAAGAACTGGTAACATTTTACCTTCAACAACTGGACAAGTTATTTCAGTTGCTCCAGCGATGAATTTTTCGATCATGATTTCTTCATCCCAAATTAATCCTTCTCTTACTGCTTCTTCAACGTCTTCTTTTTTCTTAACTATGAAAGTTGCAACACTTCCACCACCACTTACTGGTTTAATCATTACAGGGTATCCATACTCTTCGATTTTATCGTAGTCAATATCTTCAATTGCTCTAACAACAAACCAATCAGCAGTTCTTATATTGTTATATCTTAAAACTTGTTTACAGATGTCTTTATCAACACCTAAAGCTCCAGCTAAAACTCCACAACCTGAGTAAGGGATTCCGCAAGTTTCAAGAACAGCTTGAACTCTTCCGTCTTCTCCAAATTTTCCGTGAAGCATTAAAAGAGCGAAGTCTAAATCTCTCACTTTTTCAAATACATCTTCTTTATTATCTATTACTACTGGAATAACTTCGTATTTAGATTTATCTAAATGCTCTATAACATTATTTCCACTATCTAAAGAAACTTCTCTTTCAGAAGAAATTCCTCCCATAAGTACACCAACTTTTAACATGTAACTTACCTCCAAGCAAATTATTATTTTATTTTACATTATAAGTTTTTTTAAATTCCTTATACATTATAACAATATAACACAAAAATAAATTACAAAAAAGTTAAAAAAACATATAAATTTGTAAAATTTTTAAGAAAAGAAACAAAGAATGTGAAATTAAACTTCATAAAAATCACAATTTGTTAATGAGTTATAAACATTATTAATTGTTTGATCAAAACAAGTATAAGTATTATTTTAAAGGAATGGGATACTATCTTGTTTGTAGCCTTTTTATTGAAAAACGTTCCAATAGCTGAACCGATTAAAGCCCCTGGAATCATGAATAAAGCGTAACTTAAATCCGTATATCCTCTAAAGTAATAATTACTAACTGTAACAAAAGTACTTATAAAAATAAGTGAAAGGGTAGTTGCTGATGCTTGTTTTTGATTAAATCCGTAACAGATTAATAAAACAGGAATTAGCATGATGGCACCACCAAGTCCAAAAAGACCAGAAACAGTTCCAATAATTAAACCTACCACAGGTTTAGTCCAGTTTGGTAATATAAATTTAGGTAATTTCTTTTCTAAAAACATAAATACTATCAATATAAATAAAAGTATTATGAAAAATAAATTGAAGGTAGGAATTCCGATATGGCTGTTTATAGCAACCCCTAAAGAAGCTCCAGGAATTATTCCAACTGCTATAAGAACGGCAGTTTTAAAATCTCCAAGTTTTCTTTTTCTATAAATAAATGTAGATAAAAGTGTCATAGTTAACATAGTTAGGTCAGTATTTATAGAAATTAACTCTTTAGATACCCCAAGGGATAATAAAAGAGGAATTATTATTATATCTCCACCTAAGCCTACAAAGCTACCTAGTGAACATGCAAGTAGTGAAATAAAAAAATAGTACATAAAAATTCTCCTTAAAAGTTTCGTAAGTTATTATTATAAAAAGTAAAACGACTTTAAATAAAATTGTCTAAAAATAGTATAACATTAATTTAAAAGGGAAAATGTAATAAATCTGTTAAATAAGAATCATTTGCATATAGAAGAATTTGAAATCCGAGTAAAATGGTAGTATTATATATGTAGAAAACTTTATAGAAAGCGAGAGATACAAAAATGGAATTGAATTTAACAACATATAAGTTAGGTAAACTATTAAAAGATATAACAGAAAATTATGAATCAACTTTAATGACTAAGATAAAATTAAGTGGTGGATTTATGACAATGTTTGGAGATGTATCAATTGAAAAAATCCCACAAAATGCATTAACTTTTACAAAAGGTAATAATATTATTGATATAAAAGTAAAAACTGGTGCAGAAGAAGGAGCTATTTTAAAAATAACTGGAATGAAAAACGGATTTAATGTAACTGTTGCAGAAACAAGATACAGAGAAATCTGTAAAGGTAAATTCTCAGAAGAAATTAAAATAAATCCAAATGAATGTAAAGTAAGAATTGATGAAGACATGATTTTTACAGTAAAAGCTTCATTAGAAGATATAAAAAAATTTATATAAGAGATTAAAAGCATTTAAAGTTGCCTCTATTTTAAAAGTAGAGGCAACTTTTATTTATTTAACTTGGAAATCTGAACAGAAAGTTTCTGTATAAACATTAACTTCTGATTTACTTTCAACAGTTATAGTATCTAGTGAACAAAGTTTATTTTTATTGTGAGTACAAGCTTCTGCAGAACAAACAAGAGCAGTTTCACCTGTATATTCATTTGTGCAGTTAGTTAAATCACTATAGTTTTTTCTATCTAAGAAAGAACCACAGCAAGTAGCACAAGTTTCATTTGATAAAGCACCACCAATATCTATACGATTAGCATGGCAGTTATTATTTTTATTATGAGAACAGTTATCTACAGTACAACTTATTTTTTTCATTATAATCACTCCTTCTATTTAAAATAACGGTCTAAAAGCCCTTTAAAAGCTTTTCCATGTCTAGCTTCATCTTTACACATTTCATGAACAGTATCATGAATTGCATCTAATCCATGTTGTTTTGCAAGGGAAGCAAGTTTTTTCTTTCCTTCACAAGCACCATATTCAGCTTCAACTCTAGCTTGAAGATTTGCTTTAGTATCAGATACAACAACTTCACCTAATATTTCAGCAAATTTTGCTGCATGTTCAGCTTCTTCTATAGCAATTCTTTTATATGCTTCAGCAACTTCAGGGTAGCCTTCTCTATCAGCATTACGAGACATAGCTAAGTACATACCAACTTCAGTACACTCTCCTGTAAAGTTAGCTCTTAAGCCTTCAATTATTTCACTATCAACGCCATCAATAATACCAACTCTATGCTCATCAGCCCAAGCCATATTATCAGTCATTTCTTCAAATTTATCTGCACCTACTTTACAAACAGGGCAAATTTCAGGCGGAGCAGATCCTTCATGTATATAACCACAAACAGTACATATAAATTTTTTCATGTATTATCCTCCTCTAAAATAAAAATTTACAAAACTAGTTTTCTCTAATGAGAAGAAAAAAATACTGAAAAAGATATGAAAAATATAATATACTTAAAGAAGTAAAACTTAAGGAGAATATTTTATGGAAGAAAAAAAGATTGTAATGGTATATAGTTGCGGTAAAGATAGTACCCTTGCATTATATAAAATGATAGAAAAGGGATATAAGGTAGTTTGTTTAATGATTACTACAAGAGAAGAAGGCTCATGGTTTCATGGAATACCTAAAGGGTTAATGGAAGACGTGGAAGAGAGTCTTAAAATTCCAATAATATATTGTAAATGTAGTATGGAAAATTATGAGGAAGACTTTGTAAAAGGATTAAAAGTTGCTAAAGAAAAGTATGAAGCTAATCTATGTGCCTTTGGAGATATTGATTTAGAAGAGCATAGGGCTTGGGATTTAGAAATGTGTAAAAGAGCAGGACTAGACGGTATACTTCCTCTATGGCAGGAATCTCGAGAAAAAATAACAATGGAATTTATAGACTTAGGATTTAAAGCAGTGATAAAAAAAGTTAATTTAAATAATATGGGTTCTGAATTTTTAGGAGAAGTTTTATCAAAGGAAGTTATAAGGAAAATAGAAAAGACAGGTTCAGATATTTGTGGAGAAAATGGAGAATACCATACCTTTGTTTTTGATGGACCTATTTTCAGTAAAAAAATAAAATATAAAATAGTAGAGAAAAATAAAAATAATAATTATGGGAATCTTATAATTGAGGAAAAAGATAAAATTTAAAGAGTTTTTTTTATTAGGTAAATTAAAAATATTATGTCGTAATTGAGATAAACTAGACAAAACGGAAGTTTTAAAATATAATCTATTTATAAATAAATTTGAAAGATATTGAAGTATTATGACTAAGAAATTTCAAAATAGATTTATTTGAAGTATAATATATAATATTAATTATAAAAAATATTTGAAAGAAGGTATTATTAATCATGGAAAATATGAAAGTATTTAACAAGAAAATTCACTGGGATGGATTAAACTTATCTTGTGTTATGGAAAGATATTTAGATACAAATAACTTAGCACTAGAACTATATGATGAAGATGGAGAGTTCTATGAGTGTGTTACACTTGACTATAGAGAAACCCTACCAAAGATTAATAATGCTATAATAAACAATAGAGAGCAGTATGAAGGGATATTAAATGTATTAACTGCTGCAAGTCTTGTAAGAGTAATCGGGAAATTAGATGTAAAAATGATAATGAGAGACTTAGTTGTTGTTAATAGCAGAGCATTTATAGAAATTGATGAAGACACATTCCAAGAATTCGCAAGAAGCACATGTAATGAATTAAATGAGTTTTTATCACAACCAGAAGAAGAAGAAGTAATCGTAGAAGAAGAAATGATAATAGTTGAAGATGATGATGATGACGAGCCAGTAATAGTAATAGAAGAAAAGACAGAAGAATTATAAAAGATATATTAGAAAAAGCTGTAATAAAATACAGCTTTTTTTTAATATATTCACAAATACATATTTTTTTTACAGAAATAAAGAAAATCTTTAGATTTTATAAAGAAAATATTTAGATTTTAACATATAGATATATGAGAATTGTATGATATAATTAAATAAATATAAAGATTGTAAACAAAAGAAAAAGTTTTGTTTTGTTAGGAGAGGTTGAATGAAAGAAAATAAAAAGAACTATAATAAAATAAAATTCATAGGATTCTTATGTATAATAGGACTAGCTTTATTTCTTCTTTATGAGAATAGAGAAACTCTTATGAATTTAAAAATTGAAAAAGTATTACAATTCATAGAAGAACGAGGAGCTTTTGCAGCATTAATATATCTAGGAATATACATAGTAAAACCATTTTTCTTAATTATACCAACAAACATAATTGCAATAGCTGGGGGAATGATGTTTGGACCTGTAAAAGGATTTATCTTAACAATGGTAGGATTCTTTATAACAGGAACAATAGCATTTTTTGTTTCAAGAATGCTTGGACGTGATTTCGTTGAAGGACTACTTGGAAAGAAAATGTTAAAGCTTGATGAAAACTTAGAGAAGAATGGATTTAAAATTTTATTTTTATTAAGACTTCCACCAATTCTTCCATATGACCCTTTAAGTTATGCATGTGGATTTACAAAAGTTAAGTATAGCAGTTTTATAGTAGCATCTCTTTTAGGAGTAATGCCAGAGACTATCTGTTATTCTATATTAGGAAAAAACATGGACAAACCATTTTCTCCAGAATTTATAATTCCAATAATCCTTTTAGTTGTAGGACTTATATTTTCTAAGAAAATTATTAGTAAAAAAAATAAATTTAGTGAAAAAAAACAAGCATAAATTAGATGCTATTACTTAATTTTTAAGTGATAGCATTTTTGTTTATAAAAAATACAAAAATTTTAACCTATTTGTAGTATTTTATTAATTGTAAAGTAGTGAAAAGGTAGTTATAATAAAATTAAAGGTTTAAAAAAACAAAATTTAGACATACTATAAATAAATAGATTTCTGGAGGGATAAGATGAGAAAAGAAGTACGTGAATTAAGAGAACAACTTTTAAATGCATTATTATGGAGTGGAAATGAAGGAACCTTAGTAGAATTAGAAAAAAAAGCTATTTCTGAAGATATTTTTGACGATGATAATGGTGAAGTAACTAAAAGAAAACCAAAAGAAAGTCTAGGTATGTATATAGATAGATGTAATAAAGATCTTATGAAGAATTTTTCAAGAAATAAGTATGAAAAATTAAAGAGTTTATATAATGAATATAATAACTTTGGAGATTCAAGTATAGAAATTACAGAATCAGTTGCAAAAAGACCTTTTGTGACAAAGAAGAAAATTGCAGTTGGTGTTGGTGTAACAGCAGCAGTAGTTGGAATAGCTGGAATCTTTAAAAAGTTTAAAAAATAAAAGATGTTGCCATTTGGCAGCATCTTTTATTTCTTAAAGAATTCTTTTATTTCATCCATTCTTGAAAGAGCTAAATTATAGCCGTTATTATAAGCTTCTGTAAGTTTTGTTATATCTTTTTCAAAGCTTTCTATTTTTTCTTCTTCAGAAGGACGAAGTAAAATTGCTTTACCTTCTCTTTCTAATTGCTCGCAAAAAGCAACAGTCTCATTATAAACGTTATGTCTATTTAAAAAGACAGAAGAAAGATTAGGGTATTTTTTTCTTAAAAGTTTAGAAGCAACTTTAGTTCCTTTGCTTAAAGTTTTTTTATAAGACTTTGGTCTAGTTAAAACGATAATATGTTTATCTGCTCCATCTAAGATAGCTTTTTTTACTGGAATAGGATCATTTAATCCACCATCAAAGTATGGAGTATCATTTATTTTTATAGTAGGAAAAGCAAAAGGTATTGCACAAGTTGCACGAAGCATTGTACAAGGTTTATCAAGTTCTTTTCCATCTAAGTATTCTGACTTACCAGTTAGAGCGTTTGTAACTCCAACTAAGACTTTTCCTTTAAATTCGTAAAAAGCATCATAGTCAAAAGGACTTATTACATTTGGAATTTCATCAAATACAAAATCTAATCCAAAAATACTTCTACATTTAAAAATATTTCTAAAACCTAGATAACGTTTATCATTTCTAAAGTTTTCTATTACTTCTAGATTACGTTTTTTTTGTCTAGAAAGGTAAGAGAAAGCGTTAGTTATTCCAGCAGAAACACCAATACAATAATCAGCCATCAGATTATTTTCAAGTAAAGCATCCATTATACCTGCACTAAATATAGGTCTAAAGGTTCCACCTTCTAATATTAAGCTCGTCATAAAAAACCTCCTTTAATTTAGTTATAAAAAAAGTATATAGTTAAAAAATACATAAGACAATACTTAATGTATAATTAAATTATAATATGATAAAAAATATAGTTGAAAAAAAGACAAATAACGTGTATATTATTAATTAATAATTATTATCCGTAAGAGGTGGATTGAATGAAAGAAAATATAGTAAAAAAATTAAATGACATGTTTATAGGACAAGAAGAATTAATAAATGAATTAACAGGATATTTTTCTAAGAAAATTAAAGATGAGTCTAAGGGAATAGTATTAGTTTTAGGAGAAAAGGATACTGGGAAAAAAGCTTTAGTAAAGGAGCTTTTTAAATTATTAAATGAAGAAGGAAAAGTAAAGTCAGATAAGATAGATGTTATAGATTTAGCATCATATAATTTCAAATTTGGAATAAATGCATTTTTAACAGATCTTTATAGAGTTTTAAATAATGATTCAGAAGGAATTGTTTTTAAAAACATAAAAAAAGGTAAGAGAGAAATTTTAAATATAGTAAGTACTCTTTATCCTAATAGTTGCCTAAGCCTTTTAGAAAACTATAAAATGAAAAATGATATATTAGTTGAAAGAGAAAATGATGAAAAATCAGA
>NZ_CAMTIG010000097.1 GCF_947072515.1 uncultured Clostridium sp.
TACTTTTTTTTATTTAAGCATAAAACTATAATAAAATCAAACGAAGGAAATAAAGTATATTGTAAAAAAACAAAAGATAAAAGTAAGGTAAAATTAAATAAATAATAATGGTGGAGTAGCTAAATTAATACAATTAGGTTTAACTGTTGTTAGTAATATAAAAGAGCTTTTTGAATTTACTGTTAAAAAATTTGGAAAAGTGGATGTAGCAATTAATACCGTGGAAAGTATTAAAAAAATTAGTGAAAAATATTACTGAGAAAGGAAAAAATAAAAAGAGTTAGTTTGAGTAAAAACTTTTTTATTAGGATATATAGAGTTATAATTTTTTATGAAATAATTAAGTTTAGGGGATGTTTTTATGGAGGAGCACATAAAAATCTTATCGAGAATGATAAGTTGTAATACGGTGTCAAAGAAAAATGATAATAAAGAAAGATTTGATGAATTCCACAAAATTTTAGAAGAGAGTTTTCCTAAAATATATAGTAGATTAGAAAAGATCAATATAGATGGAAATATAATTTTTAAGTGGAAGGGGAAATTTAATGATTTAAAAGCAATTGCACTTATGAATCATATGGATACAGCAGATGTAGATTGTGGTAAATGGGATTTTGATCCTTTAGGTGGAGAGGTTATAGAGGAATATATATGTGGAAGAGGAGCTATAGATACAAAAGGACCATTATGTTCAATGCTTATAGCCTGTGAAGAGCTAGTAAAAGAAGGCTTTAATCCTAATCGTGATATTTATTTAATGTCTACAAGAAATGAAGAAATAGCTGGAGATGGTGGAGAAAAATTATGTTTATATTTAAAAGAAAATAAAATTTTTTTTGAAAGTCTTTTAGATGAAGGTGGAGCAATAATGAATCCACCTATAAATGGTGTTAATGGAGCCTTTGCAATGATAGGGATTTCTGAAAAAGGTCACATTATTTTAAGTTTAAAAGGAGAGGAAGAGAATCTTATTAAACTAAAAGAAAGTTTAGAAAAAGAAAATCCTTTTAAAAGTAGAATTTCAGATGAAATGATAGAAATGCTTAAAGCCTTCAGTAGTAAAATGAAATTTCCTATGAATTTTATTTTAAAGGGTGGAGAATATTTAAAGCCTATTTTAGTAAAAAGTTTAAGCAAAATGGGAAAAGAAGGTGCTGATATGATAAAGAGCACTCTAAAGTTTGGTGAAATTGAAGATAAGACTTTAAAGCTTACAATAAAAGTATCTCAAGAAGATAAATTATTAGGTATAATGGAAATTTTAAAGAAAAAATTTGAAGAATTTAATATAGAATATATAGTAGATTATGGCTTTAAACCATCAAAAATAAGTAATATTAAATCAAAAGGATTTAATGAGATAGGAGAGGCTATTAAAAAAATATTTAAAGAAGTAAATATAGCACCATATAGAATGCTTGCAGGAACAGATTCAAGACATTTTGATGAGATAACTCAAAATACTTTTAGATTTGCTCCACTTTGTATGAAACCAGCAGATATGAATATGGTGCATGGATTAAACGAAAAAATATCCATAGAGAATTTTGAAAAAGCAATAGCTTTTTATAAAGAGTATATAAAAAGCTACACATCTTAAAAATAAATAGTGTTTAATTTATATAGTACAAATTTTAAACAATAATTAAATAAAAAGTAATAAGCTTAGTTAAGAAAAATTTAATACTACTAAGCTTATTATTTTATGAAAAATCTGTTGGATTTACTACTAAGTTTTGATTTTAAATGGTTTTTTTATGTTTTTTTTAATGTAAAATCATAAAAAATAATTCACTTAAATTTAGTCGTTATTTAAGTTCATTAGCTAAAATACCATATACAGAATAATCACAGATACCAAGATTATTTAGATCTCCACTTCTTATAGTACCTTCGTATTTCATGCCACATTTAAGCATAACTTTTCCAGAGTTCGGATTACGAGGATCATGTCTAGATTCTACTCTATTTGCACAAACTTCTGTTATAAGAAAATGAATAACAGCTTGTAATGCCTCAGAAGTAATTCCTTTATGCCACCAATTTTCACTAATACAATATCCAATATGAGTTAAAGCTAATTTTTCATTTTGACTAACTACACTTATTACGCCAATAGGTTCATCATCTCCTGATTTTAGAGTGATTGCCCAGTGATAATAATTATCTTTATTGTAGCTTTTAATCCAATCATTTAAAATTTCTTCAGTAACATGGATATTTTCGTGAGGAGGCCAAGTTAAAAATTTAGTTACATTAGGATTATTAGCCCAATTGCTATACATAGGTAGTGCATCATTTTTTCTAAATTTTCTAAGTATTAAGTTTTTTGTTTCTAAAGTAACTGTACCTTTATGGTTCATAAATTATCCCCTCCTAAAATGTATAAAATAATTATAGCTTGATTTAAAAGAAAAAGATACATAAATTTCCATAAATATAAAAGCGTTATTAACTTTATATTTATATTAAAGTTAATAGCGCTTTTATAAAAAAATTAAGGATTAAAACTTCCTGTAAAAGTTACAGGATATTTAAGCTTTGGATTGGAAGCTGGAACATATAAACCTTTCAAAATCTCACCATTATCATAAGAATTTAATTCATATTGACCAGTAATTTTATTATTAAAAGATTCAGTTAAAAGAATCTTATAATTTTTAATAAGTGATTGGTCATAATTATATTTTAAATTGAAAATGTTGCTATCACCTGAGTATTTTTCAAAGAAACCAGATGAATCAGCTGTTTGAGCAAAGGTCACAGGAGTTCCATTTACCAGACCATTAAAGAATGGATAACTCAAAATTCCACCATTATTAGATGAAGAAAAGTTTATTCCAATTACAACATTAGAACCAGGTTTTGAAAAGGTTCCACTGAGAGTTGTATTATAGGAAGATGGTGAACATTTAAGTTTGAAAATACCTGTATTTATACCATTATAATATTCATACATTGTAAAATTATTATTTCCTAAAGAATCGATTTTTAAAGTAAATGTTTCATCTAATTTATCAACATAATATTCTGGTAAAATTAATTGATTATTGTTTACAACTCCACTTTTTAAAGGAATTACAATTGTATCACCTTCAATTGTTCCAATTAAATACTTGTCTCCGTTAATAAGATCTGAAAAATTTCCGGTACCATTAGATTTACTAATAGGTGTAGAAGTTTTAGTACTACTAGAGCTTACACTGTTAGTAGATTGAATGTTTGAAGATGGAGAAGTAGTAGTATTTAATTCAGTTATAGTCTTATATTTAGGATTACTTAAAGTCACAATAGGAGTAGCAATATTGTCTGTGCTTGCAGCTGCCTTTGTAGATACATTAAGTGATGAATTAGTAGTTGAATGATGAGGTGACGAAAGTTTATTTAAATCATTTTCTTTTTTTGAAGCTGCACTTAAATATGATGGAGTAGTTCCAGTGGAAATAGTGACTAAAGAGTTATTTGACATACCTTCATAAAATATTATTCCACCTGCAACTATTAAAAGAAAAGCGATAAAAAAGGAAATAGAAATCAAATAATTATTCAATTTCATAAAAAAATCTCCTTTCATATTATATAAATGAAAACAGTTTATATAATAATTTTGATAAATAACTTAATGAATAAATTTTAAAGTAATAATATGAACTAAAAATTAAAAAGCAAAAAACAAATAGTTAAGGAAGGATAACAATTATGTTACGCATGATAGAGAAAAAAACTATCCTTTATAAAATTTAAGCAAAAAAAATTTAAATTGACTTGGAGTTAACTCTAAATGGTATAATTTATATAATAAAGAAAATATAGGGGGTTAAATTTATGGAGAGAAAAATAATATTTTTTGATGCAGATGGAACAGTAGTATCAAGAAATGGAATATCAGAGTTAACTAAAAAAGCATTCAAAAAGCTTAGAAATAATGGTCATATCTTAGTTTTGAGTACAGGGAGATCATATGCTGCTATTGATGGACCATTAAAGGATTTAGATATTGAACATATGGTTTGTTCAGCTGGTGGAACTGTAGTCATAAATAATGAGATAGTTTATAAAAATCCAATGGGAAAAGAAAATCAAAAAGAAATAATAGAGTATTTTGATAAGCATGGAATTATTTATAATTTAGAAGCTAATGATTATATATATACGAATTTAGGGCATAAAGAAAGATATATGAAATTATTTGAACTTCCTGAAAAAGGAAGCATTTCTGAAGAAGATTATGAAGGGTTAGTAAATAGAAGAAATTTTATTCACAAAAGAACTAAAGAAATAGAGAATCCATTAGAGATAGAAGTGAATAAATTTCACTACTATGGAGCAGATATTCTTTATAAAGAAAATAAATGTCCTTTAACATATGAGCAAATTGTAGAAGAGTTAGGCGATAAATATACTTGTGTTGCCCTTTCTTTAAGTAAATTCTTTTCTGGTGGAGAAATTTGCGAAAAAGGTGTATCTAAAAAAGTAGGAATGGAAGTAGTTTTAAAATATTTTAATATAGAGTCTGAAAATATCTATGCAATAGGTGATGACTATAATGATATGGAAATGATAGACTTTGCAACTACAGGAATAGCTATGGGACATGCACCGGAAGAAATAAAAAAAGTAGCAAACTATATAACGAAGGATATCGATAATGAAGGATTTTATTATGCAATGAAACATTTTAATTTAATTTAAAATAGAAATACTAGCTATATAATTATAAATAGTTAGTATTTTTTATTATAATTAATAAATTAAAGTAATGTGATTGTAAACCTTATATCTGTTCAATGAAGTAAACTATAAAGAGAGGTGGAGCAGAATGAGGAATTTAAAATTAGTTTTAGCAGCATTTATATGTTTTATAATATTAGGATTATTATCTTTAATAGGGATAGTGTTTTTCATTAAAAAAAGAAAGAAAATTAAAAATAAAAAAATAAAAGTTGTAGGATGGATATTTTCAATTCTGGTATCTATTACAATTTTAGGATATCTAATATTTGAAGGTATATATATTTACCATATGGCTACATATAAAGATTTATATAATGTAGGAGATTATAGATATGAAATAATACTAGGTGGTGGGTTAAATGGGGATAAACCAGGAAGTATATTAGAAAAAAGATTAAACTTAGGAATTGATTATTTAAATTTGTATAAAAACACCAAAGTAATAGTATCAGGTGGACAGGGGCCTGATGAAATTGTACCAGAGGCTGTGGCTATGAAAAACTATTTAATAGAACATGGAATAAAAGAAAATAGAATCATAGAAGAAAATAAGTCAAGAACAACGGTACAAAATATAGCCTTCTCTAAGAAAATTTTAAAAAATATGGGGGCAGAGAATGAGAAAGTAGTCATTGTTACTGATGACTTTCATCTTTATAGAGCACAACTTATAGCAGATGAACTTGGAGTGAAAAATACAGGAATTGCATGTAAAAGTAATTTAGGAATAAAACTTGAATATGTTATTTTAGCATGTCCTGAAACAATAAAATCTTTAATAAATGGGTTAGAATATTTATAAAAAATAAAGGAGTATAAAAGGGTAATATGGTTAAAAGAAAAATTATGGTAGTGGGGATTGTGATTTTAGGGTTAACTATTGGAGGAGGAGTATTTGGAAAGAAATATATAGAAGTTAAGGAGAAAGTAATTCGATATGAGGAACAAATACAAAATTCAATAAATAGAAAAATAGTTTACTTATTTGAAAATGATAAGAATTTGAAAAAGGCAGAGAAATTAGAAATAAGCAATTCAATTAGGCAAGATTTAGGAAGTATACAAGCTTATAAAAAGGATAAAGAAAGAGAGGCATACTATAATTTTTTAAATAAAATGGATGAGGATTTTTTTATTAATATGGCTAAAGAGAAATCAGAGTTTTTTATAGAGAAGTATAAAGATAAAATGATATCAGAAAATGAAAATGAATATAGTATCGGATTTAAAGAGTTATGTGAAGATATATACGAGTTTAAAAATTAATTAAAAGAGAGGTTAGAATAGTATGAAGTGTCCATATTGTGCAATAAAAATGGTGGAAGGAGAATTAATAGGGGATCGATATGCAAATACGTGGAGACCAAAAGAAAGAGACGTGTCACCTAAATATATTTATTTAAAAAGAAAAAGTTTTTGGAGTTATGCACCAATAGTAAATACAGCGTTTGTTTGTTCTAAATGTAATAAAATGATTATTGATTTAGATGTGGAAATGAATAAAGAAAAATCAATACTTTAAAAATATTTACATTGTGATATACTAAAAATAACAAGAAAAATTTTGGAGGGAAAATTATGATAAAGCTTAAAAAAATGAATCAAAAAAAATTACATCATCATTACTAGAGACTTGATTTGCGAAAAAGCAGATGCAAGTCTATTTGACATAGGTTTGCATCTATCTCTGGTAATAATAAATTAAGCTAAGTTATAATTTATTATATAAACCATGTAGGATGTGGACCTACATGGTTTTTTTGTATTTAAAATTAAGAAGAAGTTCAATAAATAGATTAGAAGGAGAGAGAAAGATGAAAAAAGAAATAATAAAACCAAGTATATTACCAGGATTTATGGAGTTATTACCTAAGGAACAAAGGATTTTTAATGATATTGTAAATAAAATAACAAGGGTATATGAAGAAAATGGATGTTTAGGAATAGATACACCAGTTATTGAAAAAGCAGAAGTACTTTTAGCTAAAAGTGGAGGAGAAACAGAAAAGCAAGTTTATAGTTTTCAAAAAGGAAAGAATAATTTAGCTTTAAGATTTGATTTAACAGTTCCACTTGCTAGATATGTAGCTCAATATTATGAAAATTTAAACTTTCCATTTAAGAGATATCAAATAGGAAAAGTATATAGAGGCGAAAGAAATCAAAAGGGAAGATATAGAGAGTTTTATCAATGTGATGTTGATGTTATAGGAAAAGAAAAGCTTAGTATAAATAATGATGCTTGGGTTATAAGCTTAGCAAATAAGGCATTTAAAAGCATTGGATTAGAAGAGTATGAATTTCAAATAAGTAATAGAAAAATATTAAAAGGTATTTTAGATGAATTAGAAATAGAAGATAAAAATGATGTAATGATTCTTATAGATAAGTATGACAAAATAGGAGCAGTAGAATTTCAAAAAGAGCTTAAAGTATTAGCAGGTAATAAAAAAAGTGAGTTTATAAATAATATATTTAGTTTTGAAGGCGATATAATAGAAAATCTTATGAAGTTAAATATACAAAATAAGGAGTACTTAGAAGGAGTAGAAGAATTAAAAGAAGTTTGTAGAATAATAGAGATGTTAGGAGTTAAAAAGGAAAAGTATAAGATAAATTTAAAGATAATAAGGGGATTAGATTATTATACAGGAACAGTATTTGAAACATTATTAATTGGAAATGAAAACTATGGATCTATTTGTTCAGGTGGAAGATATGATAATTTAGCAGAAAATTATACTAAAAATATACTTCCTGGAGTAGGAATTTCTATAGGACTTACAAGATTATTTTTTGTACTAAAGGAAATTGGATTTGTAGAAAAATATAAAGAGGCTAGGACTTTGGATTATTTAATAATACCAATAGGAGATACAATAGATTATTGCATTACAGTATTAAATAAATTGAATTTAAAAGGAAATATAGTAGATATATACTGGGAAGAGGATTCATTAAAAAAGAAGATGAATTATGCAAATAAAGTAGATGTGGAAAATGTAATTTTAATAGGAGAAGAAGAAGTAGAAGAAAATATGATACAAATTAAAAATATGAGTTCAGGAGAAAGTAAAAGAATTTTAAAAGAAGGACTATAAAAAAGAAAAAGTTGTAAC
>NZ_CAMTIG010000098.1 GCF_947072515.1 uncultured Clostridium sp.
TTCTTTAGTCAAATAGTTTAATAATGCTTTATCTGTAGCATTTCCACCTATTACATTTCCTTTTCCATCAAACATTGCAGCTGTATTTTTACCTATACACATAGACATAAGTTCTTTTATTTTTTTATTTGTTCTATATGAATCTTTTATATTTCCATCAAAAAATTCAACAACTTGAAGTTGTCCTTTTGTTATAGTACCTGTTTTATCACTAAATAATATGTTTAATGATCCTGCTGTTTCTATACCAATCGGTTTTCTAACAAGTACATTTTTTTGTAGCATTTTTCCTGTATTTTTCATTAATACTATTGCAATCATAAGAGGCAATCCTTCTGGCACTGCCATAACTATAATAACTACTGCAACCATTAATGCATCTAATACTTGCTTAAATATCTCAATTCCTCCAAGAGATACATACTCTGAAATTCCACCTACTTGGAAAATATTTTGCGTTATTAATGCTATTCCAATAATAATTGCTCCTATATATCCAAACTTAGATATATTTCCAGCAAGTTCTGTAAGTTTAACTTTCAATGGACTATCTACATCTTCATCAGCCATATCTTCTGCCATAGTTCCCATAACAGTTTTCATTCCAACTCTTTGAATTTTCATTACTCCACTACCACCAACAGTAACTGCTCCTCTAAAAAGAGACCATTCATCAACAAATACATCACCTGTCAATTTAAAGTCACCTGTTGCTGCAACTTCCTCTGATGCATTAGTTATAGCAACTTTATTACATTCTTCTGATTCTCCATTTAAAGATGAATTATCTACCTTTATATTTCCTTGGATTAAAATTCCATCTGCTGGAATTTTATCTCCTGATTGCAGTATAACGTAATCATTTATTACTAATTCATCTATATCTATTTCAACTGCTTTTCCTTCTCTATAAACTTTACAAACATCTTTTGATGCATTTTCTTTAAGTTTTCTAAACTCACTATCCGATGCTACCTCTGTTCTTGCTGAAATTATGGTAACTAATAAAACAGATATAACTATTCCTACAATCTCTCCAAATTCAGCATACCCCATAAAAGCCATAACTGCCATAATTCCTGCTATTGCTAAAAGTAGCTTTATCATCGGATCATCAAAAGCTCCTTTAAATTTATCCAAAAATGTTTCTGGCTCTGCTTCATGAATAATATTATCACCATACATCTCTCTATTTAGTTTGACTTCTTCATTACTAAGACCTTTCATAAATCCTCCTCTTTCAACTTTAAATGTAAATTTAAAGTTTTAGAAACTAGCTAAAAGCTAGTTTCTACCTTAACTCATACTTTTAATTTTATTATTTATACATAGCTGCTATTGTATTTAATGTCCCTTTTAAGAATTCTCCCTTTGCCTTAAAGTTCCATTCCCCATTTATCTTTTCTAATTCTGCAAAAAGTACCCCTGTATTATCTCCTCCACTTTCTGAAAGATTATATCTACAAACTTCTGCTCCACCTTTATCTTCATTTAAAAGTCTTACATATGCATTTTTTATTTGTCCGAAGCTTTGTTTTCTCACACTTGCGCTATAAATTATTACAGACATCATAATTTTTGTACAATCTTTAGGTAAATCACTTAAGTCTATAGATATCTTTTCATCATCTCCATCTCCTGCACCAGTTAAATTATCTCCATGAAGACGAATTCCTCTTCCTACTAAATTTCCAAAATAAATTATTCCACTAGAAATAAGTTTTCCTTCTTTATTTAATAAAAAAGCAGTAAGATCCAAATCTATATTTTTAGTAAATCCAAAAAAACCTTTTTTCTCTGCTACATCCCATCCTGCTCCAATCATAACTTTATTCAAGCTTGGATCTTTTTTAGTTAAATTTAAAATATCATTTTTTTGTAAGTTTAACATCTCTTTTCCCCCTCTACATATAAAGACTTAATATTCCATTTAAGTCAGCTATCTTCCCTTCTCCTATAGCTTTAAACTCCCATTCACCACTATTTCTATAAAGTTCTGCAAAAACTACTGCTGTAGATGTTGATCCATTTTCTTTTAAATTAAAAATACATAATTCTTTTTCATTATTTTTTGAATCGAGTAATCTAACAAAAGAATTTTCTACCATCCCAAAAGTTTGTCTTTTACTTGTTGCTTCAAAAATTGTAACTACAAACACTATTTTTTCAACATGAGGTGCCAATCGCTTTAAATTCATTTGAATTCTTTCATCATCACCATCTCCAGCCCCTGTTCTATTATCTCCTAAAAGTTCTATTCCTGCCGCTTTCATATTATTAAAGAAAATAACATCCTCTGGTACATTTTGAACCTGACCTCTTCCATTTAATAAAAATGCAGCAATATCTAAATCAAAATCTTGACCATTTCTTGCTACATCCCATCCTGCCCCTAAAGTTACTTCTTCTAATCCAGGATTCCTTTTTGTTAAGTTTAAAACATCATTTTTCCTTAAATTTAATGATGCTCCTTTAGCCCCATTTCCATTTGAATAGTCATTTAACATTCCATTTAAATTAATCCCCATTCCCTTTACCCCTTTTATCTATATTTTGTATTTATACTTTTTAGTTTTTCTTTTTATTACCATAATACAATTTTACTTTATTTTTCCTTTTTTGTTAAGTTTTATATTAATATTTATTTAAATGATTATAAAAAAATATATCTCCATTATTAGAGATATATTTTTATCCAACTATTTATTTTTTCACTTCTTTTTCTCCACCTAATAAGGCATCAATTTTACTTATTCCATTCATTGCACTTATTAACATTAATGGCATTATACACAATAAATATCTAGAGCAAGTTTCCCAAATCATAAGAAATAAGAATATTCCAAATATACATATATTACATAGCATAGCTAAATTTTTCCTATCCTTAAATAGCCCTAAAGTTCCTATTGCTATCATTACTAACATGAATAACTCAGAACCTTGAGACAATGTTAAAAATCCATTAGCTTTATCTCCTGCAACATACTCATATAAAGCACCTTTATTTAAAGGCTGCATTTTTAAATAGAAAGTTCCATATTCTGTTCCATCTGCCCAAGTAAATTTATTTTTAATATATAAATGTTCCATTAACCCACTAAATCCATAATGATCTAATCTTTCTTTAATAATCTTTTCATTATAAGCTTTAATTTTATCTTTTCCTGGACCTGCTGCTAAACTATTATCTACAGCTTGTTGATCCCATCCGCCTGCTCCAACTAAGCTCATCATTATCCAATGAGTATATGGAAGCCCTGCATCTGACAATTTCACTGGAATTTGCGCTTGATTAATCCCATTTATAATTCCTGTTAGTATTACTAATGGAATTAAAATCCCTGCAAAGAACTTCAATAATTTTTTTATTCCACTAATTTGGAATAATGCAAAAATAGATAAAGCTATAAATCCAATACTAATATTATTTTTTATTCCTATTCCTATTGCCGCTAAAATTCCAATACTGATTAAATACAACCAATTATTATTTTTTAAATATTTTCTATATAAAAGATAAGAAAGTGGTAAGAATATCATTGTCATTGTATCTGTATAGAATATTGGTGCATAAATGTATAGTGGTGTTATAACTAAAAATAACAAACTTGCTATAGTTGCAATTCTAAGCCCATATACATCTTTTATTAAGAAATAAGTGATAATCATAGTTCCTAATATTAATATTATATTTATTCCGATAGAACCATATAAATAGCTTATAGATAATACTCCAAATACTTTATATATAACCGTCCAAATCATAGTTACAAAAATATTATTAGGATATAAGACATAATAATATTGTGGTAAATAATGAATCTTATCCTGTGCTTTTAATATAGCTGTTCTATATACCTCTCCAAAATCCCAAGTTGGAGTAACTGCTAAAAGAAATCCAAATATACATAATAAAATAAAAAATATTATAAAGTTTATAGTAGATATTACTTTTAAATATTTCTTATCAAGTTTCCTAGTAATATAAATCATTCCTATACATACTATTAATTCAACTATTGCTACTAATACTACTGAAATTCTACTTACAATTATAAGTCTTGTATAATATGGTGATATTACACCAAGTGAAAGTACAAAACACATTGTTATTAAAAATATAGCATTAAAAATTATCAATAATATTGCTGCTATATTCAATTTATTTTTTTTCTCCATGTTTCCCCTCCTTTTTCTATTTCTTATTAATTTTAAATTATAATTATGTCCTATATATTAACGTATATTTTTTTTATCAAAAACTATTTTTCCCCTTTAAATATGCTATTTTTAGATAAACTTTCAGATATGTCCTAGTCTAATCTATTTATTTTTTATGAACAACTTAATATTAAAATAAAAAAATATATCTCCACTTTTAGAGATATATTTTTATTTAAATATTTAATTTTTTATTCTTTAATTTCTGCTTTTTCTCCACCTAATAATAAATCAATTTTACTTAATCCATTCATTGCACTTATCAACATTATTGGTAATATGCATAATAAATACCGTGGACATGTCTCCCAAATCATAAGGAATACAAACATTCCAAATATAGTTATATTACATAGCATACTTAAATTTTTTCTATTCTTAAACAATCCTATTGCACCTATTATCATCATAAATATCATAAATACTTGTGATCCTTGTGATAATAGTAAAAATGGATGTGCCTTATCCCCTACAACATATTCATATAATCTACCTTTATTCAAAGGTTTCAAAGCTAAGTAAGTTGTTCCAAATTCAGTTCCATCAGACCATGTATATCTATTTTTATAATATAAATGCATCATTAGTCCACTAAATCCATATCCTTCTAATCTTTCTTTTATAATTTTTTCATTATAGGCCTTAATTTTATCTTTTCCTGGTCCTGCTGCTAAACTATTATCTATAGCCTGTTGATCCCAGCCTCCTGATCCAACTAAACTCATCATAATCCAATGAGTATACGGAAGTCCTGCTTCTGATAATTTTATTGGAATTTGTGTTTGATTTATATTAGTAATAATAGTAGTTACTATTACTAATGGTATTGCAATTCCTGCAAAAAATTTCAATAGCTTCTTTATTCCTTTAATTTGAAATAGTACAAAAATCGCCAAAGCTATAAATCCAATACATATATTATTTTTTATACCTATCCCTATAGCTGCTAAAATTCCAATTATTATTAGATATCTCCATTTATTATTCTTTAAATATTTTCTATATAAAAGATAACAAAGTGGTAAAAATATCATAGTCGTGGTATCCGTATAAAAAATTGGTGCATAAATATATAATGGTGTCATTACTAAAAATACTAAACTAGCTATAGTTGCAATTCTAAGTCCATACTCATCTTTTATTAAAAAGTAAGTTATAATCATAGTTGCTAATATTAAAATAATATTTATTCCAATAGATCCATATAAATAATTTATAGATAATACTCCAAATACTTTATATATAACAGACCAAATTATTGTTATAAAAATATTATTAGGATATAACTGATAATAATAACTAGGTAAATAGTGTATTTTATCTTGTGCCTTTAATATTCCTATCTTATATACTTCTCCAAAATCCCATGTTGGCGTAACAGCTAATGTAAATCCAAACATACATAACAAAATAAAAAATATTATAAAATTTATAATTGAAATAACCTTTAAATACTTTTTATTTATTTTTCTTGTAAGATAAAGTAGTGCTATACATACTATTAGTTCTACTATAGCAACTAATATTACAGATATTCTACTTACTACTATATGCCTTAAATAATATGGTTTTATCATACCCAGTGAAAGTACTAATACCATCGACATTATAAATATAGCATTAAAAACTATTAATAATATAGCTGCTATATTTAACCTTTTATTCCTATCCATATTTCTCCTCCATTTCTATTTCCTATTAATTCTAAGTTAAATTTATGTCCTATATATTAATATTTTTTTCTCTATCTTTTAACTTTTAAAAATAAAAAGGGATTTTTTACTCTTTGTAAAAAATCCCTTTTATTAATATCTAATTTTATACTTTAGCTATCTTAGCATTGTATGTTCCATATGTTACACCTTGCCCAACAATATGTCCTTCCATAGCATTATATAAATCATTTAATCCAAATCCTATTTTTAAATCTAAATTTTCATTTAATGCATAAACAGTCATTGTATATTTATGAGGGAAATTAACTGGTACCATTCCACCATAATGGTAAGCTTTCTCTCTTGGAACTTGGAATCCTTTTAATGATGTTAAATCTAGTGGGAATCCATTTGCATAACTATTTACACCTTGTATCATGTCTTTTTCCATTGTTGTACTTGCATTTGCAGGTAATGATGTTGTTCCTGCATCAATATTTGTAGTTACCCAATGAATCCATGGGAATCCCATAATTGGAACTGTATCATAGTCTATAATAGTTATAGCATATGCTTTTGCTGATGAAGGTGCTCCAGACCATTCAAGTGGAATTGATTCAAGTGGCATTGCCCCTATTTTATCTGTAGATGCTGCTCCATATTGTGGATCTATAATTCCATCTTTAATTCCAGTAGATGATAAATTCATCTTTGTGATTGGTATATAATTGTCAGGATTTTTGTCTGCAGCAGTTGGATTTGGTACAGTTGGTGCTTGTGATGTTGATCCTGACTTATCACACGAAACACAACACATTGTTAATAATACTCCTACACTTAATAAACTTAAAATTTTTCTTATTCTTTTCATTCTTGTTCCTCCCTATTGGTTTATAAGTGTAGTTTCTTCTAAATATTTTTTTATATACAAAAAAAAAGAGATTTTAAATTTATTTCTAAACTTAAAATCTCTTTATTATTTCATTCTCTATTTTTCTGAACTTTTAAACACTACTTTTCTTATCATATCTACTGGAATTATAGTAGCTGCTAAAATAATTATTACACCCCATAATTTTGGTTCTATAGGAGTACAACTAAATATATCTCCACCAATAATAGTTAAAATAACTTGCACTATAACTATTATTATCATAACCCTTACAAATCCTGGATTTTCTTTTATATGCTCAAAAATATTTACACTTTTACTTCTAACATTAAATCCATTAAAAACTGCTGCTAATACAAACATTGAAAAATATGCTGTTAAATGTTCACCTTCTGTAGAAAACATATTTTTGAAAAATGGTGCCATTAAGAATACAAAGCTTAATATTGTTACCCAAGTTCCTGCAAAAAGAACTTGCCCCATCATCTCTTTTGAAACAATACTTTGAGTTCTTGATTTTGGCTTTTCTTTCATATACTTTTTAAGTGCTGGTTCTGAACCAAGCGCTAATGCTCCAAGCCCATCCATTACAAGATTAATCCATAAAATATGAGTTATTTGTAATGGTTGTGGTAAATCAAAGAACGGTGCTATTGCACATACTGCAACGGCTGCTACATTTATAGTTAATTGGAACTTTA
>NZ_CAMTIG010000099.1 GCF_947072515.1 uncultured Clostridium sp.
AGAGCTTTTCATTTTTGAAAAGCTCTTTTTATTAACATTAATTTATTTAAGTCCAATCTCTTTGCATATCTTACTTTCAAGTTCTCCGCCATATACTTTTTTTACTAAATTTAAACATAACTCTAATGTTCCCATAATATTAGTACTCAACATTATTTTTCCGTTATCTGCATAATTTCTATTTACAATTCTAAGTTGATTTTTTTCCTGTAATGATAAAGTTTTTGTCCAATTACCATTAGGTACAATAATACCTTCTAGCTCTTTACATTTTACAAGATAATTTATGCCTTCACTAAATGCACAGATATAATCACACTCTATATAATTCTTTAAAATATATTCTATAATTTCTTTAGAGTTCTTTCCTTCTTTAACTCCTCCTGGAATTATTACTATATTAGCTTTTTCAGAAGAAACATCATTTTTATTTATAGTAAAGTTTATATTTGAACCTAGATTAATATTTTCATCAAAAGCTACTCCCTCAACTAAAAAAATTTCTTCTCCTGCTAATTCATTTGCCTTTGTTAAAATTTCAAAAGGCATAGAATAATCTAAAATGTCCATATTATCTAACATCAATATTTTTACATTCTTTTTATTTCCTCTATTAGTGCTGAAAAATTTTTCTTTTGTTATTCTGCAAATAACTCCATCTCGTGACTTCCCTATTTGCTCAAAATTCAATTTTTTTGCTAAACTTATTCCCTTTTCATTGTTTATATTATCCATCATTATATTTCCACCAAACTCTTGGAAATAATATTCTAATAGTAAGCTTGTAGCTTCACGTCCATATCCTAATCCTCTATATTTACTATGAACCTTTATATTGAATCTTGCTGTTTTAGTAATAAGATCATATCCATGAAAGCTTACTTCTCCAACTGGTATATCCTTATTATTATATATTAAACAATAAAAATTTTTTCCATCTGATGGATTTACCATTTTTTTATAAAAGGGATTCCATTTTTCAGTACTAAAGTTAAAGACACCACCAATACCTTCCATAGTTTCTCTATCACCCCATAGTTCAGATACATATGCCATTTCACTATATTCCGGTTGTTTTATATATACTTTTTTCCCATTTCTTCTATACAGGCCTTCTTTATTCATATCCTATACCTTCTATTTCCCCTTCATTGTTATTTAGTAACATTATAACAAAAATATGTAGCTTTTTTCCACTCTTTAGGTTTATTTATTAAAATTAATTATATTTTTAATCCTATTTTACAAAAAATTTATTTTTTTCTTCCCAAAATTGAATTTCATAAATTATTTTCTTCCTTTTTAATAACTAATTTCACACTTTTAACTTCTTTACCATTATATAAATGGTTTATTTTTTGAATTTTTTTAATTTTTTTTGAATAAATATATTGATTTTTACTCCAAAAAATTTTATAATTATTTTGCTTGTTTAGTAATCGTAAACTTTATGTTTAGTAAAACTTATATATGAAAGTAGGTGTTCTGTTTGGAAATAGGCGAAAAAATCCGAAGTCTCAGAATTACAAAAGGATTAACTCAAGAAGAATTAGCTAATAGATGTGAATTATCAAAAGGTTTTATATCACAAGTTGAAAATGATTTAACTTCACCCTCTATAGCTACTTTAGTAGATATATTAGAAATTTTAGGTACAAACCTTAACGAATTTTTTAGTGATAAAACAGAAGAGCGTGTCACTTTTACTAGTGATGACATGTTTGTAACGGAAGATGACTCTCTTAAATATAACTTAAAATGGCTAATTCCTAATGCTCAGAAAAATAGTATGGAACCTATAATGCTAACTATTTTTCCTGATGGACGTTATATAGAGGAAGAGCCACATGAAGGAGAAGAATTTGGTTTAGTTTTAAGTGGACATATTACACTTCATTTAGGTGATAAAAGTTATAAACTAAAAAAAGGAGAAACTTTTTATTTCAAACCTAAAGTAAATCATTGGATATCCAATGAGGGAAAAACTACTGCCAAAATAGTTTGGGTAGCTACCCCTCCCTCATTTTAATAAATATTAATTTAGAAAGAGGTATTGTTAATGAAAGATAATATTTTAGAAATAAAAAATATAAATAAAAAATATGGTGATAATGTTATATTAGATAACTTAAGCTTAAATATAAAGAAAAATGAATTTTTAACACTTTTAGGTCCAAGTGGTTGTGGAAAAACTACTACATTAAAAATTATAGCTGGTTTTGAAACATCTGATAGCGGAGTAGTTATGTTTGGAAATAATGATTTATCATCTATTCCTCCACATAAAAGACCTGTTAACACAGTTTTTCAAAAATATGCTCTTTTTCCACACATGAATGTTTTTGAAAATATTGCATTTGGTCTTAAAATTAAAAAATTACCTAAGGATACTATTAAAGAAAAAGTAACTGAAATGCTAAAGTTAGTTGCATTATCTGGTTTTGAAAAAAGAAGTATTGATTCTTTAAGCGGTGGTCAGCAACAAAGAGTCGCTATTGCTCGTGCATTAGTAAATGAACCTGAGGTTTTACTTCTAGATGAGCCTTTAGGTGCACTTGATTTAAAACTTAGAAAAGAAATGCAAATTGAATTAAAAAAGATTCAGCAACGTTTAGGAATCACTTTTATTTTTGTTACACATGATCAAGAAGAAGCATTAACTATGTCAGATACTATTGTAGTTATGAATAAAGGAATTATTCAACAAATGGGTTCTCCACAAGATATATATAATGAACCTTCTAATGCCTTCGTTGCAGATTTCATTGGTGAAAGTAACATTGTAGATGGTATTATGCTAGATGATTTTAAGACAGAGTTTTGTGGACATGTATTTGAGACTTTAGATAAAGATTTTAATAAAAATGAAAAAGTAGATGTGGTTATAAGACCTGAAGATATTCAAATGGTCCCTCCACAAGAAGGCCATATACTTTGCAGTGTATTATCTGTAGTTTTTAAAGGTGTTCATTATGAAATTGAAGTTAAATTAGAAAATACAAATTACACATGGATTATTCATAATACCAAAGCTGCTGAAATAAATTCTAAACTAGGAATAAGATTAAGCCCTGAAGATATTCATGTAATGAGAAAGGTTGATTTAAATTATGAGTAAGAATAAAAATAAATTCAGCCTTCTATCTACTCCTTATTTTATTTGGAGTATTCTCTTTATTATTGTTCCTCTTCTTATAATTTTATTTTTTAGTTTAACTCAAAATACAGCAGATGGTTATAAATTTTCTCTTGTTAATTTTACAAGAATGTTTCAAGAGCAATATGCAGCTATATTTTTTAAATCTTTATGGCTTGCAATTATTTCTACTATAATTTGCCTTATCTTAGGATTTCCAATTGCATATATAATATCTAAAACTAATATAAAAAAGAGAAACCTTCTTATTATGCTTTTTATTCTTCCTATGTGGATGAATTTTCTTTTAAGAACTTATGCTTGGATTCCTATACTAGGAAAATTTGGAGTTATAAATAATTTCTTAGGTCTTTTTGGAATAGAACCTATACAACTACTTTACAGAGATGGAACAATTTTATTAGGAATGGTTTATAATTTTCTTCCTTTTATGATACTTCCTATATATACGGTTTTATCTAAGATAGATTCTAATTTAATAAATGCTGCAAAAGATCTTGGTGCTGATAATAAATATGTTTTTAAGAAAATTATATTTCCTTTAAGCTTACCTGGTGTTGTATCAGGAATAACTATGGTATTTATGCCTGCTGTTTCTACCTTTGTTATTTCTAAACTTTTAGGTGGTGGAAAAACTATGCTTATAGGAAATGTTATAGAGCAGCAATTTACATCTATAAATAATTGGCATTTTGGATCTTCCATTGCAATTGTTTTAATGATTTTAATTTTAATATCAATGGCATTTATGTCTAAGTTTAGTAATGATAATGTACAAGGGGGTGGGAAGCTATGGTAAATAAATTATCAAATTTTCTAAAGAAGTTTTATTTAATTCTTATTTTTATATTTTTATATGCTCCAATAGTTACTTTAATAGTATTTTCATTTAACAAATCAAAATCTATGGCTAAATGGACAGGCTTCACCCTTGATTGGTATAAATCACTTTTTCAAAACGAGACTTTATTAGAAGCACTTTATTATACAATCTTAATTGCTGTAATAGCATCTATTATTGCAACTATTATTGGTACAATAACTGCTATTGGAATTTATTATATGCGCGGAAAAAAGAAGATTTTTCTTCTTAATGTAAATAATCTTCCAATCTTAAATCCAGATATTGTTACTGGTATTGCCATGATGAGTCTTTTCATATTTTTAAAATTTAATTTTGGTTTTAAAACTATGCTTATCTCTCATATTGTGTTTGATATTCCTTACGTAATTCTTTGTGTATTACCTAAGTTAAGCCAGTTACCAGATAATACTATTGAAGCTGCTATGGACTTAGGTGCAACTCACTCTTATGCTTTACGTAAAGTAATCTTGCCACAAATAAAACCTGGTATTGTAGCAGGGCTTTTAATGGCATTTACAATGTCTATTGATGATTTTGTTATATCCTTCTTCACTACTGGACCTGGAGTAACAAACCTTTCAATAGAAATCTATTCAATGGCAAGAAAAGGTATTAATCCTCAAATAAACGCTTTATCAACTTTAATGTTTATTACAGTTCTTGCTTTACTTTTAATAGTTAATAAAAAAACTAATTCTAAGGGGGATTTAAATGAAAAGATTAAAGGTTATTAGTGCTTTACTTATATTTCTTTTAATTTGTTTTGGGCTTTTTGAAGGCTATTCTAAGCTAAAAGAAAATCATTCTAAATCTACTGGTAAAGTATTAAATATCTATAACTGGGGTGATTATATAGATCCTTCCCTTATTTCTAAGTTTCAAGAAGAAACTGGAATAAAGGTAAACTACAATACTTATGATACAAATGAAACAATGTATGCAAAAGTTAAAAGCGGTGCTAGTAATTATGATATTGTTGTTCCTTCTGACTATATGATTGAAAAAATGATTAAGGAAGGTTTATTAGAAAAATTAGATTTCAATAATATTCCTAACTATAAATATATAGGAGATACTTTTAAACATCTTTCTTATGATCCTAAAGATGAATATTCAGTTCCTTATATGTGGGGTACTATTGGTATAGCTTATAATTCAAAATATATTAAGGACCCTATTGATAGCTGGAAAGATCTTTGGAATCCTAAATATAAAAATGAAATTATTATGTTTGATTCTGTCCGTGATTCTATGGCTATAGCACTTAAATCTTTAGGTTACTCAATGAATTCTACAAATCCAGAACAAATTAAGCAAGCTGGTGAATTGTTAAGAGAACAAAAGCCTTTAGTTTTAGCTTATTTTGTGGATGAAGTTAAGGATGCTCTGCTTTCTGGAGAAGCTACTATTGCGCCTGTTTGGTCTGGAGATGCAGCTTATATGATGAGTGAAGATCCTGATATAAAGTATATAATTCCTAAAGAAGGTACTAATGAATGGTTTGATGCTTTAGCTATTCCTAAAGGAGCTCCTCATAAAAAAGAGGCAGAGGAATTTATAAACTTTTTATGTAATCCTGAAAATGCATTAGTAAATGTAGAATATATTGGTTATCAAACACCAATTCCAGAAACTTTTACTATGCTTCCTGAAAGTATAAAGAAAGAATATCCAACTAAAGATGAATTAAAAAATTGTGAAATATATACTGACTTAAATCCCAAAACATTAGATTTATATGATGAAGAATGGATTAAGTTAAAATCTTAAGAAAATCCAGTTGATTTACCTCAACTGGATTTCTTTTTAAAACCAAATTTTCATTTCACGTTCTGCACTTTCTATAGAATCAGAACTATGAACACAGTTCTCTCCTATATGACTACCATAAAGTTTTCTTATGGTGCCTTCACAAGCTTTCTTAGGATCTGTTGCTCCATTTAAAGCTCTTACTCTTTCTAAAGCAGATTCTCCTTCTATAATCATTGCGCATATTGGTCCCCTAGTTATAAAATCAATTAATTCTCTAAAAAAAGGTTTTTCTTTATGCTCTGAATAATGTTCTGTTGCAATTTCTTCTGTAACATTCATAAGTTTTAATTCTACTATGTCTAATTTGTTCTCCTCATAAAAACTTATAATCTTTCCTATAACCTTCTTTTCTACTCCATCTGGTTTAATTAAAACTAAACTTCTTTCCATTAATTTTCTCCTTTTCCTTTATTTTGAATTTATACCTACTTCTATTATATTTCCGAAACGTTTTTCATGCAACTTTTATGTTATAATTATTGTAATAATTTATCAGGAGGTTCTATTTTTATGAATAATATACTTATTAATGTAGTTGGTAAAGTCCAAGGAGTTGGATTTAGATATTTTTGTCTTAACTTAGCATTAAAATATGATTTAGTTGGATATGCTAAAAATTTAGATGATGGTTCTGTAGATATATTAATTCAAGGTAATGTAGATAAAATTCAGGTCTTCTTATCCCAAGTTTCTAAAGGTAATAGATTTATAAAAGTAAATTCCATATCTACTACTGAAAACCCAATTGATAGTAGTTTAAAAAAGTTTAATATTGTATATTAATAGTATTGATGTAAATATTTACAAGTGTTATACTTTTATTATATTTTAATAAATTCCGGAGGTTGTTTTATGGGAGATACTCTAGTTCTTAGAAAGTTAGCTTTCGATATGATTAAGCGTAATAATTTATCTAAGGCTAAACTTGCGCTATCTAAATCACTTTCATTAGAGCCTGCTTTACATGACACATATACAATATTAGGTGATATATATTTCTTAGAGAATAAAAAAAATATATCAATTAAATACTACTTATCTTCAATGCATCTTCTAATCAATTCTTCAATAAAAAGAATTACTGATTATGAGTTCGATTCAAAATTTTCCTCATTAGATGATGGTATAAAAAAAGCACTTCCCTCTAAATATGCAGTTGATATTTTAAATGAATATACTATATCTTATCATTTAGGACAGGCATTATTAACTGATATTACTTATGAAAGAATTTTCAAAGATGCTTTAATAAATAAATTAACATTAGATTCTGTTTTGCATAAGCATAATATTAAATCTGAAAATTATCTAGAATATCGAAATTCAACAATAATTCCCTTAGGAAGACAATTTTTAATTACTAATATTCTTTGGGATTCTATTTTAATAGATGATGTTCAATCTCTTTATTTAAAATGAGTTTATGAATCTTAATGTCTATTTAAAAATTTATCATCACTTTAAAATTTAAAGATTAAAAAAGAAGGAAAATAATTTTCCTTCTTTCAGCTTGTAGACAAAGGACTTTTTCAAAATTGAAAAAGTCCTTTATTTTAT
>NZ_CAMTIG010000100.1 GCF_947072515.1 uncultured Clostridium sp.
GCTTTTGCAGCAGCTTTTTCTTGAGCTGTCATTTCAACTTTTCCAACTCCAGGAGTAACTTCTCCCATTCCTGAATTTTTAGCATCTAATTTTGCTTTTTCAAGAGCTGTCATTTCTGGATTTTTTTCTTCAGTTACAACAACCTCTTCATTTTTTACAACCGTCTTAAGCTCTCCATTCTTCATCATTTTCAAAACTTCTGAAGAAAACATTAAAGCTGGCTTAGGATCTTCAAATTTAAATTTTTTCATTAATGCTTCTGAACCTTCAATTGCCATTTCCTCAATTTGTTTAATTCTTTCCCTCTCTTCCTTTGCTCCAATTTCTAAGATGTCGGCATACATCTTTGGATTTTTTGCTTTGATTTCTTCAATAGTCATCGTTGGCATATTCTCTTTTTCCTCCCTTTTTTTAAACATTTTTGTATTTTTTGAATAAAAATTATTAAACTCAGTATGTTTTGATAAATTTATTGATACCCCGCTAGCCATTAAAACATCTCCAGTAATTTCAAGCTCAATTTCATCACCAAATGTATCTATTTTAGTAGCAAACCCTTTTTCTAAAGCCTCATTAGCTGTCATCCAAGTTTCGTTATCCATTAGTTTGCTTATTTCGCTCTCACTTATAGTTGCTCTGTTATAGGCAGTCAATACAGCCTCTTTTAACTTATCCAAATAATCAGCAGCAGCTCTTAATTTATCACTAGTTCCGCTCGCTAATATTCCTGGATTATGAATCATTAAAATTGATGCAGGCCTCATAATTCTATTATCTCCTGCCATAAAAATTAATGATGCAGCTGATGCAGCTATTCCATCAACATAAGTTGTTACTGTAGCTTTATGTGCTCTTAATTGGTTATAGATTGCTGTTGCTGCTGCTACTTCTCCACCATCTGAATTAATATGTACATCAATTTCTGTTACATCTCCAAGAGCTTCAATATCTCTTGTAAATTCTTCGCAACCATATTCAGTCCACCAAGTGTCACCAATATCTTGATGAATTATGATTTTCCCTTTATTTTGTTCCTTTTGAACCATAACTGCTCTAGGCATTTCATTCCTCCTTTTCTATTTCTCTCTGAGCCATAACTTCATTATAATCATCTCCATACATTTCCATTATTTCTCTACTCTTTGTACTTAATCCTGTTTCAATTCTTATTCTGGCTGCTGTTGCCTCTTTCAATGGATCTATTTGACCTTGTGTCGCTCCATACCATTTACAACCTAAATAAGCTTGTCTAATCAAAGGATTTTCAAAATATCCTGGTGCTGTTATAAATCCTTTTGAAACAATCTCATCCATAAATTGAGTAAAAATTGGATTACAAAAATCAGCAATCATCCAACTACGTCTCATACGATACATTTTCCAAGCTTCTAATAAAGCCGCTCTAGAGGCTGAATAACTTGCATTGAATATACTCAATAGAACATCATGAGGTAATTCTAATGCTGCCCCTATTTGAATAGACATAGCTTTAACAAATCCATCAAAAGCAGTATTAGGTCTACTCGGATTTGCTAAATTAATCTTCTTACCTGCTGGAAGTTCTGTTATAACTCCAGGACCCATCTCAATTTTCTTTTCAGAAAAATCTTTTTCATCATCAACAGTTTCTCCAAAACCAGTGTTATAAGTATCATTAGATTCATTTTCTATAAAAACTGTAAAATATGAACTTACTACTGCTGCTACTAATTCAGAATGTGTATATCTTCCAAGCTGCAACAATGATTCTATAACTGGAGCTAGAATTGGAACTCCCCTTAACTGACCTATTCTTTCTTTTTCTAAAATATTTAAAACGTTTCTTCTTCCTGTTAAACTCCCGTATGCTTGAACTCTTGTGTATACTTTCCCTTTAGTTGAATAAGGGTCATTACAGAAATGATAAGCTATAGGACAACTATCTAAATCAACTTCTACTCCATTTTTTATAGAATCATTTGATGATAAATTTGGAGGAGTCATACACCTCTCGGATTCAACAAGCTGTATTTTTAACTCAAATATTTCTCCAGGTCTCTTTTTATATGGCAACATTACAAAACATTCTCCATCTATTAAGGAAGTTAAGAAAGCCAACTGTTGAATTTGATAGAAATTAGATGTTCTTTGAATATCACACTCTGTTGTTTCAGCCCATAATTTAAAAACTTTTTCAATCTGATTTTCAATCTTTTCCTTTTCATCCAGAGAAAGCGATAATATAGTATTATCAATAGTTGACTTCAATCTAAGTCCAGAACCTATAACTGATGTTCTAAGTTTTTTTAATGCTCCTGTTGCAATAGGACTTCCCATCCAAAGTTCTCTAGATCTAGCAGTTAAAGTTTGTTTTACATCTTTTCCTAAGTCATTATTAACTGATTTGAGTCTATCATCCATACCTTTAAAAACTAGCTTTTGCTTACTCGCTCCATGATTTTTATAGCTAGTTGCTTTTTGTTTCTTTTCAAACTTAGCATTTTTACTTTTCCTCATTACTCTCCTCTCCTATATATCTCGAGGAATAATTCTTAGATTTGTGATTTTATTCCCGCCTCTAGCAAGCTCGTTGCATTTACCCTCCCAAAATTTCATGCCATCCCTTATTTCTTTCAAAGGAGCTCTTTCAAGCTCTTGATTTTCAATTTTATATCTTTGACCAGCTAGTACTTTTTTCTCAGCCTCTAAGTATTCTCGATATCTTGCTTGTGCTTCTTTAAGTGTTAATCCCGTCATACTTGAACTCCTTTACTCTCTATTCGAGTTTCTTTTTTCTCTTTTTTCTCTCCTAAACTAAGTTTTGATAACTCTTCTTTTGTCATTTTCGCTAGACTTTCAAAGTCTGGATTCATATATATCATTCCTGCTGTTGCATAGTTTGTTGTATCAAGAGCCTCATTATCTCTTATTTTTACCCACTCAACCTTTTCAATTCCGCTTTTTACAGTTGTTGTTTTTACTTCTCCAGTAACACTTTTAAAAAATCTTTCTCCATATCCCCTAATCGGATCATCTGGATAATAGCAATATAATGGTCCTTTCTCATCTCTTTTCAAAGCTGAATAAGTCATATCTTTAAGAGCATTAACTCCAAGAGAAATAAGCTGTATATTTTTACCTTTAGGTCTTTTAGTCTTTCTAACAGTGTTTATAACTTGACTTCCAGAAGTTCCAATTCCTTTTATTCCAAATATATTCTTGCTTTCTCTTAAGTACACATAATCATATGTTTCTTCTGTATGGTGTCCTCCCGTATCGATGAAAGTACAGATTATTTTTAAAGGATTTGATTTATCTTTGTAATAAAAATTTTTATTTAGTAAAGAATCTAACTCATTCCAAACTTTTTGACTTCCAGGATCACCAAGTATAATTTTGTATTGAATACCATATCTTTGCCTTCGTGGTCCCCATCCGATAACATTCGCTTCTAGTCTGTCATCTTGTACATCCACACCACAAGTTAAGAATAGAACTTCATCTGGAACCTCAGCATTATATTTAATACGTCTATTTTTATATAAGTATTCCCAATCTAATCCATCATTAAATTCATGTTCATAAGGTAGTCCTAAAAATGTGTTATAAAAAACTTGCATTCTTTCTGGATTTTCTAAAGCTTCTTTATATTTTTTTGATATATCTTTCCACTTTACCCAAGGAGATGAAAATGATGTAACATAGAATCCTCTATGGAATTTTGTTTCACATAGTAGATTTTCTTGAATAAATTTACCTTTTGGTTCATTGCTTCTCCAATGAGCTTCTGAAGAATATACTCCACAATGCTCGCAAGCCATTTCAATACTTTCAAAATCAAAATTTTCTATTTTAAATTTATTGAATTTTCCACACTCAGGACATGGAACTTGCCATGTTTCTTGAGTTGAATTCATATACAGAGAATAGATTTTCGATGTTTTTTTCAAACCAGGAGTTGAAACCCTAACTTTTTTTCTATTTTCAAAGTTTGCAGTTCTTTTTTCTGCTAATTCAACAGGATCTCCCTCATTTCCAACATCTCTTTTGTATCTATCCACCTCATCCATAAATAAATATCTTATTGGTGTTCCTGCTAGTTCATTTGTAGAGTTAGCTCCAATTAACATTAAGAATCCACCTGGGAAATACTTATCTAGAACTTGCCCTTTTACTTTATTTGCTAAAGTCTCACAATCTCTAATCATAGGAGCAATCCTTTTTTTAGAGAATGATTTTGCCATTCCCTTAGATGGCTGAACAATCATTATTCCACCTGGGTCATTGTTTATAACATATAAAACCATATTTAAAATAATTTCTGTTTTAGCTATTTGAGCTCCTGACATTATTGTTATGTCCTCTGTTTCAGCTCCATTAAATGAATCCATCATTTCAGCTTGGTAAGGTGCTCTAGTATTATCCCAATCTCCAGGTTCAGGAGATGATTCAACAGAAAGTTTTCTATATTTTCCAGCATATTCTGATACCGTTATCTTTTTGGGAGGCTCTAATTCTTTTAGAATACTTCTAACTAACTCAAATGTATTAATCATAATTAGCTCCTTTTTCTGGATCCCATTCTGACAACTCTTTTAATACTGAATATATTTCTTCTCTAAGTACCTCTTCAATTTTCTCTCTATCTTCAATTAAAGATAATGCTGGAGCTACTTTTGAAGGCAATATTAAACATTTTCCTTTAAAGTTTTGAATCATTCTTTGAATAATGTCTTTAACAACATCAGTTCTATGAAGCTCTTTTTTTAATTCTTTTAGCTTCAAGTCTTTTAATTCTGCATCGTATTTCTTTTTATTTAGCTCATGGAGTCTTCCATCAGCGTTCTTATCTAAATTTGTTTTAATGTATTCTATATAATTTGATATAGATTCATCTCTAAGATATGAGTCTTTGCTTTTTCTTATAACAATATTTTTCAAGGCTAATTCTGTTACTGTTCTATCAGATATTCCAAGTATTGCACCAAGAGTTTTAGCATTGATAACCTCATTAGAAGAATCTTTTCTCAAAGCTCCTTTAAATTCCATATATTTTTTTACAGATGGAATAAGATTATATCTATCTCCATGTTTTTCTATGACTTGACTATCAACTAGATTAGCTAATTGTCTCTCACTAATTTCTAACATCTTTGTCATTATCTCTTTTGTAACTAAATATCTTTTTTCCATATAACATTCACCTAAAAAATAATTTTTTTTATGAAATATCGCAGAAGTGCCCTAATTTTTCCTAGAAAATTTTTCTCGTTTGGGCTCGAGCGAGGTGCGGACGATTTCAGGACCTCTGGGAGTACCTTGAGAGCTTATCCAATCAGTACATCTCCGTTGCCTTCTTTATCCTTATCTTTACCCAGCTCTTTCTCTAGCTTCTCATTCTTCAACTTAATTGTTTCTTTACCTAGAGTTGTCTTAAGCGTTGACTCTTTAACTTTCAACCGCATCTTACGTTCTTCTTGTATATTCTTCTGAGCTAGTACTCCTGATATCTCACTTCCAAGTACTCTCTCTAAGATTGAATAATAGTTCTTTGCATCTATTGAATCAGGATGTATATCTTCATTTGAATATATAAGTCCCTCTTTCCCAAAAGAATAAACCTTTCTCTTCTCTAATCCTAAGCTTTGCTTTAATCCTTTGCTTGTTCCTCTTACAAGTTCTTCTGGAGTTATTGCACTCTCTTTTAAAAGCTCTAACCTTCTTGTTACTAGATATTCTTTAACTTCTGGTTCATTAAATAACTTCCAAGCATATGCACTAGGATTCTTAATTGATGGATCTACTTCTCTTACTGCTGTTGTTTTATCTTTTGGATTTCTTAAATATGCTTCAACTATTAAAATCTTTTTCTCTGATAAAGCCAATTCCATCACCTCCTATTTTTTAAAAATAACACTTGGTAAAAAATAACCTAGAATAAACTAAAACTTTTAAAGGAAAGGAGCCTTCATATTATTACGTGCGAGAAAACATATCATAAACCATTGAAAACATTGGAATTTTCAAAAATCGATACCCTCAAAAACTGACACTTTTTATACAGAATTTAACATTAAAAAATCTGGATTTCTCCATCTTTCGTCAATTCTATTTCAATTTTTACTCCAAAAAGAATCTTTAAATATTGCTCCAATTTTTTTATATTCTTGGTATTACTTCTCTTTGGACTATTTGATTTCTCTAAAGCAATCAGCTTTTCTTTAGCCATCTTTTGATATCTGAAAATCATTCGTTCTGATTTTTTCCCTAATAGTTTATTTTTTAAAATACAATTAAACCAATCATAATCTAAAATCCACTCATTGTTTTCTGTTACGAATAACTGAATATTTCTAGGTGTCAAACTATCTAAAGAATCTAATCTTTTCTCGATTTCCAGTTGATTTTTTTTTAATTGTTCTATCACTGCATTTTTTATAGATAACCCTATTCTTTCTGATATCTGTTCTCTTAAAACATTTAGTTTTAAACTCTCAACTGCTGAAGATCCAAATATATTCTTTAAAGTTGTTTTAGTAAATTTAAACTCATTTCGCATTGAAGATTTAGTTACTTTATCTGATTCGTCTAAGGTTTTCTCATTATTTTCTAAACTCTTATTATAAGTCTCAAGAGTTAATCCATCTTTAAAAGAAAAAACAAACCCAGTTGTAAAGAATCTATCTAGTGTCGATGAATAATCGTAAAAAACTTTACCCGATTTTTTTAAATCTTTATTTAAATGTAAAGCTCTATAGATTAAATAAATAACATTGGTATAGTCTGTAAACCTTTTTATTTCCAATTGTTCAGCAACTTCAAGAAAAGAGTATTCATATGTCATCTTTGATATGTCTATTTCAGTTATTTCAGATAAAATTATTAATATACTCAAGTCTACATCTTCTTTTTCCTTTTGAGTTTTCATTAGTTCAAAGTTTGTGTTTCGATAATATTTAGCATAATTAAACTCTATTTCAATAGAACACAATTGATTTTTAAGCCCTATTTTTATAAAATTAATGAACTTAAAAACTTTATCTATTCCTTCCTGGTCTCCAATATATATTTTTTCACCATTAGAGGTTTTTATATCTCCTCTTATGCTAAATTTATTTAATATATTGAATTTCAATTTTTCTGGAGGAATATTAATTTTTTTTATACTTATTCTTGCTCTATCTAAACCTATCACGTCATCAAATACACCTCCTTATTAGAAGCCCCCACGGAGGCTATGAGGACCTCTAATAAAGAGGACTTAGTCCTCTTTTGCCAACCCCTATCCCGAACCTACCTGTAATTTACACATTGGTTCAACCTAATCTATATAAATTTTATTTACAAAAAATAAAAAGGCCCTGGAAT
>NZ_CAMTIG010000101.1 GCF_947072515.1 uncultured Clostridium sp.
GGTTCAACCTAATCTATATAAATTTTATTTACAAAAAATAAAAAGGCCCTGGAATTATATTTCTATAATCCAGGACCTCTTGGGTCTCATGTGCCAACCTGCAATATTTCACCGCAGATACACTTTATTTTATTTTTGTTTTTATCTTCAAGATCTAATACTACTTCACCTTTTAAATTTTTAAAACTAATTTTTTTATTTTTTGATATTCCTAAAAGTCTTTTGCATTTTTTACACCTTATTTCTTGCATCTAATCACACTTCTTTTTTATAGATTTGCTATTTCTTCTGGAGTCATTTTAACAAGTACACTGTATGTCATTACACCATCTATAGTTTTTTCAAACTCTGGCTCTCCAGTTATTTTTTCTAATGGTACTTTTAGAATTTTTCTTTCAAAATCTACCCTGTTTTTATCTGCAATAATCAAAAGATTTTCCATACATTAACACCCCCAAAAATAGTTTAATAAAGAGCTGAAATTAAAATGGCGTCGGGGAACTTAAAAAACTTCAACTCTTTATTAAACAGCCAACAAAGTTAGCTATTTATTTGTATATATATTATTTTTTATAGTTATTAACTCTTTGACGGGCATAAAATCTCTTCAGCAAACTCTATTTTATCCAGTTCAGTTCGTCTCATCTTATATTCTTCGGCAATTATTACAGAAGATCCAAAGTCACCATATTCTTTTCTTATGCTTTCTTTCGAAGCTCCATCGATCCATTTTTTTATAATCTGGATTCTTTTTAAATTTCTCTCTATTAGAACTACATCTTTCACTTTTATTACCTCCAAATATTTAATAATTAATCTTCAATATCAATTACAATATTTTTTTCAGTTACATCAATTTTCAATCCTAATATAATATCCAATATTGTAATTACTCTTTTTTTAGAAAGATGTCCTCTCATAGGAGAATCTTTTCTCTTTAGTATTTCAACAATTAAATCGTAATCACTTATATTAGATAACTCTATGTCAACATTGACATTTGCTAGAATTTTACTCATTACTCACCTCCAAAATATTTAATAAAAAGCTGAAATTATATAACTTCAACTCTTTATTAAACAGCCAACTTTATGTTAGCTGTTTAATTGAAAGGTTTGAGATTTTGTTTCTTAGTAATAACTTTTGCATGTCTATAACTCGCTATTTCCTAAGATGTAGAAGTTCAATTATTTAAACTTCCACATTTTAAGAAATTAATCTACTTTAAAGAAATCGGTAATTTCACAATCACACACACTTGCAATTCTTTTCAATTGCTTTATGGATGGATATTTATTTTGCTTTATTTTATTTATACTATCATTAAGACTTCGCGGTGAAACTCCCAATACTTCAGCACACTTTGTGCCTGTTCCAAATTTATTTCTCATTATGTTCTTTATATTTTTAGAAATCTTTTCATCTAAATTTAACATAAACCAAAACCTCCGTTTAAAAAACAAGTAATTTGTTTGTTTTTTTAAATATACAAGTTTTTTACTAGTTTGTCAAACAAAAAATTTATTTTATTTTTTCGAAAACAAAAAATAAGCTGATAAAAGTCTTAATTTTAAAGACTTAATCAGCTTATTATTAATTAAAAAATTCTCTATAAACACTTTCTATTTTCCCAATTATTTTTATTTGATCTTTAGATATTTCAATATCCTTATACATTGGGTTCACACTTTTTAGTCCAACAATTTCCCCTTCTGCTAAAATTAATTTTTTTGCGAAAATTTCATCACGATATTGAACTATAAAATATCCTTTTGAAGTCAAAAATGTGCTATTACAATCAACAATTACTATATCTGAGTCTTGTAATTCTGGCCACATACTATCACCTTGAATATTAATAGCAATACAGTTTTTATAATTATATCTTTTTTCTATTTCTAAATATTCTGGTGCTATCTCCTCACAAAAATTTAAATAACCCGTGCCTGCTGAAGCTTTAATATCTCTAAAATATGGTATTTTTACTGTACTTTTTAATAAATCTCTTAATTTATCTGGCATTTTTTCAAAATAAAATGCTTGTTCTAATTCTTCAAATTTATCTTTATCCATTAACTTCTTTAAAGTATTTAAAGCATCTTCACTTAGTTGACTTTTATTAGTTTCAACTAAACTTATATATTGTTGAGAAACACTAAGCATTTGACCAAGTTCTGGTTGAGTTATTTTTTTATTTTTTCTAAACTCTTTTAATATTTCACTTACTTTCTTCATTTTCTCACCTCTATTTAAATTATAAACAAATAAATAGGCATTGACAAACAAGTAAATAACTTGTATAATCTCCCTATAAATAAAAAACAAGTATAATACTTGTAATTTTATAACTAAGTACATATTTTGTATTTTGAAAATAAAAAAAATTTTAGGAGGATTAAAATGGGGAGCGGAAAACAACCAACACTAATATCTAGGATGCTTGACTTTGTTATGAGTCATACAGGCTATTATCATGTTCTTAGAGAAAAATTAAACTTACAAAAGCAAATTGATGAATTGGATGATGACAGAGAAGAAAACTATAATATTACTTTTAAAAAAAATCTAAAAAAATTAGAAATTATTGCAATTGACTCTAAAAATGACAAATTAATGAAATTGTATAAAGAAATAAAAACTAATTTCCTGAAAAATGAAAAGGAATCAGCATACTATGAACAATTAGACGATGAGCTAAGAGAAATGAACATTAAATTTGTATCTGAAGCTCTTGATAGAACAAGAGATGATGCCAATGAATATGAAAGAGAAATGATTCTAACAAATAAAAGAATTGGAGCATAGATGAACATTAAAAATACAAAAAATAAAAAAAGGCATCTGCAAAATTTGCAAACACCCCTATCTCGTAAATAGAGTGTAACACAATTTGTAGGTCCTTGCAAGGAGGATTTTATGAAATTTAAAAAAGTTTCTAATAATTTTTGGAGAGTTGAAATTAATGGAAAAATATTTGCAGGAAAATGGGAAACACTTCTGGAGGAGATCCAAAATGAAAATTAAAAAAATAGGAACTTACACATATGCTGAACGAACTTTTCTAAGCAAAATTAAAAGAATGTTTGGTTTTTAATAAAAGGCTGGAGATAATAACTCCAGCCACAACTATGTCTTTAATAAAATTTTTAACAACTTAAAGATTTTATTAAAAACATAAAGTCGGAGGAATATATGAACAATATGAAATACAAAGTTGGAGGAGTGCAGCAAGAAAAAGTATTAGAACTTAATAAACAAATACATGAAAAATTTGAAATAGTTATTTTAAAAACTGCTGATGAAAAAGAAAAAAAGAAATTAGTAGCTAAGTACAATGAACATTTGTTTGATTTAAAGGATGCTTACATACTTACTTACTTAAAAGATATATTTTCAAGTCGTAAAATGATTACCAAAGAGGTAGAAGGAAAAATTTTTAAGTGGGTTGATTACAGCAGATTATTAACTTACTTACCACTTCTTGGAATTAATAATCAAAAAGTTCTTAGTAGAAGATTTCAAAAATATGAGGAATATGGACTTATAACTAGGCATATCCATAAAAAATACAATAAAGCAACTATGGAGTTTGGAGGAAGCTATACTTTCATACATTTACAAGATTCTTTCTACAATCTTTTTGAAGAGTATAAACTTGATGAAACTGATGAAGAAGTAGCTAAAATAGCTAAAGAGATGGGACTTACTTTTAACTTACCGGAGGTCACTCAAAAGTTCCCTGTAGGAGGTCACTCAAAAGTTCCCTGTATAGAGGTCACTGAAAAGTTCCCTCATAATACTACTATATACTCCAATAATTATACTACTACTGAAAAATCAAAAAGTAGTAGTTCTATTTCTAAAGAAATAAATGATTTATTAGAAACTGAAATTCAAGATAGAGGAACTATAGAAAACTTAATTGATGTTATAGCAACAAATCATATTGATTTTGAAAGAATTAAATCTGTAATAGATTACTCTAAAAAAAGTGATAAAGGATTTGGATACATATATAAATCTTTAAAAATGAATTGGCCTGTTCCAGTAGAGAAAGTAATAAAAAATACAAAAATTGAAAAAACTATGGAATACATTAAAAAACAAACAGATGAAAAAAGAGAAATATCTGAAAATGTAACAACTATAAACTTAACAGAAATTGAAGAAAATAGAGCTGTTGAAATTTTAGTGAAACAAGGAATAAATAAAAATTATTTAGCTAATATGAAAAAGAAAAATAATAAAATTTATTTAAATACACTAAATTCAGCTTTAAAAAGCACAATTTAAACACTTGTGTGATTGTCTGTATATCGTTAAAAACGATTTTAAATAAAATTTGGTGTATTTACACTAAAAACAAACTAAAAAGGCTTTAAAAAGCTTTTAAACAATTTTAAGAGGTGAGTATGGAAATTATAAAAAAAATAGCATTAGTTTATTTAATTTTAGTTAGTATGGGAATACTTGGAGCTTCAACTACAATATTTGTTGCTACTTTGGACATTAGAAATAGTATTAAAAATGAAAAGGCATGGTGGTTATTTGTTGTAGTTAGTTTTATTTGTATTCTGCTTAGTGGATCTGGATTTACATTTGGCATTAAATCACTTGCTGGAAACTAATCTATACAGCAGAAAGGGGTGGATTATGAGAAAAAAAGCAAAAGTCGCTATTAATTCAGATTTTCCATTTAAAAATAATGAGCAATTAGCTCTCTATTATTGTAGAGAAGCTGGAGTTGATAACTTTAAAGATTTAAAAAACACTATTTATTGGGGGTATTATCTAGAAGATTCTAAAAGATTTCATAAAAAAATTATATCAGAATCTAAAGTTATACCTTCTACAAAAGACATGGAAGTTATAACATGTAAAAAATGTGGAACACCATTTGGATCTATAATTGGAAGCTTTGTTTTACTTAATCTGAAATACTCATTCCAAAGTCATAAAGCACCTTTGAAAGTTTTATGTGATTGTGGAGAACAAAATATTTTTGAAAAAATAATAACAAATGATACGGAGGAAAAAAAATGAAAAATACATTAGGAGATTTAAACAACCATTTATTTGCTCAACTAGAAAGACTGAGTGAAGAAGATCTAAAAGGAGAAAATTTACAAAGTGAAATTTTAAGAACAAAAGCTATAACAGACGTTGCTTCAAAAATAATAGATAATGCATCATTAGTTTTAAAAGCTCAAGAGCTTGTAAACGAATATGGTTCTTCAACAACTCCAATACCTAAAATGTTAAAGGGGTAATATGATTATATATACATCTGAAATGATAGAATTTTTAAAGGAAATTTCTCCAGGAAAAAGCGTAAAAGAAATAACTTGCCTATTTAATAAAAATTTTAATCTAAATAAAAGCAACTTTCAAATATCTGCTTTAATGAAAAGAAAAGGTATAAAAACAGGAAATGATTCCCGTTTTAAAAAAGGTTCCATTCCTCACAATAAAGGAAAAAAGTTTATAGTCAGCTGGAGTCCTACTCAATTTCAAAAAGGAATGAAACCTCATAATTATGTTCCTATAGGAAGCGAAAGAATTAATTCTTCAGGTTATATAGATATAAAAATTGATGAAAAAAAATGGAAACAAAAACATCGGATAATATGGGAACAAGAAAATGGTCCAATACCTAAAAATTGTTGTTTAATTTTTGCAGATTCAAATAAACTAAATGTTAATCTTGATAATCTTATTCTTGTAACAAGGAAAGAACTTTTTAAAATGAATCAAGAGAATTTGATAAAAGAAAATAAAGATTTAACAGAAGTTGGCCATACCATAGCTAAATTAAAGTTGAAAATGCAAGAAATAAATAAAAATAAGGAGAATGTATAAATGATAACTAAGCTTAATAAAAAATCAAAGTTAACCATAGGATATATTGCATTAGAAACACTTCAGTTATTTACAGTAGATAAAATGATTGCAGTTGGAGTTTTTAGAAATAACGAACTTTTATTTTCAGTAAAGTCAGCTCCAACAATTTTTAAAACAAAAGAAGAACTAGAAATACAAATTTATAAATATAAAAAAATTAGAAATGAACTTATGAAAGAAATATTTTATAAAAATAATTGTAATGGATCCTTCAAAAATTTTAAAAATAAATATTGGAAATTTTTTAAAATTGAAATAAAAGAGGTGGAGTAATGGAGTATTTTTTAAAACAAGAAGTTAAAAGACTGATGGATATTTTTGAGGATAGTTTTATAAATAGAAATTTTGAGTTAATCCTTGAAAAAAGAAGAAATCTTTATATAAATTTTGAACTAGTAAAAACTGTAAAAGATTTAAAAATGAATGTGATCCGATGGAAAAGTAGAGCCTGTATTAAAGGTGATGATGAAAAAATTCTTATTAAAACAAGAAAAAAATTTAATGAGTTTTTTAAAAAAGATTTTTCTTTAGAAGATCTAGAGTTGATATATGAATTTTTAGGAAATGGAGTTAATCCAGAATTGTGCGAAAAATTTCTGGATGGTGATTTAAACATTGAAATTTTAAAGAATTATGAAGAGGAGGTAAAGTGCTTAAATTTATAAAATATAGAAAAGATATAAAAAAATTGAAGTTTTTATACAATCAAATTTTTTCTCTAAGTATAGAGTTAGGATATGGAGTTAAAACTGAGAATGATAAAAAACTTTCAGAAGAGTTAGAGCAGTATAGAAAAGAATATGAAAAACTAAAAAATAGATTAGTATCAACATTTTTCTTATAAAGGGGGTAATCTAATGAGCCTAAAAGTCCTTAAAATAGGTTGGGAAATTGAAAATAGAATAAAAAATATGAATAAAGCTGAAATTGTTAGTTATATGCTTGGTTTTTTAAACCAAGCTGAGACTAACGCCAATGACAACAAAACAGTAGTTCGTCATAGTTGCTTTAAAATTAAAGAGAAGCTTCAGAGTGTAGATAAAGAGGAATTGATAACTTATGATACTGAAATATTTAAACATTCAATAAAGC
>NZ_CAMTIG010000102.1 GCF_947072515.1 uncultured Clostridium sp.
CCTGGATGTCTCTTTCTAAATATTATTACTGAGAATGAAACTGTTCCATAAACTAATAAGAATGCAATACTTGCAAAGCTTGCTAAGAAGTTTAAGTTAAAGAACCCTGTAAATATAGCTTCTAATATTCCGATTATCCAAAGTGATATATATGGAACATCTTTTTTATTGTTTTTTCCAAATATCTTTGGAAGAAGCCCATCTCTACTCATTGTTGAAATTATTTGAGATGCTGTAAAGTTATTTGCAAATATAACTGCTAATATCCCAATAACACTACCAAGGGATACTATAAGTCCAACCTTTGGTCTTCCTATAAGGTTTAATCCATAAGATAATGCATCTCCAACATTTAAATTTTTATATGTTGTAAGTCCTGTTAATACTAATGATACACCCATATATACAATGATACATACTACAAGGGATACAAGTAATCCTATAGTCATTGACTTCTTAGGATTTTTTACATATGGTGCCGCTGATGCTACTGCATCAAATCCACAATATGCATAAAATACTGCTGCTGCTCCACTAAATATACCTGTTAATTTATATGGCATAAATGGAGTCCAGTTAGCTTTACTAACATAAAAAACACTTACTACTATAAATAATGCAATTACTCCTATTTTTATAAGAACCATTAGATTGTTTACTTTTTTACTTTCTTTAGTTCCTTTTGATATAACAAAAGTTATTATTAAAATAGCAAAAATTGCTGGTAAATTTATAATACCTCCATCTGCTGGAATACTTGTTAAGGCCTTTGGCAATTGAATTCCCAACTCACTTAAAAACCCATTAAAATATGCTGACCACCCTGCTCCAACAGTGGCTGTGGATAAAATGTACGCTACCGATATGGATAAGCCTACTATGTACGCAAAAATTTCTCCTAGTGACACATACGCAAAAGTATATGAACCACCGGAACTTGGTATACTTGAACAAAGTTCTCCATAACAAAGAACTATAAATGCTGCTGTAATTCCTCCAATTAAGAAAGAAATACTTACGGCCGGACCTGCTGTTTTAGCTGCTACTACACCAGTTAAAACCATTACTCCTGTTCCAATAACTGATCCAATACTTAAAAGTGTTAGATCCAGGGTACCAAGATTCTTTTCGCCTGAGTTGATATGTTTAGATACGCTTTTTATATCTTGTGCTCTAAAAATACTCATTAAAAATCTCCTTTTTCTTTAGTTTATTTAATTATATGTATGTTACTTTCATTATCAAATGAATTTTACTTTATATATTATTGCATTTTTTTGAAAAGTAGCTTTTTTGCATCATGTAAACATACTATCACATTTTTATATTATTTTCAAAATTTTTATTTAAAATCTTAATTATTTTAGTTTTTTCCCCCTTTTTTCGCTTTTTTTATTATTAAATTAAATATCACCTTTTACATGATTTAAGTCATATTTTTTATTTTTTGCAAGAATATATAGTAGTTAATTCATTTATCATTATATTCTCTCTTATATTTTTCTATTTTTTCTTTTTTATATGCATTATAATCTATAAATAACTATAATTTTATGCAACAAAAAAACTCCCTTTTAAAGGAGTCTCTTTATATTTATATTCTTTATCTATTTCTAGCCTTCATTTCTCTTTCAACATCTCTTTTATGAGCCTTTTCAAGCATTGAATCTCTCTTATCATAGTTTTTCTTACCTTTACATATTCCAAGAGCAACTTTCACTTTTCCTTCTTTTAAATATAAAGAAAGTGGGATAAGTGTAAGACCTTCTCTTGATACTATTCCTGTAAGTCTTCCTATTTGTTCTTTATGAAGTAAAAGCTTTCTATCTCTAAGTGGATCTACATTAAATATATTTCCTTGCTCATAAGGACTTACATGCATCCCTCTTATAAATATTTCTCCCTCTCTTATTTCTGCATAACACTCTTTAAGGTTAGCTCTTCCATTTCTTATAGACTTAACTTCTGTTCCAACTAAAACAAGTCCCGCTTCCATAGTTTCCTCTATAAAATAATCATGTCTTGCTTTTCTATTCTCTGCTAATGAGTTAGAATTCTTCTTTCTAGCCATTTTTTTCACCTACTTTATTTCATCTCTCTATCTTATTAAAATTATAATATATGTTCTATTCTTTTACAATAACAATACCATTATACATGACTCTTATCTTCTATAAAAATAAGCTACTTTAAATATTTTTCTATTTAAAGTAGCCTAACTTTCTTAAATTTATTTTATGCTTTTACTTCTTGTAATACTTCTTCATTTTCTTTTGTATGCACTGGTCTAAAAAATGGTTTATTATATAATCTTCTAAACAATACCATTGAGCAAATTAATCCAATAACACATAATACTATCATAGAAATAAATATCAATTGATATCCTCCTACTCCAGGTCTTAGATCAAGTAACCAACCATAGTATGCATTTATATACATATCAGGACTATATCCTACTATAGAAATTAATCCTGCTGCAATTCCTGTATACATCCTTGGTACTTTTACTTCATCTAATGGAGAAAAGAATACTCCTTTCATTGATAAAAGCGCTACTGATAAAATCAACATAATTATAAGCATAAGAATTAAGAATGAAGATTTTCCAGGTATAAATAGATAGAAGAAAGTAAATATAATTGATACTACAAATCCATAAGCCATATATTTTGTAGTTGAATTTAGTTTCTTATCTATAATAAATCCTGCAATTGGTGGTGCAAGTGCCATAATAACATAACTTCTAATTATTCCTATAAAAGCTCCAACGTTTACAGACATATGGAAAACTGTTGTAACATATGGTGTTAAAAATGCTAATGCTGAAAATGCTGCATAAGCTGTTAAAACTATAAATGCAACTAGCCATACATTCCCCATTTTGATAACAACTTTTGTTCCTGAAAGTAAATTCTTTTTAGCTTCTTTTTCTTTTTCAAGTATCTCTCTTTTTTCTTCTTCACTTTGATGTTCTTCTTTTAATAAGAACATAGCTGCTATTCCTATTAAAATAATAACTACTGAATAAAATATAATTACTACCTTCAATCCAAAGTTACTATCTACAAACCATCCTAAAATCCCAAGTCCAGCAAAAGATAAAATAGCTGAAGCTGCTCCTCTTCCACCTTCTAATGTACCAAATAATTTACCTTGGTCTTCAGGTCCTGCTAAAAATCTAATTGCTTTTATTAAAGTTGGCCAGAATGTAAATACTGTTGTTACTGCCCAAAGTCCCTCTATTAAAAGACATATTCCATAAGAAGGTATTGTTGCAAACCAAAGTCCTAAAAGTCCTGATGATATAAACGAAAATACAACAAGCTTTTTATATGGAAGTCTGTCTGCAATTATTCCTCCTGGTATATATAATATAAAATTAACTATTCCATACATACTAGTTAAAAATCCCATTTGAAACCCATCAAACTGAAATGCTTTTTGCATAGGTATATAGTAGATTTCTCTTAAATAAGGCAATCTATATATTATACCTCCCCCTGCACAAAGTACCGCAAATGTTATCCATTGTTTTATTCCCCAGTCTTTCATAGCTATATCCCCTTTAAGTTTAGATTTTTATTTTAATAAGCATATTATTTTACTATAATCAATTTCGAGTTGCACAATTTTAAACGATTTCAAACATATTCAATTTTATTTATTTTGCAAAGCCTCTTTTAACAGTTTTGGATCATTAGTTATAATCATATCAACCCCTAAACTAATCATTTTTTCCATATCTTCTTTAAGATTAACTGTATAAACATTCACTTGAAGCTTTCTTTTATGCGATTCTTCTACAATTTCTTTTGTTATAGAATTGAACTCCGGATGCAATGCATCTACACCTAACATTTCTACATAATTGTATGGCTCATAAATACAATCCCAATAAAGAGCTCCCACTTTAATATCTCCATTTAAACCTTTACACTTTTTAGCTGAATAATGATCAAAAGTTGAAATAATGACCTTGTTTTCAATTCCAAATTCTTTTATTTTTGCATAAACAGCTTCTTCAATATTTTCATAATGAATAATACTATTTTTGATTTCTATATTTATTAATAAATTTTTATCTTTTATTAATTCTAGAAACTCATCAAATGTTGGAATTTTTAATCCTTTAAATTCTTCACCAAACTTGATTCCTGCATCAAATCCTCTTAGTTCTTCTAATGTATAATCTTTAACATATCCATGTCCTGTAGTTGTTCTATCTAGCTCCTCATCATGGATAATTACTAACTGTCCATCTTTACTAAAATGGACATCCATTTCAATTCCGTCAGCTCCAATTTCAATAGCTTTTTTGAAGGCTAACATTGTGTTTTCTGGATACTTTTCACTGTAGCCTCTATGGGCTAAATTCAATACTTTTTTCATATACATTCCCCCTAAAAAACAGAATAAGAGCTATGCACATTTAAATAAAAACTACGCATAACTCTAACTCTCTTAAGCGTTTATAATTGTTTTGTTTATTTTCACCTTTATACTAGACTCCTTGTTCAAATTTTTCCATAGTTTCTTCCTACAATTAACATTTTTTTAACTTAAGAAACCTTTAATCTTTATTATTTAAAATAAAGACATCTTCTTTACTTTAAAGCCATTTACTTTTCTTTTTATTAACTTCTGTAAATTTTATTCTATCTTTCTTTTTGTTAAACCTTGTTATTTACTTATCAATATATGCTTTTCATTTTTTACATTATTTTCACATTTAAAAAGACACTTTGTAAATGTTTTCATATATAATTAAACTATATTACTTATTTATGGAGGAAATGGAAATGATCAAAGAATTCTTAAAATATTCACTGCCCTCATCTTTTGGAATGCTTATAGTTGGTATATATATAGTTATAACTGGTATTTTCGTAAGCAAAGGTATCGGTGCTTTTGGGCTTGCAGCAATAGTTATTGCAACTCCTTTAACTATGATTGTAAATTCATTTAGCACAATATTTTCTATGGGTGGAGCTACCGTTGTTTCAGTTAATTTAGGAAAGAAAAATATTCCTAATGCCATAAATGTCTTCAGACAAACCATCTTTTTTTCTATAATTATCAGTTTAATTTTTGGTATAATAAGCATCTTTTTTCTAAACTCAATTGTAACTTTATTAGGTGCTAATTCCCCTTTAAAAGTGGATGTTTATACATATCTTTTTTATTATCTTATATTTATTATTCCAATAGTTTTACAAGGTATTCTAAATACATTTCTTAGAAATGATAATGCACCTGCTTTTGCCATGTATATCATGATTTTTAGTGCTATTATAACTTTAATTTTAGAATATGTTTTTATCTTCAATTTACACATGGGACTAAAAGGTGTTGCTATTTCTGCTGGAATAGGACAAACTCTTGCTACCATAATAGAATTAATCTACTTTTTTAGAAAAAAAGGAACTCTTACTCTTGGATTTACTAAATTGAGATTTAATACTCTTACTAGAATCCTAAAAATAGGTTTTCCTACTTTCTTTGTTGCCATTTCATACTCTGCAATTATCTTTTTTACAAACTACTTTATTATAAGAACCTTTGGCGAGGATGGAATGACTTCTTATGGAATTATTAATTATATACTTTCAATAAGTTACTACGCAATAACAGGTGTTTGTAATGGCATACAACCTTTAATCAGTTTCCACTTTGGTGCAAACAATTATTATGCTGTTGAGAAAACATATGATTATAGCATTATTATGAATGTTCTAATATCTATAATTTTCTTTATTATCTGCCTTATTTTCGGGAAAGACTTCATTAAGGTATTTACAGACTCTCAAAGCATAGTCTCATTAACTTATATAGCCTTAAATGCTGCAAATTTAGCCTATATATTCTTATCAATAAACTTTATTGATATAACTTTCTTTCAATCAATTGAAAAGCCTATCCTTTCTAATATCATCTGCCTTGAAAGAGGTTTTATATATAGCTTACTAAGTCTTTTCATATTAACTTACTTCTTTAAATATGGAGTTTGGTATGCAATGCTTCTCTCTGAATCATTAGCAACCTTAACTACTTTTATATTTTTTAGATTAGTAAAAAATCACTATAAACTATCTCAATTCGGTCTAAATGTTCAAGCCGTTTAAGTAAAAAGGAGAGTCTTTCTAGTAGAAAGACTCTCTTTTTATTATTTATTTTCATTCTTAATAGTTTTATCTTTTCTCTTTAATAACCCTAATAATGCTCCTGCTACACCTATAGTGAAAATATATGGTAATGAATTACTATCTCCTGTTTTAGGATTAGTCTTTTCACTAATATTTTCATTATTATTTGTGTTTTGTACTCCATTTGAAGTTCCTGTCACTCCACTTAGATTTCCTAGATCATTATTATTTTCTTTTACTATTACAACTACATTATGATTTCCTTCACTTAATGCCTTTGGTACAGCATTAATAACTTTTCCATTATCAACAATTCCTAATACTTTCGAATTATTTGGTAATGTAACATTAGGAATATCCTTTCCTACTTCTCCAGTTATATCTTTAGTTTTTATGATATTTCCTTTATCATCTTTAACTGTTATCTTAGTTGTATTATTATTACCTGTTGCCTTTATATTATTATTCACTACTGGCTTAATTTCTGGTTTTATAATTGGCTTAACTATAGGTTT
>NZ_CAMTIG010000103.1 GCF_947072515.1 uncultured Clostridium sp.
TTGTTGGTATGAATTTAAAAAATTGGAAAAGTATGGAGGCTAGATAAATGTTGACAATGCACGAATTTGATGAATATTTAGGAAGTTGTATACTATGTGATGATTCTGAAACCAAAGAAGAATATATAGCAAATAACGCTTGTGATGATGATGAAGCAAAAAAACTTGCAAGTGATTGGGATTTTGTTTGTGAAGAATATCAGGAGTATTTGAATACTTACGAGAAAAAAATAGGTTCTAATCTTAATTACAATTCAGATGAAGCTATTTGTAGATTTTGTGGACACGAGAATAAATTAGACGATAGCGATATATATTATGAAAATGATGGTACTTTCGAATGTAGGAACTGCTATAAAGAAAATGAATATGAAATACAAATGGAACATGAGTATGCTGACAGTTATGAAATAAAAACTATAAGACCAAATTGTAAAAACAAAAGTGATCATCTGTGGATTAAGCAAGAAAAAGATGACTACACTTTAAGAGGTAGTCTTAGAGAAAATAAATTCCCTCATGTTGATGCCATAGAATACATTTGTATCCATTGTGGAGAAAGCAAATACATTCCAATTGATGAAAATAATAAAGAATTTTCAAACAACTCGATAAAAAAATTGAAAAGAAAGTATAAAACAGGATTTAGAAAACATAAAAATAAAATGATTATTCATTATGATGTAAATGATAGCTATATCCAAATAACCAACAAAGATTTTGAGTTGATAGAAGATAGAATTGGAACTATTATGAGAACCTTTAGAAAGTCATTGAAAACAAAATATATCTACAATTCAAGACAAGAAGAGTTTATATTTGATATTCCTAACTCTGATAAAAAAATAAGAATATGGGATAAATATTACAGAACATTAATTTACTATAACGATTTAGTTACACGTCATGAACAGCTATTTTTTAGAACTATAATTTTAAAACTTAAAAAATGTATGGCTAAATATGGAGTTGAATTTATTGAATGTGAAAAATCCGAAAGAACTCGTACAGCAGACCACGAATTTTTAAATAAAGAAGTTTTGGTTAGAGATTACATTAGAGGAAAAATAATATTTAGAGGTATAGTTACCCAATTTGATGATTGGTACACTTTAAAAATAAAAGGGAAGTATCAAGATACTATCATAGAAGCTAATGAAAAAAGAGTTGAGTTATATAACCCTAATATTATTAAATGCACTTTAGATAAAGATGAAAGAATAGGTAGAGCTTTAAATAAACTAAGAGAACATTCTGAAAATTGGGAGTTTTTAAAAGCTCAAAATATAAAAGTTTATTTAGATAGAATTGGTTATAAAAGAAAGTAATTTGGAGGAAAAAATGAAAAATATGAATAAAAAATTTACATCGGAAGAAGCAATAGTAAAAATGTTATTTGAAAAAGGCATTCGAAACGAAGAGGAGATTATAGATATTTTAAACTTTATGAAAACTCTCACTCATTTAACTAAAGAATATGATATGTGTTTAAGTATGACTTCATCAAAACAAAACATAGAAGCTACAGATGATTTTGAAATAACTCTTAAAAATATAAAGTCAGGAACTAGATATGATTTAAAATTAGTGTTTGCATTGCTAGCTGGAATAGAGTTACAGTTGAATCCAGTAAATCCTAAAGAGGTGAACTAATGATTTCAGCTACATTTAAAAATAAAACTGCTAGGATATGCCTTTCTTGTATGAAAGGCTTAATTATAGCTGATAATACAACAAATAAATCACAAAAAGTTTATTGCTTAGATTGTGGAACTGAACACACTGTTAAATTTAATAAAAATAAAACTGTAAGAGTTGAAAGATTTGATAAAAAGCTAAGTCAAGAAAAATTGAAGCGATTAAATATTGAAAACTTAGAGTTCATTGAACAATATGTATTTGCGATTGCTAAGCATTTCAAGGAACGTGGTATAGATGTCTTGGATATGTAAAAATAAGTATGGAGGCTAGTAATGAAAAATATAAAACAAATAAGTTCATCTAAGCAATTAGAATTACATGAAAAATATGGAAATTTTATAAAAGATTTATTTACAAATTGCAATAGATTGCGTAAAGGAACATACACAAAAACTATAACACTTCAATATCAGTTACAATATTTATTTAATGTAAATGTTGAATTTGAAATACTTAAATCTGATGATGGAATGAAACTTCTTGACTTTTGCGTATGGTTTAGTGGATATAGAGTTGAAGATAAATTTAAAGGTGGTATTAATATTACAGATTCAGAAACTTCAAATAATATTATAATGATGCTGTGTTTAAATATTACAGAGTTTATTGATGATGTTAGACAGAAATATTAGACTATATAAATATAAAAGACTGTGAGAAATAATTAATTTTGATTTCGCAAGATTGCGAAATGAGGAGGTAAACCATGAATCAAGTATCTGTAATAAATGAACTTCTAAAGGTTGAAGAAGTCAGCAAGATATGTAATGTTAGCAAATGTAAAGCATACAAGCTAATGAAACAAATTAACGATGAACTAGAGGCCGAAGGTTTTATAACAATTAAAGGTAGAGTCAATAAACATAGACTTTTAAAAAAATTAGGAATACTAGATCAATAAGGAGATAAATAGATGCCTGCTACTAAAGACCCAAATGGAACTTGGAGTTCTAGATTTTATATAACTGACCATAACGGCAATAAATTAAGAAAGAGAAAAAGAGGATTTAAAACAAAAAAAGAAGCTCTCGAATATGAAAGAGAGTTTCTTTCTAAAACTAACTTTCAAAATTCTATGAACTTTGAAAGTTTATGCGAAATATACTTCGAAGATTTGCAACATCGTTTAAAACAAAATACATTTCTTACTAAAGAATATATCATTTTAAAAAAAATACTACCATTCTTTAAAAAAATGAAAGTCGAAGATATTGGTCCTGCTATAATAAGAAAATGGCAAGGAAAAATACTTTCCACAATAAATCCAATATCTCAAAAAAAATATAGTTTAACCTACATAAAAACAATAAATAATCAACTTGTTGCAATATTTAACTATGCAGTTAAATTTCATAATTTAAAAGAAAATCCTTGTCATAAGGCTGGAAGTATTGGAAAAAAGAATGCTGATGAAATGAACATTTGGACAGCTAATGAGTTCAATTCTTTTATTATTTTACTTAAACACAAACCTATATCTTATGCTGGATTTAATGTTTTATTTTGGACTGGAATAAGAATTGGAGAACTCCTTGCCTTAACTGTAAAAGATATTGATTTTAATAAAAAAAGTGTAACAGTGAATAAAAGTTATCAAAGAATTAAGGGGGAAGATGTAGTAACAGAACCTAAGACTCCAAAATCAAAAAGAGTTATAGAAATATCTGACTTTTTAATAGAAATATTAAAAGAATATATTTCTAAACTTTATGAGCCAACTCCAGATACAAGATTATTTAGTTCAACAAAATTTAGATTTGAACACGATATAAAACTTTATTCTGAAAAGGCTGGATTACATAGAATTAGAATACATGACTTGAGACACAGTCACGCAAGTTTCTTAATAAATAATAATGTTAATATTTTAGCAGTTTCGCAAAGACTTGGACATGAAAAAATAGAAACTACTTTAAATATTTATTCGCACCTATATAAAGAATCACACGATTATATGATGAATATTTTAAATAAAAAAGACTAGATTAATTTCTAGTCTTTTTATTAAAAAATAGAGCTTTTTTTTCTTGACTTTATAGCTTTTTAGAGCTATACTCTTTATAAATAACTATACAATATAAATTGTAAAGGGAGGACAAATGAATAAAGGTGAAATCCTAAAAGAAAAAAGAATTACTATTGGATACACCCAAAAGTCTTTAGCAAATAAAATTGGAATTTCTAATAAGCATCTTTCAGATATTGAATGTTCTAGAAAACCATTATCTCAAAAGTTATTAAATAAATTTAAACTTATTTTTAATTTTAATGATAACGAATTAAAAATATTAGAAAAACCTGAAAGAGAATATGACACTTTTGAACTAGATCTTGAAATCAAACGTAAAAAAGAACTTTTACTCCAAATTGAAACTGAGATAAAATTTAAAAGATTAGAATTCGAAAAATTAGAAAGAACATCTGGAATTAGAAGTAAAATTACTTGGGGGAGTATCGAAATACAAAAAATTGTTGGAAGTAAGATTATCGAAATAGTTAACCTATATTCGTTAGCCAATAAAGCCAATCAACAAGAATGTATCCCTGCTTTAAAACAATTAGTTATTTACTTAGATACATTTTCACAAAAAATAAAAAAAATGATATTAGAACGGGAGGAAATTGATTTATGAGTAGTGCATTAGGGAAATACGGAATACAATTACCACAGAAACCATTATCAGATTTTGAAAGAGCAGACATCGAAAAAATAATAACATTCCACATTGGGAAAATTGTACCAAGAGTCTTAAAAGAATTTGATCAATTTATTGATAAGAAAAAGGAGTTTACAGCTAGACAAACTTCTTTATTAATAAATGGTAAGAACGATAAAAGAGAAGCTTATAAAATGAAAACATATGTCGATGATTATATAGCATTCTATAACGATATAGAATTTAGTATAATTTCAGCTACAGAAGATATTTTGGAAGAGATTATAACAGATATGAACCAGTATACAAAAAATTCAACTAGAAAAACTAAATTCATCAATACGTTAGATAGTTTAAATGGACAAATGATTATGTTTACACTTGCAGTTATGTCTATAGGAGAATCATTAATCAAAAGGCATCGTACTATAGAAAATGGTAGATATTTAGAACATGTCTTAAAAGCTAAAAGAGAACTGGCTGATGATATTAAAACTATATATAAAGCTTTTCACAGAGGTGAATTAACTTTGGAAGAAGTGAACTCTACATTTAGGGAGTTAATTGATAAAAAAGTTCAAGATGCTATTAAATTTGATAGTGAAATTTACAATGCTATTAAATTTGAAGAAGATTTATATTCCATCTGTGACCAAGATACAATATTAGAATTTGTCTATGGTGTTATCGAAAATGCTAGAGTTAAAGTTACTAGTCAAAGTAGACTTATTAGTTTACTTGAATTTTAAAAGATAAACGGTGGGTCCAATTTGGTCCCGAAAATTCAAAAACAAGATATAAAAACACTCTAAATATAAAATATGATATAAAAACACATAAATAAACATAAGGAAACACATGATATAATATTTTTATTTATAGAGTGGGAATAGTATTTAAAAATTAAATAACCTTTATATATAAAGGTATTTCGATATATATATTATCGAGTGGGTCCAAAGTGGTCCCAAAATGTTTTAAGAGGTAGATTTAATCTACCTCTTTTTCATTTATTATTTAAAATATATTCTTTAATTATTTTCACATCATCTGAAACAGAAAAAATACTATTTTTTAAATTGGTGTAATTATTTTTTATTTGATTTTCCATATATCGTACTTGCGTGTCGTGTAATTTTTGGTCTACCTTTTCATCTATCTTTTTCATAATAAATTTATGATAAAATCCTAAAACACTTCCTAATGATGTAACTATTGTAACCCCTAATTTTAGATATTCAATATTTTCTACCAAAATTTAAACAACTCCCTTATAGAATTAGCTTTTCTACAAACTTTTATTTCTATTAATTTCTTTTTATAATTAAATGGATCTACTTTTACTTCAAAACCTTTCCCTTTAATTGTTGTTCCAAACCCAAGTTAATTTTTAACTTTTCAGTCTCTTTTAATAACTGTTCATTTGATACAATAGATGAATCTCCATTTACATCCTGTTGTCTTAAACCTTTTTCAAATGAATCTATTTGGTCAGCTATCATTATAGCTAATTTTTTAGGAATTTTTTGTCCTACCTTTTGACCAAATAAATTCGTCTTAGCTTTAGGTAATAAAACTCCAATTACTGCTCCACCCAATAAACAAATCAATTCCATATGATTCTGAATAAATTCCAAATTAATCACTCCTTTTAAAATTTAATAGATAATAAATAATTTCTTTTTAGTATATTACTTGCCATTTTTTCTTCTATTTCTAGTACATCAAAGCCATATTTTATCCATCGTTCTTTTTGGTCTCCCAATAAAGTATACTCATCTATAAGCCTATTAACATCTGTATTTACCTCTTCTTGAGTCGCTCCCTCTTCCCATGAATTATTTTCTTTATTCCATAATTTTTTAAATAAATAATTTGGAGCTTCTACTACAATAATTTTATTATTTTCAATATATTCTCCATTATGAAGCAACTCAATTTTATTATCTAGTAAAATTAACTCTTCTCTAGTTTTCTCTCTTATTACTCCATCAATATATATTGGATTCTGAAATTCTACCTCTGTTGAAATATGATTAATCACATTCCAATCTGGATAAAATTTTGTAGGTTCAGCTTTAAATTCTCCATATGAATTAACAATTGGTCTTGCTACTACTTGTAAGTTTTTTATATCATAAATATATATAACCATAGGTTCTCCTTTGTAATTTTATTTTTAATTTTTTCAACTTTTTATATTGGGTAAATTATACAATTTA
>NZ_CAMTIG010000104.1 GCF_947072515.1 uncultured Clostridium sp.
TCAGTTCAATGTACAACACCAAACTCTATCTTAGAAAAGGATTCTTTTGAAATTGAAGACGAAGGAAATGTTTTTGAATTTAAGTGGGTTCCTCTAGATAAGTTAAAGGATATAGAGTTTTATCCTTTATTTATAAAAGATAGAATTTTAGATTTACCTAAATCAATAGAAAAAGTAGTAGATTTAGATAATAGACTTCTTTTAGATAAATCTAGATATTAAATAAGAGTGAAGTTAAAACCTCACTCTTATTTTTAATTTATTGAATTTTTCTATTTAAGCTAATTTATATAATCTTATAAATTAATGAAGCTTTTTCGCCTTTTTCTAATTTTATATTATATGCTTCTAACAGCTTTTCTTCTGCCTTTTTAAATTTTTCTTCATCACTTGCATAAAGAATTCCTATTATATCTCCTTTTTTAACTTTATCTCCAATCTTAGCTTTCAAGATAATTCCAGCACCATAATCTAAGTTATCCTGCTTAGTTTCTCTTCCAGCACCTGTCATAAGTGATGCAATTCCAACTTTTTCTGCATCTAAATCAAATATATATCCATCTTCTACAGCTCTTACTTCATGAGAAAGTGGACTTATTACAAGCTTTTCTGTATCTTCTATAACTGAATCATCTCCACCTTGATTTCTAACCAATTCTTTTAACTTTTCTAGAGCTTTTCCATTTTCTAAATTTTCTATAAGAAGTGATCTAGCTTCATCTATATTTTCTGCTAATTCACCCATCACAAGCATTTTACTTCCTAGTTGAAGACATAATTCTCTTAAATCTTCTGGTCCTTTTCCTTTTAATATTTCTACTACTTCTTTAACTTCTAAAGCATTCCCTATACAATATCCTAGTGGCTCTCCCATTAATGTTATAGCTGCTGAAGTCTTTTTTCCTAAAGATTCACCTATATCCACCATAGCTCTAGCTAAAAGCTCTGCATCCTCCTTAGTTTTCATAAATGCGCCTTCTCCATATTTAACATCTAAAAGAATACAATCTGAACCTGATGCAATTTTTTTACTCATTATACTCGCTGCAATAAGTGGAATACTATCTACTGTAGCTGTAACATCTCTTAAAGCATAAATTTTCTTGTCTGCTGGTACTAAATTTTGAGTTTGTCCTGCTATTACTAAACCTGACGTTTTTACTAACTCTTTAAATCTTTCTTCTGAAACCTCTATATTAAACCCTGGAATAGCTTCTAATTTATCTAAAGTTCCTCCAGTATGTCCAAGTCCTCTCCCTGAAAGCTTAGCTACTTTTCCTCCTGCTGCACAAACCATTGGAACTAAAATTAACGATGTCTTATCTCCAACTCCCCCTGTACTATGTTTATCAAGTTTTAGTCCTTCTATATCTTTTAAATCAACAACGTCACCTGAGTTAACCATGGCCATTGTAAGATTTGCTGTTTCTTCTCTATTTAATCCATTAAAATATATTGCCATTAAAAGAGCAGATACTTGATAATCTGGTATATTTTCTTTTGTATATCCTTCTATAAAAAAATCTATTTCTTCTTTTGTAAGAACCTCATTATTTCTTTTTTTCATTATTATATCGTACATTCTCATCTTTAAATCCCCCTTTTTAGTAAACGTATTCATTTATATTATTATTTATCCTTTATCTATTAAGAGCTATTGCGCAATTAATTTTGCACATTAGCTCTAATTAAATTTTTCCTAGTAACCTGTAACTTCTTCATTTTTCAATATTTTTATTATCGAACTAGTTCCAAGTCTACTTGCTCCTATATTTATAAACTCTTCTGCTGTAGCTAGATCTCTAACTCCACCAGCTGCTTTAATCTTTACATCTTTACCTATATTACTTGCAAAAAGTTTTAGATCTTCTGCTGTAGCACCACCAGTTCCAAATCCTGTTGAAGTTTTTATGTAGTCTGCACCTGATTCAGTAACAATCTTACACATTTTTATTTTTTCTTCTTCAGTTAGGAAGCATGTCTCAATTATAACTTTTAAGATTTTTTCTCCACAAGCTTTTTTAATAGATTTAATTTCTTCTAGAACTAAATCAAATTCACCATTTTTTACATATCCAAGATTTATAACCATATCGATTTCATCTGCGCCATTTCTTATTGCATCTTCTGTTTCAAAAACCTTAGTAGCAGTTGTCATATATCCATTTGGAAATCCAATGACTGTACATACCGCCATTTTACTTCCTACATATTCTTTAACTCTTTTTACATATGAAGGTGGTATACAAACTGATGCAACCTCATATTTTATAGCATCATCACATAAAGTTTTTATCTCATCAAAAGTTGAAGTAACTCCTAATAATGTATGATCTACCTTACTTGTAATATTTTTTTTATCCATTTATATTGCCCCTTTCAGTTTTTTAATAAAATAAAAAACCTTCTCTACTTTTTTAATAAAATTAACGCTTTATTAAATTATAGTATAATTTTCTACTTTTTTCTACTTTTTATTTTATCATAAATTCATATTTCATCTAATATACATACGTTTTCATATATCTTGAGCGTTTAGTTTACTCTTTCTTAAAATTAATCATTTTTTCTCTAATAAATTCTTAAAAAAGTTTTAGTATTCTTATAAATATATTTTTTTAATTTGTATAATTTTTGTTAAATTATCTGTTTATTTTAAAATTTATCCATGTCTTTTGTATAATTAATATAGATATTTATTATATATTGGAGGAGATTTTTATGATATCTATTTCTAGAAAAGGTGAATTTACAAATAATTTTAGAGATTACAAGATTATTATTGATAACACTTTTTATGGCACTTTAAATTGTGGTGAAATTAAAAATATTAATATTTCAGCTGGAAGGCATACTATCTATTTAAAAATTAATTCCTGTAGTAGCAATAAGCTTAATTTTTTTATTACTGATAAAGATACTTTAAAATTTGAATGTGGAAGTTCAATAACAGGTATAAAAGCAATTTTTTCTATTTTTTATATTACTTTTTTTAAAAATAAATATCTTTGGATTCATGAAAAAAACAAATATCTATTTCCTAACAATAAAGAATATTTTTAAACTCACTATATATTTGGAGGAATACTATTAATGATAACATTCAAAATAACTGATGATTATTTATCTTCACTAAAAAAAATACTTTTAAATTTATTTTTTTCAAAAGTAAAGCAATATAAATCCCGTTTTGCTTTTTTTCTCGTATTTTTTATTTTTTCTTTTGCTTTTTTATTTCAAAATCCTTATTCTCTTTTTGCTGAATACCTTTTCTCTCTTGCCATAGGTTGTACTATTATTTTAATTGGACTTTCTCTAACTTTAAAAAAATTTATAGATACTCTTAGCTTTTATAAATATACAGCAAGCTTAAATAATTTAATCTCTGAAACTAACTATTCTGCTGATACACTTGAAGAAAATTTTCTAACCTATTCCTATTATATTGAAGCTGATTGCTTAGTTTTTATACATGGTTTTAAGAAAATATATTTTAAAATACTTGATATAAAGAATATTTATGAAAAAAATAATCTTTTAATCATACATTTAAAGAAAACTTCTGCTTACATTCCTTTAGATGCATTTTCTTCAACAAAAGAAAAAGAAGCTTTTCTTACTAAATTAAAACTAGCTTCATCATCAGCTGTTGAAAACACTATTTCACCAGATAGTACTGCTGTTTCAACTAAAACTTTCTATATTCTTTCAAAAGGTGTATTTATAAGTTACTTCATAGGCTGCATAGAGTTTATTTCTGTACCGTTAATACTTTCTCTAATTTTTAATGACTCGCTCAATAATATTTTTCCAAATATAGTTCTAATAATTTTAATTTTTATTATGCTTATTAAACTTTCTTTTGAGTTTAAAACTCTTAACCTAACTTCTCGTTTTTTTAAATTCGGACGAAAATATTATACTATCACTACAGATGTTGAACACATTATTTTAACTAATGCTTTTGAAACTATTTATTTATATAAAAGACTTTCCAATATAAAAAACTTAAAACATTCTAGTAAATTAAATTATCTTTCTACATTTTACATTATTGGTGATTCTAATTTTTCAATATAAAAAGCTCTTCTTCATTACGAAGAAGAACTTTTTTCTATATTCTTATATATATTTCTATTCAGTCCACCAAAGAAATCTATTAAAACTATCCCTATAGCTATAGCTAATAATCCTGCTAACATAGGCATACTAACTAATTCGTAATACCATAAAAATTTCAACATTGATATAAATGCCACAAAATTTATAATTGCTGGAACTATAAACTTCCATTTCTGCTTTCTATTTATAAGTCCATATATTACTGAAAAAATACAAGCTAGATATATATATCGTTCATGCATACTCGGTAAAAAATAAACACATAACAATGATGATAGTAGTGAAAAATTTATTATATCATTGCTACCTAATTCCCTTCCCTTATGTATTACTATAAATAAAATCATTATAAATATTGCAAGTGTAAATAAAATTCCCGCTGTCTTTAACATATCATTTTGCCCACTGTAAAATAAAGAATAAATATTTGGCGTATCTATTTCTAAATTTTTATATTCTGTAGCTTGATTTAAATAAACGGTTATTATCTGGCTTAAAGGTCTTCCCATTAAAAGTGCTGGTATATACAACAAGAAATCCATAGCTAGTATCCAAAGAAAATGTAAAATTGAATATTTTCTATTAGTGAAATATAAAATTATTAAAACAGGCAATATAAATATTGCTTGAAGTTTAAATGCAAAGGCTATTCCAAGCATTATAAATCCTAAATTATATTTTTTTACTAATACAAAATATATAGTCATTATACAGAAAAATGTATATATACTATCACATTGGGCTCCTGCAGCACCATCTAAAATTACTTCTGGTAAAAATATAATCAAAATAAATATTATAGCTTGTATAAATTTCTTTGATTTATCCGCTTTAAATAATTCACCTATTAGTAACACCCCACTTAAGGCCAATGCATAATCAAAAATTATAGAAACGCTTTTAATTAATATTAAAGCATTTTGAGGAAATTTAGATATTATTGCTAAGATGTACAAATATGGTACATTATAATCTGATGGAACTGTTGCTATCCCTCTAAAACCACCATGAGTATTTAAATATGTAATCCAATCTTTTAAAAAGAATGTATAATCCCCTGATTGATAATTTTTGAAAGGTACTCTAATAAGTAATGAAACTATAATTAAAATCCCTATAAATATGCTAAAAGAATATTTATCTATCACTTTAAATATAGCTTTATCAACTATATTTTTATCTTTTATTTTTGGTATATTATTAAAACTCAAATTACTATTCCCTCCTTATCTTTAGTAGACCCTATTTATTATATAATTTAAATTGCAATTATTTATTAAATTAAAATTTCTTCATGTAATCTCCACATTGCACATCATTAATAATAATTATTATTTAATGTTTTTTATCCACTAATGTGCTATAATAATAATTGTAGTACGTCAATAAAAATTTCTATTTTTTTTAGTTTAGGAGGTATTCCTATGAGCTGATATAAATTAAAAATATATGAAGAGCTGAATTTAAATAAATAGTTTAAATTCAGCTCTTTGTATACTATTTATTGTCCTCTTTCACTTTTTTTATATTTTAGCTATAAAGTAAAAAGAAATGCATAAGCACTTCTTTTACTGTATAAATTTTAAAATTATTTTGCTAATTTTTTCTTTCTTCTTGTGTTTACTACTAATCCTACTATAGCAATTGCTAATAATCCGTATATTGGTAATTCACTTGCATCTCCAGTTTTTGGACTTAATCCTTGACTGCTACTGTTACTAGTTGTATTACTAGTATTTCCAGTTGTCTTGTTAGTATTGCTAGTGTTTCCTGTTGTCTTATTATTATTACTAGTTGTAGTATTATGTGTTGTAGATACTTGTTCAATTCGGCTGTCTTTTACTTTAACAGCTTGAACTTTTAGTGCATCTTGTGCATTTATATTTACGCTATAAATAGTATTATTTATATTGTATCCTTGTGGAGCCTTTATTTCTTTTACGTAATAAGTTCCCCATTCTAAATTGCTAAGAGATGCTATTCCATTAGCTCCTGTTGTAACTACTTCTTTATATCCATTTGGTCCTGTTACTGTAAATTCTGCTCCTTGAAGCTTCACAGTTCCATTTTCATTAGTCTTAGTTATTAAAATTTGTCCTAAGATTTTAGCATCTTTAAGGTTTACTAATTGCATTTTAGCTGCATCCTGTGCATCTATTTTAACTGTTTGAATTTCATTATTTAATGAATATCCAATTGGTGCTTTAGTTTCTTTTACAGTATAAGTTCCCCAAGCTAAATCTTTTAAGTTTGCTACACCATCTTT
>NZ_CAMTIG010000105.1 GCF_947072515.1 uncultured Clostridium sp.
TAAAAATAACTCTTCACTCTTTATTCTTCCAACTACATTTGACTTCCCACTATTCTTCATATCTCTAATGGCTATTTGTAATTCCCCTGCATAATGCCCATATTCACTACTTTCAATAACTATATCTCCTCGTTTTATTAATTCAGGAGTATTAAATAATTCAAATTCATGATTTTTATATTTTACTCTACTTTGAGTAGATCTTATTATATTATCTGAAAAATCACCTCTATTAAAATGTAATTCCTCTAATAAAATTTTTCTTTCTATTTCTGGTGTTTTTTCATTAATCTCTATATCAAATGTAATCATATTTTTTCTTATCTCTGATATAGTTCTCAACTCTTCTTCTGTAGGATAACAATTTGAAATTATTATATCATCAATATTCCCCATACCTATTAGATGTTTAACTTGAATTTCTATTGGAAGCTCTCTATGAAGTTCTAATGTTGGTAACCCATCAGTTACCGGCCATGGTCCAAAGCTATTTTTTCCTTGACTAGTTACAAATGCAGCTGTCTTTAGCCCATATTTTTTAAATCTTTCAGTACATGCCTTAAAATGATCTAAATTTAATCCACTATATCTATGAGGATAAAAATTATGACACGCTATTAGATTATCCTTATTTGGCATATAATTCATTATAGTATCTATATAACTTGTATCATTACTCATATTTATTTCTATCTTCAAATCATATTCATTAAAAGTCATCAATGATTCTTCAAGTCCTGAATATCCTGCATCTAATCTTACCCCATCAGCTCCAATTTCTTTGAAAAAATATAAATCTGAATATTTAATATCTAATTTATCAAATATTTTAGGACTTACATCTACAATTACTTCAAAGTTTTTTTCATGAGCATAATCATTTATCCTCTTAAATTTTGCTTTTATTTCATGCTTACTTTCATTTACCGAAAGTAAGCATGAAAAAATTCTACTAAACCCATATTTTTCTGCTTTATCTATATATTCAAAAATTTCTTTTTCTGATGTTTTCTCTACATATATTGATATTCCTAATCTCCCCATTTTTCCTCCCTATAATAAAGGAGTGATTTCTCACTCCTCTATTTAAAATCTATTTTTCCCTTAATTTAATTATATTGATGCTCTAAACTTTCTTGTTCTTCCCCTTGCTCTTCTTTTAATAATTTCTTATCATATAACTTAACAAATGGATAGTATATAATAATTGAAATTATTATACATACAATATTTAGAATCGATGCTCTATAGTCTCCACCTGTTGCTAAAAATGCTCCTATTGGCCCTGGTAATGTCCATGGTGCTGTTACTACAACAGCATTGACCAATCCCAGGGTTGTTGCAAACCAAGCAACAACTGCAGTAACTAAAGGTGTTACTATAAATGGAATTATTAATGTTGGATTTAATACTATTGGTGCTCCAAATATAACTGGCTCATTAATATTAAATATTCCTGGAACTAAACAACTTTTCCCTAGAGTTCTACCATAAGATGATTTTGTTACTGTTGCTAAAAGAATAACCAAACCTATCGTACATCCTGACCCCCCTATCCATATAAACCATTGGAAAAATGGTTCTGCTGCTATTCCTGGTAGTGCTTCTCCTGCAGCTTGTGCAGCTGTATTAGCATCTAAAATTTGAAGCCATAATGGTCTTGCTATTGATCCAACTATAGATACTCCATGTATTCCAAATGACCAGAAAAAAGTAACTAATACAACTAAAATCATAACTGATGGTAATGTATCTGTTGCTGTTACTAATGGTGAAACAACTTTAGATACTGCTCCATGCCAATCAAAACCTAAGAAGTAAGTTATTGTTCCCATTAAAAGTATTATAATTCCTGTTGGTGTTAATGCTTCAAATGATCTAGCAACTGATGGTGGAACCTGTTCTGGCATAGTAATTCTTATATTTTTTACCGTAGTAAATCTTAAGACTTCTACAGCTAAAATTGATACTAAGATTCCTACAAACATTCCGCCTCCGCCCATATTGGCCATTGGCATCACAAATCCCATACCTTCAACTACTTGTGGAACTAATGTTAAATTAAATGCCATTGCAGCAAGAACTCCACCTGTAACTCCGTCTAGCTTATATGACTTTGCTAAACTATATCCAATTCCCCAGGTTGCATACATGGTCATAATATACATTGTCATTCTATATGGTAATAGTATTGTTCCTGCATTTTCTTTTAAAAAGGCAGTAATTCCCCAACTTTCTGGTAATGGTGGAAATGCAATTATTAAGAAAAATGACCCTACTATAATTAATGGTAATGTTGCTATAATTCCATCTCTAACTGCTCTTAAATGTCTTTGTTCTGCCAATTTTGCCATTGGCGTAGATAATTTTTCATCTAAAAATTTTGTAAAACTATTAAGCATAAAAATCCTCCCTATTAAATATTCCCTTATACCCTTTTATTTTTATTTCATTAATTCCATAACTTGTTTAAATAATTTTGGTCCACCTAAAGGACTGTAAGCTTGCGGTTGTATTAATGCACATGGTGTATTTGCATCTTTTGCATACTGACTTAAATAATCAAATCTATGTCTTACTTGTGGTGCTACCATAGCTACGTCATATCCATTTTTGATTTCTTCTTCAAATTCTTGTGTACTAACTGCTATAACTTCCATTTCAACACCATTTTTTTTAGCCTCTTTTTTTAGTGCATTTACGGCTATTGCACTTGACATTCCTTGTGAACAAACAAATATTACTTTCATTTATAATTCCTCCAATAATTTATAATTTATTTTAATTTATTAATCTACACGTAAGTATTTAAAAACATCCAGAAAAATGATATTACTCCAAAAGCTACAGCAAAAATTAAATACGTAATATAAAAAGATTTTGTAAATCCCTTTTTACTTTCTATAAAACATCTAACATATGCTAATACAAAGCTTAATATAAAAGTACTTCCAAGCATTACTCCAACTTTAAAATCTATGCCTATTATATTTAATAAATAGGGAAAAAATATTGTTGATACACAAGCTCCTAATATTATTATTAATGAACTTTTCATTGAAAATCTTGGTATATCATAATCAGACTTTTTTTGAATTTGTTTTATATTAATCCCTCCCTTAGCTTAATTTATCTATTTTTTTATGCATTCTTATAATACATTCAATTAAATTTTTAGCTTCTATAGCTGTCATTAAATGATCTTGGGCATGTACAAATAAAATTGAAACATCATTTTTATCCCCTGCTGCTTCCGATTGAATAAGTCCTGTTTGAACTTTATGAACTTCTAATAATTCTTTATCTGCTTCTTTTAAAAGTTCTTCTGCTTTAACATAATTACCTTTCTCAGCTTCTGCTAATGCTTCATAAGCTAGCCCTTTTGCTGTTCCACCTCTACTTATTAATTCAAAAATTATAACTTCCATATCCATTCTCTCTTTTCCCCTTTATTTATATTTAATCTATTTTTCTTTTTTAAACTCCACTATTGCTTTTCTTGTATCTATAAGCCTTTCTTCAACTTTATTAATATCATCCTTTGCAATCCCTAAAAATAACATATCTATTATAGAAATTTCTGAAATCATAGAACTTATTGCTCCTTCTCGTAACTCTTTTTCCTTTGGAGCTATTTTCAAAATAACATCTGCTAGTTTTTCTAAAGAATTATTTACTGTTGCTCTTGTTATAGCCACAACAAAACATCCATTTCTTTTAGCATTTTTAGCACATTCTAAAACTTCTCTTGTTTCTCCAGAATAAGATATCACCAATGCAATATCCTCTTTGTTTAATACAGCTGAAGTTGCTATTTGTAAATGACTATCTACATGATAAGTTACTCTTCGCCCTATTCTTGCTAATTTATGATAAAAGTCTTGTCCAACAATACTAGAAGATCCTATTCCAAATATGTTTATGTTTCTACATTTTGATAGTCTTTCTATTGCTTTTTCTAACTCACTCTCATTAAGTACTTCTATAGTTTTTTCTATACTTGAACAAACCATATCTTGTATTGCATACATTATCCCTTTTGTATCTAACTCACCATTTAAATACTCAAATTTTTCAACTTTTCTCTCAATATTAGCCTGAACTCTTATTTTCAATTCATTTAAACTACTAAGCCCTAGTTTTTTTGCAAATCTAACAACTGTTGGTCCTGATGTATCTGTTTTCTCTCCAATTTCTTTAGCAGATAAACTTATAAATTTTTCTTTTTCATAAATTATGTATTCTGCTATCTTTTTTTCTTTATTTGTAAATTTATCATAATTATTTTTTATAAATTCAACTATCGTCCTCCCTCCTCTCTGCTTTATTATTCTATCTACTTAATTTCACTCAAAGCTTTTGTAATATATCCAGCATTTTTTTCTAATCTCTCTTTTGCTTCATCCTTTTCTAATTCTGAAATAATCATAAATATTGATAATTTCACATCATATTCAGTTTTTTCTAATATTACTGTAGCCTCTTCCATAGATATTCCAGTAGCTTGTACCACTATTCTTTTAGCTCTTTCCATTAACTTTTTATTAGTTGACTTTACGTCTACCATTAAATTTCCAAACACTTTCCCTAGTTTTATCATACTTCCAGTTGAAATCATATTTAATACTAACTTCTGTGCTGTACCTGCTTTCAATCTAGTAGATCCTGTAATAGCTTCTGCTCCTACTATAGGTGCTATAGAAATTTTTGCATTTTTAGCTACTTCTGATTCGCTATTGCATGTTATTGAAATAGTTAATGCTCCTACTTCATTTGCATACTCTAATCCTCCAACAACATATGGCGTTCTTCCTGATGCTGCTAATCCAACTATAGTATCTTTATTTGATATTTTATTTATTTTCAAATCTTCAACTGCAAGTTCTTTTGAATCTTCTGCGCCTTCTTTTGCTCTAAAGATTGCTTCATTTCCACCTGCAATAATTCCTTTAACTAAATCCTCTGATACCCCATAAGTTGGTGGACATTCAGATGCATCTAGAATACCTAATCTTCCTGAAGTTCCAGCTCCTATGTATATAAGCCTTCCTCCTACTTTTATTCTATCTACTATTCCATCTATAGCTTTTGCAATATTTTCTAGTTCTTTTTCTACTGCATAAGCAACCTTTTTATCTTCATCATTTATTAACTTAATCATTTCTATAGTAGATACTTTATCTATATTAATCGTATTTTCATTTCTACTCTCTGTTATTAGTCTTTCTAAATCTATCTTTTCCATCCTGCCTCCTTTAAAACGTTTTCTTAATATAATTATATTATCACACCTGAAATATTATTACAATATTTTCCTTGTAATTTTGTTCTTTTATTTCAATTATTTTACTTTTATTTTTTTATCGTTTCTACAATACGATTAAAATACTTCATTTAAGTATAAAAATAAGGGAAGTATATTAAACTTCTAATATACTTCCCTTACTTTCTCTATTCTATATTGTATTCAACCAAAATTATTATGAAATGTATCCACCTTCGTTATTTTACTTTTTCACTACTTCTCCATATTGGATTATTAGATCCGTAAGATTCTCTTCATTTAATTCTATTTTTCCTTCTTCATACATGCTGCATATTCCTAATACTGCTTCCTGCTCTGAATCACTTTGAACTATGTAAGTTTTCTCTAAGAATTCTATTACATATATTTTTCTATCCTCAAAGTCATAACATTCTTTAAGTATCGTCTCTTCCTCACCAAATATGTTTATACTCTTTAAGTCATTGTAATCTAAAATAACCTTTTCTTCTTTATATAATTTAACTACTTCATCTAAGCTATATTTATCTTCACCAAACTCTTTAATATATAATTCTTGTACTGTAACTGAAAATTCCTTTTCCATCCTTTACTCCTCCATACTCAGTTTATCTAGTCTCATTTTATCATAATATCTCACCTTTTCTAATAGAAACTACTCCAAGCATAATTTTCATAAAATTTATTTATTTCTGTTACTATTTAAGTATTTCATTATGCTACAATTATTTTATATATAAAATATCCTATTAATAGATGAATTTCCATAAATAGTTTGGAGGATAACTAAATGAGTATTGGTATGATTAACATCTTAGTTTTATTGATAAATGTCTTTATTTTTATCGTTATTATAATTGGGCTCAGTGTACTTATGGTAAAAATAATCACCATTGTAAGAAAGATGTTTGCTGATCACAAAAAACTACACTCTGATATAGAAGCACTAAATAACCGCTTAAAGAAACTTGAAGAAAAATAGAATTTTTTCTTCAAGTTTTTTTATTAATTTTATTTTTAAAACTTTTTGATATTTGCCCCACAAATTCTAAAACTGCATATTTATTAGATGAAGGGGTGATAA
>NZ_CAMTIG010000106.1 GCF_947072515.1 uncultured Clostridium sp.
GGATTTGCTGCTACAAAGTCTCAGCAAGAAGCATTTAATATGTTAGGGTTAGATTCTGAATACTTAGCAAAGTCAGCTCAAAAAGATGCTGAAGGAACAATGTTAAAAATATTTGATAGAATTGGCAAACTTAGTAAAGATAAGCAAGGAGCAGTAATTACTTTACTTTTTGGTGAGGAAGGACTAAGAGGAGCAGCAGGAGTTTTAGAAAATAAAGACAAATTAATTTCAAACTTAAAAAACTCTAAAGATAAAGATTTATATAGTGGAAGTATCCAACAAGAAGCTGATGTTAGAGGAAATACAATGGAAAATAAAATGCAAGTTCTAAAATCTATATTAGATATTAGAATGGCAAAAATGGGAGAGATTTTATTTCCAGATTTAGAAAAAATACTTAATAAGTTTGGTGATATTTTAGATGTTGTTGAAAAATTTCAGAAAGAAAATCCTAAATTATTTAGCGGACTTGTAAGAGGGGTTGCTTATGGATCAGTTGCACTTTTAGGTTTAGGAGCTACTGCAAAAATCGTAGGTTTTGGAATATCTGGTCTTTCTCCAATATTTAAAGGTATTGGTTGGTTGATAGAAAAAGAAGTCGCTTCAAAAGGGGTAACAGCTTTATTAAAACTTTTAACATCATCTAAAAATTTACTTGTAGGATTAGGAACAGGATTAAAAACAGTTTCATTTGCTGTTGGTGGATTTTTTAAAGGAGCTATAGCAGGAGCTGCTAAATTTGGAGTAGCACTTTTAGCAAATCCTATAACTTGGTATGTAGCAGCAATAATGGCAGTAGTAGGAGCAGGATATTTATTATATAAAAATTGGGATTTAATAAAAGAAAAAGGTAAAGAATTATGGGATTCATTCCTTCAATCATGTGAACCTGTAGTTGAAATGTGGAATAATATAAAAGGTAAAGGGTCAGAAATATACGAGTCTTGGAAAAATGGAGTTGTAGATTTTAAAAATAGTTTTAAAGAAGCTTTAGATGGAATGTTTAACTGGGTTACAGAGAAATTTCAGAAAATGATAGATTTAAAAGACAAAGTCCTAAACTTTGCTGGAAACACTTGGAATGCTGGAAAAGATTTTATAAAAAATAATATTCCAGGATTTGCTGAAGGTGGAGTTGTTAATTCTCCAACATTAGCTATGGTGGGAGAAGGAGCTTATTCAGAAACAATAATACCTCATAATAAAAGTCAAAGAAGTTTAAGTTTATGGGAAAAGACTGGAAGATTGATAGGAGCTTACGATAAAAAAGAGCAAGGATCATCTAATAATACAAGTTCACCTATTCAGTTTACTTTTGCTCCAGTTATTTATTCAAATGATGCTAAAAATATTGGAAAAGAAATTGAAAAACAAAAAGATATTGCATTTAGAGAATTTGAAAAAATGTACGATAGATTACTAAAGGAAAAGAAAAGGAGAGGTCATGGAAGGTAAAAAGTACACGACAATATTAGGAGATACATTTGATATGATAGCTTCTAAAGTATATGGAGATAGTAAAGCTATACAGAAAATAATAGATGCTAATTCTCAATATTCAGGTACTTTTATTTTTTCTGCAGGAATAACATTAAATATCCCACTAAATGAGGAGGTATCTACAAATGATAACATTGCACCTTGGAGAAGATGAAATAGCTAGAAGAGGTAGCTTAGTTGTTATTTATGAGGGTAAAAATATATCTAAAGATATAGCAGACTCAATTCTAGAGTGTACATATAGAGATTCTATAAATGAATTTGATACTATTGATTTAACTTTAGAGGATAGACATGGTTTATGGATAGGAGCTTGGTCTCCTCAAAAAGGAGATAAGCTTCAAATAAAATATAAGCTAATAAATTGGAATAGAAAAGGAACTGTATATCATAATTTAGGAGATTTTTATATAGATAATATAGATTATAGTGGTCCTCCAGATATTGTATCTTTAAGAGGGATTAGCGTTGATATAGCATCAAATATCATGGACTCTAAAGAGTACAAAAGTTGGGAAGATGTAACAATAAAAAAAATCGCTGAAGATATAGCTAAAAAATGCAACTTAGAATTAGAGTGTGATTTTGAATTTAACAGAGTTTATCAAAGAGTAGAACAGAAGTTAGAAAGTGATTATACATTGCTAAAAAGACTATGTAGTGAAGCTGGAATAACTATTAAATTATATAGTGATAGATTAATATTATTTGAAGAGTCAAAATACGAAGCAAGAGATCCTCAAATGAAAATATCAAAATTAGATTGTAAAGATTATAGATTTAGTATTGATGATACGGATACTTATAGTGGATGTAGAATATCATATTACGATTATATGTTGGATAAAAAAATAGAGCATACTTTTTATACCAAGCAAAGACCAGGATATAAAAAAAATACTCAAAGGCTTTTGTTTTTAAATCATGATGCAGCTGTTCCAGGAGAAACCCAACAGCAGAAAAAAGAATATTTATTAAAAATAGCTCAAAAAGAATTAAGAGAAAAAAATAAAACAGGAATAACTTGTTCTTTAACTCTTATGGGCCAAGAACAACAATTGAGTGCTAGTGATATTGTAGCTATATATTCCTTTGGAAGATTTGATGGGAATTATATAGTAACAGAAATAACTACGGATTACTCAGAGTATCAGCATTCAATATCTTTAAGAAAATGTCTGGAGGGATATTAAAATGTGGAGAGCTGGAAAGGTGTCAGTTATAGATTATGAAAAAGGAATTGTCAGATGTACTTTTCCAGATACATCAGAGCAAAGTGGAGAATTAATTGTTCTAATGGGAAGAAGTACAGGGAGAATGGATTATTCAATGCCAGAGTTAGACGAAGTTGGAGCTTGTTTATTAGATAAAAATGGAAATGGATTTTATCTAGGTAGTGGATACACAAAAGCCTTTTTAAAGCCTAGTGAAGGTGGACAATATAAAGAAATTACAAAATATAAAGATGGAAGTATCGTTGAATTTAATGCTAAAGATTCAACTTTTAAGATTTATAGTAAAAATAAAATTACTATAGAAGCAGAAAATGAAATTTTATTAAAATCAAAGTTAATCAAAGTGGAAGGACCACAAAAGAACACAGAAACAATAACCGCTGAAGGAATAATTAAATCTTTAGAGGATGTAATAGCTCAGGCAATATCTTTAATTGGACATCTTCATGGTGGAGTTCAAGGTGGGCAAAGTAAAACAGGAGGTCCTGAATGATAGTTGGAAGTCTTGGAAAAATAGTCTTTATGGTTAGCTCTAAATATATAAAAACTATTGATGAGTTGAAAGGGGTAGATAGTGTTAACTATGCTGAGCATCAGATAATAGGAAACAAACCTAAATTACAATTTTTAAATGTTAATTTACAAACATTAACTTTTAAAATTAGACTAAGTGCATTTCATAATGTTAATCCATTAGCAGCTTACAAAGAATTAAATGATTATATGAAAAAAGGAGAGCCAGTTAGATTTATTATGGGTACTAGAAGTAAAGGTAAGTTTGTAATAACTAATTTAAATCATGATCATAAGAAATTCTCAGCCATAGGAACAGTAAGTGTATTAGAAGCAGAGGTAAGTATAAAGGAGTATAACTAATGGAAATTATATATGATAGTTCACAATTAAAAGATTATAAAATTGTGAGAACTAGAAATGAAGAAATTATCCAAAATATAGAAAACATTTTATCAAGAATAAAGGGAAATGTTCCATTAAATAGAGAAAAGGGAATAGATACTGAATTTATAGATGAACCTATAAATATTGTTCAAGCTTTAATGGTTGGAGTTGTTATGGATGAAATAGAAAGAGATGAGCCTAGATTTCAAGTTGATGAAGTTATATATGATAATTCTAGTCAATCATCTGGGAAATTAATAATAAAGGTAAAAGGAGTAATTTTAGATGAGTGATTTTAATTTTATCAGTTATGATCCTGTAGAGATTAGAAAAAATCTTGAAAAATCCTATTCTGAAATAGTTGGAGGAACAATTAATAAGGGAGACCCTATGTCAGATTTTTTAGATTACATAACATTTGTAAATACTTTACTTTATTCAAAAATAAACTATATAGGAAAAATGAATCTATTAAGATTTTCAACTGGAGAATATCTTGATGCTCTTGGAGAGTTAATCGGTGAAGTTAGAGAAGAAGCTAAAAAATCACTTACAACAATTAGGTATAAATTTTCAAAACCTTTTCAAAGTGTAGTAATTATTCCAAAAGGACATAAAACATCAGCACAAGGACTATATTTTGAAACTATAACAGCTACTCAACTAAATATTGGAGCAACAGAGGTTGATATAAAGTGTGAGTGCTCAACTCCAGGAGAAATTGGAAATGGTTTTGAAATAGGAGATATTACAACTATTGTTGATGGAATACCATTTTTGCAAAGTGTTACAAATATAACCCCAACTCAAGGTGGAGCTGAAAAAGAAGGGGATGATAGTCTTAAAGAAAAAATAAGATTAAATCCAACTGCAAGAAGTGTTGCAGGTCCTGCATCAGCCTATGAGTACCATACTAAAAAATCAAATCAAAATGTTATTGATGTATTTGTTACTTCTGACAAAGGAACTGGGATTGTAAAAGTATATCCTCTTTTAAAAAATGGAGAAGTTCCAGGAGAAGATGTTTTAAATTCAATAAAAGCAGATTTAACAAATAAGGAAATAAAACCACTTACAGACCAGGTACAAACTTCAGCTCCAATAGAAATTCAATACGATATAGATATTAAATACTTTATTGTAGATGACCCTACAACAGATAAAGAAGCAATAAAAAAGAATATTGAGAATGCAGTAAATGAGTTTATAAATTGGCAGCACTGTAAATTGGGAAGAGATATAAATCCAAGTAAATTAATAACATTAATGAGTAATGCTGGAGCGAAAAGAGTTGAGGTGACTTCTCCAAACTTCTTAAAATTAGAAAAAACAAATGTAGCAAAATTAAGAAATAATACATTAACTTATGGAGGAGTTGAAATTGAATAAAGATGAAATTTATAGCTTACTTCCAGAGAATTTAAAGAAATACAGAAATCTTTCGGGTATGGCATATGCAATGTCTGAGCAAGTATCTAAGGATAATAGTTCAATGGATTCACTAAAGATATACTTAAATATGAAAAATTTAGATGATAAAGTATTGGACCAATTAGCTTGGCAATGGAATGTAGAATTTTATAGTTCGGAACTTCCGAAGTCGAAAAAAATAGAAATGATAAACAGGTCTTACTTCCATCATATAACTAAAGGAACTGTAGGAGCTTTAGAATCAGCTTTAAAAGCAATTGTAAGTAACTTAGAAGTTAAAGAATGGTATGAATATGGAGGCAATCCATTTATGTTTAGATTAATTGTTGAAGGAGATATGTTAACAGAGGAAGAAATATCAACAGTTTATAAATTGGTAGACATTTATAAAAATGTTAGGTCTCATTTAGATGGCTTCATAATAACACAAAAAAATGATTCTTTAGTTAATTTTATAAATGGAATACATGATCATAAAAAAGTAATAAATAAATTTATAGGGTAGGTGGAAAGATGTTAGCAACAGGAGGAGTTATTTTAACCTCAGCTGGAGCCTTGATGATTTCAAGGTCATTAGAATTAGTAAAACCTATTGAATTTACACATATGAAAATAGGTACAGGAGATATAAGTTCATTAGATAATGCCAGAGCTTTAACAGATTTGGTAGCTAGTTATATGACAATTAATATGTCCTCAATAGCAAGAAATGAAAATACAATAAGAATAAGAGGAAGTTTTACAAATGAAAGTTTTTCTAGTGAAGTAACTATAAAAGAAATTGGAGTATTTGCAAAAATAGGAGCAGAGCAATCAGTACTATTTGGATATGTGAATGATGGACAAGGAGAAGTAATACCTCCTGGAAACTCAGGTAATGTAATTTCAAGAACAAGAGATTTATATATAGGAGTTACAAGTGAAGCAGAAGCTGTAATAACAATAGATAAGAG
>NZ_CAMTIG010000107.1 GCF_947072515.1 uncultured Clostridium sp.
TTGATCCCGGATTTCCTTTTTCTCCTTTTGGCCCTTGAATTCCTTGTGCTCCTTGTGGCCCTTCAACACCTTGATTTCCTTGTGGTCCTTGTGGTCCTTCTTCTCCCACTTCTCCTTGTGAGCCCATTAATCCTTCAACACCTTGTATACCTTGTGCCCCTGTTGCTCCTGTTACTCCTTGTAATCCCTGTGGTCCTTGAATCCCCTGTGGTCCTACATCTCCTTGATTTCCTTTTGGTCCTTGAATTCCTCTTTGTCCTTCAGGTCCTTCAGGTCCTTCTGGCCCCATCGGCCCCATTGGTCCTGGACATCCACCTGGTCCCATTGGTCCCATTGGTCCTGGACATCCTTCAGGTCCAGCTGGACCTGGGCATCCCATTTCTCCTTTTGGTCCTGGACACCCTTCTGGTCCCATTGGTCCCATTCTACCTTCTGGTCCTCTTGGTCCCTCAGGTCCTTTCGCACATTTACAAGACTCTTCATGATGACAATTCTTTTTTTCTTCACATATAATCTTTAAAATTGGTCCATTTCCATCTTCAGATGATGTAAATAAAATTTCACCTTCAATATCAGCTGAAATCATTATTGTTATTCCATTATTTTCAATACTTCCATTTAACCATTTTTCAACTAAATCATTTATTTTTACAGAAATATACTTTCCTACACAATCTACTGGAAGTAATATGTTCTTTTTAAATAATCTAGTTTTTGGTGCTGTATTATAAGTTACTGTTTTTTGATTAAATGGCTCATCATTACTATAAATGTCTATTTTTACATTTTTACAATTGCTATTAATTTTTTTTACAAATAATTTTAACTCTGCTTCAACAAGTTTATATCCATAAATATAATCTGGTAATTGAAAATGTACTAATGCATTGGCAATTTTCTTGCTATTACATTCTTCATATTTTCCTACCAATAGAAATAATTCATTTCTAAAATTATCATTAGGATAGTTTGATGAAACAAAAGTATCACAATTAGTGTAAATATTTTTGCTAATCAAAACGCCACCACCTTTTTTTATTTTCGATATATTTATACTGATAATATATTGATAATTTATATAAATGGATACACTTTATTTAATTTTAATAGATTTTTTCTTCTAATCTTACATTTATATCTTTTAATAAAGAATTTTTTTCCAATTTTATTCAACATATTAATTATTTTATCGATATATATATATAATCATTATAATTTATGGAGGTTTTTTTATGAAAAAATATACTATATCACTAATTATTTTTACTACTTTTATGTCCTTAGTCTCATGTTCAGCCAATACCAATACACCAAATAAGGTTGAAGAAACTGTAGTTGAAACTGTTCCTGTTTCTCCTAAACATGAATTCAAAAAGCTCTCCTTACCTTATTTATCCAGCAAAAATTTTGCTTATAAAAACATTAATTCTCTCAAAAAAAAATCTGATACACTCTTTACCGATACCTATTCAGACATTGAAGGTGTATTTACTTTCAGAGGAAATAATTTTAGAAACTCTCCTTCATTCGGTATAAGTTCTATTACAAATAACTCTTTAAAGGAAAAATGGAAATTTAAAACTGATTTCAGTTCCTGGGGTGGCGGTGCTGGCTGGACCGGACAACCAGCTCTTATTAAATGGCCTAAAGAATTAAAAGAAAAAATGAATTTATCAAAATCCTTTAAAGAAAAGGCTGATGGAATAGAAGCTATTTATGCTTCCTTAGATGGAAATATTTATTTTTTAGATGCTCAAACTGGAGAGCAAACTAGAAAAAAAATCAATGTCGGTAATCCCATAAAAGGTAGCATTAGTATTGACCCTCGTGGCTTACCTTTACGCTATGTTGGTGAAGGTATAAACGAAACCTCCTCTATTGGCTTTAATATCTTTAGTTTAATCGATGGAAAAAGACTATATAAATTACCTGGTAACGATATTGATGCTCCTCGTGCTTGGGGTGCTTTTGATTCATCTTGCATTATTGATGCTAAAAATGATATTGTATTTGCTCCAGCTGAAAATGGATTAATATACAAAATTAAATTAAATTCTAATTACAATATAGAAAAAAACACTATCTCTATAAACCCCAAAATTGAAAAATATCGATATAATTTAGGTTCTAAACCTGGAATTGAAAGTTCTATTGCAACTTATAGTAATCTTGGGTATTTTGCTGATAATAATGGGTTTGCTCAATGCATAGATTTAGATACCATGAAACCTATATGGAAACTTGATTTAAGTGATGATACAGATGCTACATTAACTCTAGATATTGAAAATGATATTCCATACCTTTACGCAGGAAATGAAGTTGATATGCAAGGTTCGCTAGGCTATTCAAAGATAAAAAAAATAGATGGCTTAACTGGAAAAGTTTCTTGGGAAAAATCATTTAAATGTGAATCGCTCTTAGGCTCATCTCCTGTTAATGGAGGTCTTTTATCAACTCCAGTTATGGGTAAAAACAGCATTTCTAACTTAGCTATTTTTTCTCTTTCAAGATATGATGGATTTAATAGTGGACTTTTAGTTGCTTTAGATAAATCTAATGGTGATATTATTTGGGAGAAAAAACTTCCTAATTATGCTTGGTCTTCTCCTGTAGATTTCTATGATAAAGATGGTAATGGTTTTATTATTTTAGGTGACTCATCTGGAACATTACATCTTATTGACGGTGCTTCTGGAAATACATTAACTACTTTAAATCTTGATGCAAATATTGAAGCTTCTCCTGCTATTTTTGAAGATTTTTTAGTTATTGCTACAAGAAATGGCTCAATTTATGGAATAGAAATCCAATAATATATTTTTTATAAAATAAAAAAAGAGACCTACTAATAGGTCTCTTTCCAATAGATATAATTATCTGTTGTTTCTTTGTTGCTTTCTTGCTCTTCTGCAATCTGGGCATCTTACTGGATCATTTTCGAATCCTTTTTCTTTGTAGAACGCTTGTTCTCCTTCAGTGAATATGAATTCTTTTCCACAATCTTTACATACTATAGTTCTATCCATGTTAAAATCCTCCTCGTTTAAAGACCTGATCTAAATTTATAAATTCTCTAAAACAAGGAGAAAATTATAATTTACCGAATCTTTAACTTTATTATTTTATTGTATTTCTACAGTTCTTACTTTATCAGATTCATCCATATTTATCAATATATTTCTTTGGATTTTTTCAAAATTTGAAAAATCTAATCGTTTATCTTTTAATTTTTATCAATCTTATCGCTTTTTACTATTTACTTTTTCAATTTGCGATTTTTATTTTTAATTTCTTCATAATATTTTGCTATTCCTTTACAAAGAAATTTCTTCCTCTATATCAAACCTTTTCCTCTAAACTTTTTGAACTCTACTTTAAAATATTCATTCTTTAAATTCTTCATAAATAACTCTCCAACTAATACTCCATCTACACCTAAATTACTTAAATGTTCAATATCACAAATTCCTCCAACTCCACTTTCTGAAATTACTAACTTTCCTTTAGGAATTCTTTTTAATAACTTTTCTGTTGTTTTTAAATTCACTTTAAAAGTATCTAAATCCCTATTATTTATTCCTATTATTTCTGCATCACAATCTAATGCATATTTAAGCTCATCTTCTGTATGCACTTCTATAACTGTATCTAATCCAATACTATTTGCAATACTATAAAATTTTTCTAACTTTCTACCTAATACACTTGCAATTAGTAAAATTGCATCTGCACCTATTACTTTACTTTCATATATTTGATATTTATCAATAATAAAATCTTTTCTTAAAATTGGTATATTACTTCTCTCCTTTATTTTTATTAAATCACTATTACTTCCTTGAAAAAACTTTTCTTCAGTCAATACAGAAAAACAATCAACTGAAATTTCATTATAAAAATCAAATATTTCATTTACATTATAATCTTTTAATATAATACCTTTAACTGGTGATGCTTTTTTATACTCGCCTATTATAGATATCCCTTCTTTTCTTATTCTTTCCTTAAATTTTCCTATTTTTTTACTTTCTTTTAATAATCTCTCTTTTTCATTTATTATTGGTTCTAAATACATATTCTCACTCCTTTATTAATTTACTAAAACTACTTCTTTAGTGTCTCTCCAATACATCTATTTGATATTATTATATTGCTATACCACTACTTAAAATTCCTATATCTATTTTTTTCATTTTATAATTAAATTTTCAAAAAAAAAGATATTGATTATTAATTCTAATGTCCTTAATAATCAATATCTTTATAATCTTTTATTTAACTAAATTCTTGTACTTCTGTTATTTCTCCTACACCTTGTTCCTTATCTCTTGCTAAAATTATAACTGAAATTACTACAAGGGCCATACCTATTATAGTAAATCCATCTATTACTTCATTAAAGAATACCCAACTAGCAAGAATTCCTACTATAGGCTCAAATGTTCCTAATATAGATGTATTTGAAGGTCCAATTCTTTGTATTGCCATCTGTAAAAATACTAATGCTAGTACAGTAGATACTATAGCAATACTGATATATGCAAATCCTATATGTACATTCATTTTTGTTATTATTTGACCTCTTGCAAGACCAATAAAGAATGTTATTATACATGCAAAAAGAGAACAATAAAATGTAATTACCATTCCATTTAATGACTTAATTTCTTCTTTTCCCATAACAAAAACTGTTCCTCCATATATAATACCTGAAAAAAATGCAAGTGCAACTCCTCTTATATCTATCCCGCTTTGCTCTGATATAGATAATAAAAATACCCCTGCTATTGATATTATTAATGCAAAAACCTTTCTTTTTGTGAATCTTTCCTTAGCAAATAAAAATCCAAATACACATACAAATAATGGATATATAAAGTGAATTCCTGTTGCAAGTCCAACTCCTATGTATTGATATGCATCAAATAAAGCTTGTGTTGTCACAGTATATCCTATAGCACCTATAAAAAATAACATTACTAATTGCTTCCTAGTAATTTTCAAAGATTTTCCTGTTACTAAAATCACGACCCCTAAAATTATAGTAGCTAAGAAGAATCTCACTATTAGAACTGTGGTTGGATTAGATCCTGCATTATAACCTATTTGTGCAAAAATCCCTAAAAATCCAAAACAAACAGATGCTAATATAGCAAATATTAATCCTGTTGTACTTTTCAAAATACTCCCCTCCTTCAACTACGTATTATAATCTCTTTAAAAAGTATTTCAATGTATAAACTTTTAATTTTACATATTAACATTTTTAATTTATCTAATCTTCAATTTTTATTTGCTCAATTATAGCGTCTTCAATTATATTTTTTTATCTATAAATGTTACTATTCCTAGGGTTATAAAAATTATACCTATATAAATCATAATTTCTGTTATTAGAAGACTCTAAACTACAAATATAACTTTTCACACATTTTATAACTACAAACTTTAATAAAAACTACTATATTTTCTATCTAAACATTCTCTTCTTCAAATCAAAACTACTTCCTTTATTTCATGAAATATTATCTTCAACTAATATTCTGCTTTAATTTTCTGCATAAAAAAAGAACCTAAGGGGTTAGGTTCTTTTTACTATTTGGATGAATGTTTATAGTAATTCTTTAAATGGACAATCTAACCATGTTCTAGATTTTCTCTAGCTTTAGATTAAATTCTGGGTATTTTAAACATATTTCTATCGTCTTAAAATACCCTATTTTTTAATTATGCGAAGTATCTATCTAAAAGACCTTTGAAAGCTCTTCCGTGTCTAGCTT
>NZ_CAMTIG010000108.1 GCF_947072515.1 uncultured Clostridium sp.
AGATAGATAGAGATGCGTATAAACTTCAGATGTATAGGGAACTTAGAGAGGTTGTAAAGGGAAAGATATTTTTAGTTGTAAACGAGATTGATGAAAAAATTTATATAAAGAAGATACTAGATAAGGATTGCTATAAAGTATATAAGATCTTAGAGAGCTTAGAAAATAAAAATAGGGCAAAGATAAAAGAGATTTTTATAATAGAGGACAAGCTATATGTAATAGAAGAGTTTATAAATGGAGAAAATTTAAGCTGTATTATAGAGAATAGAGATTTAAATGAAGATGAGATAATTAAGATAATTGAAGGTATTTGTAGTGCTTTAGAAGGATTACATTCCTTAGAAAATCCAATAATACATAGGGATATAAAGCCTGAGAATATAATAATAAATAATGATAATATAATTAAATTAATAGATTTTGATGCAGGACGGATAGTAAATTTAGATAAAGAAAAGGATACAAGGCTTCTTGGTACAAGAGGTTATGCATCACCAGAGCAGTTTGGCTTTGCAGAAACAGATAATAGAACAGATATATATAGTATGGGTGTATTATTAAATTATTTATTAATAAAAAAATATCCAACAGAGGAAATTGCAGAAGGTAAGTTTAAAGAGATAATAAAAAAAGCAACAGAAATTGATAGAGAGAAAAGATATAAGGATATAGAGGAATTTAGAAAAGCGGTAAAAAATATAGATGAGAAATCTAATGTAAAAGAAAATTTGAAAAGAGAGATTGAGGAAGAGGTTGTAGAAGAGCATATAGAAGAGGACTGGATAAAAGATTTAAAATTTGAAAAAGAAGAAAAGAAAAGTAAGGGAATAATAGTAGGTTTTAGAAGTAGAAAAAAATTAAAAATAATACTTGCGAGTATGTATTATTTATTTGTAACTGTCGGAATGACAATTGGAATAACGGGTAAAAGCTTAGAGGATATAGTGGTTGCAATATATTTATATGTACTTCCAACAACAGTATTTGGGGACATAAGTTATTTAAATAAAGTATTTAAAAGACTAAATATAAAAAAATATAATGTGGTAATAAGAGTTTTAATATGGTTTATAGTAACATTAATCATAGGAATGTTTATGCCAACAACAAATTAAGATGAAGAAATTTTCTTCATCTTTTTTTCTTTGTCTTCTAACAGAGGACAAAAAGGAAAAACAAAAAAGCTATAATAAGTTTGTAAAGAAAATTAAAAAAAAATAGGGGGAATAAAAAATGAATAATAAAAGTAAAACAGCAATAATAAGTGGAGTCTTAGGGGCATTATACAGTATCTATTTAATAGCTTATTTTGGAGGTGCAATGGATTCAACTAATGGAGCAGAAATGGTAGGTGGAGCAATAGCAAGTGCATTAGTAATGCCACATATGATATTAGTGATACTAGGAAGTATATTTATGTTAATTGGAGCATTCATAAACAAAGCGGGATTTGCATTAACAGGAGCAATATTATTTTGTGTAAGTGCAGCAGCATTTATAATGTATGCACCATTTGTAGTGCCAATGATAGTTTTAGGATTCATAGGATACTCGAAAATAAGAAAAATAAAAATGATGGCATAAGAAAAAATAGGCTACATAAAAAGTAGCCTATTTAAAAAAAGGTGAGAAATGAGGAGAGTAGACCTACAATGTGAAAAAGAAGAATTTGATTTAAAAAAATTAATAGAGGAAACTCTAGAAAAAGAAAATCTAAAAATAGATGAAGAAAATAAAATCATAGCAATATTAGATAATGAAACAATCTGTTTAGGAAATAGAAAAGAAAAAATTAAAAGAGAAATAGAATGGATATATGAAAATAACTTTAATAAAGAAATAATACTGATAGTTCCATATAATGAAAAAGCAAATTTGGAAATTGAAATAAGAGAAAAAGTAAAAGTTAAAATAAAAGAGAAATAACGGCAAAATATAAATCTATAAAAATAAGTGAATAAAAAAGAGACAATCAGTATAAAAGAAAAATAAAGGGGTTAATAAAAAAAATGAGTTTAATTACAAAAATAAAAGGATTATCAACAGGAAAGAAAATAGGATTAGGAATAGTAACAGTAGTAATAATAGGAGCAGTAGCAAGTCAAGGAGAAGGAAAAGAATTAGATGTATCAGGAAATTTAGATAAGCCAGCAGTGGAGGCGAAAAAAGGAAATGAAAATGTGGCTGAAGGAAGAAAAGAAAATAAGACAGAGGCTACACAACCAAATGATAAAAAAACAGATACTGATAAAAAGGATACAAGTGAAGAAACAAAATCAGATTCTAGTTCAAAGGTTTCAATTGAATATAAATCAGCTTTAGCAAAAGCTAAGGTTTATGGGGAAACTATGAATATGTCTAAAGCAGGAATATATGATCAATTAACATCTGAATATGGAGAAAAGTTTTCTAAAGAAGCAGCTAAGTATGCAGTAGACAATGTAAAGCTTGATTATAATGAACTAGCATTAAAAAAAGCAGAAATATATCAAAAAACAATGGCAATGTCTCCAAATGCAATATACGATCAGTTAACTTCAGAGAATGGAGAAAAATTTACAGATGCACAAGCTAAATATGCAATAGATCATTTAAGTAAATAAAATTAGTATAGATTGTATTCTAACTTCAAGTATAATTAAGATATAAAGTCTAAAAGGTTAAGTATTATATTAAGAAGTGGAGTTGATTATAAATGAATTGGTTTAATATAGTAGCAATAGTTCTAACAGTAGTTATAGCTTCTATTGGGATATATGATTATCGTCAGGATAGAAGAGGAATAAAATTAGATATTTTCGAGAATAAAGAAGAAATTTTAGAATATCTAAAGTACAAAAGACACTATAGTTACGTAATAGGTGCAACTACCATTATTGTATTAGGATTAACCTTTAGCAATATGGTAGGTATAATCAATATGAATCAATATATTCAAGGAACAATATGGATGCTTTTGATTATGGTATTTATTTTGTTTAATGTAGAGAAGAAATATGGAAATGAAAGAATGAAAAGAATAGTTAAAGAGATATCATATAGAAGTAAAATTTTTAAATGGTTGATTTAATTTTTGTTTTAAATAATTATAAAACTATTTAAGCATTTTTGTTCGAGTATAGAATTTATGTTAAAATTGATTCTATAAAATAACAAAGGAATAGGTGAAATATGGAAACAGTAGAATTTAGAGCACTTAGAAAGCACAAGTTAGCTTTAAGTAGTGATGAAGCAAAAGAAATATTAAAAAATGGAGAGTATGGGGTTATTGCCCTTATAGGAGATAATGGATATCCACATGCTGTGCCTTTAAATTATGTCTATATGGATGGAGCAATTTATTTCCATTGTGCCAAAACAGGACACAAAACAGATAGTATAGAAAAAAATAATAAGGTTGCATTTACAGTTGTAGGATACCATAAAGTTCTTGCAGATAAGCTTGATAGTGAGTATAAAAGTATCGTAGTTCATGGGCGTGCATTTGAAATGTTTGATATGGAAAAAGAGAAAGCGCTTGTAGAAATGATAAATAAATATTCAAAAGGCTTTGAAAAAGCTGGACAAGAATATATTGATAGAGCTAAAGATGCTATTAAAATTTTCAAAATTGAAATAGAGCATCTTACAGGAAAAGGATATATAGATTAATTAAAATTTAAGAGAAAATCAGTACAAAAAGGTGCTGATTTTTTTTATGTATAAATATAATGAGTGAAAACAAATAAGACTAATGCATTGACAGGGCAAAGTCGAATTATTATTAATTTAATACTATTTGATGTTATTTATTGAATTTCAAGTAGTGAATAATATGTTTGACTTATATATCTTTGTAAATTTTTAGGGTTATTGTTTGACATTACCGACTAGTATATAATTTACCTATATATATAAAAGAAGGAGTTAGATAAAATGATAAAAAATAAAGTCGCCAAAATACTTATTTCAGCAGGGGTTGTTGCATCAGTTATAGGTGTATCACCAGCAATAATTTCTCATGCTAGAACTTTTAATAATGAGCATACCTATAGTGTAGATTCAAACAATAGCTCTATTCAGAAAGCTGTTGTAAATACTACAGTTCAATTATCAAATGGTACTGCTAATCAATATGACATGGTTGTTATAACAGGAGAAAATAAAAACAATTACAATGTAATAACTCAATATGGAGTTACAGGATCAATTCCAAAATCTGATTTAACTTTAGTTAAAAGTGGGGAAAATAATCAATTAGTTAAATTAAATGAAACTGAGCATGTTATTCATGTAACTACAGTTTTAAATGTAAGACAGCAACCAGATGTTCATTCAGGACTTTTAACTACACTTAAAGAAGATACTAATATTCAAGTAACTGGACAAGAAGGAGAATGGTTCCAAGTTAATATTAATGGACAAACTGGATTTGTTTATGATGATTTTGTAGGACAAGGAGAGGTTAGTACACCAGTTGCAACAAGTGCTACTAATACTATGACTACATCATCTAGCCAACAAACTTCAAATGAAAATACTTCAAATAGTAATGTTGTAAGTAATACTGTATCTTCAAATACTATTACTAATAACCAAGTACAAGCAACACCAGTAAAAAATACTAATACAATTACATCAAATAATATGAATACTAATAATAGTCAAATAGTAAATTATAGTACGCCTAAAAATGGATATGTAAATATTTCTAAAGGATACTTAAATCTTAGAAGTGGTGCAGGAACATCAAATTCAGTTGTTGGACATTTAGTTAAAAATGAAAAAGTTCAAGTACTAGCTAAAAGTGGGAATTGGTATAAAGTAGCAGTAGGAAAAGTAACTGGATGGGTAGCTAGTAATTATATTAATTTAGGTATGATTAATACAACACCAGTTGTTAATCCAATGAAATCAATAAATCATACAACTACAAAAGCTACAGCATCAAATACAAATAGTACAACTGTGAAACCAAGTAATAGCACTAAACCAATAGAGCATCCTAATGATATAAAACCAATAGTTAAACCAGATGTAGTTACAGGTGGAACAACAACTACTACTAAACCAGAACAACAAAAAGTTACTAAAACAATTCTTGAAGTTCAAACTTTATGTGGTGGAAAACAAGTTCCTAATGCAACATATTGTATTTTAGGTACTGGTGAATATGAAGGACAAAACTTTAATTCTACAAATAAAGAATTAGTTAAAGAATTTAATTCAGGTGATATAACAGGTGCTAATTTAACTATAGCTCCAAATGGATATACTTATGGAAGAACTACTAGTACAGTTATATCTGTAAAAGATAGTGTAAGAACTATTAAAGTTATTGGACTTTTAAAAGTAGATAAAGCAAATGAACCAACACATGTTACTCCAACTCCAGTAGTTAAACCTACTGAACCAACTCATAGTACTTCTAAACCAGTAGCAGAAAAAATAACTAATACTGTAGTAACAGCTAAAGTTATGTGTGATGGGCAAGAGATAAATGGAGATGGTTCTATATTCTGTATAAATAGTACAGGCGAATTTAATGGAGTTAACTTAACTGGAGGACAAACTCAAGATTATCCAGTTAGTACTATAACAGGTGGAGAATTAACAACTGCTCCTACTGGATATAACACTATAATTGGAGCCAATAAAGTTGAAACAACAGTAAAAGGTAATACTAGATATATTACAATAATATCTCAAGTTACTAAACCGGTAGTAAAACCAGAAACAAAACCTAC
>NZ_CAMTIG010000109.1 GCF_947072515.1 uncultured Clostridium sp.
TCAAAAAGAAGCATTAGAATACTTAATCAAAATAGGAGAAGAAAAAGAACCAATAGTGGATTTACCACAAGGAACATATTCAAGAGTTAATTTAACAAGAATTACAGCACCAGTAGCAAATACACTTACAGTATCAACACTTACAGGATTAGTTGATTATATAAAAGGTAATGTAGACAATTTAAAAGGTGAACTATTAATACAAATAGATTCATATAAAAGAGTTAGATTATTTAGTCCATTAAATGAAGATAAAGATAGAGAATTATATATAGAAGCAAAAGCTATATTACCTGACAATGTACGTTATGACCAATTTTTATCAACTGAAATGTTTAATATTATGCTGCAAAGTAGTTTTGTAGATGTAGGAGATAAAAAAGTTTTATTAAAATATACTGGATTAGTTAAAGATGAAGCAGTTAAAGAATTAGGTGATGATGGAATTAAACAACAAGTAACTATAAAAACTGGTGTAGCAAGTGTAAATCAAGCAGAAGTTCCAAACCCTGTACAATTAGCACCTTTTAGAACATTTGTTGAGGTAGAACAACCAATAAGTAAATTTATATTTAGAATGAAAAATGGTCCATCTGCTGCAATATATGAAGCAGACGGAGGAGCTTGGAGAAATGAAGCTATTAAAAATATAAAAGATTACTTACAAAAAGAATTAAAAGGATTTCCAAGTATTAAAATAATAGCTTAATAAAAAATAGAAAGAAGGCTGAAAAATGGATTGCATATGTGTTGAATATGGGAGTACATTTCCCAAACTAACAAAAGATTTATTAGAAAATGAAGCAGATGTTTATCATGGAGCATTAATTGCATTAAGAGTAAAAGAACTTACTAAACATAGTGCTGGATTTAAAAAGATAAGTAAAATTACAAATGACGGAAGTAAAATAAAGTTTGTAATAATTCATACAAAAGAAGAAGCATTAGAAGCAATAGAATCATTAAATGAAGATATAAAAAAATATAATGAAAAATTTGGTAAGGAAGTAAGTACAGTTAGTTTAATAGAAGATTAAATAATAGCTAAATAAATTCATATGAGAGTATAGTTATAAAATCGTATTCTCATATGAAAATCAATTGATAAAGGAGTAGGAATATGAAGAAATTATATAAATTTTACTGGGATTGTGGAAGACAAGGAGAAGTTGAAGGGGTTTTTATTGCAGATGAAACAGAATTAGAAAATGCAATAGGTGAAAACATCTATTTTGGAGAAATTTTAGGAAAACATAGTGAAGTTTATGGAGTATTAGAAAAAGAAGATATTGAAGAAATAAAAGTATCTAAAAATACATTGGAAGAACTAGAGAAGATATTAGGAAATAGTATAAGTGGATATAATCCGTTAGGCTATGTTAGATATGAATGTAATAGATGTGGAGATGAAGTAAGTATAGAAGATTGTGAATTATATTTAGATAATGAAGAGAATATAGTGTGCGAATACTGTATTAAAGATGAAGAAAAAAATATATTTAAAAAATTATAAATAATAATAAATATATAGATTAAATTAGGGGGTGATTTAATGTTCAAGGTTTTAGGAAGTGGAAGTAAAGGAAATTGTTACTTAATAGAAACAAGTAAAGAAATTTTAATTTTAGAAGCAGGATTAAAGTGGAAAGATATAGTTTTTGGATTAGATTTTGATTTAAGTAAAGTAGTTGGATGCTTAATAAGCCATGAACATCTTTGACTGGACCATTGCAGAGATGTAAAGCACATATTGAATAATGGAATTAATATTTATGCTAATAAAAGCGTTCTTAAAGCAAATAAAATCGAAGATAGAAGACGAGCAAATGAAATATATAATCTTAATACATTTCAAATAGGAAACTTTAAAATTAAGCCTTTTGATTGCCAACATACAAATAATAATGAAACTGAATGTGAAAATTTTGGATTTATTATTGAACATAAAGAAATAGGGAAAATGATATTTGCTACAGATACTTATTATCTTAAATATAAATTTAAAGATATAGATCATGTTTTAATCGAATGTAATTATTCTGAAAAAGATATACAAAATATTGAACCATATAGAGCTAGAATTTTTAAAAGTCATATGTCATTAGAAACTTTAAAAGAAACATTAAAGGCGTGGGATTTAAAGAAAACAAAGGATATTACATTAATTCATTTAAGTGAAAATAATGCAGATGAAAACTATATAAAAGAAGAAGTAGAGAAATTAACTGGAATACCAGTTTACATAGCAAAGAAAGGACTGGTTATAGATGGCTAATGTTTTAGAAACTAATACTATGTTCAAAAATCAAATGAACATGAACAGACAGCAACGTAAATGGATAAATAAACTTAAAAGTGATGAAATTCAAATTATAGAAAGATATACAACTGATAAAGCAAATAAGATAGCGAATGAATATATTTTTAGTGAATTAGCTAATTTTAGAATCGCTATATTAGCAGCTATTTATTTAAAGTTTGGAGATACAGTAACCACTAATGATTTACAAGAAATTTTAATGATGGCTAATGAGCTATCTTATAGAGATGATTATTTAAGAAATTTGGGGGCAGATTGGATGAAAAAGATAGATGAAGCTAGAGAGCTTATGAAAGAAGAAATGAAAAAACTTTGGGAAAATGAAAATATAAAAACTCAAAACAAAATGCTACATGCTATAAAAATGGATAGTAGATTTAGTCAAATAGGAAATAAAGATATTGTTGTAGTATTTAAGGAATTTAAAGATGAAATGTCAGGAATAAAAATAAAAGGACTAGAAGAAAAGAAAAGTGAAGTTAGTAAAGCGTTAGATTATATTTTTAAAGAAGAAATAGATAATATAAAAGTTCAAAAACTAGAAAATGAACAAAAGAAAGTAATAACAATAGACAGTGTTCAAGAATTGAAAATGAACAATGAAGGAGAGAAAAAAATGAGAAAAAGTGAAGAGTTAAAGAAAGAATTTGTAGGATTAGCAGAAGAAAAAGAAAAGATTGAAAAAGAGAAAGAACTGTTAGAAAAAGAACTTAAAAAGCTTAGTGAAGAACATAGCAAAGTTCATGTTAAAGAAGATAAATTAGGACAAGCTATAGAAATTTTAGAAAGTATAGGTATGTAAGATGAATAAAGTAATTTTAATAGGACGTTTAGGGAAAAACCCTGAGTTAAAATTTGCTGCAGGTACAGGAAAAGGGGTTACAAAATTTTCGGTTGCTGTTACAAGACAATTTAAGAGAGATGAAGTAGATTTTATAAATTGTGTAGCATTTGGTAAACAAGCAGAAACAATAGCACAGTATTTTCAACAGGGAAGTCAAATAGCATTAACAGGGCATATTCAAACTGGAAGTTATAATGCAAAAGACGGTTCAAAGAGATATACAACAGATATATTTATAGAAAGCTTTGAATTTGTAGGTGATAAAAAAAATAATCAAGGAAATGCAAATACCACGTTTAATGATAATAGTTTTGATGGTGATATGACTCCAGTTTCAAATGATGATATGCCATTTTAGAAAATAAAATATGGACTATTCTTTATTTTAGGATAGTTCATATAATTTTGAAAAATAGAGGAGAGGGCAATGAAGAAAATAAAAAATACATTGGATATTCAGGAGTTTATAATTTACTTTTATTATGAAACATGGAAAGGTCATTTAAGAGAACAAGAAAGAAGTATAAAAGCTTTAAGTAAGGAAAATGCAAAAGAAGTATTTAAAGCTTGGAGCAAAAATCAAAGAGCTATAGTTAATGCAAAAATTCTAACTATAGAGAAAACTAAAAATATTTATAGTATTGAACTATAAAGAATTAACAAAACACTTAATCCTGGTGTACCAGGTTGCATAGATAATAATTGATTAGCCATTAATTATTTTTGAAAAAAGACATTGGTTAAAGCGTAAAATCCACCATGCCTATAATGCGAAAGCTAGGCAAAGAAACACTCTTAATAAAGACAAGCCTTAAATACGATTTCCTTACAAATTGGCAATATGCAGTTTGTAAGGTGAGGATTTTGTTAATTGAAAAAACACTTTTAGGAGAAATAAATAAAGAAGAAAATTCTATAAAAATAATAAAAGAATTTCAAAATAGAAGAAAAGAAAATGAAAATATATGTGCATTTAGTGGTGGGAAAGACAGTATTGTTTTAAAGCATTTAATGTATAGAGCAAATATAGATTTTAAACCAATATATAGTCCACCAAGTGTAGATCAACCAGATATAATTAAATATATAAAGAAATTTCATAAAGATGTTGCCTGGCAACCTTATAAAAAAGATAAAGAAGGAAATGAAATAACAATGTGGACATTAATTCCTAAAAAGCTTATGCCACCTAGCCGTCTTGTAAGATATTGTTGTGATGTAATGAAAGAACGTACAGGAAATGAAGGAGATACAGTTTTTCTTGGAGTAAGATGGGCTGAAAGTTCTAAAAGAAGAAAATTACCAATGGTGGGATTTTGGAAAGGAAAAGTTGTTGTAAGACCTTTGATTGACTGGACAGATGAAGAAATTTGGGAATATATACGTAAATATAAATTACCTTATTGCGAACTTTATGATAGAGGATTTAAAAGATTAGGTTGTATTGGATGTCCTTTAAGTTCAAATCAAGTTAAGGAATTAGATTTATATCCAGTGTATAAAAATAATTATATAAAAACATTCGACAAAATGATTATAGAAAGACATAAAAAAAATAAGAAATGTGAATGGAAAACAGGTAAAGAAGTAATGAACTGGTGGATAGGTGAAACAATAAAACAAAAAAACATTGAAGGACAATGTAGTTTTTTTGAATGATTTAGGGAGGGATAATAATGAAATGGACTAATGAAGAAATAGAATTTTTAAAAAAGAATTATAGAAAATTAGAAAGTAAAGAAATAGCAAAAAAATTAAATAGAACTGAAAAGTCAGTACAATCTAAATTATATGAATTAAAGTTAAATAAAAAGAAATTTTCAGAAGAAGAAATAAAATTTATTGAGGATAATATAGAGCGTTCAGATGAATATTTAGCTAAAAAATTAAACAGAGATAAAATAAGTATCCATAGAAAAGTTTTAAGATTAAAGCTAGAAAGAACTAATATAGTGAATGCTTCAGAAGTGGCTAGAATTTTAAAAGTTGATACTAAAACAATAACAAGATGGAAAGAAAAAGGATTAACAATGACAAAAAATAATCCTAAAAAAATAAATTCACCATTAAAAATTAGAATAAATAGTTTGCTAATATTTTTAGGAAAAAATCAAGATATTTGGGATTCAAGCAAACTAGATTTATATGGGTTAGGGATAGAACCAAAATGGCTTATAGAAAAAAGAAAAAAAGATTTAAAGAAAATTGGTTATAGATGCTGGAGCAAGATAGATGATTCAAGAATGATAATGCTAAGAAATAGAGGGGTGAGTTGTAAAGAAGTAGCTAGAGAATTAAATAGAACTGAAAATGCAATAAGTAAAAGATACGCCAAATTATACAATGAAAGAAAAAGAGGTGAAGTTAATGCAATATAAATTTAATAAAAAAGAGTTGGATAATATACTAAAAAACT
>NZ_CAMTIG010000110.1 GCF_947072515.1 uncultured Clostridium sp.
TATTTTTCCACAATAATCTCCAGGATATAATTGAATAGAATCACCAATATTTATATTTCCACCAAGTATAGTTCCTGTTACTACTGTTCCATACCCTTGAACATGGAAACTTCTATCTATAGGCATTCTAAATAAAGTTTCACTATCTTTTTCTTCTAATTTATTTATTTCTCCAACTAAAGTATTTTTAATATCCTCTAGTCCTTCCTTAGTTTTAGATGAAAATTTAATAATAGGTGCATTTTCTAAAAATGTTCCTGCAACAAATGATTTTATATCATCTGTTACTAGTTCTAGCCATTCTTCATCTACTAAATCACATTTAGTAAGTACTATGATTCCTCTAGAAATACCTAAAGTTTTTAAAATATTTAGATGTTCTATTGTTTGTGGCATTATACCATCATCAGCAGCTATTACAAATAGAACTAAGTCTATTGAACTAACTCCTGCGACCATGTTCTTAATAAATTTTTCATGGCCTGGAACATCAATTATTCCTATATTTAAATTTTCATCTAAATTTAAGTGGGTATATCCATTATTAATAGTTATACCTCTAGTTTTTTCTTCTTTTAATGTATCTGTATCAACACCAGTTAAACATTTAATCAAAGATGTTTTTCCATGATCTATATGTCCAGATGTCCCAACTATTATATGTTTCATAATCTATCAGTCCTTATTAAAAGTATTTAATGCTTCTTTTATTGTTATAAAATCAGTATCTTGTAATGTTCTTCCATGAAGAATAAATTTATCTTCATGTATTCTTCCTATTATGGGTGTAGAGTAATTTCTCAAATAGCTTTCTAAATAGTTTATTTTACCATTAATTAATTGTATAGAGAGTCCTTTTCCTTCTAACTTATATGTTGGAAGAGTTCCCCCACCTACAAAGTCCTCAACATCCTCTACATTACACCTTATATTAGGAATATCTTTAATATCATCTATAAAAGATATTAAATTCTTATAGATTTCAGATTTATCTAAATTAATCATTTTAAAAATAGGAATTTTTAAATATGATTTTTCATTTAAATAATTTTCTAAAGTTCCTTCTAATGCAGCTAATGTGAATTTATCAACTCTTAATGCACGAAGTAATTGATTCTTCTTTAATCTATCAATGTACTCTTTTTTTCCTACAATAATACCGGCTTGAGGTCCACCTAAAAGTTTATCACCTGAAAACATAACTATATCAATTCCATCATTAATAACATCTTTAACTCTCTTTTCATCAATTCCTAAATTTGATAAGTCTATTAATGCACCACTACCTAAATCCTCAATAGTAGGTATATTATATTTTTTACCTAAAGAAGCAAGTTCAGAAGAGGATACTTCTTTTGTATATCCAATAATTTTAAAATTAGAACTATGTATTTTAATAAGTGCACCTGTTTTTTCTGCATCAATTGCATTTTCATAATCATAAAGATGTGTTCTATTAGTTGTACCAACTTCTTTAAGAGTTGCACCTGCCATTTCCATTACACTTGGAATTCTAAAAGAACCTCCAATTTCAATTAATTCACCTCTAGAAACAATAACTTCCTTAGATTTTGTTATTTCATTTAAAACCAATAAAACAGCAGATGCATTATTATTAACTACTAAAGCACTTTCAGCGCTAGTTAAAATTTTCAATAAATTCTCAACATGAGCATATCTAGAACCTCTATGTCCTTCTTTAATATCAAATTCAAGATTACTATAAGAAGAGCTTATTTCTACTATTCTATCAATAGCATTTTTACTTAAAATTGATCTTCCTAGATTCGTATGTATTATTATTCCAGTTCCATTTATAACTTGCTTTAAGTTTTGTTTATATGTCCAGTTTAAATTTTTTATAGCATCTAGCACAACATACTCTTCTGAAGGAATAAAATCTATGTTTCCATTTTTAATTTCTTCTCTAATAGTATTTAAAGTTGTTTGTAGTGCCTTTTTTACATTTTCTTTACCATATTTAACTATAACATTCTCTAGCATAGGATTTTCTAGAGTATGATCCATTCGTGGTAAATTTCTAAATATATCATTTTTCATAAACTACTAATCCTTTCTTATATAAAGTAAAAGTCTTTACGACTTTTACTTTATTGATTGTTCAAAATTAAAAAAGTTATATGGATCGTATTCTTTTTTAATTTCTTTTAATTCTTCTGTATTTTCATTGAAATATTCCTTCATATAATCATTGAGCTCCGCTAATGGGAAATTAACAAAAGAACCGTAAGTTGCCTTCTTTATTATTTCAGAGTGCTCTACAACCCATTTTTCATTTTCAGCTTTATAAGATTTATATTCATCTTCCCATACAACTTGGAATCCTAATATTCCTTTTGCATTTCTATAGGCAAAGGAATTATTATCTTTAAAGTTATTTTTTATATTTCCACTCATTCCATATAAAGAAACTGCAGTATATGATGTAGTATTTATCTTTTCATTAAGAATATTTAAAATTTCTTCAATACTTTCATTATTAAATTTATCATCTATAAATCGTCCATTAGACTTATAAAACTCATAGTCTGGATGATTATCTTGTATCCATCTATTTATATCTAAAATACTCATTTCTTGTAGATTATAATTCCAATCATAATCTATTGTTATTTTCTTTAATTCATTAAGAGCTTCATTTTTCTCTCCGTAAAATATTCCAGTTATCTTTATACCAAGACCTTTAATATGGTCATTATAAAAAGCAACTTTCATATTTAATCTTGGATCTAAATTTTGAATTTCATTAAGCCAACTATTAAATATAGGTACCATATTTTTAGTAGTTATATTTCTTATTTCTGCTAAAACTAATGTACACATTTGGACTTTTTTAGGTAAATTAAAAGTCATAGAAGTTACTATTCCAAAATTCCCACTTCCTGCACCTTTTAAAGCCCAAAATAAATCAGGGTTTTGAGTAGCATTTGCCTTAATTAAATTTCCATTATAATTTAATAACTCTACTTCTAATAAATTATCGATTCCTAATCCTAAATATCTAGCAGAATATCCCCAGCCACCACCTAAGGTATAACCTACTGCACCTACTGTTGGACATCCACCTCCTGGAAAAGGAATATGGTATTTACATACAGCTTCATAAACTTCTCTATTTCGTGTTCCTGCAGATATTTGCACAGTATTTTGTTCTATATCTAAATTTATTTTATCCATCTTGCTAACATCAATTACGAAAACATCCTCTCCTGTAGAAAATCCTTCATAATGATGAGCCCCAGAACGTATTCTAAAAGGCACATTATGTTTTTTTATAAGTTCTAAGCAAATTTTTATGTCATTATTATCTTTACAATATGCAATTACAAAAGGTTTTTTATCAATTGCTCTATTCCAACATAATCTCTTTTCCTCATAATTTAAATCTTCTTTAAAGTATATTTCACCTTTAAAATTTATAAACTCTGACTTTAGCATTTCAAGTATCCTTTCTCTATGTAAATTTGAGGAAATACCTCCTAATATATTAATTATATTATAATCCTTAAAAACCTATTTACAAGGATTATTATGTAACTATAAATACAACAATAAAAGATAGCTATAAAAAAGCTACCTTTTAAATTTATTTAAATTAAATTTTCTCTTTCAAATTTGATTCCTTCAATGAGCATTTTAGCTGTTGCTTCATTTGTGGCTAAAGGTAATGTATAGACATCACATAATCTAATTAATGCTGTAATATCTGGTTCATGGGGTTGAGCTGTTAAAGGATCTCTAAAGAAAATTATCATATCAATGTTTCCTTCAGGAATTAATGCTCCTATTTGCTGATCACCACCAAGAGGTCCGCTTTTGTATCTTGTTACTTTTAGCTTTGTATTTTCCATAATTAGGCCACCAGTTGTTCCAGTAGCTACAAGATCTAATTTAGATAATAGTCCTTCATATCTTTTAGCAAATTCAATCATATCTGGCTTTTTTTTATCATGAGCAATTAATGCTAATTTCATAAACTCACTCCTCTATTAAAAGTTTCACTTATATTTTATCATACTAAAATAAAGAAATTATGAACTATAATAAAATTTCTATTTTAGTTTATCCTATGATATCGATAACTAATTGTTCAAATCCTAAAGTAAGCAGATAATTCCACATATTTATGTTGTTTTTGAATCTGTTAGCTCCAATTAATGTTGGACTTGTATTCATTTTTTTACATAAATTTAAGTATTGCGCTAATATATTTATCGTCATCGTAAATACACCTCCTATAATATAAATATCTATCTGAATAAACATTTTTTTTAACTTTCTACAATATTATTCTACAATCAATGGGAATTAATGTAAATACATGAGACATAGAAATCGTTTTACATTTTGTGACGATTATTCTGAAAATAATGTAGTTTTTGTAAAAAACGTGGAGTAATTTTAGATATAGTGTGTTTTTATTTATTTTCATGATGGAATTTTGTTTTTTTGTTTTATTTAATACTTATTTACGAGGATATTATTTAGGATAGTATATGCAATAAATAAAGCAAAGAAACTTATTATTGCTAGCTAGCTTCTTTGCTTATCTTCTCACCACATTATCTATCATTTCATTGTGACTATATCTTTCTAATATTCTATTATTATCTAAACTTTTTATTGTTATTTCTCTTATTTTTAATATCTCTTGGCTACTCACATAATTAAAATCACTTCTTTTAGTAACTATAAAAGTAATTGGAACTAAGGAATCATTCTCCTCTTCTAATGTATCAATAAAGAAAAAATGCAACTTATCTTCATTAATATTATTTACGAAGATATAATCCCCTTTAATTTTTGTCTCACTTTCGACAATTTCTTTGTTATAAGATAAAAACTTACTCCTTCTTAATAACTGATAAGTAAAAGGGAAATTTAAAATTCTTTTTCTATAATTCTTATATGCTTTTGTTCTTCCTCCAATTTCTTGTAAATCTTTTAAAGTTATTCTAGAACATTTAACGTTTTCAAATCCCTTCTGCGACTTTAATTCCTTATTATATCTTAGTAATTTATTTTTATTTCTTCTACTTTTATCTGTAAACTTATGTAATCCTATAAGATGTGAAAAATATTTATTTTCAATTTTAAAAGTTAGTATTTTGCCATTTTCTAATTCTATTTCATAGATTCTATTTGAAATATACTTTTCATAAAAATTAGCTAATAGTTTTAGTGAAACTTCATTTTCAGTTGGCATTTTAGTTATTACTTTTAACTCTTTTAAAGTAAGCATGTCCCCTCCTAACTTCATAAAAAAATTCTAAGATAAACATCTTAGAATTTCATAATTATATACTAACATTGCCTTGAATATTATTTTAATGTCCCCTCAAGGAACTTCGGGTACAAAAAACTTTGCCCTGGGGAATGAGTGTTAGCGCTCATTTAAGTATTTTAATAAACACCTAACTAATATCTTTAATTATAGTATATTCACATTCTCAAAATAATACAACATTTTATATAAAATATTTTT
>NZ_CAMTIG010000111.1 GCF_947072515.1 uncultured Clostridium sp.
TGCGGTCTTAAAATTGATAGAGATTTAAATGCAAGTATAAATTTAGCAAATTATCGGATTCAGAACATCTAACCTAAAATAGATTCGGAATATGTACCCAACGATACTGGGGAATTTAAGCCTTTGGACTGTCATATCAAACCAAAGTAGTATGTGATTTATCACTACAAAATGGGATAGGCGAAGAAGGAAGATACAATACGAAAGTCTTAGGATATAAGTTGTATCATGGTATAAATGTCTACATTTAAATAGAAATGTATGTAGTTTTCGTATCGGATAATGCGAAAAAATATATTGAAGGTGGAGCACATGGTGGAAAAGGAAGTCCTGCACATAAAGCTGGTGTAGTTGGAGATACAGTTGGAGATCCTTTTAAAGATACATCAGGACCATCTATGAATATCTTAATAAAATTAATGACTATAGTTTCATTAGTATTTGCACCAGTTATTCTTCAATATGGTGGAATGCTACTTTAGTTTATAATAAAATATATTTAAATTTAAAAATAATAAAAAATATGCTGATTTTAATCGGAAAAATTAGCATATTTTTATTTTATTAATATTTTATTTATAAAATTAATAAAGTTTTAAAAAGTTATAAACAAAATATGAATTTTATGTTAATATAATATTGTAAAAGGGAACAGAGAAAAAAACTGTAAAACATTTAAGTTAATGTAATGGACTAGCAATATGAATGTTTATAGGAATTTAAAATGATAATTAAACTGAGGTTTAGGGAGAATTTAAGTTTAATTAGAGCAGTAGAAAATGGAGAAATTTAATTTTAAATAGTCTTTAGGGGTAGAGGTATTTAAAATCGTACACGGTGGGTAATAAATTAATGACAACTATGGTAAAAGGGATATTATAAAAGGGTATTATAATAAGGTTTATTAGATGGAAAGCTTAATCACTTGGGGAAGGGATTGGGCTTTTATTTTTTTATGAAAAAAGCTAGATTGAAAAGAATGAAATAAGGGAGGATTACTAGGGATTTTCAGCTGGAATAAGAGTTAATAGAAGGAAGATGTGCTATAATATATCTTAGAATAATAAAACTGAAATTTGTCAAATATATATAATAGTTAAGAATATAATATATTATAAAGATAAATACTTGGAGGAAGAATATGGGAATTAAAGATACGTTATTGGCTTTCATGGATGAAGATGCATATAGACCAATGGATATTAGCTCATTATCAAGAATATTTGATATAAAAAAAGAAGAGTTTAAAGCATTCAAAAGTGCTTTAAAGGACATGGAAAATGAAGGGCTTATCATGAAAAGTGAAAAGGATAAGTTTGCACTTCCTGAAAAGTTTGGGTATGTAAGAGGAAAAATACAGGCTCATGCAAAAGGCTTTGGATTTCTTATCCCTGAAAAAGAAGGGGAAAAAGATGTCTTTATAGCTGGTTCACTTTTAAATGGAGCTATGAATGGAGATAAAGTAATAGTACAAGTTACGAAAGAAGATAGAGGCGGAGTAAGAAAAAGAGAAGGGGAAGTAGTTTCTATAGTAGAAAGAGTAAACACTAAGATAATAGGTGAATACGAAGAAAGTAGAAACTTCGGATTTGTAGTACCAGAGGATACAAGACTTACTCAAGACATATTTATATCTAAAAAAGATAAAACTGGAGCTGAAGGTGGAGATATAGTAATTGTTGAAATTACTAAGTGGCCAGAAGGAAGAAGAAGCCCAGAAGGAAAGATTGTTGAAGTTTTAGGTAAAAAAGGTGATAAAGGACTAGATATTCTTACTATAATAAAGAAACATGGACTTCCAGAAGAGTTTCCACAAAAAGTATTAGCTTTTGCAGATAATATTCCGAATGAAATAGAAGAAAAGGAATATAAAAGAAGAACTGATTTTAGAGATTTAAAAATGGTAACTATAGATGGAGAAGATGCAAAAGATTTAGATGATGCTGTATCTATTGAAAGATTAGAGGATGGAAACTTTAGATTAGGTGTTCATATAGCGGATGTTTCACATTACGTTAGAGAAAAGAATCCTTTAGATAAAGAAGCATTAAATAGAGCAACATCTGTATATCTTATAGATAGAGTTATTCCGATGCTACCAAAGAAACTTTCAAATGGAATATGTTCTCTTAATCCAAAAGTTGATAGACTTACATTAAGTTGCTTAATGACTATTGATGAAAAAGGAAAAGTTATAGCACATGAAATTCATGAAGGAATTATAAGAACTGATGAAAGAATGACTTACACTGATGTAACAAAAATTCTTAAAGATAAAGATGAAGAGTTAATTAAAAAATATGATTATCTTTATGATGATTTCTTAGCAATGGAAGAACTTGCACTTATATTAAATAAGAGAAGAATGAGTAGAGGTTCTATAGATTTTGAATTCCCAGAAGCTAAAATAACTTTAGATAAAATGGGTAAACCAATAGAAATAAAACCATACCCAAGAGAAATCTCTAATAGAATGATAGAAGAATTTATGCTTGTATGTAATGAAACTATAGCAGAGGATATGTTCTGGCAAAAGATGCCTTTTGTATATAGAATTCATGAGGATCCAGATGAAGAGAAATTAACTAAGTTTAGAGAATTTGTATATAATCTAGGATATCCAATGAGAGGAAATGCAGAAATTCATCCAAAAATGATGCAAGAAATATTAGATAAAGTAAGAGGAAAAAGTGAAGAAACTATAGTAAGTACTCTTATGCTTAGAAGTATGATGAAAGCGAAGTATTCTCCAGAATGTGTAGGACACTTTGGATTAGCCGCTAAATACTATTGTCACTTTACATCACCAATAAGAAGATATCCAGATCTTCAAATACACAGAATAATTAAAGAAAATTTAAATGGAAAACTTGAAAGTAAGAGAATTGCTAAACTTAAAGGTATAGTTGAATATGCGTCAAAACAATCATCAGATAGAGAAAAACTTGCAGTAGAAGCAGAAAGAGAAGTTGATGATTTAAAGAAAGCAGAATATATGCTTGATAGAATTGGTGAAGAGTTTGATGGTATAGTTTCATCAGTAACTTCATTTGGTATGTTTATAGAATTACCAAGCACTATAGAAGGGCTTGTGCATATAACTGCACTTGAAGATGATTACTATGTATATGATGAAGATCATCTTTCATTAGTTGGAGAAAGAACTAAAAAGATCTATAAACTTGGAGATTCTGTAAGAGTTAAATGTAGTAGAGTTGATATTGATAATAGAGAAGTTTACTTTGAATTAATATCAGATGAAGATGAAGAAGATGTAGTAGAAGAAACAGCTAAAGAATTAATCGATAGAATTTTAGATGTAAAAGAAGATATAAAAGAAATAAATAAATAGAAGTAAAAATATAGGCCACTATTAAATTAGTAGTCTATATTTTTTTTCACTAATAAAAATGTAGAAAATAGAATGAATTTTTGAGAGTTATATTTTATAGAAAAAGTTAACAAAAAATACATGGCGAATAGAGTGGCAGATTATAGAATAAATCCGGTTAGTGATATATAATAAGTGAAGAATTAAAAAAGATGAAACGGGGAAGTATATTTTGTATGTGGGCACTTGAAATATACGGAGTTAATAGTGCAACCGGCTGATAAAATTCAAGAAATTGAAAGTTATCGGCTTTTTTTATCGTTTAAAATGAATGATAAGTTCTAATTAAGGGAGAAAAATAAGGATTTATCAATAAAAATATATGACAAAATAATGTTGATAAGGAGAAAGAATGAATAGAAAAAGAATAGCAATTATAATTGCAGGAGCAATGATACTTACACCAATGCAAGCAGGAGTTATAAGTCACGCAGTGCAATTACATAAAGAGAATGGATATGTAGAAGCTGGAATAAATCAGCAAACTAATGAATTGATGGGGAACATACAAGATTATGGAGCTATAGTTTTTGGAAATGCAACTATGGAAGGTGGAGATTCGGAAACATCTTTTGCTATAGGAGGAAATCTATCAGCACCGTTAGGTGGAGGATCATTCACATTAGCAACAGCTAATGAACAATATTCAAGAGGAACTGTTGTTATTGGTGAACCTATCAATATGCAAAATAGATGTGGATTATTGCTAGGAGGTATTTTAGATCCTAATGGACTTAAATCAAATAATACTAGCGGGAATATAGGAAAGCTTAATGTAGAAGCGCCTAATATAATAACAACAGGAAAAGAGGCAGATCCATATAACCAGTTAAAGACATCTGAAACATGGAATGGTACAAATATAGAATATGCAAATAAAAATATAGTAGAAAATAAATTCAATGATTTTAAAGAATATGCAATTAAAACATTGGGAAATGCGACAAGTACGATTCAAGGATTAGGAAATAATACTTGGAGTATGTATAAGACAGATACAAACGGAAATATAGCCGTAAATAAATTAGCTAATGAAAATGGAACTACGACTATAGAAAATATAAATGTACCGGAAAATATGGCCATAAATAATACAAATGGGCAAAATACAAATAATTTTACGGTTATTTATTCAGATGCAAAGATTATAAATTTTTCGGATTTCAATTTAAGTGTTGAAAATCAACAAATAAATGATGGAACACCATTAAATTCACTTAATAGTGAAGCAAGTAAAGTTATATATGCATTTCCGAATGCAACGAATATAAATATATCAGATTCATCTATAATTGGAAGTATAATAGCACCAAATGCAACATTAAATTTAAAGGGTGGCTTTATTAATGGGCAAATAGTTGCACAAAATTTCAATAAAACAAAGGGAGGAGAAATTCATAGTTTCTATTTCCAATGGGAAAAATTCAATAACTTGTTTAGAAATGCAATGATAACTGTAAAAAATAGTGAAACAGGAAAGGTATTACCAAATGCAACTGTTACTGTAAATGGGACAACATATACAACAGGAGTAAATGGAACAGTAACAATAAATAAT
>NZ_CAMTIG010000112.1 GCF_947072515.1 uncultured Clostridium sp.
CTACAGCTTAGTATAGTTCGAATTTTAGTGTCCAGGATATTGACATAAATCCAGTGCATTTGGAGTTTTAAAACAAGATTATTCTTTTAGGCGATTTTTACTTAGGGGAAAGAAAAATATAAAGATAGAATTTATGCTTTTATGTTTTGCATATGACATTAAAAAATTGTTTAATAAAACACTTCAAAAAAGAAATGGAATATTATTGCATAATATGAAAACAGCGTAATGGAATAATTTGTTACAAATAGAAGGGTGTCAACCCTTCTATTTGTGGTGTTTCAAAAAAAGTTTTTCCCAGAAAATTTCTACCGAAAATAGACTATCAGTTGTACTAATTGAAAAAAAAAGAAGCGTCTACGTAAATGATTAAAAATCATTTACGAGACAGCTCCTTTTTCAATAACTCTATTTTAGTAAAATTATAATTATCATTAATTAGCTCCATATTATTATAAATATAACTTCTCACTAATTCCTTCTTTTTAATTAACTTGAATTCAACATTAAATATAAATACTTTTACAATATTTTACTTTTTTGGTGCAATTGCTGGTCTAAACAGACAGTACAGGATTATTGTTCCTACTATGCTACCTATTATAGTGTGAAGTGCTATATCTATATTAAATCTATTTAAAACTAAAATTATAAATATAATAGCTATTTCAACAACTATAAGCCTTTTTCTTATTGACGTAAGTGCAAATTTATTTATATTAGTTTCCTTTGGAAACTCTACTACATTCTTAAAGATATTTTTCGATTCTTCAACTGAAAAACATCTCCCACTAATCCTTATTATTTTATTATCTAAATCCTTAGTTCTATCAATAAAACTTTTACCTTTAAAACTTTGTAAATCTAAAATATTTAAATCGATATTTTCTTTTTTTAAATATATTGTACGTTTAGGTATAAACATAGTAATTAAAGCTGGAGCTTTAAAATTTCCAATTTTCAAAATTTGAACCTCATCTTTTTTTACTTCTATATCAATACTCTTACTACTACACCAATCAATTTTTGCTTTAATTTTATACGTCCCTAAAGGTAACTTAAATTCATACGTTTCGCCCATATTTATTTCTCTTACTAATTCATCATTAATATAAATTTCATAAGTCCTTAAACCTGCAAAACTTGTAAATCCTCTATAAATAAGCAATAAACCTTCTTCAGCCAACTCTTCATTATTTTCTTCCATAGAAAATTCCTCCTAAGGTACCTGTTTTATCTCTTTCCCCTACAGCTCTAACTCACTCCTAGTCAATATAGAGTATCTTACTCCTACCCTTTTTGAGAATAAAATAATGATTTTGAAAAATTTCCAAAATCATTATTTTTTTATTTTAATACCACTTCAATATAATCACCTAATGCATGTGGTACACTTAATATAATTGTTAATTGATTTTTTGTAAAATAAGATTGTACCTCTGGTAAATAATCACTTACAACATCCGAACTCTTTAATAATTTTCCCAAGTTATTTAAATCAAATACTTCCGAAGGATTAAGACCTAATGATGTTAGTTTATTTATCAAATTTTCTTTAAATTTTTTAATAAAGTTCTCATTTATATCTACTATCTCACTAAGCTTAATTATTTTAAATTTAGATAAATTTATCTATATATTAATGAAATAATTTATTTATTATAATTTTCTTTCTATTTTTTACTTCTTTTAATTTATTCTGCTCTATTAAAACTCCTAAAATCATAAATCCTATTCCTATTCCAGCTCCGAGCCCTCTAATAAAATCTATTCCTCTCATATTAAAGTTCAAAAATGGTGCATTTGATAATAAAAATATAATGAAACTTATTAATCCAATTCTATAATAATTATTTTTTATTCTCATACTTTTCTCCCTTTGTTATAAACTTTAAAATAGCAATTCCACCTATTATTACTAAAAAAAATTTAAATGATAATATCTTAGTTGTTAGTAATATAGCTAAAATTATAACTATAGGTAATTTATATGGTAGCATTAATAAAACATATTTTAATTTGTCACTTTTAATATTTCTTAAAATTAAATTATCGTATTTTTCTAGAATAGATACATTCATATTATAATCCCCTTTCCTTACTCTTAATCCATAAATTTATTTTAATGGATAATTATAGATTTTATAGGAATTTAAAATGAATATTTATTAAATGTTCTTTTGTTACCTTTTAAAGCTTACTTTATTCAATACATAAAATCATTTTAAACTTGCTGTATTTAATATCTTCAAAATTTTATTTTTACTATAATTCCTTTCCAGAAATTTATTTTTAGAGTTTTATTTTTAAATATTTATTAGGAAATTTAAAAATTTTATTATAAATATTTAATTACAACAAGTAGTTTATCTTTTACATTTTATCCACCTAATAAAGAACCTTTAAATAGAATAGTTTTATTTGAAAACATAAAACTATTATTTCAATTGAAAATATCACTACCATTTCATAATTATAACTAAGTAATAAGAGCAGTAAAATAAAACTTTTACTGCTCTTAAAAATTATAAGCTCTTTAGCGCTTCGCAAGTTTTACTTGCTTCAAATTCTATAATTGAAATCTCTACTATTTTTTCTCTATAAAAAGGATCTTCTTTCACTATATCCCAAATATCTTTTTTTATATTACCTTTAACTAAAATTATTCCGCCTGTTCTAGGATTTTTTCTTCCTGATGCTATAAAATTTCCATTTGCATAGTTCTTATCTAAGTAAGCTCTATGCTCCTCTAAATATTTTTCTACTTCTTTTAAGTCTTTTTTATATTCTAAATTAATAATAAACATATTGCATCTCCTTCTCTTTTGTTCTATTATAGTGACTATAGTCACCATAACATATGAAATATATTTTTTCAAGGAGATTAAAAATTATGGAACCAAAATTATCTAAAAAAGAACAAGGTCAATTAACTAAAGCTAAAATTTTTAAAACCGCTGTAGATTTAATAAGTACACATGGCTATAAAAATGTTACTGTTGATAAAATCTGCCTAAATGCAGAAGTTTCAAAAGGTGGATTTTATGTTCATTATAAATCTAAAGAAGATATAATTCGTGAAAGTTATTATATAAATATGGAAGAATATATTATTCCTAAATATAAAGATCTTCTTCTTTCTAATGAATTATCTTCTACTAAAGAAAAAATTAAAAATTTTTTACTTTTACAATTAGAGTTTTCAAAAAATATAGGCTATGAAATCACTTGTCTTGCTTATACATTAAACTTAAATGAATGTAGTAATGGATTAAGCCATCACTTAGAAAAAAGAACATTTTCAAATAATTTAAAAGACTTATTAATTTTAGATAAAGATAAATTACTTTACTCTATTGAAGATTCTTTTCTTTATTTAGAAAGCTCTATTAGAGGCTTAATGGCTTCTTGGTGCTTTTCTAATAATACCTTTGATATTTATGCAAAAGGACTTCTATTTATTGATGTCTTAGTATCAACTATTTATCGTTAATTAATATTAAATTATAGGTAATATCGAACTCTATCTAAAAATACACTTCCTACCTAGTGGACTTACTATACTTATTAATTTTAAAATTTTCTTTTATATTTTACAATACATAAATAACACATAATAGAATATTAGTTAAAATATGTTAATATAATATTAATTAGTTCTAAATACAAAATTTCAAAATATCTAAAGGAGTTTTTATGAGTTCAATATTATGTATTATTCTTTTTGGAGCCAATTTAGTTTTAACATTCTTAGTTACACTAGGTATGCCTTTAGGTGAATATACCTTAGGTGGAAACTATAAAGTGTTGCCAAATAAACTAAGAATTTTTAGTGGTATATCCTTAATTATTCAGTTATTTGCCATGATAATTATATTAGAGATTGGTGGATTTATTACAACTGGAATACCACTTCATATGTCAAAATTCATTTTCTCTTTTATTGCAACTTATTTATCCATAAAAGTAATTTCAAATCTTTTTTCCAAAAGCAAAAAAGAAAAGTATATTATGACACCGCTTTCTCTTATTACATCAATATGTTTTTGGCTTACAATTATCAATTTTTAATAACCACTAAAGCAATTTACTAAGTCTACCTATTATCTTTATTCTTATTTTTACTTTTTTAATATATAAAGGTAAATTCTATTGAGATTTTACTTATTTACACAACTTGTATATTACTTCTAATATATTGTAAAATTTATATTAATTAGAATTTTATGGAGGTTATATTATGAAAAATAAAAATAAGATTACTCTCGGTGTTATAGGTGGATTAGTTCTTGCTTTAGGTAGTGGATATTTCTTAGTTTCTAATTCCGATAAAGATGATACTCCCGTTACTGCAATTTACTTAGATTCTAATAATCAACCATATGGTAATGACGTAGAAGAGTCTAAAAAGACTGATCCTAATTCTGTTGGTCATATCAAAGGAAGTTTTAATAATGAAGATAGCCAAATAACTGAAAACTTTACTTTAAATAGACTTTCATTTCATGAAGTAACTATAGAAATCCCAAGCTTCTTCCAAGTATTTAGTACTGTTGAAGGTGATAATATGCTATCCTTAAAAAATAAAAAGAGCGATATTGGTATAAAATGGAACCTATAAAGTGGACACTTATAAAAAGTGCCTTCGCTTATAGGT
>NZ_CAMTIG010000113.1 GCF_947072515.1 uncultured Clostridium sp.
CTTTAAACTCATCAATTTCAACTTCTAAACTTCCAATATTTAAATCTTTTAGTTCTTCTATTTCAAAACCAGTTAAAGTTAAATCCTCAACACTTATTTCGATAGCTTCTAATTCTAACTTTAGTTTTTCTAAATTAAAGCCAGTATTCATAGTTAATTTATTATGAGCTATTATGTATTGTTTTTTCTGTACTTCATTTAAATGGTCTAATTTTATTACCTCTATCTCTTCAACTCCTAATTGCTGAAGTGCAATGTATCTTCCATGACCTTCTATAATTACATTTTTTTCATCTATTGCTATTGGGTCATTAAAGCCAAACTCTTTTATACTTGATTTTATTTGGTCTATTTGTTCTTGAGGATGTTCTTTAGCATTGTTTACATAAGGTGTTATTTCACTTAGTTTTAATTTCTCTATTTTCATGTTTCCTCTTAAAGTTCATTTTTTTCTAAATACTCTAGTAATTCAACTATTGAATCTGCTGTTTTATTCATCAAATCTAATAACTCCTCAAAACTTGTAACTGAATCTAAGAAAAAAGGTTCTAATAAGATTGCTACTGGCTTAGTTTTGTTTAAGATAGAACCTCCTCTTTCTCCTGGTAAAGTAGGATGTAGCCCTCTATCTTTTAATCCTAAATTTTTAACTAAAATATTTTGTGCTATTCCTGCAAGTTTTTTTCCTTTTACACTTTTTGATGAATGTAAAACTTCAGTTCCTTGTGCTACTCCATTGGCTGCATTAAAATGACAGCTAATAAGTATATTTCCGTTAAGGCTATTAACTTCGCTTACAAGGTCCTTATAGTCATTTCTAGCTTTAGCCACTAAATCTATATTCATAAGTCTTTCTTTCTTAAAAATCTCTGCAACAAGCCATGTAGTTAGATTAAATTCTGTTACTATCGTATCCCCTACTCTAACCTGACAACCTTGGTCTTTAAAATTATGTCCTGCTAGTAATATTACTCTTTTCATGACACCTCCAAATATTTTTACAAAAAATAAAAGAGCTGAGAACCTAGTCACCTAGATCCCCAGCTCGTATATAAGCCGTACCTTTATATTTAATTTTAGTCTGGAAAAAACTTTAATATTTGAATTGAGTATAATCTATAATTTTTTATATGTCAATAATTTTTATTTCATGCCCTTTTCCACATTTGCACTTTAACCTAATAAATGTTCCATCTAAAGCTATGTTCTTACATTTACTATTTACAGATAAATACCCATCTTCTTTTCTTAAAATTATATTCGTACCACATTCTCCACAATCATATTTACTTTTTATTTTCTTTTGCTCTTTTCCCACTTTTCCTCCATGTTGCAGGAGCAGGTTATGCTTAATTTATATTTTCTATTTGAAATATATTAAATTCACCATCATTAATATAACGATATTTTAAATACCCACTCTCAAATTCTTCTGTATATTTTTTATTACTCATAAATCTCTCATATGAAAGCCCCACTTTTTCCATAATTTCATAAACTTCTCTACCAAAAGAATCTTCTGTTGCTAAATCATAGGCAATCATAATTTGTTCATGAAATTTGTTATAGACATCATCTGTTTTCTCATTTATTTGTCTAACTTCTATTTTATAAATTTTTTCTTTTCTTATATACATATTAATCTCAAATCCATAATCTTCACTATAAACTATAACTTCCGCATTCTTTGGAGCATTAATTTCAAGAGTAGGACCTACATACCCAGTTCTTCTCTTAGCTATATCAAACTTTTTCCCAAGATTTTTTAATTCTATATTAATTCCGTTTCTATTTTCAAATAACTTAACACTTATTTCTTTATTTCCTAAAAAATAATTTTTAATTTTTTCATTTTCTTCTTCAGTTATCATTTTTCCTGGAGTAAATTCAATTTTATCTATTTTTCCGTCTTTAGGAAAGATACACAAATTTCCTATAAACTCATTTACTTTATTGAAAATAATATAAACTAACCTATTGTCCTCTTCAAAAATTGTTTTTCCTAATTCTGAATACACTTGTTCGATTGGTTCGCCAATTTTTAAATTAACATCTGAATATTTTATAAATCCGCTTATTTTATTATATTTTTCTGGAATTTTTATATCTTTATCTAAGATTAATGAACTCCACGAATTAGAAATATTAATTTTTTCATCACTCAGTTGACTGAATCTAAACAAAGATATATCTTTGTTTACTACATAAAAATTCATAAAATAATTTTTGTATTCATTATTTTCTTTTTTTATTCTTTCAAAAATTCGTTTCATATCCTCTACATTTGGAATTTTTTCATCTTGAATTTCTAATAGAACATTTGATTGGTACTTAACGGACGTTTTCTGAGCCACATAATTTTCATAACTAAATGGTAATTTTTCTACCTGTTTAATTTCTTCTTTTTTATCACCACATCCTATAAATACCAAACAAATAAATAAACAAAATAATATTTTTTTCATCATTATCCCCCTTAAAAAGTTTTAATGATGTTATTATAACATATAATTTTTAAATTTGTATTGTTACTCTAGCAACATAAGTTTTACATATTTTATTTTCATCTACATCAACTATATCGTGTTCTGTATTTGTATCTATTAATTTTTGTTCAAATTCTTTTAAATCATTACTACTAATTATTAAAATCCTCGTACCAGTCATTTAAGCTACCTCAAATACCACTTGTCCATTTTCTAAACTGTAAACTTTATATTTTCCAGTTCTGATAAATTTTCTTTTTGTTTCTCTATCTGCTGTTAAAAGTAAGTTCCAAAAATGTAAATCTAAAGCATTTTGATTATACGCTTCTAATAATATATCGTAAGCCCACTCTAAATTGCTATATTTTTCTTCTAGAGCATCTCGTATTTCTGTTAATTTATCAACTCTTTTTATCTTTCTTTCGCTTATTCCTTTGAAAAATTCACATTTTTCTTCCAACTCTTTAATTTTTTTATTCTTATTTTTTTCTAAGGTTTCATAATCATCTACCATTTTAACACCTTTAGATAAATAAACTTTATAATCATTTTGCCTTTCAATTTCTACTACTTTCAATTTCTTACATAATAGATAATTCCAATATAAACTTCCTGCCGCTAACATTATAATCCAAAACTGCATATCCTTCATTTAATTCCTCCTAATAATTTTCAGTTAAACTCCAAGATTCAACAAGCCTTTTATTTAATTTATTTTGAGTTACTCTTATTTCACTCTCTATATACTCAACTGTTTGCAGTCCATTATCATCAACTTTTATTATCCATGTTGCAGTCCCATTTGGAGTAGAATATAAACCGTTTGGGTCTGCCTGTGGTATGGTATAATGACTACCCCATTGAGAATTCCCACGGAAACCCATTTTTTCTGGATTAGTGTACTGAGTTGAATAAGGTATTCCAAATCCTATACATTTACCTTCATACACCCATTTCCCTGTCATTTCATTTTTGGTATATAGAAAATTGATAAGTTTTGGATTGTCTCTCATTTCAAGTATTTTTTTATATGTTTTTTTCTCATAAAAATTTTTTATATTAGGTAAATCTACAGCTAACATAGCTTGTCTTGACAACTCTTCTTGTTTTTGGCTTTCTATTTGAGTAGATGTTTTTGTAGCTTCTACTTCCTCACATCCTATAAGTAATACTAAAACCGATACTAGCATTAATAATTTTTTCATTATAAATTTCCTCCCGTAATATTATTTAAAAAATATCTTAAATTTGGATTCTCTATCAATTCTGGATTCATATTTGCAAACTCTATTTTTATATTGTTTGCTATTATTATTTTATCTTCTGGACTTGCTAGATCGTATTGCATTTTATAGCTATTTAATGTTTGAGCCATATTTTCTGTATAAGGTTTTGAACTTTTAAATACTTCTCTCTCTTTATTTTTTAAAGATTTTGCATACTCTGTTCCTATTTTTTTATTGTAAAACATATTATATTTTGCTACTCCAAATGGTAGTGCTAATACTCCACCAAGTAATATTATTATTGATATTAATTTCATTAATCCCTCCATTTTTTATTTTATTTATCCATAATGTAAACTCTTTCTATTATATTTTCTTCATGGATAACTTTAATAACTCCAAGAATTGTAAATACTAATACTAAGCTAAAAACTACTTTTTTCATTTTCTCCTCCAATACCATTAATTTTAATTTTGCCTACTCTATAGCTGTCTCAGTAACTCATATTTAATTTTTGAATTTGCCATTAATTTAGCAAATGGTTCAAATCCATTACTTTTTGCTAATGCTATTTTTAAAGCCTCTGACATAATGCTTTCTTGTTTTTGTTTTGGAAGACTATTAAACACTGTATCTAAATTCGCTTTCTCCTCTTTTTCAGCTGC
>NZ_CAMTIG010000114.1 GCF_947072515.1 uncultured Clostridium sp.
CTTCTTATGATTGGAAAATGGCAGTTGAAGCTGACCAAATCAAAGAGGAAGAAGTTATTCAATTTATTATGAATATTGGAAGAAATGAATTAGTTGGAGCAGATGCAGAAACTGATTATGTAAAGGTAGATTTAGATAGTCCTGTTTCAGGTTCAGCTGATACATATTCAGCTAGAAGAAGAAAGGTAGCAATTCAAGTATCAGATTTTTCTAGTAAAGATGGAGAAATGGGATTAAAAGCAAACTTTTTAGCAAAGAGCGATATTGAAGCTGGAACTTTTAATACTTCAACTAGAACTTTTACAGCTGGAATAGTAAAACCACCAGTACAAGAATAATTTAAAAAGGACCTATTATTTAGGTCCTTAAATTTTAGGAGGAATATAAATGGCAAATTTTGAATTTAGAAAAAAAGTAATTAATCTAAAAATATGTAATAAAACATATCAAATAGAGGATGATAAAAATTTAGTTAAAAAATTAATTTCTTTTGGTGAAGAAATGCAAGTAAAAGCTGATTCTATTAATTCTGAAAATAATACATATGAGTATTATGAAAAAGTAACTACTGAATTATCTAAAGAGTGTTATAAATTTATAAATGATTTATTAGGAGCTGGTTCTTCAGCTGAAATTTTTAAAAATAATATGTATAATATCGAAGATTGTTTTAGTCTTTTAGATTTTATTAAAACAGAAATCGGAATCCAAAAGGAACAAAGAGTTAATAAATATTCTAATAAAAGAATACAAAGAGAACAGAATTTTAAAAAGAGAAGATAATGTTTAGCTTATTATTAGATAGATTACCAACTAAAGTAACTATAGATAGTAAAGAATATCGAATTAATTCTAACTTTAGAAATTCAATTTTATTTGAACTTATGATGTTAGATGATGAATTAACAGAAGAAGAAAAAATAACTACAGCTTTAAATTTATATTATCCTGTAATCCCTAATAATTTAAATAAAGCTATAGATGAAATTATAAAATTTTATAGTTGTGGTTTTAATGAAAATTCTTCTAATAATACAAACTCAAATAGAACTTATAATGATGTCTATAATTTTGAATATGATTCTGATTATATTTATAGTGCTTTTATGGATCAATACAATATAGATTTAAATTCTATTGAATATTTGCATTGGTGGAAATTTAAAGCTATGTTTAAGAGCCTAAAGGAAGATAATTTAATATCTAAAATAATAAGTTATAGAAGTATTAATTTATCTGAAATACAAGATGATGATGAAAGAGCTAGATATAAAAATTTGAAAGATTTATATAAACTCCCTAATAAATATGAAAAAGAAGATGATAAAAAGCTAAAAGAGATAGAATCCATTTTAATGAATAAAGACCAATAATAACCTTTATAATTGCTAAAAAATAGTATATAATTTGTATGAAATTACTTTATACAAAAGATAACTAGGGGGAATTAAATATGGGTTTATTTAATAAAAAAGAAGAATTTTGTCCTATTTGTAATCATCAATTAGGTCTTAAGCATGGGCAATTAAAATGTAATTTAAAGAACGGTGTTATTTGTGTAACATGCTCAAATAAAATAAAAACATTAGAGTATAAACTACTTACAGTTAATGAAGCTATGGGATTAATAGAACATACAATATTATGTAACTCTTGTGGTGAGCAAATAACAAAGAAATTTAAAAAAGAAGAAAATAAATTTTATTGTATAAGTTGTTTAGATAAAGCAAAATTAGAGTTAAAACAACTCTCTAAAGAAAAAAAAGAAAATAAAAAAAATCTTGTTTTAAAGCAAAAAGCAGAAGCAAAACAACTTTCTCGAGAAAAAAAAGAAATAGAAAAAGAGGAAAATAGAAAAAGAGTTGAGCTATTATGGGAAAAAGAAAAACAAATAAAAGCATCTGCTACAATAAAAGTTGGTAAATATCTATATATTAGTGATACTATGCAAGAAATTTGTATTCCTGCAACATTTATAGATAGCCTTAAAATTTTAAAATATACAGATATCTTAGATTTTGAATTACTTGAAGATGGGAATACTATTTCAAGTGGTGGAGTTGGAAGAGCAGTTGCAGGCGGATTTCTTTTTGGTGGAGTTGGAGCAGTTGTAGGTGCAGCAACAGGAAAACATAAAAGTACTGGTGTTGTTAATTCTATGAAAATTAAAATTACAACTAAAGATTTAAATGAACCAGTTATCTTTATAAAAATATTTAAAGGTGAACAAAAGAAAGGGTCTTTTATGTATAATTCATATCAAAAAGATGCACATAAAATCTTATCAATGCTTCAAATAATAGTTGATAAAGTAAATCAAGATTCAACAAACAATAATTCTATAATTCAAGAAAATCAAAAATCTAAAGTTGATGAACTAAAAGAATTAAAAGAATTACTAGATAGTGGTATTTTGACACAAGAAGAATTTAATTCTGAAAAAGCTAAAATTTTAAATAGATAAAAATAGATTGTATTTCAAACACTCAAATTTATTTGGGTGTTTTTATTATGGAAAAAATAATAAAGAGTAGCATCACTATTTGGAGCTACTCTTTAATATTTTCCATTATATCTGATGGCTGACAGTCAAGGAAATCACATATTTTTTCAATACTTTCAGTTGTAATTGTACCACCTTTTGATAACCTAGCTAGAGTAGGGGAAGTTAAAACTTCTAATAAATCAGTTTTTTTCATTCCCTTTCTATTAAGTAAATCAAATAATTTATAATATTTTATAGCCATAATATCACCTCACTACTATAGTGTATCATCAATAATATTTTCAATAAAGATAAAAAATATTAGTTCTAGTTATTATTTTTAAAGTTAGTTATTATTTTTAGTATTATTTGTTATTTTTATTGACAATAATATTAATTAAAGATAAACTAATATTATTCGTAAGTAATATTTATGAGGTGATTTTAATGTTAACTAATGATGAAATACTAAAAAAGACATATGATACTCCAAATGAGTACGTATTAGAAATTTTAGAAGAAAGTGAAGAAACTGTATTTGAAGAACTTTACGAAAATATTCCAGAAGAACTAAGACACCAGTTTAACAAATATATAGAGATTCATACCTTCATTTCTGAAAAACAAGTTGAAATAGCTTATTATAATGGGCGTAATAATGGATTTGAAGAATATAAAGAAATTTTTAGTGAAAAACTTGAAAATATTAACTATTAAAATACAAATGATAATTAAATAAGGACAAGTTGTTATTAAGCAAGGAAACCAACATAAAAAAACCTTGGTTTAGTGTAGCCTAGAGCTAATAAGTGCACTCGGTAAATATGATTATTACACTTATAATCATATAAACGTAAGTCTTAGTGAAACTTTGGTGAAGATGTTTAGTCTAAAGGATATATAAATATCCCATGACAAAATCCAACGGATTGAGGTTGTACAAGGTGAATGTTGTGAAATATCCACCTAAAGGTAAATAGTGAATTGATAGAAATATCATAATGGACGGTGTACAAGTTCCATATAGTAACTATTAAGTAGCTGAAATGTTACTTACTAAAGTGTTATCAAATGAAACGACCGAATGATATACAGATTAACAGTATATAGTTGTTTGATATAGTTATTTTATGATTTTCATAGGATAACTATATCTTTTTCTCTCTCTCATTCAATCAGATTAACAATCTTAAAATTAAAAGTACTTCTTAAATTATTGCATTATATATCGTATAATATAGTAGTTTAAGAAAGGATGTTGATAATATGCCTAAAGTGAAGCCACAGAAATATTATGCAATAAAAGATGGTAAGAATGTTAAAAATATAATAGTTACTAGTTGGAAAGAATGCAGTGAGTTAGTTCTTGGCTATAATTCTATATATAAGAGTTTTATAAGTGAAGATGAAGCAAAAAAATATTTAAATAATATAAGTGATAAAGAAATTCCAGCTATAAAAAAGCAATATAAGAAAAGCATTGAGAAAAGTAAAAAAAGAAAATCTACAACTAAACCTTTAAGTGGAATACGTATTCCTAAAGAGCTATATGAAATTATAAATGCAAAAGCAGAACATGATAATGTAGAAATAGAAAAATTAATTATTAATGCATTGAAAATAGTTTTTGAGTAAATATAATAAGTTTCAAAAGAGTAACATATTTTATGCTACTCTTTTTTGTTATGAAAAATTAAAAAAATAAACTTGTAAAAGGAGCGTGAATAAATGAGTGATGGACAAATAGTAATTGATACTCGGCTAAATACTGATGGCGTTGCAAGTGGAGTTAATAAAATACAAAGTGAAGCCCAAAAAGCTGGAAAAGCTTTTGATAATGCTGGAGAAGTT
>NZ_CAMTIG010000115.1 GCF_947072515.1 uncultured Clostridium sp.
CACTCGGCTGTTAACCGATAGGCTGGAGGTTCGAGTCCTCTTCGCGGAGCCATTTGAATTTAGTAGTAGTGAGAAATCACTACTTTTTTTATATACAGATTTTTAGAGTGTAGATTATAACATCTCCATATTTTAAATAAAAAGATTAAATATTGACATCTAAAATTCTTTTGGTAAAATAAATATATAATTTAATATGTATGAGGATAAAAGAAAAGTATCTTTAATCTTATTTTTAGAGAGATGATGGTAGGTGAAAATCATTAGTGAGATAAAGAAAAGGGAACTTTTTAGTACAGTTAATTAAAGTTGGGCTTTAGCCAAGAAGGGTGGAACCGCGGAATAAGATTTTCGTCCCTTTGAGTGCTTAGGGCTTTTTTTATTGTAAAAAAATATTATTGATATATAAATTAAGGAGGAATTATTATGGCAGTAGAAAAAACTATGGATAAAATAGTTGCACTATGTAAAAGCAGAGGATTTATATTCCCAGGTTCAGATATATACGGTGGACTTGCGAATTCATGGGATTACGGCCCTTTAGGAGTGGAATTTAAAAATAACGTTAAAAAAGCTTGGTGGAAAAAATTCGTTCAAGAAAGTCCTTATAATGTAGGAGTTGACTGTGCAATCTTAATGAATAAAGAAGTTTGGGTAGCATCAGGACACTTAGGTGGATTCTCTGATCCATTAATGGATTGTAAAGAATGTAAATCAAGATTTAGAGCAGATAAATTAGTAGAAGATCACATGACTGAAAGTGGTGTAGAAGTAGCTTCAGCTGATGGGATGTCAAATGAACAATTAAAATCTTATATTGAAGAACACAATATAGTTTGTCCAAACTGTGGAAAAATGAACTATACTGATATAAGACAATTTAACCTTATGTTTAAAACATTCCAAGGTGTAACTGAAGATGCTAAAAATGAAATATACTTAAGACCTGAAACAGCTCAAGGTATATTCGTAAACTTCAAAGCAGTTCAAAGAAGTACTAGAAAGAAAGTACCATTTGGAATAGCTCAAGTAGGTAAATCATTCAGAAATGAAATAACACCAGGAAACTTTACATTTAGAACAAGAGAATTTGAACAAATGGAATTAGAATTCTTCTGTAAACCGGGAACAGATTTAGAGTGGTTTGATTACTGGAGAACTTACTGTTGGAAATTCCTATTAAATTTAGGAGTAACTGAAGGAAATCTAAGATTAAGAGATCATGGTGAAGAAGAATTATCATTCTATTCAAATGCAACTTCTGATATAGAATACTTATTCCCATTTGGATGGGGAGAATTATGGGGAATAGCAGATAGAACTGATTATGACCTTAAAAAACATGCTGAGCATTCAGGACAAGATTTAAGTTACTTAGATCCAATGACTAATGAAAAATATGTACCATATTGTATAGAACCATCATTAGGAGCTGATAGAGTTGCTTTAGCATTCTTAGTAGATGCATATGATGAAGAAGATTTATCAACTGAAGATAAAAAAGATTCAAGAATAGTTATGCACTTACATCCAGCTTTAGCACCATATAAAGCTGCTATATTACCTTTATCTAAAAAGCTTTCAGATAAAGCTTTAGAAATATATGCAGACTTAGCTAAGAAATTCAATTTAGAATTTGATGAAGCAGGAAGTATTGGTAAGAGATATAGAAGACAAGATGAAATAGGAACTCCATTCTGTATAACAATTGATTTTGAAACAGAAAATGATGGAGCAGTTACAGTAAGAGATAGAGATTCTATGAAACAAGAAAGAATTAAAATAGAAGATTTAGCAGATTACATTGAAAAAAGCTTAGAATTTTAATTAATATAAGGGATGTTGCAAAGGAAACTTTGCAACGCCCTTTTAATGTATAAAGGGAATTAAAGATTAAGAATTAATAGAAGTTAATTTTAAATTTTTAATTCTCTGAAAATACATTTATTACTAAGTATAAAGTACTGAAAATAATTAATTAGAGTGTTATAATTAGAAATAAATGGGACAAAATTAAAGATAATATCATATTATTTAAAATATTAAATTTAGAAAATATAGAAAGTTGATAATTTAAATATTATAATAATGGCAGTAAAAAGAATGCATGTGCAAAAGTTGTGAGTGTGGAGGAATAAAATGAAAAAGGATTTTAATGAATTTAAAACATTTATAAAAGGTAAAAAAGTAGGAGTAGTAGGAATAGGTGTAAGTAATATTCCATTAATAAACTTCTTAGTAAAATTAGGAGCTAATGTTACGGCTTTTGATATGAAAACAGAAGAACAATTAGGAGAGACAGCAGTAGACTTTAAACAAAAAGGTGTAAGCTTATCATTAGGAAAAAATTATCTAGATGCATTAACTGGATTTGAGGTAGTTTTTAAAACACCATCAATGAGAATAGATTGTGATGCATTAGTTAGAGTTAAAAATGAGGGCGCATACATAACATCTGAAATGGAAGAGTTCATAAGATACTGTAAAGGAAAAATATTTGCTGTTACAGGAAGTGATGGAAAAACAACAACTACTACAATGATATCTAAGCTTTTAATAGAAGAAGGATATAAAACATGGGTAGGAGGAAATATAGGAACACCGTTATTTGCACAAATTGAAGATGTTAAAGCAGAAGATATGGTAGTTTTAGAATTATCAAGCTTCCAACTTATGACTATGAATCTACCTATGGAAGTAGTTATATGTACAAACTTAGCACCAAATCACTTAGATATGCATAAAGATATGCAAGAGTATATAGATGCGAAGAAAAATATTTTCCTATATGGAGAAGAAAATGGGATTGTTATATTAAACAGAGAAAATGAAATAACACATTCTTTTATTCCAGAAGCAAAAGGAAAAGTTTTAGAGTTTAGTTCAAAAAGAGTTATAGAAGATGGATCGTACTATAAAGAAGGGAAATTATATCTTCAAGGAAAAGAAGTAATAGAAAAAGAAGATATACTTTTATCAGGTATGCATAATGTAGAAAACTATTTAGCTGCATTCTTAGCAACAAAAGATGATGTATCAATAAAAACTATGAAAAAAGTAGCAGAAACTTTTGGTGGAGTAGCACATAGATGTGAATTAGTTAGAGAAATAGATGGAGTTAAATATTATAATGATTCAATTGCATCAAATCCAACTAGAACATTAGCAGGATTACATGCCTTTAATAGAAAAGTTATAGTTATAGCTGGTGGATATGATAAGCATATTCCATTTGAGCCATTAGCAGAAGAAGGATATCCATTTATAAAAGAGTTAATATTAATGGGTGCAACAAAAGATAAAATAAAAGATGTATTCTTAAAGGTTGAAGAAGAAAAGAATATAAAAGTTCCTATGAGAGAAGCCAAGGACTTAGAAGAGGCAGTGAAAATAGCTAGAGAAATAGCTGTGGATGGAGATATAGTAACATTATCACCAGCTTGTGCATCTTTTGATATGTTTCCTAACTTTGAAATAAGAGGAAATAAATTTAAAGAAATAATCAACAGAATATAGATAACACTAATAAGAGAGTAGTTTCATAAAAAACTACTCTCTTATTTTATAATGATTTTAATTGTTAAAAAAGGTCAGGAATTTTAAATTTAAATAATTAAGAGAAAATAAATACTAATATTCCTCTGAAACTTTATATTTAATTATAAAAAAGTAGCTAAATATAAAATAAGAAAGATAAATTTATATGAAAAAGCCCATTTTGAATGAAAATTCAATTATATAATGGGCTAAAAAGAGAAAATTGAAAGAAAGAAATATAGATAAAAGGGCAAAAATAGCTTACAAATATGAATAAAAAATATATTAATTATGAAGTGAATTAATAATGAGTGCTAAAAAATCATAAAAATATAATTAACTATTCCTGGCGTATCATTACAAGAAAAATGTAGAAAAAAGTAGAAAAAAAGAGAAAAGAAAAAATATATTTAAAAAATGAATAAATATGAAGAATATTAGTAATAATAATCATGTTACTATAATACACGTCCTTGAGAAACACGGACAACACGAAGAACTTCTTCAAAAAAACTTTTTAAAAAAAGTGTTGACAAGAAATTCTTTAAATGATATTATAAGGAAGTCGCAAAGAGCGATGACAGATCTTTGAAAATTGAACAGAATAATTTATAAGAAACTTTAAACCAGCAATTCTTTTATTAGTAAGTTTTATGAGCAATTTAAGATTAAACTT
>NZ_CAMTIG010000116.1 GCF_947072515.1 uncultured Clostridium sp.
GAGCACATGACTTTTAATCATGGTGTCCGGGGTTCGATTCCCCGGTGAGCCACCAGAATTACTTATGTAATTCTAAAATAGGAACTTGCTTAGCATTTATATATTGAGATTATGATTTCATAATCTCTTTTTTTATTTTAATAAAAGTGGATATTAATATCCACTTTTTTTGTTTTCAGAAATAGAAATAGTTTTTTTCTTAAATCCAGACTTAATATCAGCTTTTATAAAAAGTAAAAAATGCTTAGTTGAATTAATGTCATCTTTAAATGTAGAATTTTCATCATCCTTGAAAAAACCAGAATTATATAAGCAAAGGATTAAAAAGAAAATTCCAAGGTTAATATAAATATCTTTAATATCAGCAATAAATAAATCGGAGATACCTATAAAATCTAAGCTTCCTCCATAGAAAACTTTATCTATAAGTGAGCATAGAGCTCCAGTAAAAATAAACACAATTGCTAAATCACTGTAGATATCACTATTTCCTTTAGATTTATAATATCTGTAAACTTCTAAAAATACAAAAAGTGCAATTATATTTAATAGAATAAGAACTGGAAAGCTTATACCAGCACCAAATCTAGCATTTAGCCAAGAACCTTTATCATTGATTATAGGATTAAATGATAAGAAATCATTGAAAAAACCGTAATAATCATTGAAAAAGAAAAAGTGTATTATAAGTTTAATAAATTGATCTATAAATAAAAAGATAAAAAATAAAGAAATTAGAGTCTTGCCCTTTAATCCTGATTCATATTTATTAGTTAGTTTATAAATAATGAAACCTACCAATATAAATAAGCCAATTAATAAAAGATTTCCTATAATTGTATCTGAACTATCAATTCTTCCTGTTAATAATTCAAATATGAAATAAGCAATCCACATCAAAGGCAAAATTCCTATAGTGAGAAATTTTTTCATATTCATTAATGTCCTCCTAAATTGTGAATATAGTATGAAGTAATTTTAGCATATTTTTCTAAATTTAACTATTGTTAATAAGTAATTGAATATGTAATAATATAATTACAAAATATAACAATAGTACAAAGGGGTGTTAGAATGTTAACTATTTTTGCGGTATCAGATTCTATTGGAGAAACTTCGAATCAAGTTGCATTAGCAGCAGCAAGTCAATTTAAGGAAGGGGTGGAAGTGAAAAGAATTCCTTATATAAAGACTATAGAAGATGCTAATGATGTTATTCAAGCAGCGAAGGAAGTAGAATCATCAATAGTTGTATCTACTATAATTAATGTCCAAATAAGAGAATATTTAACCCAAGTAGGTCTAGAAAATAATGTTTCTGTAATAAATGTTTTAGGACCTATACTAAATATTGCATCTATGAAGTTAAATAAAGTACCAGATTATAATCCAGGGGCTATGTGGGTAACAGATGAAGAGTATTTTAAAAGAATTGAAGCCATGGAATTTGCAATGCAATATGACGATAGTAAGGATTATAGGGGATTGAGAAATGCTGATGTGGTATTAGTGGGATTATCTAGAACATCTAAAACTCCATTATGTATGTATCTTGCAAATAAAGGAATAAAAGCAATAAATATTCCTTTAATGCCGGAAGTAGGAGTTCCAGATGAGATTTATAAAATAGATAGAAAAAAGATTTTTGGATTAACTATAGATCCATTTAGACTGATAGAGATAAGAAAAAAAAGGTTAGATAAATTTCATAGAATGCCAAATAAAGTAGAATATGCGAGTGATTCTAGAGTTCTTGAAGAATTTGAATTTGCAGATAGAATTATAAAAAGGCTAGGCTGTAAAACTATTGATGTAACTCAAAGAGCTATAGAAGATACAGCATTAATAATTTTGGAATCAATAAAAGGTAAAAAATAGATTTTCAAAAGGTGAAATTTATAGTTCTTAAATTTGAATTTTAAGTAGATAAATAATCACAATAGACCTGATAAGAAACTATTTCTTATCAGGATATTATTTTAAAAGTTTTAAAAATGAAATTTAGAAAAATATAACTTAAGAAAAAGACTTGTTATTTATATTAACTAATTAGTAAAAGGGGAGTAGTATAGATAATAAGAGTAAGAGAAAATAGGTGATAAATTTGAAGATAGGATTAGTATTAGGTGGAGGAGGAGCAAGAGGAGCTTATCAAATAGGTGTTTGGAAAGCGTTAAGAGAACTAGAAATTGATAAATATATAAATATAATTTCTGGAGCATCTATTGGGGCTTTAAATGCAATGTTATATACACAAGGGGATATACAATTAGCTGATAAAGTTTGGAATTCTGTAACAACAGAAAAAATATTACCAACAGATTCGATAAATTTATTGAAAAGAAGTTTTTTAGTAAGTATTGGATCAAAAAATATGGATTTTATAAAAAGATATATTCCTAAAGTTCTTGATGGTGGAAATATATCTAGAAGTGGTTTGGAAAATATAATTGATGAGACATTAGACTTTGATTTAATAAAATCTAAGGGGATGAAAATCTATATAGTATGTACAGAAATACCTAAAATAAAAGCAAGATATTTTTTAATAAATAAGGAATCGAATGAAAGAATAAAAAAAATACTGCATGCTAGCGCTGCAATTCCGATGATTTTTGAAAGTGAAAATATAGATGGAATAGACTATATAGATGGTGGAATCGCAGATAATGTACCTATAGAACCAGTTTATTATGAAAAATGCGATTTAATAATTGTAGTTGGACTTATGAGGGGATATAGAGTTGATAGGAACATATATTCTGAATCACAAATATTAGAAATAATACCAAGTGAAATGGAGGAAGGCTTCATAGATGGAGCTTTAAACTTTACAGAAGAAAATTCAAAACAAAGAATGGAAGTTGGATATAATGACACAATTAATCAAATAAAGCCAATAATAAATTTATTAACTTATATAAATAATAAAACAAAAAAGCCTTCAATAATTGAAAGCTTTAAAGACTTATTTAAAAAGGTACAATAATTCTTACTTTGGGATAGATTATTGGATAAGAAAGACTTAAAGGATAATTTAACTTATCGTAAGTATGACAGCAGTATAAATAGTCAGTATCAGTCCTGTAAGTTAGAATACCTGAATGAGTCCAAGCATTCCGATCTTTATTGAAAAATTGAATAAGGCAACCAGAAAAATTATCTTTTAGGGAACTATACTCTCTAGCAAGTTTGTTATAGATTAAGAAGTCCCGTAATTCATTCACTCTAACCCATGAGTTAAGATAAGGTTTCCAAAGAGAAGTTTCTTTAATTCCACCATAATGTAAGGATTGGGAAGCAAAATTTGTGCAGTCACCACCAGAATCATTAAATGAGATATATTTAGGATTGTAATCTAAAGCATATCTTTCTGCATACTCAATAGATTTAGAAAAATCAAAAGTAGTAGAGATAGAAGTAGTAGTTACAGTTGTGGCAAGAGGCTTATTCGAAGTGAGAAGAGATTGAGTGGTAGAATATTTTTGGATAGCATCGGATAATGAAGTTTGCAGTTTGTAAATATCAAATTTATTATCCAGAAGATCAGAATAAAGAGATGGAGAATGTTCTTTTGATATAACAAAATCTATCAACCAATTAAATTTAGAAATCTGTGAAAATATAAAACAGAGATTTAATTTAGAAGTAGAGGATTTGTCTAAGGAGGAAATAGTTAAATTATCGGTAAGAGTTATAAATATAAAAGCTCTGTTAGAATTAAAATAAAATGTATTTATTTTAAAATTATATTTATGAGAAGTAGTTGGGATAAAAGAATTTCTTAAAGTGATTAATTGCAATAAGCCAGTATGTGAACTAAAGATATATTTATAATCCCTTGTGGTGGTAGAAGTAAAGAGGGTTGAGAGAGTTTGTTTTATGATGATAGAGTTAATTAAAGTATTCATGATAATATCCTCGTAATAAGTATTTACCATCAATATATACAAAATCTAAAAAAAGATGAAAAAAAGTATTGACACATATATAGGGAAATGATAAGATAAAAAACGTCGTAAGGAACATATTCCTACGAAACAAAAAACTTTTAAAAACAATCAAAAAAGTTGTTGACAAAATAAAAGTTAATTGATAAACTAAATGAGTCGCCAAAAGCGATGAGGA
>NZ_CAMTIG010000117.1 GCF_947072515.1 uncultured Clostridium sp.
ACTTATAGTTCTTATGTTTTTTGGATTCTGGTTATTCATTCCTGCCGTAATAGTTGGATTATTTTTTGACTTAGAATTTTCAATAAGTGCTAAAAATGTTGATAAAGATAAAGTTAATAAAACAAATGAAATTTTTAATGAGATAACTAAGTATGTAAGAATTATAAAAGAAAAGGTTAAAAAGGAGTTTAAGTAATGGTAAGTATTTTAATTGTTGAAGATGAAAAAAATATAGCAAGATTTTTAGAGTTAGAGCTTATGCATGAAGGGTATAACATAATAAAAGCTGACAATGGAAGGGTTGGACTTGAGATTGCAGAAAAAGGTGAAGTTGATTTAATTATTCTAGATGTAATGCTTCCAGAACTTAATGGATTAGAAGTTTTAAGAAGGCTTAGAAAAACATCAGAAATACCGGTAATAATGCTTACTGCAAGAGATGCTGTTATGGACAAGGTGTCAGGGCTTGATGCAGGCGCAGATGATTATATAACAAAGCCTTTTGCTATAGAAGAATTACTTGCAAGAATAAGAACAGCTTTAAAGAAAAGAGTAGTTATATCTAAAGAAGAAAATGAAGATATATTAAAATGTGGTTTATTATCATTAGATAAATTAAGGCATAAAGTCACTTATGGAGATAAAGAGATTGAATTAACTAATAGAGAGTTTGTATTACTTCAAGTTTTATTAGAAAATAAAAATATTGTTTTAACTAGAGATGTTCTTATGGAAAAGGTATGCGGTTATGAATATGTTGGGGAAACTAATGTAATAGATGTATATATAAGATATTTGAGAACTAAAATAGATGATGTCTTTAAAGTCAAAATAATCACGACAGTTCGTGGTGTAGGATATGTAATTAAAGATGAGTAAGAAGAAGAAAAATAAAAATGTAACATCTATTGCAATAAAGCTTAACTCTATGTATGTTAGAGATTTATTTTTTAAATTTCTTTTCCTAAATATATGCTTAATGGCTATTTTAATAGTACTTTGGTGTATCAAAAGTGAAAAAGATTTTTATGGTAGCTTAGTGCAAAATGCAAAAAGAAGCTTTGATTTTTATCCAATACAAGATGCTAAATATATTGTTGTTTGGCCTGATGGGAAAACTTTAGTAGAGAATGCTAGTTCATTTTTATACAACGTTAGAATAATTATAATAGCTTTAAGCATAATTGAAATATTATATTTAATAAAGCAAATTTTATTTGGAACTGCAAGAGCGAGAAAAGTGTTAAAGCCACTTAATGAAATAGTAGAAACTGCAAATAGGCTAAGTGAAATGGCTATAAATGAAGAGAAATTTCATAGTTTAGAAGAAGCTATTTCTAAAATTGAAACAGTAACATCAAATGAAAGAGTTTATATAGGAGATAGTGAACTTAAAGGATTAGAAGAGGCTATTAATAATCTTTTAGATAGAATGAGAGAAGCATATAGGCAACAAGCAAGATTTGTGTCAGATGCATCTCATGAACTTAGAACTCCTATTTCGGTAATTCAAGGATATGCAAATATGCTGGATCGTTGGGGAAAAAATGATGAAAGTATATTAGATGAATCTATTACTGCAATAAAAAGTGAATCGGAAAACATGAAAAACTTAGTTGAGCAGTTGTTATTCTTAGCTAGAGGTATTAATGGGAAAATGGGACTCACTATTACAGAGTTTTCACTTAATGATATGATGAATGAAGTTTTAGAAGAATCTAAAATGATAGATAAAAAGCATATTTATAGATATGATATATCAGAAGATATTAATATTAATGGAGATATGGGACTTCTTAAACAGACAGCTAGAATATTAATTGAAAATGCAGCTAGATATACAGATGATAATGAAGAAATAATACTTAAAACAGGAAAAAATGAAAAGGGAGAACCTTATTTTTCAGTCCAGGATAATGGAATAGGAATGGATGCAGAAGACTTACCACATATATTTGAAAGATTCTTTAGAGCTGATACAGCAAGAGCACGTAAAGATGGTGGAACAGGACTGGGACTTTCTATAGCTAAATGGATTATTGATAATCATAAAGGTTACTTTGGAGTTTTAAGTAGAAAAGAGATAGGAACAAGAATAACGGTTTATTTACCACAAAACATAGATAAGGAATCATAGACATAATAAATTATTATGTCTATTTTTTTTGAATTTAAATTTTAACAAATGCAATATTCTATTTTAAGTTGAATATAAGAAGGAATATTTAAATATATTTAATAAGGTAATAATGAGAAATTAAAAGGGGGAAATATTATGTATTGTAAAGAATGTGGGGCGGAACTTAGTAATGATGAGTCAAAGTTTTGTACCAGTTGTGGGGTAAAGAAAGAAAATGGAAATAAATTCTGTCAGGCTTGTGGAACGGAAAGAGTAAATCCAAATCAAGAAGTATGTTTAAACTGCGGAGTAGAATTTAAAAAGGTTGGGAATGGAGATAAAAAGAAAACACCTGCATTATTATTAGCTTTATTTTTGGGGGGATTTGGAGCTCATTTATTTTATGTAGCAAGAGCACGTAAAGATGGTGGAACAGGACTGGGACTTTCTATAGCTAAATGGATTATTGATAATCATAAAGGTTACTTTGGAGTTTTAAGTAGAAAAGAGATAGGAACAAGAATAACGGTTTATTTACCACAAAACATAGATAAGGAATCATAGACATAATAAATTATTATGTCTATTTTTTTTGAATTTAAATTTTAACAAATGCAATATTCTATTTTAAGTTGAATATAAGAAGGAATATTTAAATATATTTAATAAGGTAATAATGAGAAATTAAAAGGGGGAAATATTATGTATTGTAAAGAATGTGGGGCGGAACTTAGTAATGATGAGTCAAAGTTTTGTACCAGTTGTGGGGTAAAGAAAGAAAATGGAAATAAATTCTGTCAGGCTTGTGGAACGGAAAGAGTAAATCCAAATCAAGAAGTATGTTTAAACTGCGGAGTAGAATTTAAAAAGGTTGGGAATGGAGATAAAAAGAAAACACCTGCATTATTATTAGCTTTATTTTTGGGGGGATTTGGAGCTCATTTATTTTATGTAGGAAGAGCGGGAAAAGCTATGTTATATATAGCATTAACATTAAGTGGATTTCTAACTTGTGGAGTAACGACTATTATTGCAGGAGTATTAGAAATAATAGATATAGTGTTTATTTGTACAGATAAATTTACTGATTCAGAGGGCAATATTTTAAGTGAATGGAATTAAGTGGTGGTATAAATGTAAAGTATTAATACTTATTATAGGAATAATACTTTTATATTCAATATCATTAGAATATGTTGAGTCTCGAAGTTTTTGTATGCTTAATAATATTTTTGAAATAAAATGTCTGGGCTGTGGATTCAGTAGAGCGTTTTTTAATTTATCAAGATTAAATGTTTTAGAAGCAATAAATTATAATAAAATGATAGTCATATTAGGACCATTATTTATTAGTATATATATGTACGAATTATTTCATGCTATAAAAAGTAGTATAGAAGTTAGAGAAAAAAGTATTTTAGAAAAATATATATTATTATGTTTACCACGTAAAAATTAAATATAGTAGGTTCTAATATATAGGGGAGTTTGAGATCATTTTGAATGATCTCTTTCTATTTTATATAAAAAAATAATTTACAAAATTATCCAATTATAATATAATCTATTTTGGAAAGAAAAGAGGAGAAATAAAAAAATAAAAAAATTTAAAAAAAGTGTTTACAATGGATAATTGTTATTATATAATAATAAATGTACCGAGGAGGTACACAAAAAAAGAATTAAAACTAAATTTTTAAAAGTTAAATTGATTTTTAAAAGTTTAGAGAAATAAATAAAAAATGTGTGTGTAAATTAGAGGAGGAAATTATTATGAAAAAATTTATTTGTACAGTATGTGGATACGTTCATGAAGGAGAAATGGCACCAGAAAAATGTCCAGTATGTGGAGTTGGAGCTGATAAATTCAACGAACAAACAGGAGAAATGGCTTGGGCTGACGAACACAGAATCGGTGTAGCACAAGGTGTAGACGAAAGAATAATCGAAGGATTAAGAGCTAACTTCATGGGAGAATGTACTGAA
>NZ_CAMTIG010000118.1 GCF_947072515.1 uncultured Clostridium sp.
TTAAGTTTTTTTTTGTCAACATATTTTTTAATATGTTTTTTCAAAATTTCTTAAGTTCTTATCGCCTGTCGAAGCTTATCTGCTTCAAGCGACTCACTTATAATATCATCTCATTCATTTATAAATATCTACTAAAAATCTATTTAAATACTTTATTCTATTTTTTCTCTTTTTTTCTTCTATTTTCACTATTTTTTGACTAATGATACGCATGGTATAGTTTTCTATATTAATCTATATAATTCTTATTAATTTCATCTTAATCTCTGTTTAAATTTTATTTTATTCTTTTAATTTTCTCTATTTACTCACTTATCATCCTAAAGCAAATCATCAATATCTATTTAAAATAAATCTATATCCAAAAAAAAATTATATAGTAACCACTATATTATTACTCCTCATCAAAATAAATATTAGTATTCCTTTAATATACTTTTAAATTCCAAATAAATATCTTCTTAAGATTATAATTTTTCAATCTTATCCATTATATATTCTCTTTTATCTTTAACTATTTTTCTTATTTCAAGTTCTATGCCTAAATCATTTAGTTTTTTAAAAGCCTCTATATCTTCATCATTTACTGAAACTGCTGAAGTAATTTGAGTTTTTCCCTCTCTAAAACTCATTCCTCCAACATTAATGCTATTAATTTCAACTCCTCCTTGTACTACTTCTAAAACTTCCATAGGATTAGTAAACAATAATAGCACCTTAAAATCATCAAATCTTGGATCATTAATTATTCGAATCATTTTTTCAACTGTTATAACATTTGATTTTATTCCTATTGGTGTTACTTCTTTTAAAAGTAATTTTCTTAATTCATCTTTTGCAACTTCATTTGAAACAACTAATATTCTATTACATTTTACTGCTCTGCTCCATACTGTTGCAACTTGTCCATGTATTAATCTATTATCAATTCTTACTAGCTTAATTTCCATAACTTTGACTCCTCTAGATACTTTCTTCTGTTATCAAATTTTCCCCATATAATACATCATCTATTGAAATAATATATAAAACCCGATAGCTTCTATAAATTTCTCCATTATTTCTTTATCTTTACTATAAATAATTTTTAATTCATTTTCTAAACTTAATAACTTAATGAATCTACTATATAATAGATTTCATCATTACTTATTTTTAGATTCAATACTCTCTCAAATATTTCCATAGATTTTTTTACATTCTTTATATTTTTTTTATCTAATTTCTCTTTTTTCTCACAATATTCAAGTTCATCTTTTAAAACAACTCGTTCTAGTGCACACGCTACATGTAACATAATTCTTAATTTATTTGAATTTGAAAATTCTTTTTGTGACTCTCTTTCCAAATCATCCATAAATTCTAAAAGTAATCCTATTATTTTATCTGGATTAAAATATGTGATTGTCTCTTTTAATGTGTCATAACAAAGTTTTTCTATTACCATAGTATTTTTTTCAGTATCAATAATAATATTTTCTCCAATTAAAATATTATTAAGTATTTTTTCACCATTTCCACATATAAATTTTTCTAATGATATAAACGGTATATCTATATCAGGATTAATGCTACCTATTATAGCAATTATATTATTATTTTTTGTCAACCTATTTATTTCTTCTTTTATATTTTCAATTCCTAAATTTATTACAGAAATATCTTCACTTGTTTTATTTTTAATTATATTTTCAACTAATTCCTTTAATTTTATAGCTGTTCCCTTCCCTGTTGAACATACAGTAATTATTGTTTTATTTATTTCTTGTTTATTTACTCCATCATTATATCCCTTAAAACACTTTATATAATTGTATACTTCATCTAAGCTTAAATCATCTAATGAAGTTTTCCTCGCTGCTTCTAAAACAGTTGGTGTAGATGTCATATCTACTGATTTTATTCTAATTCCTGTTTTATTATAAATAATATTTGTAAACTCATTTAATACTCCCATATCAATAAGCAATAAAACTCCTTTACCTGTATCGATCTCTTTTATTTTTTTGCATACTATTTTCAAAGTCTCTTTTGGATTTATATCTAAAGGCATATCTATAGCTAAAATATTTTTATTTCCAAATAATTTAACAGCTACATTAACCATACTACTTGCCGTACTGCTTCCATGTGCTACAACAACTATACCAACTTTATCATTATTATTTTTCTCTTCAATCAATGTAATTAATGACATTATGTATGCACTTTCATTTTCAGGAACTCTAACATTAAATCTTTTTTCTACCATATCTGATATATATTTTGATATTTCATATTCTCGAGGAGAAATTAGCACTTTTTCTGCAATTTCAAAATAATTTTCATCAATTTCATTATGTTGATTTAACCTTGTAAATAAAGAACTTAAATGTAAACTCAAAGCATACAAAAATTTTTGTCCATACTCTTTCTTCAACTCTTTACTTAAATATATTCGTATTTCCTCAGCAAAATCTATTATTTTCTCATTTACTATTCTAGATAACTGTTCTTTAGAAAATTTCTTAGACTTTAAGCTTTCATAAAAACATTTTATATGAACATTAATGTCTGTATTAATGAATTTACTAATATCTTCTTCACTCATACCTTCATTTTTTAAAACTATAAATTTATCTTCTATTATTTTATATAAATTAAAAGGTGGCTCATAATTATCTTCTATTACTTTGAATTCCTTTTCATGAGGATAAATAATTATTTCTTTAGCTACTAATTCAATTATTTCTTCATTCTCTATTTTTTTATTTTCTACATGAATTAATTCAACTTTTATATTATTCGGCAGAATATCTAAATTTATATTAATATCTTTCTTCCCATTTATACTATTTAAAAAAGCTTTTGCACATAATAGTTGAATATTTAATTTTAATTGGCCAATATTCCCAAACTCAATACTTCCCATTAATGCCTTTATAATTTTTCTTGTAATCTTAATAGGTTTATTTATTTTAACAGCTTCACATTGTAATAATTCTTTCATTATATCTATTCTATCTTTAATTGTTCTTTCTTCAAAATTAGGTATAGATATCATTATTGGAATTCTTTTAACAATTTTTTTTAATAGCATAGAGTCTCGTTCCTCTATAGTAGCACCTATTATTAAAACATTTGCTCTTCTCTTATACTCATTTTCTCCTAATCTATTAAACCTTCCTGTATCAATAAAATAAAAAATCCTCTCCTGTGCTTCAGCTGGTAATTTATGAATTTCATCTAAAAATAAAACTCCTCCATCTGCTTCTTCAATTATTCCTTTCCCCTCAGAATTTTCTTCCATAAAAGTTCCCTTTATATATCCAAATAATTGTGCTAGTAATAATTGTGGATTATTATTATTATCTGCACAATTGAATCTCATAAAAAGTGCATCTTCATTAAATTTATTTATATATTTCCCATATTCATACATTATATTTCCAAATAAACTTTTCCCGGCACCTGTTGTTCCTAATAGCAAAGTATGTAATCCATTAGATGGATACATTATAGCTGCTTTTGCCTGTTCAATTTGATTTTTCAAGCTTGTTTTAAATCCTATTAAATAATCAAATGGACACTTTTCAGCATCGGAAATCATATACTTTATACTTTTTTCTAATTCCTCAATTGACATATCATTTTTTATCTTTATTTCTAATAAAGTTTCTAATTTTTCTTTATCAAAATATTTAACTGGTCTAGTTTTAACTTTTATTAGTTTTCCCATTCTACAAAGTACATTGAGTTCTTTACTTACATTATTTCTTAAAATTTTTAATTCTTCAGATATTTCAAGCGCATCAATTCCTTTTTCACGTAAATCACTACTCTTAGTATATTCTTTAGATTTCCCTTCTATATAAGAATATATTTTTTCTATTCTCTTCATATTTTATCCCCTTATTGCCAGTTTTATTTTAATAATGTCACCTTTCTATTGTAAACATTTACTTAAATGCTTTCAATATCTCGTACTATATATTCAATATAAATTAACAAAAACAAAAAAACCAGTAGATAACTACTGGTTTTTCCTATGTTTTCACTTGGCAACTTCCTACTCTCCCACAGGGTCACCCTTGCAGTACCATCGGCGTTATA
>NZ_CAMTIG010000119.1 GCF_947072515.1 uncultured Clostridium sp.
CTACAGCTTAGTATAGTTCGAATTTTAGTGTCCAGGATATTGACATAAATCCAAAAATTGAATTTTAAATATAGCATAAATGATTTGTAATAAAGTAGTTTAAAATATAATAAAAAGGTGTTCGAATAGAATTGGGTATATTTTATTTAGTTAGTTTTGATTGGATTATTTGTTGAAAATTACATGAAAATGATATAATAAATAGATAAATTAAAATGAAATAGCGGATGATGGAATACTATTATTTTGAAAAATAGGGGATGACAAAATGAGTAAAAAATTAAAATTTAAAAAGATAGAATACAATAAGGTATTCTGTGAGGAATTTAAAGATTTAAAAGTTAATAATGAAATAGAATTTAATAAAAATATAGCGGTATTATATGGACCGAATGGAACGGGAAAAACAAGTTTAAGTAAAGTATTAGCTGGAGATAGTAAAGATGAAAATATATGCTTTGAAGTTGAATTTAAAGGACAGGAAAAGATAGATAGTGGGGAAATATTTCATATAATAAGTGATCAAAATAGTAGAAATATAATAAAAGGAAGTGCTAAAGATTATTTAATTGGAGATGATATTGAGAAAGAAGAAAGGCTAATTAAAGAGATTGAAGAAGGATTTAAAGTATTATGTGAGTCTATGAGATTAATATTAAAAGATAAATTAAATATAACTACAAGAACTAATAAATTAATAGAGACGGTAGAAGATAAAGAAATTCAAAAAAATATTAAAGATTTTGCAAATAAGCAATTTAAGGGAAATCAAATAGATAAAGAAAAGTATATAAATAAAGTTAGAGATTTAAAAAAGATTCAATCAAATTTTAATGCTGAAGATGATATATATAAGTTTATAAAAGATAATTATAAAGATGCAAAATCTATAATATATAAGATAATGAATTTAAATATTGAAGATATAAAACAAAATATAAAAGTAAAAGAAATAGAAGAGAACGATGAGGCTATAAAAATAATAAATAAATTTTTATATAAAGATGAATGTGTTGTCTGTGATAACAATAAATATGATAAAGAAAAGTTATTAAAAGATAAAAAAACTAATAAATTAAATATTGAAAATCAGTTAGATGAGAAGACAAAAAATATTTTAAATGGAATAATAAATATCGTAAAGAAACAAGATAAAGATCCGTTAAATATACAAAATATTTTTTTAGATGCTATAAAAACTGGAAATAAAGATAATATATTAGAATTACAAACTAAAATAAGAGAATATTTAAAAAATATAGGGAATGAAATATCTAATTTGGTAAAAGATAATTTGAGTAATGAATTAATATCAAAATATGATGAATATGAAAAGCTTATAGAAAAGCAACTTAAAATATCAGAAGAAGATTTATTGTATTTAAAAGAAGTAATAGGTGATAATATAGGTAGAGCAGTTAATATAGAGAGGGACAAGAATAATAAAGTTAGAATAACATTAGATGGAGATGAACTTTTAGGTAAAGATAGAGATGAGCTTGGTCTTAGTACAGGGCAACAAAATTTTATATCATTATCATTTGAATTATTAAAAGCGAAGAAATCGGACAAGTTATATATAGTATTAGATGATCCTATATCTAGTTTTGATTCAATATATAAAAATAAGATAGCATTTTGTATTGTGAAATTTTTAGAAGGTAAAAAACAAATAATATTAACTCATAATACTGAGTTAATAAAACTATTGGAATTTCAAGTACGAGGTAGTTTTGAATTATATATGTTTAACAACACGGATGGTGCAGAAAATGGATTTATAAAAGTTAACAAAAATGAACAAGATATTCTATTACAGTTAAATAAACTTTTAGATTTATTTAGAGGAGATATTTTGTCATATATTAAGAAAGGAAATAATAGAGAAGAACAATACAAAAATAATAAAAGATTTTTAGTAGTGATGATTCCTTTTATGAGAGGATATGCAAATATAATTGGAAATAGTCAGGTATATAAAGAACTTTGTAAGGTAATGCATGGATATGAAAGTGAATATGTTGATATTGGCTGTATGTATGAGAGACTTTTTAGAGTGAAAATAGGGAAAATAGAAACAAATATTAATGAAATATTAGATATAGATGTACAAAATAAGGAATTAATAGATAAAACAAAATATCCGTTATTAAATAGAACATTATATCATACATTGAACTATTTATTTTTAAGACTTATAGTAGAGAAAAAATTATGTATGTTTGAAAATAATAAAGTATTGAAGATAATAGAAGTAAAAAAGAAAAAACAAGGAGATAAATATGCAGGTGAAACAACGCAAAATATAATTGATTATATTTTTAAAAGAAGTGATAAATCTAAAATAAAAGAAAGAGTTTTTTTTACTTCTAAAAAAACTCTCTTGAATGAATTCAATCATTTTGAAGGAAATATGAATATTTTTCAACCAGCAATAGACATTACAGATAAGGCGTTGGAAGATGAGAAAAAATCAATATTAACAGAACTTGAAATTCAAGAAAATAATCAAATGTTTGATGAAGCGGCTGTAGGCCTAGAGGAATAAAAGAACAACTGGGACTAAGGTAGACTATGGGGAAATTTGTATATTTTTAAATAATATATTATTTGCTCTGAAGAGGCTATTTCGCCTAATAGCTGCTCCAGAAGCGCTAAAAACGAATGCTTTGTTAATGCAGAAGTCTATAGAAAATGTATAAATTCTACTGTACAAAGAGTATAAATGGAAGACAAATAATTAGAGATAAAGGCGAGTTGGCATTAGTCTATAAATTTAATAGTATTTTCAAGAAAAATAAGTACAAGTTCAAGCTTTGAAAAGCATTTCTTTTCAACATCGTTTTGGAAGAATAAAATGAAAAGTGCAAGGTAAAATTGCGTTAGTCTTTTTGTATAGAATCTCAAAAGATTTATAAATATAAAAAATTAGCTATTTATAAACAAAATATATATTGAAATTCAACTTAAATATAAATTATATAAGTACTAGTTTTTACATAGTCTGCTGAGCAATATGTTGGAACTATTTGTCCTGCTTTATATGTTTAAGAATAGATTTTTATTTAAGAGTGGTAAACTTTTTAATGTTTTTCTAGATTATTACTAGTTTGTGCTATAAATATAATAAACCCTATAGATTCATGTAATTCTATAGGGTTTTTTTATTAGTATTTTTAAAATAACTCTAAAATAAAAATAAGTGATAAATAAATACTTAAAATTAATTATATTCTATAGAAATTAATTTGGATATAATGTAAGAAATCATCAAAATTGGTATTATCGGCAAAAAAAATGTTTTTAGAACCTAAATACTGTTGTAATGTTCTATTGATATAAAATTCTTGCATATCATATATTCTATAAGAAGGAGCCGTTAAATCTTTAGAAACAAATTTAAAAAAAGCTTTTTTAAATTCGTTGTTAGATAGAGAGGGGGTTGTTTTATCAAACTTTAAAAGGTCATTTTTAGTTTTGGTAAATAATTTTTTGGTGGATGAAGCAGTCATTGTTATGTCATAATTATAGTGGCTTTGGATAAAAGTAACTACATTAGTCAAATTGTTAAAAATATTCTTTATTAAATATTCGCAAACGGTTAGGTGTGGCGAACTAACCGGAGTATTTAGTGAATTTAGTATAGTATTAATCTGATCCTCACAAACACATATTGAAGTAAGAATCATATCGTATTCACTAAATAAGTAACCATTATTTATATTATTTAATAAATCTTTATTTACGATAGGAGATTGTTTTAAAATATCAGCAGTAAAATTA
>NZ_CAMTIG010000120.1 GCF_947072515.1 uncultured Clostridium sp.
AACGTGGGATTTGGTGAATCCAATTTTACCAGTATTATAGGTCCCAATGGGTCTGGTAAATCGAACATGATGGATGCTATATCTTTTGTGCTAGGTGTTCAAAGCAGTTATTTGAGATCTAATGCTTTGAAAGATCTGATATATAGAGGTTTTGTGAATGGTGGCGATAATGATAGTGAGATCGATGAGGGGAGTAACCCGACATCTGGTTATGTCAAGACTTTCTATCAAAAAGATGATACTATCGTTGAGTTTATGAGGTCTATCTCGCAATCTGGTGATTCTACTTACAGGATTAATAAGAAAACTGTGAGTTTCAAACAGTACGCAGCTTTTTTGGAAAAGGAAAACATCTTGATCAAAGCCAAGAATTTTCTAGTGTTCCAAGGTGATGTTGAACAAATCGCATCACAATCTCCAGCTGACTTAACTAAATTGTTTGAAGAAGTCTCAGGCTCCATCCAATACAAGAAAGAGTATGATGACCTGAGAGAGAAAGTTGAGAAATTGAACCAGTTCACTGCGGAAGCTATCAAGAGTAGACGAAGAATTCACGGTGAGATGAAGATCTATAAAGACGGTATTAGCAAAGATGAAAAATACAAAAACCAATTAGAGAAGAGGAAGAGATTACAGATCAATCAGGCATTATGGCAATTATACCACCTGGAAGAAGAGAAATCCATTTTAACAAATAAGCTAAAAGAATCTAAATCTACTGTAATACTCCTAAAAGATAAGGTATTGAATGAAGAAAATAATTTGCAGAGAGCTAAAAGTTCGGTTGTAAAGGATAACTCATTTATTACTAAGAAAAAGAATAAATTAGAATACAGAAATAAAGATAAAGAAAAGATCAATAGCCAAGTAATTCCTGTGAAGCTGTCTCAAACTTCTGCTGCTAAACGTATTTCTAACATTGAGAAGAGAATAGAAGCTGCTAACAGAGACATAGAGAGGCAGAAAGCATATGTAGAAAGATATGAAACTCAATTGAAAGTTGTTACCAAGTCTAAAAAGGCATTCGAAGATGATATCAAAGAAGCGGCAAAAAGCTTTGATAAATACCGTTTAAGTGACGATGATCTAAAATTATATGAAAGCTTAAATGATAAATATCTAAACAGCGGTGGTTTTGACTTAGAAACAAAGATATCGCTACTAAATAATACCAAACAAGATATTACTCATGAAGTTGATATTTTCAAAAGACGAGTGGAAGTTTCCAAATCGAGAATTACTGATGAATTAGAGATTACAGGAGAAAAGTTGGAGCTTCACATTTCTGAGTTAACTTCATCATTGAATGAAAAGAATGCTATTCATTCTGAAAAGGTCAATGAGTTAAAACAAGTACAAGCTGAGATTGAATCTACAAGCAGTAGAGAATACGATCTGAATTATAAACTGAGAGAAAGTTTAGTAAAGCTAGATGATTTGAGTGCAAGCCAAAGAGAGAGTGCCAGAGAAAAGAAACTAAGAGAAAATGTTGCTATGCTAAAAAGACTCTTCCCTGGTGTAAGGGGTCTTATCAGTGATTTATGTCATCCAAAAAAAGAGAAGTATGCGTTGGCTATTTCCACAATACTAGGTAAAAACTTTGACTCTGTTGTGGTGGATAGTATATCTGTTGCACAAGAATGTGTTGTATTTCTAAAGAAACAACGTGCTGGTGTAGCATCTTTTATTCCTTTGGATACTATTGATGTTGAAACTCCGACACTTCCATATCTTAATGATGAGCGCTGTGTACTAGCTATCAATGCTATAGATTATGATCCAGAATATGAAAGAGCTATGCAATATGTCTGCTCAAACTCCATAATTTGTAGTACAATGGATGTTGCCAAAAATCTTAAATGGAAACATAACATCAGAGCTAAATTGGTGACAATCCAAGGTGCTTTGATTCACAAAGCTGGTTTAATGACTGGTGGTATTACTAAAGACTCAGGTAACAGATGGGATAAAGAAGAGTATCAAAGTTTAATGATATTAAAAGATAAACTATTAAGCCAAGTTGATGAGTTGTCTATAAATAGTAAGATGTTTACCATCAAAGCTAGAGATCTTGAAAGCACCATCTCATTGTTAAATGCGAATATTTCTTCCTTGAGAACTCAGTTGACCCAAGTCAACAGATCTTTAGAAGAAAATAAAGTTGAAATTCAATATCATACTGATATTATTGATAAAGAATTTGAGCCTAAGTTAACTGGATTAGATGGAAAATTTCAAGATATCGAGAAATCAATTGCAAATGTAGTTTCAGAAAAAGAATCTCTACAAACTAATGTGTTCAGTGATTTTACTGCGAGATTAGGTTTTACCATCAACGAATATGAGAGTCATTCCGGTGACATTTTGAGAAAACAGGCTAAAGAATTGCAACAGTTACAAAAGCAAATACTAAATGTTGATAACAAATTACAATTTGAAACTGAAAGATTAGCCACTACTGAAAAAAGACAGGAAAGAGCAAACAGTGACCTTAAGAAGGCTAAGATTTCACTAGAATCCTTGCAGGAAGAAGAATACGAAATTCAAGTTCAAAATGAAAAGATCGATGAAGACATTTCTGAGTTAACGGAACAAATAGGTGAATTACAAAAGGTTCTTGATGCTAAACAGAAGGATGTTAGCTCCACTGAGGATACTTTGAACGAACAAAATAGCAACTTAGAAGTTGCCATGAAGGAAAGATTGGCAATCAAAGAAGATATTGAAAAGACTAATTTAGAAAAAATAGGCATTTTCAAGAATTGTAAAATCTCCAACATCGATGTCCCAGTCAACTCGAATATTGGGTTGGATAATCTACCAATAGATAAGATAGATAGTGATTCTATCTTGATTTCTAACGAAATTACTTTAGATTACGGTCAATTACCTGCCAAATACAAAGAGAGTGGTGCAGCTACCATCAGAGAAGGTCTAGAAAAGGATATCAAGAATGTTGAAGAGACATTGTTGGATCTACAACCAAACGCTAGGGCAGTTGAGAGATTCGACGAAGCACAAGAGAGGTTTGATGTGGTTGATAATGAGACAGCGTCCTTGAAGACGGAAGAAAGGAAAGTATTGACACAATTCTTAAAGATCAAAAAGAAGAGAAAGGAGCTATTCGAGAAGGCATTTGACCATGTCAGCGAACATCTTGATCCTATATATAGAGAGTTAACCAAGAATCCTAACTCTTCAGTCGAACTAGCGGGTGGTAACGCTTCGCTAACACTAGAAGACGAAGATGAACCGTTCAATTCCGGTACCAAATACCATGCCACTCCGCCTCTGAAGAGATTCAAAGATATGGAATATCTATCAGGTGGGGAAAAGACGGTCGCTGCTCTAGCACTTCTTTTTGCTATCAATTCCTACCAGCCAAGTCCATTCTTTGTTCTGGACGAAGTAGATGCAGCCCTGGATATCACCAACGTCGAAAGAATCGCAGTATACATCCGAAAGCATGGTAACCCAGACCTGCAGTTTATCGTCATCTCTTTGAAGAACACCATGTTCGAAAAATCGGATGCCTTAGTCGGTATTTACAGGCAACAACAAGAAAACTCCTCCA
>NZ_CAMTIG010000121.1 GCF_947072515.1 uncultured Clostridium sp.
TATGGTAAAATAAATTTGTGGAAAGTTAAAAGTAAATTAAATATAGGTAGGGGGAATTTGAAATATGGCACGTTTTACATTACCACGAGACTTATATCATGGTAAAGGTTCTTTAGAAGTTTTAAAGAGCATTAAAGGAAAGAAAGCTATGATAGTTGTTGGTGGAGGTTCAATGAAAAAATTTGGTTTCCTAGATAAAGTTAAAAGTTACTTAGAGGAAGCTAAAATAGAAGTTCAAACTTTTGAAGGAGTAGAACCAGACCCATCTGTTGAAACAGTTATGAAGGGCGCTGAAGCTATGAGGAAATTCCAACCTGATTGGATAGTTGCTATGGGCGGTGGTTCACCAATAGATGCAGCAAAAGCTATGTGGATTTTCTACGAATATCCAGACTTTACTTTTGAAGAAGCAGTAGTTCCATTTGGACTACCAGAGCTTAGACAAAAGGCGAAATTTATAGCAATTCCATCTACTAGTGGAACAGCTACAGAAGTAACAGCATTTTCAGTTATAACTAACTATACTGAAAAAATAAAATATCCATTAGCTGACTTTAATTTAACACCTGATATAGCAATAGTAGATCCAGAGCTTGCACAGACAATGCCAAAGAAACTAGTTGCACATACAGGAATGGATGCTTTAACACATGGAATAGAAGCTTATACAGCAAGTTTAAGATCAAACTTTTCAGATCCACTTGCAGCAAAAGGAATTAAAATGGTAGTAGATCATCTTATAAATTCATATAATGGTGATACGAGTGCAAGAGAAGAAATGCATGATGCCCAATGTTTAGTTGGAATGGCATTTTCAAATGCATTACTTGGAATAGTTCATTCAATGGCACATAAAACAGGAGCAGTATTCCACATACCACATGGATGTGCAAATGCAATATTCCTGCCATATGTAATCCAGTATAATAGAAAGAACTGTGAAGATAGATATGCAGCTTTAGCTAGAATGTTAAAATTAGATGGAGAAACTGATAGTGAATTAACAGATTCTCTAATTAAAATGATAGATGACTTAAATACTGAACTTCAAATCCCTCATACAATGAAGGAATATGGAGTTGCAGAAGAAGACTTTAAAAATAACTTAGAATTTATATCTCACAATGCAATTTTAGATGCATGTACAGGATCTAATCCAAGAGAAATAGACCATAAGACTATGGAAAAATTATTTACTTGTGCTTACTATGGGCATAAAGTAGACTTTTAAAAGCTCACAATTACTAAAAACTTCATATACACATTAAACTAAAAAGGCTATTGTTACTGATAGCCTTTTTTTATCATTTTCAATTAAAATTAAAAAAAGTGTAGCATTTAATTTAATATTGTATATAATAGAGTAAATAGATAATACAAATAGTCATTGAAGAGGAAGAGTAATTAAATTTAGCTTTAATAAAGAGAGTTTAGGGTGGTGGAATCTAAGCAAGAAGAGATTTAATGAATGGGCCTTTGAGATATAATAAGAAATCTAAAGAAATTTAGAGAGTAAAGATTATTGGGAGTCTCCCATTATAGAGACTAGAACATGATAGTGTTTGAAAAGAGAGGTGTTTTTATTATACATAAAAATACAATTTAGGTGGCAACGCGGAATATTTTCGTCCTATGTTTTAATACATAGGGCGTTTTTTTATTGCCCAAATAAATTAAAGGAGGTGAAAGAGATGGAGTGAAGTGAATGGAAAAAAGAGATAAAAGAAAAAATATTAAATAAAGGAAGGATAGATTATGAGAAATTCAAAAACGAAAAAAATGGTATTAAACGCATTATTAATAGGAATTGGAGCTTTACTTCATCAGCTTACACCAGCCCTTGGTTTGCCAATGCAACCAGACTTTGCTTTAGCAATGCTTTTTATAGTAATAATATTAAATGATGGAGACTATAAAACTTCATTAGTTTGTGGAATAGTTACAGGAGTCTTTACTGCTTTAACAACAAAGTTTCCGGGGGGACAAGTACCTAATATGATAGATAAAGTAATAACAGTTCAGGTGGTTGTATTTATGTTATATACAATGAGAAAGATAAAGTTTTTAAGTAAGATAGATTTATTTAAAAGAAAACTTATAGAAGCTATTGTTATATTATCAGTAGGAACATTAGTAAGTGGAGTTGTTTTTATAACATCAGCAAGTATATTAGTAGGACTTCCAGCACCTTTCTTAGCTTTATTTACAACGGTAGTATTACCGGCAGTTTTAATTAATAGTGTAGCAGGAGTATTTTTATTTAAAATAGTAGAAAAATCATTGAGATTAGCTTAATTTAAAATATAAATTATATAAAAGTTAGAGAGAAAAAGTGATATGAAAGTATCACTTTTTTTTATAGATATAAAAGTGAAAAAAGGATAAATTGCTATTTATTTCCTTATAATAATTGAAAATAGGAAGAGAATATTTTATAATTAAAATGTTAATAAAAAATGAATTAAGAGTGAATAAAAAGAAAATGGGGGGATAAAGGGTAAATGAATAGAAAAAAGTTAAATAATATTATAAAAGTAACAATTATGACTATAGCTATGTCTGGAATTAGTTTATTTGCTGGAAGCTTTGATGCAAGTGCTAGCCAGAATTTAGAAAGAGAATTTACAGAAATAATAGATAAATATAAAAATGAAAAAGTAGTAGTCGAAGATGGAATATCATTAAGAAGAGGTGAAAGCCTAAACCTTTCACAATATAAAGGCTGGGAACTTTCAAATGAAAATACTTTAGAAATTGATGAAAGTGGAATAGCAAAAGTTAAAGATTCAGGAACTGTGTTTTTAAGCAATAAAATAGGGGACAGTGTTTATGTTGTAGAAGTATATGTACCAAGTGTAGTAAAAGAGAATTATAATTTAAAAAATACAGTTGTAGATAGAAACTACTATAAAGTATTCCTTGATCCAGGACATGGTGGAGCAGATAATGGAGCAGCAGGAAATGGATTATTAGAAGATGAATTAACACTTCAAATATCTTTAAAGCTTAGAGACAAGCTTAAAGAAAAAGGTATTGAAGTAAAAATGAGTAGAGAAAGTGATGTATATGTAGGACTAGGAGAAAGAGCTGAAATAGCAAATGCATATGGAGCAGATCTTTTCCTTTCACCACATATAAACTCATTTACATCATCTAGCGCAAAAGGAATAGAAACATATTATCATACGGATAAAAGTACTCATAGACCACTGAGTAGTAACATACAAGAAAATGCAATAAAAGAAACAGGTGCAGCAAATAGAGGAGTAAAAACAGCAAACTTTGCGGTACTTAGAGAAAGCAGTATGCCTTCAGCATTATTTGAATCAGGATTTATAAGTAATCCAGAAGAAGCAGCTAAATTAAGGACAAGCGAATATCAAAATAAATTAGCAACAGCTTTAGCAGATGGAGTAGAAAGATATTTAAAAGATAATATTAAATTAAATGGTAGTGAAGTACAACCACCAGAAGAGCCAACACCACCAACAACAAATCCATCAGAAACAAAAACAGGAACAATAACAGCAAGTAGCC
>NZ_CAMTIG010000122.1 GCF_947072515.1 uncultured Clostridium sp.
TTCCTCCTATTTTCCTAAAGCTGCTCTTACTTCTGCTAAGTAATCTTTTCCATCAACCATAAATACCATGTTGAGTTTATCTATTTCTACAGTTGTTTTTCCACCTATGTCAACTTTTAAGTATTCACATGTAAACTCTCCATTTGAATCTGTAGGTTTTGAAACTGCTAACTTGCCAAGTTCAGCTGATTTAGGGAATCCTCTTAATGCTACAGTTAATTTTTTTACTTCAACTTTCTGAGTTTTTGAATCGGTTTCTTGTAAGGCCCCTTTAACTTCAAAAGCATAAGATTCTGGTTTTATTAATGAAAGATTTTTATCAACTAAACTTCTAAAATTAACCGAAAATGTCATTGCTGATATATGTCCTGGTGTAATACTTTCAATTTCTCCTGCTATTCCAGCTCCAGATATAGTTTCAACCATATGCTCTATCTTTGGTAAATTTAAATCTACCATTCCTGCTAATTCATTCGACCCATTTACATAACATGTAAAATTAATTACTTTTTCAGGTATTTTCATTTAAGCCTCCATTTTTTATTGGAATAAAGTATCAAAATACTTTACATCTATTTCTTTTAAAAATTCTATTTGCTGTGCTGGTAAAGGTGGTGTATAGAACACTCTAATACTTATTTTCCCAGCTACTAATGATGTTGTAGGATTATCCTCTTCTCTAAACTCGACTCTTCCACCTAATATTTGACCTTGGTTAGTGAGTCCATTTAACCAAATATTGCAACTATCAACTATTGTATTTATTAAAACTTTATTTGTTGGTTCATCAACTTTTTGCCAAAATGTAGTAACTAAAGTATTATTTAAAAAGTTAAACATCAATCTTGAAGCTATAAAAGCATCTTTTGGGTCTGTTACTGCTGGAAAACAACTTGCATAGTTCCCCCAACTTTTCCATCCTCCAATAAAGTTTAAAGCGGTTCCAATTCCATTACTATTTAAATAATTTGCTTTATTTACTCCTAGTAAAACTGGTGTTCCATCTGCTAAAACTGCTGAATCAGCTTTTAAAGATTTATTAGAAGGAGATTTAAATGGCACTCCATCATTTTCAGCTGCTAAAGCCTGTATAATACAAGCTATTTGAGTACTCATATGATATTTAAGCGTTCCTAGTGCTACCATTGGCCAAAAAGCTGATAAATAAGTTGAATTCAAATTGTTGTTTTCTTTTATTCCAGGAACATCTGTATATTTTCTAGTTGTTTTAGTGTCTATATCACATATAGCAAATCCTTGAAAATGTCCATTTATTTTACTGGCTTTAGTTTCTAAAACTGCTGCTACTGTGGAATCAGTTGAAAATTTAGGAGCTAATACTAAATTTGGAATTACCCTATATTTTGGAAATATATTCTCAATACACTCTAACCCTTTTTCATTTCCAGTATTTGTATCTATCCCACCTATAATATCTTCTGCTGTTACCATACTAGGTTTTAAAAAACTATAAGTTACACTTACTGTTTCTCCAGGAATAGTTCCAATAATAACTAAATATCCATCATCATCAAATTGAAAATTCAAATTTGTCTGCCCTTCAATTGTTACTGTTTCTGGGATAACTCCTGTTTTCTTTATTGTAAATTTTCCATTTTCTTTTGTAATTGTTTCAGCTTCTGCTGTTTCAGCTTTATGTGTCTCATGGTCTAAGACATTTATTAAAACTATTGGAGCAGAACCAAACTTACTAAAGTGTGCATCAATTGCCTCGCATAAAGTATAATTTTCAAAATCCTTTAAATATCCCATAGCTTCAACCGCTTCTGAATATGAATAGCAAAGAACTGGATCATTTACTTTTCTTTCTTTTGCCATATTAATTGGTGCTGTTCCTACATAAACTGCTACCATTTCAGATGTTGATGCTGCTATAACACTTGTAGGATTTTCTCTACCTGTTACTCCATGTTGAAATGCCATTATTTACCTCCTGTAAGTTTTTCTATGACTTTGCTATAATAAAAATTTTCATTTGTTCCTTTTTGAAAGATTGCTCCTTTTTTCAATGCTAAATCCTTATCTACATTAACAAATAAATTTTCTAATTCTGGAATCTCTTTTATTGCACTCTCATATAATATTTTTACATCCCCAATGATAACTGAACCATTTTGAAGTCCATATTTACCAACAGTTGGACCTAAATACATTTTTGAATATTTTTTTTCTTCTTTATTTTCTGTTTTCGCTTTTGCCAATTTATCCTCCTTATCTATAACCAGTAAAATTTGGTTTAGGTGCTCCAAATTTAACTCTTGCATTTCCTATCCAAAAAGGATAAGGCTGTTCATCCTCTATTTCAAACTCTGCTATATCTTCAAAAACAAAGTAATCTCCAATATATTTTTCCTCTGATATACGATTTATAACTCTCTCTATTAAATTAGTTAACTCCTTATACCCTTCAGTCTCTTTATTAAATATTGCAAAATATAAATCAAAATATAAATATCTTATTTCTGGAGCATCATCTCCCTTATTAAACCTTATTGCTATTGCAGGTATTTCATCTTCAGCAGTATTAGGAGGTATAAATCCAGAGAATACTTTTACAGGTCTTTTAGGGTCCTTTTTATTTTGAGTTAAAAATAATAGATCTCTTGTATTTTCTTCTACAAATTTTTTTAATGCTATTTCTAAAACTCCTATATTCATCTAAATCCTCCTAATAATCTTCCTACCTCATGACTTAACCTTTTATTTGTTTCTACTATTACAAACTTATTTAAATCAGCTATAACATTTTTACTACTTATCATTCCTGGAACTGAAGCACCATATAATGATTTAACTGGTAATCTTTTTTTTCCAATCCTTTTGAATACTCTAGCACCGCTTTTATGAGAAAAATTAGGAGTAAATATGTTTCTTCCCTTCTCTCTCCTCCATGAACCACCACTAAAGTTTTTTACATTTGCTATAAAGCCACCTTTTCTATCTTTATAACCTTCTAGTTTACTAATAGCTGCTCTTACAACTCCGCCTTTTACAGTTACTTTAAACTTATCTAATCCTAATACTCTTGATTTCGAAGTTATTGTAGCAAATGGATTTGTCCAAGAAGCCTTTTTTACTTTTAATGTTTTATCAACATCACCTTGTTTTATATAGTAATCTTTGCCTACTTTTCTTTTCATTTGAGTTTTAGCTTTAGCTGTTGTATGATTAATTGCTCTAGCAGTAGCTTTTCCCATACCATTTTTTATTCCAGATAATAACTCAGCTGCTTCTTTCAAATTACTCTGTGATATTTCAACCATTT
>NZ_CAMTIG010000123.1 GCF_947072515.1 uncultured Clostridium sp.
AGGGCTTGACCAATATATATATCAACAAGATTTCAAGTGCAATTTTCAGAGAACAAGATTTTCTGTATATCTAGTGATGATGGCATAGAGGAAACACTCCTTCCCATTCCGAACAGGAAAGTTAAGCTCTATAACGCCGATGGTACTGCAAGGGTGACCCTGTGGGAGAGTAGGAAGTTGCTAGGTCATATGGCTCGATAGCTCAGTCGGTAGAGCAGAGGACTGAAAATCCTCGTGTCGCTGGTTCGATTCCAGCTCGAGCCACCAAAAATTAAGGGGGTATAGCTCAGTTGGGAGAGCACCTGCCTTGCACGCAGGGGGTCAGGAGTTCGAATCTCCTTACCTCCACCATAAAAAAGATGTTCACAGATGAGCATCTTTTTTTTTATAAAAAGTGATTTAATTGTGGATAATTATGAAATAAAAAATAAATTTGTGGATAAAATAGTTAATACAAATAAAATATTTGTTATTTTATAGTTATATTGGTACAATAATATATATATTTTGAAAAAAAAGGAGAATTTAAAATGGAAAATAAAATATTAGCAACTGTTGGTTCATATGAAATAACTGAAAAGGAATTAAATGATTTAATAGCAAAATACCCAGCTGATAGAAAAGCTATGGTTGAAAGCGAAATGGGAAGAAAACAATTATTAGAACAAATGATTCAAGTAGAATTATTTGATAAATTAGGTAAAGAATTAAAAGTTAATGAAACTAATGAATATAAAGAAATTATTGAACGTCTACAAAAAGAAATTTTAGCTCAAGCTACTATAGAAAAAGTTTTAGTTGACGTTACAGTAACTGATGATGAAATAAAGGCTTTTTATGAAGCAAACGAAGATAAGTTCTCAGAAAAGGCAACTGTATCAGCTAAACATATATTAGTTGAAAATGAAGAAGATGCAAAAAAGATAAGAGAAGAAATACTTTCAGGAGCTACATCATTTGAAGATGCAGCAGTTAAATATTCAAGCTGTCCATCAAAAGAACAAGGTGGAAACTTAGGTGCATTTGGAGAAGGAATGATGGTTCCAGAATTTGAAAAAGCTGCTTTTGAAGCTGAATTAAATGAAATTACAGAACCAGTAAAAACTCAATTTGGATATCACTTAATAAAAGTAGAATCTAAGAATGAAGCTAAAACAAAAGAATTTGAAGAAGTTAAAGCTGCAGTAGCACAACAACTTGTTCAACAAGCACAACAAAAGAAATTTATGGATACAATTAAAGATTTAGAAGCAAAATATGGTGTTGTAAGAAACAGCTAATAGCTTTATAGTAGGAGCATCACAAAATGATCATAATCATTTTGTGATGTTTTTTTATTTGAAATAATATTTGGGGATAGTCATATAAAAATCTAGAATTGTTTGGATTAGTAATAGGAAATAGAAAGAGTAAATATAAAGCTACTGTGGTAGTTGCTTCTTATAGATAAATGAGAATTTTTTTAGTTTATGATAAATTATATGAGAAATAAATTTATTAAAATAAAATTAAGAATAACTAGTTATAAGAGTTCTATGTGAATTTTATAGAAAAGTACATAAAGACTAGATGCGAATATAAGATTACATTTATGTAGATTCTTATTTTTATAGTGATAGAGAAGTAGAAGGAATTATAAAAAGGAGAATTAATGATAAGGAGACATTGTATAAAGGTAAGAGAGATTAGGGATAACTTATAATAAATTTAATTTTGAAAATAGAAGTACAGGAAAAGTGAATTTTATAGAGAAGGACATACAGTATAAAGAATGAATAAAAGTACAATATCGTATTCGTGTAAATTCTTATTTTTATAGTGATAGGAAAGTAGAAGAAATTATAGAAAGGAGAATTAATGATAAGGCGATATTGCATAAACATAAGAAGGATTACGAGTAACTTATAGTAAATTTAATCTTGAAAATAGAAGTATAGGAAAAGAAAATTTAAGAATGATGATAGGTATGCTAATTATATTAGATAATTATGAAATATAGCGATTTTAATATAATAATTTTTTGTGTAAAATTATTATATTAAAAGAAAGTATTTTTAAATAGATTTAAAAAAGTTTGGGTAAAGATTATTTAAAAGGATAGGAAGTTAGTAATAAAAAAGAAATATTAATAATTAAATTATGGAGTATATTTTTAATTGTATAAGTGATTTGAATAGAAATAGTGAATATTCGAGAGAAACTAATATAGTAAAGAGAGAAGTTAATATTATAGAAAGAGAAGTTAGTCTTATAGAGAGAAATTAAAGATAGAGGAAGTTTAAATAATAGATTTTAAATTAAATAATAGATTGCAGGTAGTATTTATAGAGTATTTAAGAGATGAAAGTAAAAGTGCATTAATGTAGTAAAGAAGCGATGTTTAATAAAAGATAATTGAATAGAACGGGAGAGTGTTATTATAAGTAAGTTGTCTAGTTGAATCTAAGAAGATAATTTATGGAGGAAAGTTTTGAATATTAAATATGCGTAGAGATTTAGAGCAAGAATATTAAATATTTAGAGAGCTATGAAATAGGGAAGTGTAAAATAGAGAAATTAAGATTTTTCTTGAAATACTAATAATTAAGAGAATCAAGGAGATGAAAGAGATAGCTAGGATAAGATAAAGAATGGTTAAAATAAGATAAAGAATGAAAGTTAGAGTAAGATAAAGAATAGTTAGGATAAGAGTAATATATAGTTTTATATAGACTATAGAGATAATCTATAGTTATAGTAAAGTAAATTATTTAAGGGACAGTATCAGAAAATAAAAAGAGCTATTTAAAAGTTTTATGCATATGAGATATTTAGGGAGAAAAATGAAGCTGATTAATAGGTTTATATGTAAATGAAATTTGTTGATTAATATGTAAATGGATTTAGAGTGTAGTAGATAGATAAATTCGTATGGGCGAAGGTAGAGTTAATAGAAAGATAAATTAAGAAAGTAGATAGAGTTAGTTATGAGAGCTTAAAATGATATTTAAGTCAAAAAAGATTGTTATTTGTAGTGTAGTAAATAGAGAGAAGTTAAGAGGAAGCCTAAAAGAAAAGTGAGAGAGTTATTTGGGGATACAAATAAAAAATTAAGCTAAGGATAATTGAAATTAGTTAAAGATTTGATTAGAATGAAATATTTATAATAAGAGTAGTTGTATTTTATACTTAATTTGTAGACCAAAAAATCATTTAAAAGTAATCCACTAG
>NZ_CAMTIG010000124.1 GCF_947072515.1 uncultured Clostridium sp.
GCTACAGCTTAGTATAGTTCGAATTTTAGTGTCCAGGATATTGACATAAATCCATTCTATCTTTAATTTTATTATCATTCCTGCTTTATTAATTTCTAATATTTCTTCATTTTTTCTTATCTTCTCTAATAATTTAAAAATTTGAGATTTTAATCTATTCTCGTCTATAGGTTTCAATATATAATTAAATGCACCTACATCATATCCATCTAGTAAAAACTCTTTACTACTACTAATATATAAAATATATATCTTTTCATCTATTTCTTTAATCTTTTTCCCTACTTCTATTCCATCATCATTTGCCATAATTATATCTAAAAAAACAATATCATACCTTGTATTTCCACTCTCTATTTCTTTTAATAAATCTTCCCCTGATATAAATGAATCAATTTCAAATTTTATTTCATTTTCTTTTAAAAGGTTACTCACAACCTCAAATACTTCCTCTAAAAAAATTTTCTCATCATCACAAATAGCTATATTAATCATTTTTATCACCTTTTTCTAATGGTATATATACTATTATTTTAAATTTATAATCCTCATTTTCAATGATTATTTCTCCTGAATACTCTTTTACTGCTTTTTTTATACTTTCTATTCCTAATCCATGATTCTCAGTTATTTTCTTACTAGTTTTTAGATTTTTTTCCGTTAACCCTGTTTTTATTCTACATGGGTTTTCAACGATTAAATTCAATCTATTTTTCTCTATAAATGAATATATATTTATATATTTTTCTATTCCTTCTAATCTTTTATTTTCTTCTATTGCATTATCTAAAATATTTCCTAATATTACTGTTAAATGAAAAGGCTCTATATTGATTATTTTAGGTAATATAATATCTACATTATATTTTATATTATTTTTTTCACATTCATGCAAAGCTAAATTTATTATAGAGTTTACAATTATATTTTTTGTAATCTTTCTTTTTTCACTATTATTTATTTCAGTATTCATTCGTTCTAAATAATCTATTGCCTCATCAATCTTATTTTTTTCAATTAAATGCTGTAGAATCAAATTATGTTTTTTTATATCATGCCATATAATTTTTCTATCTTTATCACTTTCTTTAAGTATAAATTTTTCTTCATTTATGGCTTTAATTTTAACTTCTAAATTTGATTTTTCAATTATATAATTAAGTATTTTATTTTTAAATTTTATTAATGTCATAACAATTATTATAAAAACAAATATTATTATAAAATATCCAAATATTAAAACATTTTTTTCATTCTCCACAATATCATTATTTAAAGTTATATAAGTAAATATTCCAATAAAACTTAAAAATAATGTACCATAAACATACTTTCTAGTTATTCTATTTCTTATTAACGAAAAGAAATATCCATTTTTCCAATATTTCAAACTTTTAATTTCTATTATATTAAAAATTATTCCGATAATAATTACAAATGTGTTTGCCATACTTCTTACAAACTGTATATTCCCTCCAACTAAATACCCTGATATAAGCAAAGTATATACTAAGAAAATTATCATATATAACATTGTATTTAGTGTAATTAACAAAATTAATAGCTTCTCACTAATTTTATTTTTATAAAATATTATTATAAATAGAAAATAACTAATAATCATAAATAGACTTGATAAACTGTTAGATATACTTTCTAAAATAAATATTCCTATATAATTTAATATTAAAAATATAAAATACAATATATAATGTATTTTTTTGTTATTTATTCTTTTTTCTAATACTATATCCATTTTTATATACAGTATTAATGAAAAAATTATATTTAAAAGTGCATTCATTTCTATGCCTCCTAAAAATAAAAAAACTGATGCCTTAAATCATCAGTTAAACTATATCATTATTTATTTCAAATTCAAAATATAATCTTTAAATTCTATTATACTATTATTAAAAAATTCAAAAATTGGTTTCTTTAATCCATTCTTTAAAAACCATTTAGCATTTAAATTTATAATTTCCTTTTCTTCTATCCCCTGTTCCTCTATAAGTACAAAAAATCTACTTATCGCTTTTTCTTTTGTCCAATAATATTTAGGTTTTCTAACTCTACTAAATTTATTTTCATCTATTCCTTTTGCATAAGCTTCTTTAATATATAAGTATGGACTATTCCTAAAAAATTTTTTCAAAGGTGTAGATAGCCCATTTTCATAAAACCATTTTTTTCTCAAATTTATTATCTGCCCTCTATTTAAGCTCTTCTCTTTTACCATACTGTTGAAAGTATTTAACGCCTTTTCATATGTCCAAAAATTTCTTGATTTCTTCTTTTCATCTAAAATTTCTCTACCTACAAAACAAAATTCTAAATAGTTTTTAACACTTCCATTAAAGACTTTATTTAACGGAGTAGTTAATCCTACTTCTTTAAAGAAGGCTTTTGTTAAATCTGCTATATCACTATTTGTTATTTCATATTTATAAATATAAAATAACAGAGCCTCCTTCGCAGTATCTTTATTCCAATATTCCTTACATGCAGAATTCATTTCAAACTTTTTCAAAGCATTTGGATATACTAAGTTAATTGCTTTATATGGACTATCTTTCCCAAATTTAGAAAAAGGGGTAGTTAAATTATTTTTAATAAACCACTTGCTATTTAGAAATAACATATCATTTATTTCTATATGATAATACTCTTCTACTATATATTTAAATAGTTTTTCAAAATTGGCCTTTCCATTTGCTCCACTCCAAGTTCCTTTAGGAAATCTAGCTATAGATTTCTCAATATGAATTTTATACCAAAGATTAATTATATCAATATTATTTAAATTTGATTGTACCAACATAGCTTCTCCTTTATAGTATTAATTCTATAAATTTTAATTTACCATATTCCCAATCAAATTTTTTTAAATTGTTGTATTATACTTCTTTATTGTTGTTTTATGTTTTTCACTAATTTTATTTAATTAAAAATACTGTTTATTTCTTTAAATTAAATGTATTTTTAATCTAGTTATAAAAAAAATAGATAACTTATAAAAATAAGTTATCTATACTAACTTCCCTTCCCATTTACATAAATGGTTTAGAGGACATTCTAAACATTTTGGTCTTTGTGATGAACAACATCTTCTTCCATGAAAA
>NZ_CAMTIG010000125.1 GCF_947072515.1 uncultured Clostridium sp.
CGATGGTACTGCAAGGGTGACCCTGTGGGAGAGTAGGAAATTGCCAAGTGAAAACGTAGAAAGAGTTAGTAATTTATTACTAACTCTTTTTTGTGTACAATTATCCACAAAATTTATGAAAAATAAGTGTAATCTGTGGATAAAGAAGTGGAAAAGTTGAAAACTATAAGGGAAAATAAAAAAATATAAATGATATAATAGAATAAAAATTAAATTTAAAAAGGAGAATTAATATGATTAAATGGGGAATGATTGGACTAGGAAATATTGCAAACGATTTTGCAAAGGTTATAATTAAAGAAAATGGAATAATAGATGGAATAGCTACGAGAAAATATGAAAAAGCAAAAGATTTTGCAAAAGATTATAATGTGAAAACGATATTTGAGTCTCCTATAGAACTAATAAAAAGCAAGGAGATAGATATTATTTATATAAGTACGCCTAACAATACACATTTTGAATATATAAAGGAAGCATTGTTAAATGGAAAACATGTATTATGTGAAAAAGCAATAACATTAAATATAGAAGAATTAGAAGAAGTATATAAAATTGCAGATGAAAAAGAGTTAATATTAGCAGAAGCTATGACTATATTCAATATGCCCTTATATAGATATATTAAAGAAAATTATATAGAAAAGCTGGGCAGTTTAAAGATTCAACAAATAAGTTTTGGTAGTAAGAAGCCTTATGATAAAGAAAATAGATTTTTTAATTTTAAACTTGGTGGAGGAGCAATGTTAGATATTGGAACATATGCAATATCTATGGCAAGAGTATTTTTAAGTAGTGAGCCAACTGAAATATTAAGTATAGTAAATAAAGCTGAAACAGGAGTAGATGATATATCAACAATTATTTTAAAGAATAAAGAGAATGAATTGACTACTATAAACTTATCCTTTACAGCTAAAATGCCTAAGAGAGCTGTTATAGGCTTTGAAAATGGATATATTGAGGTAGAAGATTATCCAAGAGCAGACACAGCTAAAATAGTATATTCAGATGGAAGTAGCGAAATTGTGACGTATGGAGCATCAAATGAAGCATTAAATTATGAATTTAAAATGATGAATGAAGCGATAATAAATAAAAATAAGAAAATAACATCAATAGAAATGACTAAAGATGTTATAAAAATAATGACAAATATTCTAAAAAAGAATTAAAAAAATAGAGTTTATAAAAATATTATTTAACAAAATCACCTTCAGTAGTATTTTGATTTATAAAAGCAGTTCTAAAAATATCAACTTTTATCCAAAGTATATATAAATTTAAATAGGCTGTTTGACAGAAAAAAATAGCATTATCAATATCAATTTTTTTTGTACCAATATCTTCATATAAGAGACGAAGTGCTATATTAGAAGCTATACAAGCTAACCATTGAGAGATAAAGGCAAAAATTATCCCAATGTAGGCTAAGTAGGTTGGGGAGGTTGAAACTTTTAAATTTAAAGTTTGATTTTTAAGTTCATTACTAGTTTGTATAAAATATATAGTTGAGATAATACCATATTCAGAGCTTAATATTTGAGCTTGGAATAGGGCTAATTTAGTTGATATAATTTCATTTGGGGTCATTTCTAACCTCCTTAAAAGTGTTATATTAAATTATATGATGAAACTATGAAATGGATTAAGATAAATTAAATGGATATTAATAAAAATCTAAATGTAAAATGGATTATGTAAATGTAAAGAATCTTAATAAAGTGATATAATTATGGGGATAGGAGTGTGAATGAATATGGCAATAAAAAATACAAAAGTGGCTATTGTAGGAACAGGATTAGTTGGGTCTAGTACAGCATTTAGCCTTGTTACACAGGGAGTTTGTGATGAAGTATTAATGACAGATATTAATATGGAAAGAGCTATAGGAGAAGCTATGGATTTAAATCATTCAATTGAATATTTAAATAGAAATGTTAAAGTTAGAGCTGCAAATTATAGTGAGTATGGAGATGTGGATATAGTTGTTATTACAGCAGGAGCACCACCAAAGGCAGGACAATCAAGATTAGATACGTTAGGAATGACAGCAGATATTGTGAAGTCTATCGTGGATCCTATAATGAAAAGCGGATTTAAAGGGTATTTTATTGTTGTTTCTAATCCAGCTGATATAATTGCGTATTATGTATATAAATTATCAGGATTACCAAAAAATCATGTTTTAAGTACAGGAACATCAATAGATACAGCAAGGTTGAAAAATTTCATAGCTGAGCTTGTTGATGTAGATCCAAGATCTGTGCAAGGATATTCAATGGGAGAGCATGGAGATTCTCAAATGGTACCATGGTCACATATAACTGTTGGAGGAAAATCATTTTTAAAAGTTTTAGAAGATAATAAGAAGAGATTTCCAGAAGTAGATTTAAATAATTTAGTGAAAAATACAGCAGAAGCAGGATGGGAAGTATATAAAAGAAAAGGTACTACATATTATGCCATTGCTAGTGCAACTGTTGGAATAATAAAAGCAATTTTAAATAATGAAAATAAAATAATTCCAGTTTCTACTCTATTAGAAGGAGAATATGGCGTAAATGGAATCTTTGCAGGAGTTCCAGCTATATTAAATTCTCATGGAGTTAAAGAAGTAGTGGAAATACATTTAACAGATGAAGAAAAAAAAGAATTTGAAAAATCTATAGATATAATAAAAGAATATGTCGAAAAATTAGAAAAAAGATAAAAAAAAACTATAGATAACCTCGCAGTTTTAAAGGGATTGCGGGGTTTTTATAAAAAAAAATAAAAAAAAGTGAAAAAATATGTTGACTTTAATATTAGAAGTCTATATAATAAGTAATTGTTGAGGGGCTGGAACGGTTCCGAGACAGAAACAAGAAAAGTAAGAATCTAGTGATGATGGCATAGAGGAAACACTCCTTCCCATTCCGAACAGGAAAGTTAAGCTCTATAACGCCGATGGTACTGCAAGGGTGACCTTGTGGGAGAGTAGGAAGTTGCTAGGTAATGGTTCACTAGCTCAGTCGGTAGAGCACATGACTTTTAATCATGGTGTCCGGGG
>NZ_CAMTIG010000126.1 GCF_947072515.1 uncultured Clostridium sp.
AAATGCCTCTATATCCTATGATAGATGATAGAATGATAACAGAATCATCAAAAGACAATAATGCTCATATCTGGAATTCTAAATTAAATGAATGCGGATGGGAATTATATCTTGGTAAATTATATAAAGGTGAAGTTCCAATTTATGCAGCACCAGGAAGAGAAACAAATCTTGTAGGAATTCCACCAACCATAACTTTCGTAGGAGATTTAGAGCCTTTTAGAGATGAAACAATTGAATATATGGAAAAGCTAAAAAAAGCAGGGGTTCCTACTGAATTTAAAATATTTAAAGGGTGTTATCATGGATTTGATGCTGTAAATCCTAAAGCGAAAATCAGCAAAGACGCACATGAGTTTTTATTAAAAGGATTTAAATATGCAGTTGAAAATTATTTTAAAATATAAATTAAATAAGAAAATAAACTATATTCATTTCAAATATAGTTTGTTTTTTTTATAAATTAATTGCAATTTACTAGACCTAAATATATTATTAATAATAACTTAAAGATGCAAAGGAGAAAGAAGATGAAAATACGAGAAATAGAAAAAAGAGATAATGAAGGTGTAGAAAAACTTATAAGGACATGTTTAATAGAGTTTGGAGCAAATAAACCTGGCTTTGCTTGGACAGATCCACAATTAGGTAGATTTTATGAACTTTATCAAGCTCCTAAATCAAAGTATTGGGTAGTGGAAGAGGATGGACAAATTGTTGCAGGATGTGGAATAGGCCCTGTAGAAGGAGTTAAAGATACATGTGAACTTCAAAAGATGTATTCATTAAAGGAGTATAGAGGATGTGGCATTGCTAAGAAATTATTAGAGTTATCAATAGAGTATGCAAAGGAAAATTATAAGGCATGCTATTTGGAAACTTTAAGCAGCATGGTTGCAGCAAATAAGTTTTATGTTAAGAATGGTTTTGAGAAATTAGATGGACCAATAATAGAATCAGAACATTTTGCTTGTGATAGTTGGTATTTAAAGAGATTATAAATGAGACTTAATTCAGGTGGAATTTTGGCTCCATCTGAATTTTTAGTCGAATTTATCTAGGAGCGTGTAAATGAAAAAAAGAACAACAAAGATTGTAATAGCACTTTTTTATTTATTATTGATTTTTATTTTAATAATAAAGACCATGCCTATTTGGAAACCTATTAAAATAAAAAATAATATAACATATGGTGTACCAACAGAAAAAGAGTATTTATTAGATAATTTTATAAGCCAAAAATTAACTGATAAAGATGGAGGCATAAAAACAAATTATTTAAATAAAGCAAATGAAGGAATTATAACGCGAGGTGATAATGTTCTTTCCGAGTCAGAAGGATTTATGCTTTTATATTATCTTGAAGAAAATAATAGAGAAAAATTTAATGATACATATAGTTTTATTAAAGATAAAATGATTTTAAATAATGGTCTTATAAGTTGGAGGTTAGATAATAGAGAGAAGAATCCATCAACAGCTACTATTGATGATTTAAGAATAATTAAGGCCTTACTTTTAGGAAGTGAAAAATGGGGCAGTATATATTATAAATATGAAGCTGTAGAGTTAGCTAATAGTGTATATGAAAATTTAAAGAATAAAGATCTATTAGTAGATTATAAAGGAAGTAATATAGTTACATTATCGTACATAGATATACAAGCATTACAGTATCTTTCAGAAATTGATTCTAAATGGAATAAAATATATAAAAAATCTCAAACAGTGCTTAATAATGGGTATATAAGCAACGAGTTTCCTTTATATAAGGAAGAATATAATATAGAAACGGGAAAATATGATAACTTAGATTATGTAAATACATTAAATACAACAATAATAGTTTTAAATAAACTTGGTGCAGGTGAAAATGTAGAACCTACTGTTAATTGGTTTACAAAAGAATTAAAAGAAAATGGAGCTATTTATGCAAAATATAATATAGCATCTGGAAAAAGTATAACTGATGTTCAATCAACAGCTGTATATGCTAATTTGATACAAATAGCAAGAATTACAAATAATGAAGAACTATATAAATTAGCTTTACAAAAGTTCTATGATTTTCAAGTTTTAAATAAAGATAGTGGAATTTATGGAGCTTTTGGAAATGCGAATACATTATCTGTATACTCTTTTGACAATGTAAATGCATTACTAGCATTTAGAAGTTTAAAAGTTTAAAATAATTAAAACAGGAATTAAGAAAGAAATCTTTAGAAGGATTTCTTTTTTTATTTCAGTTTACTAAAATTGCAATTTATGTATAATAAATATATAGTAAAGAATGGTAATTAAGGCACGAGTGATTTGAAGGAGAAGAAATGAGAGAAAGTATACAGTTAATTAGCATCAGATATGCAGGGTTATTTTTTAGCATAGTAGATATTATTGTTTTAAAAGATAACTTTAAAGTGGGAAGTGTAGTATTTCTTTTGTTATTTATTTTAAATAATAACTTAAGAGTTTTTTATTTAAAGAAGGAAAAAAGTTTGATTCTTTCTATAATTTTAGAATTTATTTTAGTTTTTATTGGAGTAAGAATGTTTAGAGCTGAAAGCTTATTTTTATTAATTGGAGTAAGTATTGATATTTTTGCTATAGAGAATGAATATATTAGATATGGGTTTTTAATTTTTGATGTTCTTTTTTGTCTTGGGTTAGATAAAAATCCATTATACACATTAATTTTAATTATGGTACTAGCTGTTTTAAGTTATATAAAAAAGCTTTATGAAAGTAAGTTAGAAGCTCAAAACCTTTATGATAAATTAAGAGTTTCAGAAGAGAAGCTTCTTTTAGCTAATAAAGAATTAGAAGGTTATGCTCTTTCTATAGAAGAATTAACTCTTTTAAAGGAAAGAAATAGAATATCTAGAGAGATTCATGATAGTGTGGGACATAGTCTTTCTACAGCAATGATTCAACTTAATGCAATGGAGGCCCTTCTTAAAAAAGAAGAAAATCCAGTAGGAGAAATGGCAGGTAATTTAAGAAGTT
>NZ_CAMTIG010000127.1 GCF_947072515.1 uncultured Clostridium sp.
ACTACAAGCTTTTCCTTATTACATTTTAAATCTACTATATTATTTACATATGCACTATTAAATGAACCATTAATTTCAATTTCTAATCCATATTCATTATAAGTCATCATAGATTCATAAATTCCATTAAATACTCCATCTAATCTTATTCCTGTACAACCTAAATCTACAAAGAATTTCAAATCTTTTGGATCTATATCTATATTTTTTAAAACTTCAGGATTTATATCTATGAAAACTCTCATACCTAAATCTCTTGCATAAGTTAATATATCTCTATAAATATCTACTTGCTTTAATGCCTCTTCTTTTTCTTTTGAAACCTCAAGCATTGATGTAAATATTCTTTCATATCCTAAATTTCTAGCCTTTTTAATATACTCTAAATTTTCCTCTTTCGAACTTAATAATGGATAAACACTAATTCCTAACCCCATATCTTCATCTCCTAATTTTAATCTATTATTATATAGGAACTTACCTTTTATTTCCTATATTTTCATTTTAAATGAATCATCTTTTCCTGTCCATTTTTATATTTATGTTTACTATGTCATAATATCCTTCTCTAGCAAAATATGCTATCATTATCATTTCTATAGAAATCATCATGTATTTTATAGCCTTAACTTCATCAATAGTAAACTTATTTACACTTTCATAAATAAAAATGAGCCAAGACTTCCATTGTATCTTAGCTCATAAATCTCATTTTCTTTTATAGTCCCTGTAAATAAAAAATACATCTTGAGCTACTATGGACATGCCCTGACCTACAATACCTTGAAGCATTTCAAAAAAATAAAAAAGTTTTTGGTTCATTTGCTTTTAGTTAGTTTTCCCACAAACCCCGGGCAAACGGACTAGCTATTAGCTGTTCCGTGCCACGGGGTTTGGATTTTAGTTTTAGTTTTAATTTTTAATTTTTATTTTGTACCGGTGATTTCCTATTCTATATTAATTAAGCATTGCTTTATCTATAAATTCACCAACACTATTTGTCATATTAAATGGTTCGTATTCTTTCCACATTTCTAAGTTGGATAATAATACAACCTGCTTCTCTTTTCCATCTAATTTATAATTTAATAAATCATCTATCATATCAACTTCTTTAGAATCATTTGATCCATATACAACTGATCCTACTGAATTAAAATTCTTAACTAATATATAATACATTTATCTAATTCCTCCTTTAAGAGTTCTTTATCTACTTTTCTAAGCGTATTATTTAAGTTTTCCCAAGTTTAGTTTTATAACTTATTGCATCTAAAGTTCTAATTAACTTGTTAGTATCCACATTACTTTTCCTCTACAAATAAACAATATAAATTTATATTATTTCTATAATTTATTATAGCATAAGGCAATAATAGGTTTAATATTATCACCTTAAATTCTTACTACTAACTTAAAATTATCTAATCGAAAACTAGGAATTTACTTCTCCATCTTAACAAGATATTCAGTAGTACCTTCTTCAAATTTCTTTTCACCTGTTAAATGAAAACCATGTCTTTCATAAAAAGAAATTGCTCTTATATTTTTTTCTAATGCCCACAAATTATCTGCCTTAAGTTCATTAATTGCAAATTTTATAAGTTCTTTACCAATTCCTTCACTTTGGAAAAATGTATCTACATATATTTTGCAAAGCTCTTTTTTATTCACTTGAATAAAGCCATTTATTAATCCATTATCAAATACATATGTATTTTTAATTATTTCATCTTTGTTGAAATAATTATTTGCTAATGAAACAACTTGTAATTCACCAAACGAAAACCTTTCATCTTTAAAAATTGGAAAAAAATTTATTCTATTATTAAAAACATATATTTCAGCTATTCTTGATAAATCACTTATTTTTGCTTTTCTAATATTCATTATATATCTCCTTTATAAATTCCTATTTATCTCTCACTTTTAATTTATTACAATACACTTTACAAATTAAACTCCATTTCTGATTGTTTTTTCACTTCAATACTAATTTATATAACCATATTCCATTCTGATAAATTCCCCACTGCCCATAGGTGTTTCTTTTTTATATGTTTTCTTAATTTCAAACCCTATTTTCTTATAACATTTAATTGCTCTTTTATTAAAAGAACGAACTTCTAAAACAATTTTTTTATTTTTATATAACTCTCTACACTTTTGTACTAACAATTCCATTACATTAAATCCTATTCCATGTCCACATAAAGAAGGTCTTAATCCAATTCCAGCTAAAACAAACTCACTTTTTTCCTGTGCTCTTACATAACCACATAAATTATAATAATCATCAACTACAGCAAAAAATTCTTTTTTTCTTTTAACGTCTATAGTAATCGCCCATTTTTCATCTAATGCTTTTTTCCATGCAGGATAATTATATATGGAATATTTATTATCATATTTCCAGTCACAAATTTCTTTTGCATATTGTTCTGTAAATTCTACTAATTTTAATCTCAATAAAACCACCTCCAATAGTTTTATTATACTTCAAAGCTCTCATTAAATATTAAGCTTTTCATATATTCCACCTTTAGCTATGCCCTAACCTGCAATAACTTGAAGAATTTAAAAAATAAAAAAGTTTTCGGCTCATTTACTTTTGGTTAGTTTTCCCACAAACCCCGGCAGACTGTGAAAAAATGCATATATTTTGTATAATCTAAAGATAGATTTA
>NZ_CAMTIG010000128.1 GCF_947072515.1 uncultured Clostridium sp.
TCACACCATTTATCATTTTTTTTATTAACTGTTCCTGGTAATCTTAAAACTTTTGAATGAGTTGAAACTTTTGTATCTGCTCCAATCATTTTTGTTAAAGGTCTTAAAACTCTTATAACTTTTTCAGTTGAAATTCTTTCATCAAGAATATAGTAAACATGATATCCATTTCCACTGGAAACAATATAACTAGGTTTTACTTTAAATATTTTTATTTTTTCCCTTACCTCATCAAGAGTCATATAATCAAAATCAAACCATAGAGTTTTTACATCTTCACAATTAATATTTTCTCCAGAAGTTTTCCCTTTAGAATTTTTTCTTTGACCTCTACTAGAAACTCCAAAATAACAATGCTTTTCTAAATTAGGTTTATATAATGCTACTAACTCATCTAAAGAACTATAGAAAAAGTTTACACTAGCTGCATCTGTAATCTCCCTAATCTCTATAAGAAAATTATTATCTAGATTGTCAAATAGATTCTCTAAAAACTCCCTAGTTGTAAATTCCATGTATCCTCCCTAAGAATAATATAATAATAAATCTTGTATATACTTCTGTATTACTTTTTTCACAAAATTTTCAAACTAACCCAATAAATTCAAGGGTTCAACTTCAAAAAACCGTATTACTTTTTTCACATTTATTTTTTTCATAAATTCCAACTATTTTTGATGAAGTTGTTTCTACAACCAATCATGTTAGAATCCATTTTTTAGCCATATTTAAACCAATCTTAATATTTGGTGATGAAGTTATAACTTAATATAACCAACCACCTTAAAATGGATTTTATAAAGCCTATTTACTTTTTATTTTTTTGTGATATAATCTTATTAAATTAAATTTTATAAATTTATTTGTAGAGATCCAGTTCCAGCTGGGTCTTTTTTATTTAAAGCTATTACAGCTTTATCTAAAGCATTACTTCTTTCTGTCAATCTAACTTCAGATTCATTTAAATATACTTTTGCTTCCATTCTATTTTTATCATCCAACTCCTCATAATAAAGTGTATCCTCTATATATTTCTCTGTAAACTTGCCAAGTTCATTTATAAGGCTTTTAAAATCTTCATCTTTAAACTTATTAGCATAATTTTTTAATTGCTTTATATAGCTTCTTACACCCTTTATATAATTTTCTCTTACCTCATCATCCATTGAATCTATATTTTCAGCTATTCTGTGATGATTTTTTCCTGTTAAAACTACACAATGCATATCCATACTCACTGCTAATAGTTCTCCTGGTAAGCTCCTTATTTTTCCTCCTTTATTAGTACCCATTTTGTTTCCTCCCCATTTATACTTTATTTTAGAGATTTTAAACCTCTATTGAAACCACCAATACTATCTGGGGGATGATATTAAACTTCTACGGGGGTAAGTTAGAAGTTTAAATTGATGATTTCAATGGAGGCGATGATCCGAATGATCATCTGTAAGTGAAAGCTTAGAATATAAAAATTCAAATTTTTAAATTCTTATATTCTAACACCTGGTACACTACTTCCAGATGCTAAAAACTAAAGAAAATATTGATAAAATTAAAGCTAAATATGAATTTAAGTTACTTCTTTCAATCTGTGCTTTAGTATAATAAGCTCTTGATATATCTATAGCTTTTTCATACTCTAATCTATCTATACGACTTTTTAATTTTCTTAAGTTTACATCTGGATAACCTATTTTAATTATTTGACCTTTTTTTACAATTCTTAAAAAACTATTTACTTTAAAATTATTCCGCTTTTTCATCAAGTATTGCTCTCCTTTTATTTATAATTGCTTTTTTTATTGACTCTGCTGTTATTATATTTTTATTTTTTCCATCAATTTTTTTATTCTCGATTAAGTCTTCAACTTTTATCATAAAATCTCCTTAAAAAATTTTTATAGCATTGATACAAGTGTGACATTTTAATTTATAATTTATTTATCAAGTGTTTTTAATATTGTATTTATTTTAGATATAAGCTCTATATCATTATTAGCAATCTTTCTATAAAATGTTCGCCTATTTATATTTAATTGCTCTGATAACCAAGTAATCGTCTTGTTATTCTCTAGTAATTTCTTTCTAATTTTTATTAAAATAGACATATTACCTCCTTATCACAAATGTGACAATTTAAGTTTAAAACATTTTTGCACTTTTGTCAACTTAATTTAAAAGTTACTTTGTCACACTTGTGCAAAACATGATAAAATTTGTTAGGAGGTTTTATGGAAAATATAGAAAAAGCTGTTGAATTTTTAAAAGAAAAAAGAAAAGAAAAAAAGTTAACACAAGGTCAACTTTCATATAAAAGTGGAGTAAGCTCTTCCATACTATCTAAAATTGAAGCTGGAACTAGGAAACCTTCTTTAAAAACAGTATTCTCTATAGCTAAAGCTTTGGGAATCAATAAATTTGAAATTCTAAGAATTTTAGATTTGATTGAAGAAGATGATTTTAATATGGAAATTTCTTCTTTTTTAAAAGAAAAATTAGAGGATCATCTTGAAACTATTTCCCAAGACACATCTTCTACTATACCTGTTTATGCCTCAGCTAGTGCTGGATGCGGAAGGGTAGCTGATGCTGAACCTGTTGCCTTTGTTAATGTTCCTTTCAAAGAGTATGATTGTATAGG
>NZ_CAMTIG010000129.1 GCF_947072515.1 uncultured Clostridium sp.
TTTATCACCCCTTCATCTAATAAATATGCAGTTTTAGAATTTGTGGGGCAAATATCGAAAAATTTAAAAAGAATTTTTAAAGGATGAGATCAGTTATTATCGTATTGATGATTTATTATAAAGTAGTTTTTCTACTCTTTTAAATAAAAATAAATTTTTAATTTAATTAAAAATATGTTAAAATTAAGTGAATAAAATAAAAGGGGATAGCAAATGAATAAACAAAATGTAAATATAGTTTTATCAATAGTTTTGGGGGGAACAATTCTATTTGGTGGATACAAAATGTATGAAAAATATGAAACAAGAAAAGCAGTTGAAGCTGTAAATGGAATAATGGAGAAAGTATACAATAATGAAAATAAGGAAGAGGGTGGTGTTCCACCTAAAATAGTAGATAGTAAAGACTACGAAAAGGAAAAAGAAGAAAGAGAAAATATTTTAAAAGAGCAGGAAAAGAAAAATGATGAGTCAACAGAAGAAAAAACATTTAATAAAGAAACACAGGAAACAAACTCTATTTATAAAAGTGATGTATCAGAAAAACAAGTGGAAATTTTAGAAGAAAAATATAATAAAAAAACAGGTGAATTTTATCAATTATATGGAAGTGCCTTTAGAGAATATGGAGGTCCTTTATATGGTGAAGGAAATGAAGCTTTAAATAGTGCAAAAGAATTTTATGGAAGAACAGATAAAATTTTAAATGATTTGTGGGGAGATTTAAATGTAATACTAAGACCAGATATTTATAAAAATCTTCAAAAAGAACAGATAGAGTGGATAAAAGAAAGAGATGTACAAGCTAGTGAAGCTGGAAAGCCAGGAACTACTGCATACATAGATGCACAAGGCAGAGAAACATATAAGAGAGTTAGATATTTAATTGATACGTATTTAGACTAAACATGAAAAATAGTAGATTATACAGAATGGGTATTTAAAAGACTATGAGGTAAAAGATATAATTTATATAAATTAGTAGAAAAAGTAGTTCAATTGAGAAAAGAAAGCTTAGAAGAAAAGTGTAGAGATAAATAGATATAATTAAGAAGGGCATGCTAAAGTTTTAGCATGTCCTTCAATTTATTTTTATGCAACTTCGAATGGAGTAGTTTCTGTAGCGATTAACTCACATTTAACTTTTTCAGTTAAAGGATAGCCACCAACAGTAAAGATTTCATTGTCTATTACTGTGTTCATGATTTCTCCTAAAACAGCTTGGTCTAAATCCTCTACTAAATCTTTAAGTTTTAAAGAGAATTTCTTCCCAGTTTCGTTTGTAAAAGTCATAACAAGTACTTTTTCGAACATATAAATCATCTCCTTTTTAATAATTTTAATTTTGTTAAGTTTAAAAATTTCTGATATAAATTAATTTTAGAGAAAGCCCTTATTAAGGCTCAAACCTTATAATTTATATTCTTCAGCAGTTCCTACATAAGTTACAGGATAGTTTAAAACTTCGCTAACCTTATCAGCAAATAATTTTAAGCCAGCAGGCGAAGCCTCTAAGTTGATTCTAGAAAAACTTTGTCTTTTGATTACAGCATTTCCGTTGTTGTCCTCACCTTTTTGGTATTCAACCTTTAAAGTAAGTTTTCTTAAATTTTTATTTTCCATATTTATCACCCCTTCATCTAATAAATATGCAGTTTTAGAAATTGTGGGGCAAAATTCTAAAAAATTAAGAACTATTTTTCTTAAGACTAAATATGAAATATATAGAAATAGAAATAAATTTTATAGAATATTAAAAAATATTTTGAAATTATTTACTTAAATTATAAAAATGGTAAAAATATAAATATAATATGTACAAAATATGAATAATATGTCATAATTGTAATTGAAATAAGGTAAACGAATATATAAAACACACGATACTAAGGTATAAAAAACAGGGGGATAAAAATGAAAAAAAAGAGCTTATTAGAAAAATTAAAAGGGTTGTCAAAAGGGAAGAAAATTGCATTAGGACTTGGAACAGTTTTATTAATAGGAGCATTAGCAACACCTACTGAAGAAAAACCAGTTAATGCAAGTGAGAATAAACCTAAAATAGAAGCAGAAACTAAAAAAGATAATAAAGAGGATAAGGCAGAAGAAAAAGCAGATGAGAATCAGGTAATGTATGATAAAAATGGAATAAAGATAACATTTAAAGGTATAGAAAATGATTTAATGGGAAAAGCGATAAAGCTTAATATTGAAAATAATACAGATGGGAAAAAGACAATACAAGTTAGAGATTTATCAATTAATGGATATATGATAGATGGGATTTTCTCACCTACAATAGAAGCTGGAAAGAAAGCTAATGATAAAATATCTTTATTAAAAACATATTTAGAAGAAAATGATATAGAAAATATAGAAAGCATAGAGTTAAAATTCGCAATAATTGATTCAAATGATATATTTGATACTGTTAATACAGAAATTATAAAGGTTAAGTTATAGTAAAATTAAGATTAATTATAAAAGAGGCATACTAGAATTTTCTAGTATGCTTCTATAATTTTTATACAACTTTAAATGGAGTAGTTTCTGTAGCGATCAATTCACACTTAACTTTTTCAGTTAAAGGATAGCCACCAACAGTAAAGATTT
>NZ_CAMTIG010000130.1 GCF_947072515.1 uncultured Clostridium sp.
CAATTTCAAAAGAATCCTTTTCTAAGATAGAGTTTGGTGTTGTACATTGAACTGAGTAATAATAGCCTAACTCATGAAATCTTTCAGCATTATGAGTAAAGAAACCTTCACTTACCCATAATAAGGAGTCTATAGAAGCATTAATTTTAAGTTCTTCTTTTAATTCACGTAAAAGAGATGTTTCACTATCTTCACCAACATCAACTCTACCACCTGGAAGCAAATAGAAAGAACTGTTTTTTAATGTATGAATCAATAAACGATTATTTTTAATTATTAAAGCAGCGACTCTAAAATTGAATCTGCCTAAATCGGTTTTAAAAGAGATATTCATAATAATCACCTCATAGTTAATTGTATGTGTTAATTATATCATGTAAGAATAGAAAAGATATTGTAATGAAGAATTTTCTAGAAATTTGACATAAAAAGTTGGATATGATATTATTTTAAACAACAAAACTATTCTAGGGTTCCGTAATAAGCAATTATTAGACTGGTCCGAGAGGATAGGCACACAATAGTGTGTACACGGAAGGAGAAAAGCCTGGGAGATATTTTTATATTTCCTAGGCTTTTCTTTTATAAAAAATAACGAAGGAGAAAATAAATTATGTTTAGAGAGATGAGAAGAATAAAACAAAAACTTAATGAGGAGGAATGTAAAGCTATATTAGAAAGAAATACTAGTGGAGTTTTATGTGTTTTAGGTGATAATGAATTTCCATATGGAGTTCCAGTAAACTATGTTTATAGAAATGGTAAGTTATACTTCCATAGTGCAAAAGATGGACATAAAATAGATGCAATAAAAAATAATGAAAAAGGGTCTTTTACAATAATTGATCAAGATAAGATTGTTCCAGAGAAGTATACTAGTTATTTTAGAAGCGTAATTGCATTTGGAAAAGTTAGAGTAATAGATGATGAAAAAGAAATGAGAAACTTTTTGAAAGTACTTTCAACAAAATATTGTAAAGATGATGATGCGGGTATTGAAGAAGAAATAAATAGATTTATAAAGAATGTTAGAATTATAGAATTAGATATAATGCATTTAACAGGAAAAGAAGCTATAGAATTAGTTAATGATAAAAATATTTAAGATATGTTTAAGGTAAAAAAAGGAAAATAATATTATAATTAAATAAAAAGGGGTAAAGGAGTAGTTATGAGAAAAGCAATAGTAATATTTCCAAGTTTTTTTATCTTAATACCGATGATTTTAAATTTTACATTAGATAATACTACTTATTCTAGCTTAAAAGGGTTGTTAATTATAGGAATGGTAGTAGGTAATCCACTGATAATAGCATTACAGGGATATTTAAGTGGAAGATTAAGAATGAATATTAAAATATCATTAGGGGTAACTTTAGTAGTATATTTTATAGCAATATTTATATTTTTAAATAGTTCTGCTTTAGGATATCCTATTATAGGTGGAATATTTGGAATGTTAGGATATTTTATAGGAAAAAGAAAAGTGGTTTATAATTTAACAAAATAATATTAAAGTATAAATGGAATAGTTTTACCAGTGACATATTGGTAAAACTATTTTATTATATAATAGTAATTATTAATAGAAGGAGTGATTTATTATGCATACAGTTCATCAAAAAACAGAATTATTAAAAGGATTTAAATTTAGACACGCATGTAAAGAGTTTGATGCAAGTAAAAAAATACCAAAAGAGGATTTTGATTTTATTTTAGAAACAGGAAGATTGTCTCCAAGTTCTTTAGGACTTGAACCATGGCACTTTGTAATTCTTCAAAATATGGAGATAAGAGAAAAATTATTACCAGTATCTTGGGGGGCACAAGGACAATTACCAACAGCAAGTCATTTTATTGTATTTTTAGCTAGAAATAAAGATGAAATGAGCTATGATTCAGAATACATAGAACACATAATGAAAGATATACACGAAATACCAGACGATGTTAGAGCTGGTAGAAGAGAAAAAGTAGAAGATTATCAAAAGAATGATGCAAAAATGTTTGATTCTAAAAATGGAGTTTTTGATTGGGCATGTAAGCAAGTTTATATTGCAATGGCTAATATGATGACATCTGCAGCTGTAATAGGAGTAGATTCATGTCCTATAGAAGGCTATGATAGAGAAAAGGTAGAAGAAATCCTAGAAAAAGAAGGAATACTAGATAAAAGTAAATTTGGAGTAGCTTGTATGGCTGCTTTTGGATATAGAAAAGAGAGACCAAAAAGAGAAAAGACAAGACAAGAGATGGATGATATAGTAACTTGGGTTGAATAGTTTAGAAAAATCATAATAAATAGAAGAAAATTTAAAAAATGTATAAGGAAACTTAATGATTTTATGGTAAAATTATGAAAAAAGATTTAAAAGGAGAATATCATGAGAGAAATAGGACTTATAACTTTATATTTTTTCATATTTTTTGTCATTGCTTTAATTTGGGATAGGATTTGGACTATAGGAAAACAAAAATACTTTAAAAAGTATATTATTTATTCTTATGG